>DASWPI010000060.1:0-22702 GCA_036398515.1 Paenirhodobacter sp.
GTCAGCCGGGCGCTGAATTCCTGACCACGCGGCGTTTCCAGAACGGCGGTCACGGTCCAGTATTCGCGGGCACGAAAGGCCTCGATCTCCATCTCGCGGTCGACAATCAACCGCAGGCAGACCGATTGCACCCGTCCGGCCGACCGCGCACCCGGCAGTTTGCGCCACAGCACCGGCGACAGGTTGAACCCCACCAGATAGTCCAGCGCGCGGCGCGCCAGATAGGCCTCGACCAGCGGCTTGTCGACCTGACGCGGTGATTTCATCGCCTCGGTGATCGCCGATTTGGTGATCGCGTTGAAGGTGACGCGCGATACCTTTTTCGATTTCAGCTTGGAGGCAAGCGCCTGCTCCAGATGCCACGAAATCGCCTCCCCCTCACGATCAGGGTCAGTCGCCAGGATCAGTTCATCGTCGCTGGCCAGCGCGTCGGTGATCGCCTTGATGTGCTTTTTCGAATCCGGGGAAACCTCCCATTTCATCGCGAAGTCATCGTCGGGATTGACCGAACCATCCTTGGGCGGCAGGTCGCGGACATGGCCGAAAGACGCCAGAACAGTATAGTTCGATCCCAGATATTTGTTGATTGTCTTGGCCTTGGCGGGAGATTCGACAACTACGACAGCCATGGCTTCCTCATATTGATACGCGATGCGTTACTGGGCGGGCAAGATGTGGGTGGGATGGGGGGAATGTCAATGCAGTGAAAAAGAAACGCCGCGACCGTGTCGTTGCGGCGCGTCATGCCCGGACGATCATTCCACCGGGAAGACGTTGCACCCGGCCGTCCAGTTCCAGCAGGAAAACGTGGCGGGTAAAGGTGGCCGCATCCAGCCCCAGATCGCGCAATACCAGATCTTCGGGTGTCGGGCTGGGGCCAAGCGCGGCCAGGATACGCGACGCTGTATCCCCGGGGGCCGCGATGGACGGGGCCGCCGCCGCCGGTTCGGCGGGTGCTGCGGTGGTTTCGGTGGGGGCGATCAGGGCCATGACATCCTCGGCATTGCGGATCAGCACGGCGCCGTCACGAATCAGCATATTGCATCCCGACGCCCTGGAATCCAGCGGATGTCCGGGGACGGCCATCACATCACGACCGTAATCCAGCGCCATCCGTGCGGTCAGCAGGCTGCCGGATCGACTGGCGGCCTCGACCACCACGGTGATCTGCGCCATCCCGGCGATGATGCGGTTGCGTTGCGGGAAATTGTTTGCACGGGGGGCCATGCCCGGCGGCAATTCGGCCAGCCGCAGGCCTTGTTCCCCGATCGCATGATACAGCGCGGCGTTTTCCGGCGGATAGATCGCGTCAATGCCCCCCGCCTGCACGCCGATGGTGCCTTGGGCCAGTGCGGCCTCATGCGCGGCGGCGTCGATGCCGCGCGCCAGTCCCGAAACGATGACAAATCCCGCCTCGGCCAGATCCTTGGCCAGCAGCCGGGCCATCCGCAGCCCCAGCGATGAGGCATCCCGCGCGCCGATCATCGCTACCAGCGGTCGTGTGCTCAGGGCGGGATTGCCCAGGGACCACAGGAATGGCGGGGCATCGGCCAGACCGCCCAGACCCACCGGATAATCTGCGTAGCCATATAGCAGGGGTCGGGCGCCCAACCGCTTGCCCGCTGCCAGCTCCTTGCGGGCGACGGCGGTGGGGCAGGGTTCGTAATCTTGCATTCCCGAGGCGCGGGCCAGTTCCGGCAAGGCCACCAGCGCCGCCGCAGCGGTGCCATGTTCGGCCATCAGCTTGTGAAAGGTCGTGGGCCCGACGCGGCGGGAACGAACGAGACGCAGAAAGGTCAGTTCATCTTCTTCCGTTGTGGGTGGGGTGTAGGGGGTTTAGCAAGAAAACAACCTGCGTCCTCCCTCCCGGTCCCGTTCGCCCTCCTGTTGTGGCACGACAGTGTTAACAGTTGGTTTATATAGTGGCGCCAATGTGGCAAAATAATGATCATCACACGGGATGGTGATGGCGCTACATGCGGGCAGATTTCGGTTCAAATCTGTGCAATTCGGCCTTGCGGGGCACGGCCAACCGGGTTTTTGCGCAACAGTCGGGAACCCAAAGGCCGATTTGCCCCTTGACCAAAAAGGCGGGGCCGGGACTCTGTGCACAAGATCCGGCAGCGCCGGACAGGATTCGAACGAACAGGTGAAGTTTTGGCGATGATTCCAGTGCCGCGGGCGGCGTTTATTGTTTTGGGGCTGTCCCTTGCTGTTCTGGCTGGTTGCGGTGGTGCCCGGGCGCCCTCACAGGCCACACCTAATTTCATGGTTCCCCCGGTCTATCGTGCCCGTGAAGACGGTGATTATGCCATACCGGCGGTCAGCCCCGACTATCTGAATGAACGCAACCGCCGCACATGGGTGGATTACAATGGCCCCGAACCGGCGGGGACGATCGTTGTCGATCCCTATGCGCGTGTGCTTTACCATGTGGTGGAACCCGGTCGGGCGATGCGCTTTGGCGTGGCCGTAGGCAAGGCCGGACGTGGTTTTGCCGGTGATGCCGTGATCCGGCGCAAGGAAGAATACCCCTATTGGGCGCCGACCAAGAACATGATCCGCACCGAACCCGATCTGTATGGTCCGTTGGCGGGCGGGCTGCCGGGCGGGTTGGACAATCCCTTGGGCGCGCGGGCGCTGTATCTGTATCGCAACGGCAAGGACACCTATTACCGCATCCACGGAACGATGGATCCCAGCTCTATCGGCAAGGCCACCTCGGCGGGCTGTATCCGGTTGTTCAACCAAGATATCATCGACCTGTTTGAAGAGGCCGGACTGGACACCAAGGTGCATGTCCGCTCGCGCAGCGAGAGCCTGGATCTGGAAGGCCCGATGGTTGAATTGCACACCGGCTATGTCGTTCATGCAGATGATACCGCCGCCATCGAGGCGGATCGCAAGGCTTGGGAAGCGGGCAAGATCCCCGATCTGGCGACGGTCGAGGCCGAGCAACACCAAGCCGCCGTGCAATCGGCCGAAGAGCGTGAACGTCTGCTGCGCGGGGTCAATTGACCGCGCAGCAGACTGTGACTGCCGGGCGAATGGCTAGCGATAAAGGATGACGTAATCCTTGCGGATCGTGGCGGTCACCCGCCACGTCCCGGTGAACCCCGGCCTCATTACGAACGAATCCCCCGGCCCGATTTCAAGCCGGGTGCCATCGTCGCCCTCGATCACTGCGTGACCTTCAAGGATGCGGCAATATTCCCATTCCTCATAGCTGGCCCGCCATGCGCCCGGGGTGGATTGCCAGATGCCGCAATACAGCCCGCGATCATCGTCCAGATTCCAGGTGGTATGAACGGGGTCGCCCTCAATCAGTACCGCCGGATCCGGGCGGCTGATTTCGGCCGCGCTGTCGCAGGTCAGCCGCGCGATCAACGGTTCAGTCATTCCAGTATACTCCGGTCAGATCAATGGCAGGTGTCGGGGCATTTTCCCACAAACCCTGTATCTTGGCCTTGGCCACGCCGGTCTTTGCCATCTGGAACAGGTAGGCGTTGACGTAATCGCGGGCGATCATTTCCTCGGCCTTCTGGGTCAAGGCGGTGCGTTGCGCCGGATCAATGGCAAGGTTCAGATCCGCCATCAGCGCGACAAACGCGGGGTTGTCATACCCAAAGTAATACTCGGGACGTGCGTAGATATTGATATCCGCAGGCTCGACATGACTGACGATGGTCAGATCGAAATCATGGTTCTTGAACACCTGTTCCAGCCATTGGGCCCATTCGACATTGGTGATCTGGGTCTTGATCCCGACATCGGCCAGTTGCGCGGCCACGATCTCGCCGCCGCGACGGGCATATGAGGGCGGCGGCAAGGCCAGCCGCAGGGTCAGATCCGACACCCCGGCCTGGGCCAGCAATGCGCGCGATCGGGCCGGATCATAGGACGACAGGGCCGTCAGATCGACATAGTCGGGGTTATGCGGCGGGAAATGCGTGCCGATCGGCGTGCCATAGCCGAACATGGCGCCGTCGATGATGTCCTGACGGTTGATCGCATGCGCAATGGCCTCACGCACACGGATATCGTTCAGTGGCGGGTTGCGGTTGTTCATCGCCAGAATGGTTTCGCCCTCGGTCGTGCCGACAATCACCTTGAACCGCGGATCGGCCTGAAACTGGGTCAGGGTTTCCGGGGCAGGGTATCCCGGAAAGGCATCGACATCCCCCGACATCATTGCCGCAAAGGCCGCCGTGGGGTCAGAGATGAACCGGAACGTTGCGCGCGCAAGCGCGGGTTTTTGCCCCCAGTATCCCGGCCAGGCGGTCAGGGTCAGGTGATCGCCCTGTACCCATTCCCCAAATTTGAACGGGCCGGTGCCGACGGGATTGGTCGCCTCGGTGGCGATGGATTCCGGCGCGACGATCACCGCATCACCCCAGGCCATCTTGAACGGAAAGCCACCATCGGGGGCCTTCAGTGTTACCCGCACCGTGGCCGGGTCCAGCACATCGACGCTGGCGATACCGGCGAACAAGGCCTTTTGGGCATTGGTGCTGTCGGCGGCACGGGCACGGTCCAGACTGAACTTGACGTCTGTGGCGTCAAAGCTGCTCCCGTCATGAAAGGTCGCGCCGGTGACCAGATGGAAGGTATAGACGGTGCCATCCCCGGACACATCCCAACTGCGCGCCAGCGCGGGCAGGATCGCCCCATCGGGGGAAAAGCGGGTCAGCCCCTCGAATACATTTGCATAGACCACCTCGTCGATCGCCGCCGCCGCGCCAGAGGTCGGGTCCAGGTTCGGCGGTTCCAGCACCATGCCCAGCGTCACCGCATCCGGGGCAGCAAACGCGGTCGTGGCCCAGAGCGTCAGGGTCGCGGCAAGCAGCGGTTTTTTCATTGATCCTCCCGAGGATTCTATAGGCCCAAACCGGGCTGGCGCGCATCTTTGGCATGATGTGCGCGCCGATCAAGCACTTTGGCCGGTGATCCGCACAGAAATCCACGGCATTGAGGGGCTATCATTGTCCCAATCATGGCACGGATGTGGCGCAGGGCCTTCCCTTGGGGGCTTACAAACAGTTAAGTGAGGAAAACCCGGCAGGAGATTGCGGTGCTGGCATTTTGGAAATTGATCGTTCTACTGCTGATCACGCTGACGCTGATCTACTGGCTGTTGCTGGCCTATAGTCGGTCATTGCGCCGTGAGGCATTGGAGAAGGGTTGGGATGCGGTGACCGGACAGGATCTGGGGCCACGGGAATCCTATATCGAAACCGGCATGGCGCAGTATGAAACCAGCCTGCGGCGCAAGCTGTTGTGGCTGGTCTATGTCCTGCCGATTGCGGTGCTGACGGTGCTGATCCTGGTGATGAACGTGCAATGGTGAGGGTGTGATGCGCTGTGTGAAGGCAACATTCTGGACGCTGGTGGTTTTGGTCGTGGTGGGGTTCCTGCACTACACCTTGCCGCAGCATGACGTGGTGCGGGTCGTCGGCACCTATCAGCAGCGGGTAGATATCGGGGGCTGGACGCGGGTCTTCTGGTCCGGGTCCAGCAAGACGCAGATCACCCAGGTCAACCGCGACGTGCAGTTCATTCAGGCGGTCAAGCCGAACGGCAAGGCCATCGTCTACCGCAACGAAGATACCGGCTGGGGCTGGCCGCCCTATTTCAAATTCGACACGGCCACATTGCAGGCCAAGGCCGATGACCTGAAATCAACGCCGGAAACGCCGAAATGGGCGGTTGTGACGCATTACGGCTGGCGCATGGACATGCTGTCGATCTTCCCCAACGCGATCTCGGTGAAGGCTGTTGCGGGGCCGGATGTGCGGGTGATTCCGTGGGCCAGCATCATCATCCTGTTCGTGCTGGCTGCGATTGCGCTGTTGATCAGGGCGATGTGGCGGCAGTTTCGGGAACGTTCGATTGATCCGCTGTTCAATGATGCGGCCAGCCGATTGGATGAGGTGGGCTATCGTGCCGAAGCCGCGGGCGAGCGTGCCCGGGGCCGTTGGGCGCGGCTCAAACAACGCTTGTTCGGCAAGGCGAAATAACAAAGGGCCCGGCCGCAACAATGGCCGGGCCCTTCAATGTAACGCGATGCCGTGATCAGGCGTTGGCGGCACGGATCTGGTCCGCCTTGATTTTGTCATAGGCAATGCCGCTGTCATCCAGCAACTTGTCCAGTTCGCCCGACAGCATCATTTCCGTGATGATGTCGCAGCCGCCGACGAATTCGCCCTTCACATACAGTTGCGGGATCGTCGGCCATTCCGAGAAATCCTTGATGCCCTGCCGGATGTCGGCATCCGCCAGCACGTCGATATCCTTGTAGTCGACGCCCATGAAATTCAGCACCCCGGCCACGCGGCTGGAAAACCCGCAACGCGGCATTTCCTTGGTGCCCTTCATGTACAGCACCACGTCATTGGTGCCGATGTCGTTCTGGATTTGGTCAAGCGCGCTCATCTGATTTATCCTTTCCGCGCCACACAGGGCGCCCGTATCTTGGTTATTCCGGCGCCTTGGTGGTCAGCGCCAGCGCGTGCAGGGGGGCATTCGGCCCATCCATCGCGCCTTTCAGCGCGGTAAAGACCGCGCGTTGTTGTTGCACCCGGTTCAGGCCCTTGAATGCGCTGTCGATCACCTCGGCGGCCCAGTGGTTTCCGTCACCGGCCAGGTCCGTGATGGTGATCCGGGCATCGGGGAAGGTTTCGCGAATCAGGGCTTCGATGTCCTGGGCTTCCATCGGCATGGGGAACTCCTCGTCTTTGGACCAATCTAGGCGCGGACCGACGACGCGGCAAGAGCAGGCCGCAAGGCCGATGCGTTGGAACGCATCGGCCCGGCTGGTTTATTGGCCAATCGCCGCGGCGAAGGCCGTGCGGTACAGGCGCGACAGATCCGCCAGCGGTGCGCTGTCATCGCCCAGGGTCACGGTGTTACCACCGAACCGACCCACCCGGGTCAGTGCGATATCCGAGGTCAGCGCCGCCGATTCCAGGGCCGCTGCCCCGGCTGCATCGCAAATGACCAGATAGCGGGCCTGATCCTCGCCAAACAGCGTCGGGATATCTTCTGCGTCCAGCGTGATGCCAACACCCGCCGCCTCGGCCAGTTCAAACGCCGCCAGCGCCAGCCCGCCATCCGTCAGATCCGCCGCCCCCTTAACCGCCTTGCGATGTGCCCGCAAGAATTCGCCATTGGCGCGCTCTGCGGTCAGGTCCACCTGCGGCGCATCGCCGTCTTCGCGACCAAAGGCCTCCAGCGCCAGCGCCGATTGCCCCAGATGGCCAAAGGTATCGCCGATCACCAGCGCGATATCGCCCTCGGCAGGTAAACCGGCGATCAGATCATCCAGATTTTCGATCAGCCCAACAGCGCCGATGGTGGGTGTCGGCAGAATACCCGAGCCGTCGGTTTCATTGTACAGCGAGACGTTGCCCGACACGATGGGGAAATCCAGCGCGCGGCAGGCGGCATCAATGCCTTTGATCGCGCCAACCAGCTGGCCCATGATCTCGGGCTTTTCGGGGTTGCCGAAATTCAGGTTGTCGGTGGTTGCCAGCGGCAGGGCGCCCACGGCGGTCAGGTTGCGATAGGCCTCGGCCACGGCCTGTTTTCCGCCCTCGAACGGGTTGGCCTTGACGTAGCGCGGCGTGACATCCGAGGTGAAGGCCACCGCCTTGTTGGTGCCATGTACGCGCACCACGCCCGCACCCAGACCGGGGCGGCGCACCGTATCTCCCATCACCTGGGTGTCGTATTGTTCAAACACCCACTCCTTGGCGGCATAGTTCGGCGCACCGATCAGGGCGCGCAACGCCGCAATCGGCGCAATCGCGGGTAGGGGGGCTGCCGGGGCCGGAACCGGGGTTTCCACCCAGGGGCGGTCATATTCCGGCGCCGAGGATGACAGTTTCGACAGCGGCAGATCGGCCATGATCTGATCGCGGTGCAGGATCAGGAACCGGTCTTCGGCCAGCGTCTCGCCAACCACGGCAAAATCCAAGTCCCATTTCTCGAACACGGCGCGGGCTTCGGCCTCTTTTTCAGGCTTCAGCACCATCAGCATGCGTTCTTGCGATTCCGACAGCATCATTTCATAGGCGGTCATCGCGGTTTCACGCTGCGGCACATTGTCGAGGATCAGCTTGATCCCCAGGCCGCCCTTGTCGCCCATCTCGACCGCCGAACAGGTCAGCCCGGCTGCGCCCATGTCCTGAATGGAGATGACCGCATCGGTCTGCATCAGTTCCAGACAGGCTTCCATCAGCTTCTTCTCGGTGAAGGGGTCGCCAACCTGCACCGTGGGGCGCTTTTCCTCGATCATGTCATCGAATTCAGCCGAGGCCATGGTGGCGCCACCAACCCCGTCACGCCCGGTTTTCGCGCCGACATAAACCACCGGCATCCCGACGCCCGAGGCCGCGCAGTAGAAAATCTTGTCGGTATCGGCCAGCCCCGCCGCAAAGGCGTTGACCAGACAGTTGCCGTTGTAGGACGGGTGGAAGCGCACTTCGCCGCCCACATTCGGTACGCCGAAACAGTTGCCGTAATGGCCGATACCCTCGACCACCCCTTTGACCAGATGCGGGGTCTTGGGGTGCGCAGGCTCGCCGAACGACAGGCTGTCCATTGCCGCAATCGGCCGGGCGCCCATGGTGAAAACGTCACGCAAGATACCGCCAACGCCGGTCGCCGCGCCCTGATGCGGTTCGATGTAGGACGGGTGGTTGTGGCTCTCCATCTTGAAGATCACCGCTTGACCATCGCCGATATCGACCACACCGGCATTTTCGCCGGGGCCGCAGATCACCTGCGGACCGGTGGTGTGCAGGGTACGCAGCCATTTCTTTGATGATTTGTAGGAACAATGCTCGTTCCACATCGCCGAAAAGATCCCCAGCTCGGTAAAGCTTGGCGTGCGCCCGATGATGTCCAGAATGCTCTGATATTCGTCGGGCTTCAGGCCATGGGCGGCGATGATTTCAGGGGTGATCTGCGGCTCGGTCATCGGGTCCTCCGGGGGCGGCATTATGGCGGCGCGGCTTTGCGCATTGCTGTATGCCATATGGCGCTGCGGGAAAAGGGGGCTGGGGGTGGAAACGCCGCAGCTTATGCGAAAGCCGGATATGCGCGGTCCATATGCGTGATCGGGGCCTGGTCCCGCCTTGTCGGCATTTCTGCAAAAAAAAGGCCGAGCATAAGCTCGGCCAAAGTCCAACAGGGAGGTAGAAGGTGATGAGAGTTTCCTCAAACCGCCACCTTCTGCGCTTTAATTATGTGCAGTTTGTGAATCATTCAAGGATAATCGGTTATTGCGTTTTGCATATCCGCTATGCGTTATGCGCGTAAGTGCGCATGCGTGAGCAATCAGCCGAGGATCAGGGCGTCAATCGACGACGTTTTCCGCGGATTGCAGGCGGCGATAGGCGATGATTTCTTCCTGCACGAATTCGCGGAATGCCATGACGCGGCGCGATTGACGCAGCTCTTCGGGGTAAGCTAGAAACACCGGCACCTCGACGGATTCGACTTCGGGCAGGATGCGCTCCAGATCCGGGAAATCGACGGTCAGGTAATCGGGCAGCACGCCGATGCCGATATGGTTCAGCACACCTTGCAGCACGCCAAAGTAGTTGTTCACGTTCAGCGTCGAATGCACGTCCTGCGCGCGGATACGCTGGGTCAGCTGCGCCCCTGCCTGCACCTGCGGCGCCAGGGTGTTCTGACTGATCAGGCGATGGTCCCGCATATCCTCGATCTTTTCCGGGCACCCCATGCGGGACAGGTATTCCTTGGTCGCATAGAGCCGCATGCGGATGTTCAGCAGGCGCTTGCGCACCAGATCGGCCTGCGATGGTTCCTTCATGCGGATGGCAACATCGGCCTCACGCATCGGCAGATCCAGAACCCGTTCTTCCAGCATCAGGTCGATTTTCAGGTCTGGATAGCGATCATACAGCTTGGACAGCCGCGGCGTCAGCCACAAGGTGCCAAAGCCCACGGTGGTGGTCACCTTCAACTCGCCAAACACTTCTTCTTCGGAATCGCGGATGCGTGCGGCGGCGGTGTCCAGTTTTTTCGCCATGGTCGAGGTGGCGTCAAACAGCAACTCACCCTGTTCGGTCAGAATCAGTCCACGCGCATGGCGATGGAACAGGGTCGTGCCCAAGGCCTCCTCCAATGCGCGGATCTGTCGGCTGACCGCCGATTGCGACAGCCGCAGGGTGTCCCCCGCATGGGTCAGGGAGCCCGCATCCGCGACCGCGTGAAATATCCGCAGTTTGTCCCAATCCATCCCTGTCATATGCGCCAAACTCATCCCTGCTTTGCGTTTCCTAAGGGATATAGTGAAAGTTGCGTGATCTGAAACAGGCTTGATGCGAAAAAAGCGCCATAAGTTCAGGAATTGTCGCTATTTTGCCGCGTTTAGACGCGGTTTCGGCGCAGGAATGGCCGATGCGCAAAATATCGCCTCTTAATCGCTATTTATTGGGTGTTTCATGCGTCTTATGGTCGTGGGTGGTGTTGAACTGGTGATTTCTCCCATTTAACTCTGCCAAGGGCAGGACTAGAACAGGCAAGCCCTGTTTTGCGGCAGGGCGGATCAGCAGGAGGTTGGCATGGCAATCGGCGTATTTGACAGCGGGCTGGGCGGATTGACCGTGTTGCGCGCAGTATCGGCGCGGTTGCCGGACATCGCCTTTGTCTATTACGGCGACAACGCCCATGCGCCCTATGGGGTGCGCAACGCCGACGATATTTTCAACCTGACCTGCAAAGGGGTTGAGCGGCTGTGGGACGAGGGCTGCGATCTGGTGATCCTGGCGTGCAATACGGCCTCGGCGGCGGCGCTGAAGCGGATGCAGGAAACATGGGTGCCCAGGGACAAGCGGGTCCTGGGGGTATTCGTGCCGATGATCGAGGCGCTGACCGAACGTAAATGGGGCGACAATTCCCCACCGCGTCAGGTCGAGGTGCAGAATGTCGCATTGTTCGCCACCCCCGCCACGGTGGCCAGCCGGGCGTTCCAGCGTGAACTGGCGTTTCGGGCCATCGGGGTGGATGTCGAGGCACAGCCGTGCGGCGGTGTCGTCGATGCGATCGAGGCGGGGGACGAGATCCTGGCAGAAGCGCTGGTGAGATCGCATGTGGAGGCGCTGAAGCGCCGGATGCCGCATCCGCAGGCCGCCATTCTGGGCTGCACCCATTATCCCTTCATGGAAACCGCCTTTCAGGAGGCCCTGGGGCCTGAGGTGCAGGTGTTCAGCCAGGCCAGGCTGGTAGCCTCCAGCCTCGAGGATTACATCGCCCGCCATCCCGATATGCTGGGCCGCGGGACAGTCTCGAAATTCCTGACCACAGGCGATCCGGCATCGGTTTCGGTGCATGCCACCCAGTTTTTGCGGCATGGGGTGACGTTCCAGTCGGCCTGAGATCCCGCTCACGCCACGTCATCTGAAATGTGATCGGCACCCGCCTTTCTATTCTGGGAGGGCTGCATATATCGAGCTTGCCACCGGATAGTCGCCGGTGACCGCGCGGGCGCAGCCGTCCATATGTGGTGTTAGTCATGATATCGAAGTTTTCTGTTGGCATTGCCGCGGCGCTTGCGGCGATGGGCGCTGTTGGGGCGGCCTCTGCCGCCACCGTGGATCTGAGCGCAAATGATACACAGCTGATCACGCTGCATGATGTCAGCAAGGCTGATCTGTCCTTTGCGTTGAACACGGCGTCGGGGGGATATTCGAACTATGGCGGCTATATCAAATGGTCGACAAAGGCCGATGGTCGGCAGGATTGGGACGGACCCTTCGGGACATGCTATGAATGCGGTTATGCTGGAGGGGCCTGGTCCTTGGCATTCAATCCGTGGGATGTGCTGAATAGCACCACGGGGGCCGATGTGACGTTGGATTTCGGTTCAACGCTGGAAACGGTATATGTCTGGGTGCGTGCCACCTATGGTGCGGGTTCGGTGGGCGTGGCCGATGACACCTCTGCACGGGGGAATGGGGCTGCCGAAACGATCGGGGCCACTGCGGCCCGGTCCGACAGTATTCCCGTTGTGCCTTTACCTGCGGCGGGGGTGTTGCTGGTCTCGGCCCTGGCGGCAGTGGCGTTGATGCGGCGTCGCGAGGCCGCCTAGGACGGCAAATACGCCCAAGGGCTCTTGCGTCCGGCGCGGTCAGGCTGGAAAAGGTGTCCGGGCGGGATAGCCCGGACGTTTTCATATCAGCAGCAAGGATGGGGCCATGACCCAGAATATCGCCGTCCTCGGGGCTTCGGGCTATACCGGAGCCGAGCTTGCCCGGATCATCGCCACGCACCCCTCGATGCGGATCACCGCCCTGTCGGGTGATCGCAAGGCCGGGATGAGCATGGGAGAGGTCTTTCCGCATCTGCGTCACCTGAACCTGCCGGATCTGGTGAAGATCGAGGACATTGATTTCTCCACGATCGATCTGGCGTTCTGCGCCCTGCCGCATGCCACCTCGCAGGCGGTGATCAAGGCCTTGCCGCGTGATCTGAAGGTGGTGGATCTGTCGGCCGATTTCCGGCTGCGCGATCCGGCGGAATATGAGAAATGGTATGGAAAGCCGCACAGTGCGTTGGAGTTGCAGCCCGAGGCGGTTTACGGGCTGACCGAATTCTACCGCGAGGATATTCGCGCCGCGCGTCTGGTGGCGGGCACGGGCTGCAATGCGGCGGCCGGGCAATATGCGCTGCGCCCGCTGATCGAGGCCGGGGTGATTGACCTGGATGAGATCATCATCGACCTGAAGGCCGGGGTTTCCGGGGCGGGGCGCAGCCTGAAAGAAAATCTGCTGCATGCCGAATTGTCGGGCGGCACCATGCCCTATTCCGCCGGCGGCAAGCATCGGCATCTGGGCGAATTCGATCAGGAATTCAGCAAGATCGCCGGGCGGGACGTCCGCGTGCAATTCACCCCGCATCTGATGCCGTTCAATCGCGGCATTCTGGCCACCGTTTATGTGCGCGGCGAACCGCAGGTGATCTACGACACCTTGGCGGCGCGTTATGCCGATGAGGTTTTCCTGGAGGTACTGCCCTTCGGTACGCTGCCCTCGACCCGGTCGATTGGCGGGTCGAATTTCGTGCATGTGGGGGTGGTTGCAGATCGCTTGCCGGGGCGGGCCCTTGTGATCGTGGCGCTGGACAACCTGTGCAAAGGGTCCTCTGGCCAGGCGATCCAGAATGCCAACCTGATGCTGGGGCTACCGGAAACGGCGGGGCTGATGCTGGCGCCGGTCTTCCCGTAAAAGGCACCGATGCGCGGTCTGAAGAAAAAGCGACGCGTTCAGATCATCGGCTTGACGGTGATCGCGCTGGCGGTTTCGACAGCGATGATCGGCTATGCGATGCGCGAGGGGATCAGCTATTTTCGCGCACCATCGCAATTGGCACAGACCCCACCGACGCCCGGCGAGGTATTCCGTCTTGGTGGGCTGGTCGAGGCCGGGACGCTGGTGCGCGGCGCAGGGGAAACGGTGACATTCCGGGTGACGGATGGTGGCGCCTCGGTGCCGGTGCGGTTTACCGGCGTTCTGCCGGACCTGTTCAAGGAAGGCCAGGGTGTGGTCGGCACCGGACAGATGCAGGGCGAGACCTTTGTAGCGACCGAAATTCTGGCCAAGCATGATGAGAATTACATGCCGAAAGAGGTGATAGACGCCCTGAAGGATCAGGGCGTCTATGAGCCGCCAAAACCCTAGTAAGAGCGGGTCGGGCGGTCAAAAACCTTGCGCCCCATCAGCGAGCCGACCAGATCCACCATCAGCTTTGCCGTGCGCCCGCGATCATCCAGGAACGGATTCAGCTCGACCAGATCCAATGAGGTGACCAGCGCGGATTCGTGCAGCAATTCCATCACCAGATGCGCTTCGCGGAAGGTCGCGCCACCCGGCACCGTGGTTCCGACTGCGGGGGCGATGGCCGGTTCCAGAAAATCAACGTCCAGCGAGACATGCAGCATGCCGTTTTCGGCCCGCACCCGGTCAAGGAATTCGGCCAGCGGCGCACGGATGCCGCGTTCGTCCAGCACGCGCATATCGGCAATATCGACATCCGTGGGCAAGAGTGCCGCGCGTTCCGCCGTATCGACCGAGCGGATACCCAGCATTGCGATCCGCTGCGAGGGCACGGGGGCCGGAAACGGCGGGAAATGCGGTTCAAAGCCCGGACGTCCGGCAATATAGGCCATCGGCGTGCCGTGCAGATTGCCCGATTGCGTGGTTTCCGGGGTATGGAAATCGGTATGGGCGTCCAGCCACAGCACAAACAAGGCGCGGTTCGCCGCCTTGGCATGGGCCGCAACCCCGGCCACGGTGCCCAGCGATAGGGAATGATCCCCGCCCATGAAGATGGGAAAGCCCCGCAGCGCTGCGGCAATCGCGGTTTCCGTCAGGGCCTCGGTCCATGCGACGGTTTCGGCCAGTCGGTGGATCGCGGCATTCGGATGTGACATCGGGGCGCGCGGTGCCGGGATGATGTTTCCCATATCCTCGACGCTGTGACCCAGTTCGGTGATCGCCTGGGCCAATCCGGCCACGCGATAGGCATCCGGGCCCATCAGGCATCCGGCGCGTTTCTGGCCGCTATCAACCGGGGCGCCAATCAGGATGCAGTGTTTGGACATGGATCTCTCCTGCTCATGGTATTGCCAGTGTGGCGCGAAAAAAGGGGGGCGTTTGTCCCCCTGTGGGATGATGCCCCGTTCACCCCCGATGGTATTTTGAGAACACTGAAGGTCGCAAGTGCGGCCGCGTTCCTGAGACCCGCTGCGGGGCAGGCCTAAGCAGCCTTAGCTGCGAATGCCCGAGAATTGTTTTTGCCAGTCTTCGCGTTCTTCGTCGGCGATCTTGCGGAACAAGACATCGGGGGTTTCAAACGGATGTGCCACGGGCAGGGCGGTCAATGCCGCGCGAACATCCTCGGGCCAGGTGCGATCGGTGGTGTTCAGCGCGGCCAGCATTGCTGCGCTGGCATCCGGGATGAAGGGTTCCGACAGCACGGCGTATAGCCGCGTCAGGTTCAGCCCCAGCCGTGTTTGCATCGCCGCCTGCGCGGTATCGGTTTTGAACACCGTCCAGGGCGCGGCCGATTGCAGGTATTCATTGCCTGCGACCCAGATCGCGCGCAACTCGGACGCGGCCTTGCGAACCTCTTTGTCCTGCATGAAGCCCTCGTAGGCCCGGATGCGGGGGGTCAGTTCGGCGATCAGCGTTTCTTCGCGGTCCCCCCAGCTGCCACCGTCGGGCAGGGCCTCGCCGAATTTCGAGCGGCAGAATTTGGTGATCCGGCTAACGAAATTGCCCAGAACATCGGCCATATCCTTGTTCACCGAGACCTGGAAGTTTTCCCAGGTGAATTCGCTGTCGGCGCTTTCCGGGGCATGCGACAGCAGCCACCAGCGCCAGTAATCCGACGGCAGGATCGATAGGGCCTGATCCATGAACACCCCCCGGCCCTGCGATGTCGAGAACTGGCCGCCATCATAGTTCAGGTAATTGAACGATTTGATGTAATCGACCATCTTCCACTGTGCGCCATCGGCACGGTTCACGCCGATCAGCGTGGCCGGGAAGGACAGCGTGTGGAACGGTACGTTGTCCTTGCCCATGAACTCTGTATAGGTCACGTCATGCGCGCCCCTGTCGGTGCGCCACCAGCGTTCCCAATCGGCATCGCCCTTGCCATTCGCATCGGCCCATTCGGCGGTCGCGGCGATGTATTCGATGGGCGCGTCGAACCAGACGTAGAAAACCTTGCCGTCCATGCCCTGCCACGGCGCACCGTCAAATTGCGCGGGCACGCCCCATTTCAGGTCGCGGGTGATGCCACGGTCTTGCAACCCGTCGCCATCATCCAGCCATTTCAGGGCTATGGAGGTGGTCAGCACCGGCCAATCGGTTTTCGCGGTGATCCAGTCGCGGATATCATCGCGCAAGGATTTCTGACGTAGATACAGGTGCTTGGTCTCGCGCAGCTCCAGATTGGTCGAGCCGGAAATGGAAGAATGCGGATTGATCAGGTCGGTCGGATCCAATTGCTTGGTGCAGTTTTCACATTGATCGCCACGGGCCTTGTCATAGCCACAGTTCGGGCAGGTGCCCTCGATATAGCGATCAGGCAGAAAACGGTTGTCATCGACCGAAAAGAACTGCTTTTCGGTCTTTTCCGCGATGAGCCCCTGTTCGCCCAGAACGCGGGCGAAGGATTGGGTCAGCACGCGGTTGCGCGCGCTGGACGAGCGGCCGAAATGGTCAAAGGACAGTCGGAAACCGCGGGCAATCTCGGCCTGGATTTCATGCATTTCACGGCAGAAATCGTCAACGGGCTTGCCCGCTTTGGCGGCGGCCAGTTCGGCCGGCGTGCCGTGTTCGTCGGTGGCGCAGATGAACATCACCTCATGCCCACGCGCGCGCAGGTATCGGGCGAACAGGTCGGACGGCAGTTGGCTGCCGACAAGATTTCCCAGATGTTTGATGCCGTTGATGTAGGGAATAGCCGAGGTGATGAGATGCCGCGCCATGTCCGTCCTCTGGTCCGTTTGGGCGGGGTTTACAAGGGAATCGACGCGGAGGCCAGAGCCACAGGTGGAAATTCCCATTGCCGGGAGAGGTGGCCCGGCAATGGATTTTGTCAGTTTGACAGTGCGCTGACCAGGCCCAGGACCGAAACGATGGCCAGCGTGGTTTTGTCGACCAGAACCAGGCGGTCGTTCAGGACACGATATTCCTGACCGCGGGGGGGCGGAGCAAAGCGGCTGTTGCTGGCTTGCTGGAACGGACGTCCTTGGCGGCCGCTGTCACCGACACGCGGGGCGCGGTGATCATTCTGCGCACGGTTCACATCGCCGTGACCGCCTTGCGGCCGATGGTTCTGGCCTGCCTGCTGCCCTTGGGGGCGTGGCTGAGCGCCCGGGCCTTGTGCCTGCTGGCCGGAATTTCGGCCTGGTTGGCCGTTTTGCCCTGGGTTGTTTTGTCCGGGCTTGGACTTTTGATGCTGCGGCTGGTTTTGCTGTTGGCAATTCGGGGTGCCGGGTTGGCACTGGGCCATCGGTGCGCCTTGGGCTAGAACGACTGCGGTGCCGGACAGGCCGGTTGCCGCGACACACAGAGCTGCCAGAATAACGGTGCTGACGGGCTTCACAGGGGTATCCTTTCGTGCCCGTACATACGGATACACAAACGAACGCAGCAGGTTTGTGTTCCCGTCGCGGGTTTTCGTGGATGCACGTATTGTTGATTGCCGGTCTGCGAAACGCGATCTTTCGGCCACAGTCGCACGCTCTGTTAACCTTGGTATTTGCGGTTAGACCTAAGCTGTCACATATTTTTTTCGATGTGGGAGGAAACCGCATTGCGACGGACGCATTTGCCTAGGGCACTGCAAGGGGATGAGGACATGAGTCAGTTCGCCGATGTGGGACGACGCAAACACTATCGCAGCCTGTTCGTTTCGGACCTGCATCTTGGGGCATGGGGCAGCCGGGCGGCGCGATTTCGTGATTTCCTGCGACATACCGAGGCCGAGACGATTTATCTGGTCGGGGATATTTTCGATATCTGGCACGCCGGGCGGATTCATTGGAGCGAGGTGCATGACGAGATCGTCGAGGATCTGCTGCATCGGGCGCGTTCCGGGGTGCGGGTTGTCTATCTGCCGGGGAATCACGATGATGTGGTGCGACAGTTGGGCAGCACCCAGTTCGGTGCCTTTGAGCTGAGCGAAACAGCGGTCCATCGGGCAGCGGATGGGACTTCGTGGCTGGTCCTGCACGGCGATCAATGCGACGCGCGCATTTTGCGCTGGCATGTGATGACCCGGATCGGCAGCCGGGCAAATGCGATTTTGCGATTGACGGACCAGTGGTTGAAGCGGCGGCTGCATCGGACGGCGGAGCGCGGCGTTTTCGAGCTGGCGATTCTCGGGGTCAATGCGCTGATGCTGGTGGGGAACCGGTTCGAGGAACGGTTGACCGCACTGGCCCGTCAGGGCGGACATGACGGGGTGATCTGCGGACACTTCCACAAAGCTGCGCTGCATCTGCGCGATGGCATCAGCTATGCCAATTGCGGTGACTGGGTCGATAGTCAGACGGCGTTGGTTGAAACGGAAGATGGGGCGTTGCAGATGCTGGAATGGTCGGGCGACACCCAAAGTGCCGAAATTCTGACCCCGGCCCCGGCCCGTCAACGGATCTGGTCGCGCATATGATTGCAGCGGTTTTGAGTGCCGCCGCCCTGGTTGGATTGGGGGCACACCTGATCACCGCCGGGCTGACGGCATGGCGTTATCTGCGCCGTCCGGTGGTGCCGGTGACGGATCGGCCGTTCGTGTCAATCGTGCGGCCGGTATGTGGGCTGGACCGCTATGATGCCGAGACACTGGCCTCGACCTTTGATCTGGACTGGCCCGATTATGAGATCGTCTTTTGCGCCGCGCGCGCGGGCGATGCCGCCGTGCCACTGGTGCGCGATCTGATTGCGGCGCATCCGGCGCGTTCAGCGCGCCTACTGATCGGGGAAGATCTGATCAGCGGCAATCCCAAGCTGAACAATGTTGCCAAGGGATGGCGTGACAGTCGCGGCGATATTGTGGCGATCATTGATTCGAATGTGCTGCTGCCGCGTGATTATCTGCATCAGGTGATGGCGCGGTTCGACGCCGGGACCGGGCTGGTCACCAGCCCGCCGGTGGGAATCCGGCCCGACGGGTTTGGTGGGGCGCTGGAATGTGCATTCTTGAACGGGATGCAGGCACGCTGGCAGCTGGCGGCGGATGCTCTGGGGCAGGGGTTTGCGCAGGGCAAGAACCTGGTCTGGCGCCGCGCGGTGTTGGATGGTGCGGGTGGGCCGGTGGCGTTGGGGGCGGATCTGGCCGAAGACGTGGCCTCGACCAAGGTGGTGCGGGCGCGGGGATTGCGGGTGCGGCTGACGCGGCGTGCCTTTGCCCAGCCGATCGGGGATCGGCGGTTGCGGGCGGTGTGGGACCGGCAGTTGCGCTGGTCGCGGGTCCGGCGGGCGGGCTTTCCGGCGCTGTTCATCGGCGAGGTGCTGATCGGGCCGTGGCCGCCGGTTCTGGCGCTGGTTCTGGCCGGGGCAGGAGGCTGGGTCGTGCCGATGCTGGTGCTGTGGTATGCGGCCGAGGTTGCCCTGTGCCGTGTGGCGGGGTGGCCGGCGGGGGGGCGTGATCTGGCGGCAATGATCGTGCGCGACTTGCTGTTGCTGCCGCTGTGGATTGCGACATTTGCGCGCCGTGGGTTTGAATGGCGCGGCAATGCCATGGGGGACAGTCAGGCATGAGGGGGCCAGGCATGAGGGGGCTGAGCTGTGTCATTCCCGCGTATAACGAGGCCCCGCGCATCGCCGCCGTGTTGCAGTCCGTCATCGGGCATCCGGCGATTGATGAGGTTATTGTGGTTGATGACGGCTCGTCGGACGCCACCGCCGAGATCGTGGCGGGCATCGCGGGCGCCCGGCTGATCCGCATGGCGCAGAATGCCGGGAAAAGCCGCGCCGTTGCCACCGGGATCGAGGCGGCACAGGGCGATTTGATCTTGCTGTTGGACAGTGACCTGATCGGGTTGTCTGGCGCCGATCTGAATGCGCTGATCGCACCGGTGCGGGCGGGACGGGCCGACGTCGCGATCAGCCTGCGCGGCAATGCGCCGGGGCTATGGCGGGCCATCGGGCTGGACTATATTTCAGGCGAACGGGTGGTGTCCAAAGCCCTGTTGGGGCCGATCGAGGCGCTGCGTCGGCTACCGCGGTTCGGGCTGGAGGTCTATATGAACCGCCGCATTCTGGCGGCGGGTGCCCGGATTGCGGTGGTGCGCTGGCCCGGCGTCGCCAGCCCGTGGAAAGCCGCCAAGCGTGGCCGTCTGGCCGGGGTCAAGGCCGATCTGAAGATGCTGTCCGACATGTTTCACACCATCACGCCGGTTCAGGCCGTCGCACAGATATGGGCCATGCGACGGTTGAGGGCCTAAAGGCGCCACGAGGCGCCTTTGGCCGCATTTACTCGGCCTGATCCATCGACGCGGCGTTCAACAGCGCATAGCCGGGGCCGCCCAGACGGTCATAGAGATCCAGCTGGGTTTCCAGAAAATCGACATGACCTTCTTCGTCGGTGATCAGCGCCTCGAACAGGTTTTTCGACACGTAATCACGCACCGAATCGCAGTGGTCGCGGGCTTCACGATACAGGGTCAGCGCGTCATGTTCGGCGGCCAGATCGCATTCCAGCGTTTCGCGCGGCCCCTCACCGATGCGCAGCGGGTCCAGCTTTTGCAGGTTCGGGTGGCCTTCCAGAAACAGGATCCGCGCGATCAGCTTGTCCGCGTGGCCCATTTCCTCGATTGATTCGGCGCGTGATTTCTTGGCCATCTTCAGCAGGCCCCAGTCTTCCTGCATGCGGAAATGGACCCAGTATTGCGAAATGGCCGTCAGTTCAGACCGGAGAGCTGCGTTGAGGTATTCAATAACCCTTACGTCGCCTTTCATGCGTATTCCCTTTCAGATGCGCGTCTTGACGAAGCCCGCGCAGTTCCATTGGCACCTCGAGCTTATCATTCTGGCGCATTGTGGAAAGGAAAAGTGGCATGCAGCCGCCACAATCGGCACGTTTGCCGAGGGCGTGATAGACCTTGCCGGGGGTTATGATCGTGTGGGGGTCGGCAGTCCGCATCCAGTCGATCGCGGCATGGATGTCGCGGTCGGTAATGTGAAGACAGTGGCAGACGATCATCGCAGCTTCCCCTTCGATGCGGTATATTTGATAAATTTAGTCGGATAAGTCAATCCGATTGTTTTAATCGGGAATGTGGGGCCGCGGTGGTTCTGCGGCGGCGTGTTTTCAAGCCGCGCCAAACGCGCTACCAATCGCAAAACAACAAGGCAGGGGTCCTTATGTCCGTTTCGATGCTGTCCACCTTCGTCAAGCCTATGCACCGCGAGGGGCGTAAATTCGTTGCGATCTTCGCGGGCATCACCGTCATCCTGTTCCTGATCTGGACTGTTCTGGGATGGGTCGGGGTCGGGCTGACGGTGTGGTGCTATTATTTCTTCCGCGATCCGGTGCGGGTCACGCCGACGCGGGCCGGTCTGATGGTGTCTCCGGCCGATGGGGTCGTGTCGTTGCTGGAACCAGCCGTGCCGCCGGTCGAGCTGGGCCTGGGCGACCAGCCGATGGTGCGGGTGTCGGTGTTCATGTCGGTTTTCAACTGTCACGTGAACCGGTTGCCGCTGGCGGGGAAAATCCTGACCGTCGCCTATCGGCCGGGGAAATTCTTCAACGCTTCGCTGGACAAGGCCTCTTCGGATAACGAGCGGAACGGCCTGGCCGTCGAGACCGAGGACGGCCGCCGCTATGGTGTCGTGCAGATCGCGGGCCTGGTGGCGCGCCGGATTCTGTGTGAGGCCAAGCCGGGTCAGCAGATGATGTCCGGCGAACGGTTTGGCCTGATCCGGTTCGGCTCGCGGCTGGATATCTACCTGCCCGAGGGCGTGGCGCCGTTGGTTTCTATTGGTCAGACGATGGTGGCGGGGGAAACCGTTCTGGCCGATCTGGCCTCGGATGAACCGGCGCGATTGGGTGGGGTGCGCTGATATGGCCGATGGAGATCGCGACCGGATGCCATTTCTGTTGTTGTTGCCGAATCTGGTGACGATCACCGGCATGTGCCTGGGGCTGACGGCGATTCGATTCACCATGGTGGGGGAGTTCCAGACGGCGGTGATCCTGATCCTGCTGTCGGCGCTGATCGACGGGATGGACGGGCTGATCGCGCGGCGGCTGCGGGCAACGTCGGATTTTGGTGCGGAACTGGACAGTCTGTCGGATTTCCTGTGTTTCGCGGTGGCGCCGGGATTGCTGGTCTATCGCTTTGCCTTGGGCGAGGCACATGCCATCGGTTGGGTCTTCGTCTTGGTCTTTGCCGCTGCGGGGTGCCTGCGGCTGGCGCGGTTCAATGTAGCGCGTGCTGATGCCGCCGCCGACAAAACGCATTTCACCGGCGTTCCGGCGCCCGCGGGGGCGATGCTGGCGCTGCTGCCTGTATATCTGACGCTGTCGGGCATTCTGGATGTCCGCAACATTCCGATGCTGACGGCGGTCTGGTTGGGGGTCGCGGGGGCCTTGATGATTTCGCGCATTCCAACGCTGTCCCCCAAGGCGATACGTGTGCCGCGTTGGGGAGTGGGGGCGATGCTGATGGGCACGGTGATCGTGATCGGCCTGGCCTTCAGCCGATTCTGGCTGCTGATGGTGATGCTGGATCTGATCTATATCGCCACTTTGCTACCTGCGATCTGGCAGGCGCGGCGGCGATTGCAGGGATGAAGTGGGTTGAAAGCAGAAAACATGTGCAGGGCCGGGTCTGATCGATCCGGCCTTGTTGATTTTAGCGCTGCTCGCGTAGCTAAATCTTGGGGTGTGCTGTTGTCAGCGCACAAGTTTTCCACTGAATTTCATAGTATGACGAAAAAAAGTGACGTTTTTGCGAAAAGTCTCTTGCGTGATCTGATCGCACGGCCTAAATAGCCCCTCACCGACGAGACGCAGCGATGTTGCTGGTTGGTTGGGTGGCTGCGAGGTTGCCTGGTTAGGTGGGGATTTTGGCTGGATCGCCGAAGTATGGCGATGCGGTTGGATTTTTTGTCTTGGCTCTTTGACATTGATAGATATCTGAAGAGATATGCGGGCG
>DASWPI010000061.1:0-8444 GCA_036398515.1 Paenirhodobacter sp.
CATCCGGAAAGCCGCTGGCCACCTTCTGGCGCAAGAGGGATGCACCCAATACCAGATCATGACCGTGCACGGCCACACGCAGGCAAAGACGTCAGAGGGCTACACGAAGGGGGTGGAGCGGTGGCGCCTGGCCCGCGACGCAATGGCCTCCCTAGAGGCTATAGATTGCTGAACTGTCCCACGGTAGATTCTCGCAGGGGACACATTGCGCGCTAACGCTTTGATAATAATGAACAATGTGAGATTATCTGGAGCGGGTGGCGGGAATCGAACCCGCGTCATTAGCTTGGAAGGCTAAGGTCTTACCATTACACAACACCCGCAACGGGTCTGTTGATACCCGCCCGGACCGCCCCATGCAAGGGGCTGTTGTTAAATCATGTCGGCGGTTTTGTTTCCCGCCTCGACCACGGTTTCCATCGCCACATAGGTCGAGGTCGCATGCACGAAAGGCAAAGCCGAGATCTTTTCGCCCATCACCCGACGATAATCGGAGATGTCATGCGAACGCACCTTGAGCAGGTAATCGAATCCACCGGCGATCATGTGGCACTCTTCGACCTCGGGGATGGCGCGCACCGCCGAATTGAATTTCCGCAATGCGGTTTCGCGGGTATCGGACAGGCGCACCTCGACAAAGGCCACATGCGCCAACCCCAGTTTGATCGGGCTCAGCTCGGCCCGGTAGCCGGTGATCAGGCCGGTATCCTCCAGCCGCTTGATCCGCTGTGCCACCGGGGTTTTCGACAATCCGACCTGCCGGGCGATTTCCGCCACGGATTGCCGGGCATCCTGCACCAGCGTGGCCAGGATACGGCGGTCGATCGCGTCAAGGTCACCAATCATCTAGCCTGCCATTTCATTATTAATAAGTCCGTTCGGCTGGGATATATCATACTTTCAGGCGAAAAGCCCAGAAGAACGCGTATAGATTGCCCGCAACAGGAGAATCCACATGCCCTTTGCCCCGACCCCCTTTCCCGAACTGGCCGCGCTGGAAGGCGCCAGCGCCAAATTCGCCGCCGAGCACGATATTCTGGGTCGTCTGATCGCCGATGCGGCGATTGCGCCCGAGACCCGTGCGCGGATATCACAAAATTCCGCCGGGCTGATCCGGCGCATTCGCGACAGCGCCAATCCGGGAATGATGGAAAAATTCCTGGCGGAATACGGCCTGTCGACGCGCGAGGGCATTGCCCTGATGTGTCTGGCCGAAGCCATGCTGCGGGTGCCCGACAATGCGACCATCGATGCGTTGATCGAGGACAAGATCGCCCCCGCCGACTGGGGCCGCCATCTGGGCCAGGCGGCCTCGTCGCTGGTCAATGCCTCGACCTGGGCGCTGATGCTGACGGGCAAGGTGCTGGACGATGACGCGCCGGGCATGGCGGGGGTTTTGCGTGGCGCAATCAAGCGGCTGGGCGAACCGGTGATCCGCGCGGCAGTGGGCCGGGCAATGAAGGAAATGGGGCGCCAGTTCGTTCTGGGCCAGACCATCGAACAGGCGCTGGGGAATGCCCGGACGCTGGAAGATATCGGCTTTACCTACAGCTATGACATGTTGGGCGAGGCCGCGATGACGGCGGATGATGCCGCACGCTATGCCCGCGATTACGAACGCGCCATCGAAGCGATCGGCCGGGTGGCGACGCATGGCTCGGTCACTGCGAATCCCGGGATTTCGATCAAGCTGTCAGCGCTGCATCCGCGTTATGAGGTGGCACAACAGGCCCGCGTCATGGCCGAACTGGTGCCGGTGGTGTCGAAACTGGTGCATATGGCCAAGGACCGCGGCATCGGCATCCATGTCGACGCCGAGGAGCAGAACCGGCTGACCCTGTCGTTCCAGGTGATCAACGCCGTGCTGTCCGACCCCACCTTGCGTGGCTGGGATGGCATGGGCATCGTGGTGCAGGCCTATGGCAAGCGTGCGGGGGCGGCCATCGACGCGCTCTATGCGATGGCAGAGCGCAATGACCAGAAGCTGAACATCCGTCTGGTCAAGGGTGCCTACTGGGACAGCGAGATGAAGGTGGCGCAGATGGAGGGCCATCCGGGCTTTCCACTGTATACCTCGAAGACGCAAACCGATGTCAGCTACATCTGTCTGGCGCAAAAGCTGTTCGGCATGTCCGACCGGATCTATCCGCAATTTGCCGGACACAATGCCCATACGGTTTCGGCAATTCTGGAACTGGCACAGGGCCGTCCGTTTGAATTCCAGCGCCTGCATGGCATGGGTGAGCGGCTGCATGACATCGTCTTGCGCGAGACCAAGGGGCGGTGCCGGATCTACGCGCCCGTCGGTGCGCACCGCGACCTGCTGGCCTATCTGGTGCGGCGGCTGCTGGAGAACGGCGCCAACTCATCCTTCGTGCATCAGATCGTCGATGAGAACATCGCCCCGGAAACCATCGCGCAGGACCCCTTTGCCGCACTGGCCACGGCGCTGCCGCCCCCGGCACTGCGCAATCCGGCGGACCTGTTCCAACCGGCACGCAAAAACGCGATGGGATTCGATCTGAGCGACAGCGCCGATCTGGCCCGGATCGCGGCGACCCGCGAAGGCGCCCTGCCCGATGCCGCGCCGATCATCGCCGCAGGCGAGATCAGCGGCCCGACGCGCCCGGTGCTGAACCCCGCCACCGGCGAAACCGTGGCCCAGGTGACCGAGGCCGACAGCGCCACCGTCGAGGCCGCCCTTGCGGGTGCCGCGTTGTGGACTGCCCCGGTTGAAGAACGCGCCACCGCATTGTGCCGCGCCGCCGATCTGTATGAGGAAAACTTTGGTCCGATCTTTGCCGCGTTGGCGCGGGAGGCGGGCAAGACGCTGGGCGATGCGGTTGCCGAACTGCGCGAGGCCTGTGATTTCCTGCGTTACTATGCCCATGAAGCGGTGGCGGCGAACCCCTCGCCCATCGGTCTGGTGACGGCGATCAGCCCGTGGAATTTCCCGCTGGCGATCTTCACCGGGCAGATCGCGGCGGCACTGGCGAACGGCAACGCCGTGCTGGCGAAACCGGCGGAACAGACGCCGGTGATCGCGGCGATGGCGGTAAGATTGCTGCATCAGGCGGGCGTGCCTGCGGCGGCGCTGCAACTGTTGCCCGGTGACGGCGCGACGGTGGGGGCGCGGCTGACCGCCGATCCCCGCATCGCGGGTGTGGTGTTCACCGGCTCGACCGATACCGCACAGATCATTCGCGGTGCGATGGCCGACAATCTGGCCCCCGGCGCGCCGCTGATCGCGGAAACCGGCGGGCTGAATGCGATGATCATCGATTCGACCGCCCTGCCGGAACAGGCCGTGCGCGATATCGTCGCCTCGGCCTTCCGCTCGGCCGGGCAACGGTGTTCGGCGCTGCGCTGTCTGTATGTGCAAGAAGACGTCGCCGACAAAATGATCGAGATGCTGACCGGCGCGATGGATCTGTTGACGCTGGGCGATCCATCGGACCTGACCACCGATGTCGGCCCGGTGATCGACGCCGAGGCGAAGGCCGGGATCGACGCCTATCTGACGGCAAAAGCGACACAGGTCGTGCATCGCCGACCCGCCCCCGAGACCGGCCTGTTCGTCGCCCCGACACTGCTGCGCGTCAGCGGGATCGCCGAGATGACACGCGAAATCTTTGGCCCGGTGCTGCATGTCGCCACCTATCGCGCGGGCGAAATTCCGCAGGTGATCGAGGCGATCAACGCCACCGGCTACGGGCTGACCTTTGGGCTGCACACCCGAATCGACTCGCGGGTGCAAGAGGTCGCGGGCTCGGTCGAGGCGGGCAACATCTACATCAACCGCAACCAGATCGGGGCTGTGGTGGGCTCGCAACCGTTTGGGGGCGAGGGACTGTCCGGCACCGGCCCGAAGGCCGGTGGGCCGCTATATCTGGCGCGTCTGGCCGAACCGGTGGGCGCAACGGCGGAACCCGGCAACGCGGGCCATACCGTCAGCACCGAAGCCCTGACCAGCCGCCTTGCGCAGGCGCCTGCGGGCACCGGTCGCGCCCCGGTGGAAATGCCCGGCCCGACCGGCGAAATGGACAAGCTGTCCTTCCTGGCACGACCGCCCATCCTGTGTCTGGGCCCCGGCGCGGTGGCCGAGGCAGAGCAGGCCTCGGCGGTAACGGCGCTTGGCGGACGGGCCGTCAAGGCAGAAGGTGCGGTCACGGCCTCGGCCTTGACAGGCCTGACCGGGCTGTCGGGCATCATCTGGTGGGGAGATACCCAGACCGGGCGCAGCTATGCCCAGGCGCTGGCACGCCGGACGGGGCCGATCATACCGCTGATCACCGCGCGCCCCGATGCCGGACATGTTCTGCATGAACGCCATCTGTGCGTCGACACCACGGCGGCGGGTGGCAATGCGGCGCTGCTGGCCTCAAGCCACGCATAGCCCAAGACGGCATTGGTGAAATCCCTTGGAACCAACGGCCACCTCGCGCACTGTAGCGAGGTGGTTTTGCCTTTTGGCGAACCGGGGTTGCAGTCGGGAGGTCACCGTGAAGTTGTTTCAATGCCAATGTTGCGGGCAGGTTCTGCATTTCGAGAACACCGTCTGTCTGCGCTGCGGGCGCAAGCTGGGCTATGCGCCGGAGAAAGACGAAATGATTGCCGTCGAGGCCGAGGGCCCGCTGTGGTTTGCCGCCCTGCCCGGCGACACCGCAATCGGGACCGTTTCAGGCCCGGACCGGTGGCGATTTTGTCGAAACTGGGAATTGAGTGCCTGTAACTGGATGGTCCATACCGGCGAAGAGCAGCACGAATATTGTCTGGCGTGCCGCCACAACCGCACGGTTCCCGATCTGTCCAGCCCCGAGAACATCGAGAAATGGCTGAAGATCGAGGCGGCCAAGCGGCGCCTGATCTATGCTCTGATCCATCTGGGGCTACCCATGCCGATTGCCGGGGATGGGCATGCCGAACCGCTTGTCTTCGACTTTCTGGCCGATGCCCCAGATGCCACGGAACGGGTGCTGACCGGCCATGCCGATGGCGTGGTCACCATCGCACTGGTCGAGGCCGATGACGCCATCCGCGAAAAGATGCGTGAAGACATGGGCGAAAACTATCGCACCCTGCTGGGGCATTTCCGCCATGAGGTCGGCCATTATTATTGGGATATTCTGGTGCGGGACGGCGGCGCGATACAATCGTTCCGGGCCATGTTCGGCGATGAAAGCGTGGATTATGCTCAGGCGCTGCAAGACCATTATCACAATGGTGCGCCCCCCAACTGGCCGCAACAGTTCGTCTCGTCCTACGCGACGATGCACCCGTGGGAAGATTGGGCCGAAACCTGGGCGCATTACCTGCATATGATCGACACGCTGGAAACGGCCGCGGCCTTCGGCATGCAGATAGATCCAGATATCGACGATGATGGTGAAATGTCGGCCGATATAGATTTTGATCCCTATCGGATGCGCTCGGCCCAACGGTTGATCGCGGCCTGGATGCCGTTGTCGGTGGCGCTGAACGCGTTGAACCGGTCGATGGGCCAGCCAGACAGCTATCCGTTCACCCTGCCTGGCCCGGTGCAGGACAAGCTGGGCTTCGTTCATCAACTGGTATCGGCCATGCGTATCGGCGGGGGGGCGCGATAGGCTAGATCACCCACATCAAGCGCAACGCATCATGAATCGCGGCGTGGATATTACGCGCCGCGACCGCATCGCCGATACGATAAAGATGAAATCCACCTGTCCCTGTCCCGGCGGGCTGGATCTGGCCCGCAATCAACGCCGCATAGTCGACCGCCCCCAGATTTTTAGACAACGGTTTCAGCGCGAAATACAACTCATCCAGCGGCACGGTGCCGGCATTTATAACAACCTGATCCACCGCACGTTCCTGCGCGATCTTCAGATAATCCGACCCAACCGTCGCCATCAGCCCGTTGCCCGCGCGCCGGACAGCCGCCAGCCGATAAGTGACGGTGAAGGTCACCGGCTTGTCCTGCATCGCCCGCATATAGGGAACCAGGCTCATCCCCATGATTTCCGGTGCAAAAGTCCGGTCGGGCGTCATCACCTCGACCGTCGCCCCCGCTTCCGCCAGCTTTTGCGCCGCCTGCAATGCGGCATGATCGCCAGCCTCGTCGAACAGCAGCACATTGCGTCCGGGTTTCGCGTCACCCGACAGGATATCCCAGGCACTGACGGTCAGATCCGCACCTTCATCCAGGACGTCATCGGCGGGCATGCCACCGGTGGCGACGATCACCACATCGGGTGACAGCGCCAGCACATCTTCGGCTTCGGCCCAGGTGTTGAAGTGGAATTCAACATCGCGCGCCGCGCATTGTTGCATGCGCCAGTCGATGATGCCGATCATCTCGGACCGGCGTGGGGTCTGTGCGATCAGCCGAACCTGTCCACCGGGCTGATCGGCAGCCTCGAACACGATGACGCGGTGGCCACGTTCGGCGGAAACGCGAGCCGCCTCCAATCCACCAGGACCGGCACCGATCACCACCACCGTCTTGCGCACGGGTGCCCCGGCGATGGTCTGGGGCAGTTCCGCCTCGCGCCCCGTTGCGGCGTTGTGAATGCACAGCGCCATGCCGCCCTGATAGATGCGATCCAGGCAATAGGTGGCGCCGACACAGGGGCGGATGTCATCCTCACGCCCGTCGCGGATCTTTTGCACGATATGCGGGTCGGCCATATGCGCGCGCGTCATCCCCACCATATCCAGCGCCCCTAACGCCACCGCATGCCGCGCCGTCGCCACATCCGGTATCCGCGCGGCATGAAAGGTCGGCAGGCCCACCTCGGCGCGGACGCGCCCGGCGAAATCAAGATGCGGCGCCGATCGCATTCCCTGCACCGGAATCACATCTGTCAGCGCCGCATCGGTGTGGATACGGCCGCGGATGACATTGATGAAATCAATCAGCCCGGCATCGCGGAACCGGCGGGCCATTTCCACACCGTCATCAATGGTGATGCCGCCCGGCTCGGCCTCGTCGGCGACATAGCGTATACCGATCAGGAAATCCGCCCCCACCCGATTGCGACAGGCGCGCAAAACCATTTCGGCAAACCGCAACCGGTTGTCGAAATCGCCCCCCCAGGGTGCTTCCAGCCGGTTGGTCAGCGGCGAGAACATCTGATCCAGCAGGTGACCATAGGATTCTATTTCCACGCCATCCAGCCCGGCCGCCTGCATCCGCGCCGTCGCATCGGCGAAATCACCGATGATCCGGTCAATATCCCAATCCTCGATCACCTTGGGACGGCTGCGATGCGCCGGTTCCCGCGCCGGCCCCGCGCCCAAAACAGGCAGCCAGTCGGCCTTGTCATAGCGTGTGCGATAGCCCAGATGGGTCAACTGGATCATCACCGCCGCGCCGGCCTCATGCACATCATCGGCCAACCGGCGCATCCACGGCACGACCTCGTCTTTCCACGCCAGCACATTGCCGAACGCAGGTGGACTGTCCCGGCTGACCGACGCTGACCCGGCCGTCATCACCATTGCCACACCGCCCTTCGCGCGCTCCAGATGATACAGCCGGTAGCGATCCTTGGGCATACCATCTTCGGTATAGGCCGGTTCATGGCTGGTGGTCAGGATGCGATTTCGCAGTGTCAGATGGCGCAATTGAAAGGGTTGCAGAAGCGGATCTTTGGACATGGTGGCGCAGCGAACCTGTGGCTGATGTCAACGAAGCCCGAGTTTCCCTTGCACGCGCATTTCGGCAATATGATCCGCGACATTTTCTGTCCCGTCTGCGCCCTGTCGCGCATTTTCACCACAGTAGGTCCCGCAGGCGATGTTGCAGAAGTCATCCTGTGGAGGCTTCCTTCCATACATTCGTGCCGCCAGGGTTAGTCATCAATAAGCCTGAACCCGCACGCTGCCGCACGACGAACTGGAAGGCCTATAACGATGCGTTGCGGCGGCGCGGATCTCTGCTGATTTGGCGGGACAAGGACATGGTGTGGCTTGCTCCCAAAACCGGGTGCAACGGGCGACCGCCAGTGTTCAACGGTGAGGATCTGAAAAAGGTGGGAGCCTGCTTTTCCGACAAGCGCAATTCATTTCTGTTTGACGGTGAAGGTCTTTTTCTTGTTACCGCTGCGGCAAATAGAGCCAGGTTCCGCGACGGGTTAGAGGGCCCTGCGAGGCGGAATGCTAACAAGCATTCTGGCGATGGTCGAGTTCGCCCGGCCTATGCCGGACTTCCCCCCCCTTGGGCCGCAGGCAGAAGCGGATCATAGTTCAGATATCAACCCGCCGTGCGTTCGGCCCTGTGAACCTGCTACTCGACAGTATCGGGATCAAGTTTTGGGCGAGACGCCACCACCGAGAACGCCTCTTTCGGGCTGGTCGGCAGCCAGCGCGGCTGGGGCAATGCGGCGCCGGGGCGGCTGGTGAACCTGATCCTGAGCGAGCGGGAATGGGCCGAAAGACAGGATCGCCTGCCGCCCCTGCGC
>DASWPI010000062.1:0-21861 GCA_036398515.1 Paenirhodobacter sp.
GCCGAACTGCCCCAGCACCTTCAGCACATGCAGGCAGGACCCGAACATCTGCCGCGCCGCCACGATATGATCGCCCGCCTTGACCAGCGCCATCAGCGCGCCGTTGATCGCCGCCATGCCCGAGGCACAGGCGAAGGCGTCTTCCGCCCCCTCGATCGCGGCCATCCGGTCCTCGAACATGCGGGTGGTGGGGTTGCCGTAACGGGCATAGATGAATTCGTCAGGGCCGGACGAGATAAACCGCGCCTCGGCCACTTCGGCGGAAGGATAGACGAACCCCTGGGTCAGGAAAAGCGCCTCGGCCATTTCACCATACTGGCTGCGGCGGATGCCTTCGTGCACAAGTTTCGTCCGGGTCTTCCAATCCTCGGTCATGGGACTGCCTCCTGGGTGCAAGTGTCTGCGGCCTATCGCCAGCATCCGCGCACGTCAACCGCGGAACGCGGTTCCGGGCAGAAACACAGCCCCTTCGGCGCGGCGTTCAATCCCGATCTTTAGGCTTTTCGATACCGTAGCGCGAAAACAACGGCCCCTGCGCCAGGAAAAAGCCGAACATCAGAATGGTCAGGCCGAATGCCTTGAAATTCACCCAGGCCTGATCGGACATCGTGCGTCAGATCACCTCATTGGCGACGGCCAGAAACAGGAACAGCGCGACCAGACGCTTGGTCAGGATCACCCAGCCCTGCGGTTGCATCGGAATGGCGCCATCCATCACCAATTGCAGCCACGGCTTGCCCCGCCACAGGCCAAAGGCCAGAATGGCGGCGAAAATCAGGTAGATGATCGTCGGCTTCATCTTGAAGAAATGCGGGTCGTTGAACCAGACCGACAGCCCGCCGAACACCACCACCAGCACCAGCGTGGCGATCTGCATCGGCGCCAACCGCCCGGTCAGCCGCCACAGGATCAGCGTCGACACCGCCAACAGCGGAATGAACAGCGCCGTCGCCACCACGAAGCCCGAATAATCGGTGCCGCCGATAACGAAATGCGCATCCTTGTATTTGGTGAAAAAGACGAAAAAGATCAGCAGCGGTCCAAATTCCAACGCCATCTTGACCCAGGGCTTCACCCTGCGGTCGGCGCCGCGCATCTGCGTTTCGTCCTGTTCCGTCATTCGGTCTTTCCTTCGTCCAAGGCGCAATCGGGCGATGTGGCCGGATCGGCATCGTATTGGCACAGCCATAAGCCACCGCCGCCCGCAACGCACCCAGATTCCGCCGAACCACGGCGCATTCACGTCAATGTGGCGCTCAGGCGTCGGTGCCGACCAGGGCGCGGGCAAAATCCTGCGGGTCAAACGGCGCCAGATCGTCGATCTGCTCGCCCACCCCGATCGCATGGATCGGCAGGCCGAACTTGTCGGCCAGGGCCACCAGGACACCGCCCTTGGCCGTGCCGTCCAGCTTGGTCATCACCAATCCCGACACATCGGCGATCTTTGCAAAGATCTCGACCTGGCGCAGCGCGTTCTGTCCCGTCGTCGCGTCCAGCACCAGCAAGGTGTTATGCGGCGCGGTGGGGTCTTTCTTGCGGATCACCCGTACGATCTTCGCCAGCTCCTCCATCAGATCGGCGCGGTTCTGCAACCGCCCGGCGGTGTCGATCAACAACAGATCGGCGCCATCGGCTTCGGCCTGCGTCATCGCCTCAAACGCCAGCGAGGCCGGGTCGGACCCCTCGGGCGCTGTCAATACCGGCACCCCGGCACGCTCGCCCCAGACCTTCAACTGTTCCACCGCGGCGGCCCGAAAGGTATCGCCCGCGGCAATCACCACCGTCTTGCCCGCCGCGCGGAACTGCGAGGCCAGCTTGCCGATGGTTGTGGTCTTGCCCGAGCCATTCACCCCCACGACCAGCACCACCTGCGGCCGTTTCGGATAAATCGGCATCGGCTTGGCCACCGGCTCCATGATCCGGGCGATTTCCCCGGCCAGCAGGCCCTTGATTTCCGGCACAGACAATTTGCGGCCCATCCGGCCCTCGGCCAGATTCGCCGCCACCCGCAACGCCGTATCCACCCCCATGTCCGAGGCGATCAGCACCTCTTCCAGGCTTTCCAGCATCGCATCGTCCAGCACCCGGCGCGGGGCCTCGGCCTCGGTCCCCCGGCCGATCAACCGCCCCAGCAATCCGGGCTGGCGGTCCTGCGTTACGGCAGCAGACGGCTGGGCGGCCTCGGCGACAATCGTCTCCAGCCCCTGTTCCAGCCTGGACGAGGAACGGGTCAGACGCGACTTGAGCTTGGAAAAGAAGGACATCGGCGGTCTCCGGGTTTCCCATCACCTAATGGATCATCGCGCCCGATGGAAGAGGTGCGCAGATCCGGGCTTGCATCACACGCCATCCCGTGGCGCAATTGGCGACAACGTCAGGAGACGGGCAACGTCAGGAGAAATGCCGATGACCGACGATCCGAACGCCCCCGACCGGGATCGGCAGCCCTCGTTCATCGCCGAGGTGACACATCTGGGGCGATGGGTGCCCAGTGTCGATCTGTTTGCGCTGTTCACCCTGATGCCGGTGCCGGTTCTGGTGCTGGGCTGCCTGTTCGGCGGCGTTTTCGCCTGGGCCGGGCTGATCTGGATCGCCGGACTGATCCATGTGCTGGACCGGCTGATCCGCCGCGCCGCCCCCGATGCGCCCGAAGGCAGCGAATTTCCCGCCGCCGACAGCCTGTCGATCGCGCTTGGCGTTGCGCATTTCGCGGTGCTGGCGCTGGCGGTCATCGCGGTGGTGGGGCTGACGGGGCTGGGTATTGTCGAACGTATCGTGGTGTTTCTGGGCTGCGGCATGTTTCTGGGCCAGGTCTCGAACCCGAATGCCCATGAGCTGATCCACCGCGCCGACAAGCGGTTGTTCACGCTGGGCAAATGGATCTACATTTCCCTGCTGTATGGCCAACATGTTTCGGCACATCGGCTGGTGCATCACCGCTACGTCGCCACACGCGATGACCCGAACACCGCCGTTCTGGGCGAAAGTTTCTGGGCCTATCTGCGGCAGGTCTGGCCGGGCGAATTCCGCGCGGGCTGGCGGGCCGAACAGGCGCTGCGGGCACGGCGCAGCGCAACCCAGGTGCAAGGCTGGCGGGGGTGGCTGGGGCCCTATGCGCACTACCTGGCCGGAGGGCTGGCCGGTATCATGCTGGTCTGGATCGCCTTCGGGCTGATGGCGGTGGCGGTCTATGTGTTGCTGTGCCTCTATGCGCAGATCCAGATCCTGCTGGCCGATTACGTCCAGCATTACGGGCTGGAACGGCGCCGCGTCGCAGACAGCTATGAACCCGTCAGCGTCTTGCACAGCTGGGATGCGCCTGATCCGGTCTCGGCGCTCTGGATGCTGAACGCGCCGCGCCACTCCGATCACCACGCCCATCCCGCCCGCCCCTATCCGCTACTGGCGCTTGGCGATTACCGCGCACCGGGGCGGCCGGTTCTGCCCTATTCGCTGCCGGTGATGGCGACGCTGGCGCTCTCGCCCCGAATCTGGCACCGGCTGATGGATCGCAGGGTCAAGCAGCTGCGCGCCCGTCAGGCAGAGCTGTGACCTCACGCGGCTGTGGCTTTCGTTTCGGGCCGGGACGGGGCAGTTTACGTCAACCGGAGGTCCCAGATGCGCCCAGCCCTGATCCCAACCCTGATCCTCGCCCTGCTGCCCGCATCTTTTGCGGTAGCGCAATCGGCGCCAGCGCAACTGGGCCCGCCCATGACCGCAGATCAGTTCGACGAGCGCACCAGGGGCAAGACCATAGAATACAGTGCCCAGGGCCAGCCCTATGGCACCGAGGAATATCGCCCCGGTCACAAGGTGGTCTGGGCCTTTGAGGGCGATGAGTGCCGCGAGGGCGACTGGTTCCCGCGTGGCGAGCAGATCTGTTTCGATTATCACGACGAGACCGAGCTGCAATGCTGGACCTTCCACGACACGCCCGGCGGGCTGGTCGCGCTGTTTGAAGGTCAGGATCAGGGCCAGCCACTGATGTCGCTGCGCGAACGTGCGACACCGCTGAACTGCCCCGCGCCCGATCTGGGGGTATAGCCTAGAACAGATCCCCCTGTTCGGGCGGGTCCTCACGCCGGGGCTTGCGGCGTGGTTTGGCCTGAGACGGATTTGGCTGGGCTGGCCCCGCCTCGGGCTGCGGACCTGTCGGCGCAACAGCGTCCGTCTGGGCGGCAACCCGACCATCCTGAAACTCGATCTCCAGCGCCCCTGCCCCACGTGCCGACACCGCCAGAGTCAGCACCCCGCCCCGCGCATCGCGCACCACCGCATAGCCGCGCCGCAACGTTTCGGTATAGCCCAGCGTCTGGCGCATGCGGTCCAGCCGGTCCAGCCGGTCACGCAGCATCGCCAGCCGCGCCTCCGGCGCCTGCGCCAGACGCTCGACCAGACCGGACAGCCGCAACCCGCCCTCCAGATTGCGTCGCGCAACATCGGCAATCGCCCGCACCCGCGCCGCATCCAGCCGTTGCGCCAACGTCGTCAGCTCTTGTTGCGCGCGGCGCAGCCGCGCGCCCGGGGCGGGCCGCAGGCGGCCCGCAAGTTGCTCGATCCGTCGCGCCTCGGTCGTCAATCCTTGCCGCAACAACCGGGGCGACACCTGCGCCGCTAGGGGCGCGAATGCCCCGCGTTTGCGCACCACCACCATCCGCAGCCCCGGCCCCAACCGGTCAGAGACCAGATCGAAACGTTGTCGCGCGGGGGACAGCAGCGCCTCGGGCCGTCCCAGGGCCCGCGACAGATCCGCCAGCCGCTGACCGCGCATATCGGTGCGCCCCCGCACCGCCCGCGTCATCCGCAACCACGCCTCACCCAGCCAATTGGCCAGATCGGCGCGCACCGGCACCGCCATCTCCGCCGCCGCCGTCGGGGTCGGCGCGCGCCGATCCGCGGCGAAATCAATCAGCGTGGTATCCGTCTCATGCCCCACCGCCGAGATCAGCGGAATCGCGCTGTCGGCGGCGGCACGCACCACGATCTCTTCGTTGAAGCCCCAAAGATCTTCCAGCGACCCGCCGCCACGCGCCACGATGATCAGATCTGGGCGCGGCACCACGCCCCCGGGCACCAAGGCATTGAACCCCCGAATCGCCGCCGCCACCTCGGGCGCGCAGGCCTGCCCCTGCACCGCCACCGGCCAGATCAGCACCCGGCGCGGAAACCGGTCACGCAGCCGGTGCAGGATATCGCGGATCACCGCGCCACTGGGCGATGTCACCACGCCCACCACCCCCGGCAACCACGGCAGGTCACGCTTGCGGCTCTGATCGAACAGCCCCTCGGCGGCCAGCGCCTTGCGCCGCGCCTCCAGCATCGCCATCAGCGCGCCTGCCCCGGCGGGTTCCACGCTGTCGACGATCAGCTGATATTTCGATTGCCCCGGAAAGGTGGTCAGCCGCCCGGTCGCAATCACCTCCATCCCCTCTTCGGGGCGGAGCTGCATTCGGGCAACCTGCCCCTTCCAGCTGATGGCCGCGATCACCGCGCCCTGATCCTTCAGGTCGAAATACATATGCCCCGAGGCCGGCCGCGAGACCCGCCCTACCTCGCCACGCACACGGACCCGGCCGAATTCGCCTTCCAGCACCCGTTTGACCGCGCCCGAGATCTCGGACACGGTATATTCATGCGCATTTCCCGCCGGGCCGTCTTCCAATAGATCCATCTGCCTTGCCTCAGTTCCGGCAAGACCTTAGAAGGCGCGAAAGCGAAGGCCAAGGGGGTGCGCGCCATGAACATTCTGATCCTGGGCAGCGGCGGGCGCGAACATGCGCTGGCCTGGGCGGTGAAGCAGAACCCGAAATGCGACAGGCTGATTGTCGCGCCGGGCAATGCGGGTATCGGCGCGATTGCCGAACTGGCCGCCCTTGACCCCTGCGATGGCACCGCCGTTCTGGCCTGCGTCGCGGAAAACGCCATTGATTTCGTCATCGTCGGCCCCGAGGCGCCCCTGGCCCAAGGCGTTGCCGATGCCCTGCGTGCTGCGGGCGTGCTGACCTTTGGCCCCTCGGGCGCGGCCGCGCGGCTCGAGGCCTCCAAGGCCTTCACCAAGGAGATCTGCGACGCCTGCGGCGCGCCCACCGCCGCCTACGCCCGCTTCACCCGGCTTGAACCGGCGCGCGATTATGTCCGCGCACAGGGCGCCCCCATCGTGATCAAGGCCGATGGTCTGGCGGCGGGCAAGGGCGTGATCGTGGCGATGACACTGGACGAGGCGCTGGCCGGTCTAGAGGAAATATTCGGCGGCGCCTTTGGTGATGCCGGGGCCGAGGTGGTGATCGAGGAGTTCATGGCGGGCGAAGAGGCCAGCTTCTTCGTGCTGTCCGATGGCACCAACGTGCTGCCGATCGGCACCGCGCAGGACCACAAGCGTGTCGGCGATGGCGATACCGGCCCGAACACCGGCGGCATGGGGGCCTATTCCCCCGCACCGGTGCTGAGCGACGCCATTCAGGCGCAGGTCCTGGCCCGGATCGTACGCCCGACCGTGGCCGAAATGGCCCGGCGCGGCACGCCGTTCCAGGGCGTGCTGTATGTCGGCCTGATGATCCAGGACGGCCAGGCCCGGCTGGTGGAATACAACGTGCGCTTTGGCGACCCGGAATGTCAGGTCCTGATGATGCGGCTGGGGGCACAGGCGCTGGATCTGTTGCTGGCCTGCGCCGAGGGGCGGCTGGATCAGATTTCCGCGCAATGGGCCGATGATCATGCCCTGAGCGTGGTGATGGCCGCACGCGGTTATCCGGGCAGCTATACCAAGGGCACCGAAATCCGCGGCCTGACCGATCTGCCCGAAGACAGCAGCAACATGGTGTTCCACGCCGGAACCGCGTTGCGCGACGGGGCGCTGATTGCCACGGGGGGGCGTGTGCTGAATGTCACCGCGCGCGGCGCGACGCTGCAAGAGGCGCAGCAGCGCGCCTACGCGATGATCGACCGGATCGACTGGCCCGAGGGGTTCTGTCGGCGCGATATCGGCTGGCGGGCGCTGTAACGGCGGTCCTCGTCGGGCGTCTTGGATCAGGCGGCCACCATCGTGGCCGCCACGGCACGTTGCCAGCGGGCGTAGATTTCATCACGCCGGTCCTGTGGCATCGCGGGTTCAAAGCGATGCTGCAAGGACCAGTTCGCGGCGAAGTCCGCGGGCTGCGGGCACAGCCCCGCGCGCAGCCCGGCCAGATAGGCCGCGCCCAGGGCAGTGGTCTCGGTGACAACCGGGCGGTCCACCGGCGCCCCCAGAATATCGGCCAGGAACTGCATGGTCCAATCGCTGGCGGCCATGCCCCCATCCACCCGCAGCACCCCCTCGGCGCGCGCGCCCCAGTCGGCATGCATCGCCTCCAGCAGGTCACGGGTCTGATAGCCCACGCTTTCCAACGCCGCACGGGCCAGCTCGGCCGCACCTGAATTGCGCGTCAGGCCGAACACCGCCCCCCGGCAATCGGGCCGCCAATAGGGCGCCCCCAACCCGGTGAAGGCCGGCACCACCACCACCTGCTGGGCGGGGTCCGCCGCCAGCGCCAGCTCCTGCGTTTCCGCCGAGGTCCGGATGATTTGCAGCCCGTCACGCAGCCATTGCACCACCGCCCCCGCGACAAAGATCGACCCCTCCAACGCATAGGTCGTCTGCCCCTCCAGCCGATAGGCGATGGTGGTCAACAGCCGATGGCGCGACGGCACCCGGTCCGCACCGGTGTTCAGCAGCGCGAAACAGCCGGTGCCATAGGTCGATTTGATCATGCCGGGGCGAAAACACGCCTGCCCAACCGCCGCCGCCTGCTGATCCCCCGCGACTCCCAAAATGGAGATCTCGCGGCCAAACAGATCGGCGCGGGCGACACCGAAATCATCGGCACAATCGCGCACCTGCGGCAACAGCGCCATCGGGATATCCAGCAAGGCGCAGATCTCGGCATCCCAACTGTTGGTGCCGATATTGAACAGTAATGTCCGGGCGGCATTGGTGGCATCGGTGGCATGCACGCGCCCGCCGGTCAGGTTCCAGATCAACCAGCTGTCGACCGTGCCAAAGGCCAATTCGCCCCGCGCCGCGCGCCCCCGCGCATCGGGAATGGTATCCAGCAGCCATTTCAGCTTGGTCCCCGAAAAATACGGGTCCAGCATCAGCCCCGTGCGGGAGACGATCATGTCCTCATGCCCCGCCTGTTTCAGCGCGGTGCAGATATCGGCGGTGCGCCGGTCTTGCCAGACAATCGCCGGATGCAGCGGCTGGCCGGTGGCGCGGTCCCATAAAACGGTGGTCTCACGCTGGTTGGTGATGCCGATGGCCGCGATCTGATCGGCGCTGACGCCCGCGCGTTCCATCACCTGACGCGCGGTGCCCGCCGCCGTCGCCCACAGATCGGCGGGATCATGTTCCACCCAGCCGGGGGCCGGGTAATATTGGGGAAATTCCTCTTGTGCGGTGGCGACGGGGCGCAGACGGCCGCCATCCCGTCCCCCCGTGTCGAACAGGATGGCGCGGGTCGAGGTGGTGCCCTGGTCGATGGCAAGGATATGGGTCATGGTCTTCCGATCTGGTCGCCGGGTCAGGTTCGGGGTGGGCCGCATGGGCTGCCCACCACCGGGTTAGCTTCGGGGTGGGCCGCACAGGCAGCCCACCACCGGGTTAGCTTTGGGGTGGGCAGGATCACTTCTGCCAGGATTTGATCAGGTCATCATAGGAAATGGTTTCCGGCGCAGGCTTTTCGTTGGCCAATTTTGCCACCGGCGCGCCGGGCGCATCCAGCCATTCCTGCGGGTCCTTTTCGGGGTTCAGCTTCGGTCCCAGATCGCCTTGCACCTTGGATTTCTCCAGCCGGGCCAGAACCTTTTCCTGTTCAGCGCACAGCGCGTCCAATGCCTGTTGCGGGGTCTTGGCCCCCGACATCGCATCGCCGATGTTCTGCCACCACAATTGCGCCAGCTTGGGGTAATCCGGGATATTGGTGCCGGTCGGCGACCACTGCGTCCGCGCGGGCGAGCGGTAGAATTCAATCAACCCGCCCAGTTTCGGTGCCCGTTCGGTAAAGGATTTATCGTGGATCGTACTGTCGCGGATGAAGGTCAGCCCGACATGGCTTTTCTTCACGTCAACGGTCTTCGAGCTGACGAACTGCGCATACAGCCACGCCGCCTGCGCCCGATCAACCGGCGTCGATTTCATCAGCGTCCACGATCCCACGTCCTGATAGCCGATCTTGGTGCCTTCGGTCCAATAGGCGCCATGCGGGCTGGGGGCCATGCGCCATTTCGGCGTGCCATCGGCATTGACCACGGGGGTGCCCGGCTTGACCATATCGGCGGTAAACGCGGTATACCAGAACATCTGCTGGGCGATATCACCGCGCGCGGGCACCGGACCGGCCTCGGAGAAGGTCATCCCCATCGCCTCGGGCGGCGTATCCTTTTTCAGCCACTCGATCGCCTTGGTCACCGCGTAAACGGCCGCCGCGTCATTGGTCGCGCCGCCGCGCGCCACGCAGGACCCGACCGGGCGGGAATGTTCATCGACACGGACCCCCCATTCATCGACGGGCAGACCGTTGGGTTCGCCCTTGTCGCCGCCCCCCGCCATCGACAGCCAGGCATCGGTGTAACGCCATCCCAGGCTGGGGTCCTTTTTGCCATAGTCCATATTGCCCCAGGCCTTCTTCGGACCGCCCTCAATATAGGACATGTCGCGGCCGGTGAAGAAATTGGCGATGTCCTCATAAGCCGACCAATTGACCGGCACCCCCAGATCATAGCCGTATTTCGCCTTGAAATCGGCCTGGGTCCTGGCATCCGAGAACCAGTCATACCGGAACCAGTACAGGTTGGCGAATTGCTGGTCGGGCAATTGATACAGATCGCCATCCGGCGCGGTGGTGAATTTCAGCCCGATGAAATCATCCAGATCCAGACCGGGGTTGGTGAATGCCTTGCCCTCTGCCGCCATCCATTTGGTCAGGTCGCGGGCCTGTTGATAGCGCCAATGGGTGCCGATCAGATCGGAATCGTTGACATAGCCATCATAGATATTCTCGCCGGTCTGCATCTGGGTTTGCAGCTTTTCCACCACATCGCCTTCGCCGATCAGGTCATGGGTGATCTTGATACCGGTGATCGCGGTGAAGGCCGGGGCCAGCACCTTGGCCTCATATTCATGGGTGGTCAGGGTTTCCGAAACCACCTTGATATCCATTCCGGCCAGCGGCTTGGCGGCGTCGATGAACCATTGCATTTCCTTTTCCTGATCCGCGCGGTCCAGCGTGGACAGATCGCCGATTTCGGTATCCAGAAACTTCTTGGCCGCCGTCATATCCGCCCAGGCGGGCAGCCCCGTCACCATCAGCACCAAGGCCATGGCGGTGGTTGTGTGTTGCGATCGCATGCTTTCTCCTCCCTGAGAATGCCAATCATGATGCCCGGGAACCTCCCACCGGGCCGGGACCCGACCTAGACGAAGCGGAACACCGCCGCCGCATAGATCAGGCAAACCACCAGCGCCCACCACAGCGGGGCACCAAAAAAGAACAACCATATCAGGCAGATGAAGGCCGACCCCAACAGGCTGATGAACAGCCTGTCGCCCCGTGTCGTCTCGATCCGCAATACGCCGCGGCGTGGAACCTCGGGGAAGCGGAGCGCCAGGATGGTGAACAGCACCAGCAGGCAGGCGATGGCCCAGAAGAACAGCGCGACGGGGAAGCTCCAGGCCATCCAGCCGCCCGGAACCATCTGCCCGGTCCAGTCGCGCGCGCCGTCTTCAACCGGCACCGCCCGGAACAGCGCCACCAGCGCACCACCAAGGATCACCCCGGCGATGCCATAGATCGCGGGCCAGTTCACCCTGGACGGCGGGGATGGCGGCAGATCAGTGGAAATCGTCATGGCGGCCCCCTAGACCCGGCCCAGGGCAAAGCCCTTGGCGATGTAATTGCGCACGAACCAGATCACCAGCGCCCCCGGCACGATGGTCAGCACCCCGGCCGCCGCCAGAACCCCCCAATCCATGCCGCTGGCCGACACCGTGCGGGTCATGGTGGCGGCGATCGGTTTGGCATTGACCGAGGTCAACGTGCGACTGAGCAGCAGCTCGACCCAGCTGAACATGAAGCAGAAAAATGCCGCCACCCCGATGCCGCTGGCGATCAGCGGCATGAAGATCTTGACGAAAAACCGCCCGAACCCATAGCCGTCGATATAGGCGGTCTCGTCAATCTCCTTGGGCACGCCGCGCATGAACCCCTCAAGGATCCATACCGCCAGCGGCACATTGAACAGGCAATGCGCCAGCGCCACCGCGATATGCGTGTCGAACAACCCGATTGACGAATACAGTTGAAAGAACGGCAGCGCGAAAACCGCAGGCGGCGCCATCCGGTTGGTCAGCAACCAGAAGAACAGATGCTTGTCCCCCATGAACCGATAGCGCGAGAACGCATAGGCGGCGGGCAGCGCCACAGTGATCGAAATCACCGTGTTCATGACCACATAGATGATCGAGTTGACATAGCCCATATACCAGCTGGGATCGGTCAGGATCACCTTGTAATTGCGCAAGGTCAGCTCATGCGGATACAGGGTGAAGGTGTTGGTGATCTCGGTATTGGTCTTCAGGCTCATGTTCAGCAGCCAGTAGATCGGGATCATCAGGAACAACAGATACAGCGCCATCACGATGGCAGATGGTTTGATACGCATCACTGACCCTCCCCCCGGCCCGTGTCGGCCTTGTCCAGATTGGTCATCACCGTGTAGAACACCCAACTGACCAGCAGGATCACCAGAAAATACATCAGCGAAAACGCCGCCGCCGGCCCCAGATCGAACTGCCCCACCGCCATCTTCACCAGATCAATCGACAGGAACGTGGTGGAATTTCCCGGTCCGCCGCCGGTCACCACAAAGGGTTCGGTATAGATCATGAAACTGTCCATGAACCGCAGCAGCACCGCAATCAGCAGCACACCGCGCATTTTCGGCAGTTCGATATAGCGGAACACGGCCCAACGGCTGGCCTGATCAATCCGTGCCGCCTGATAATAGGCCTGCGGGATGGATTGCAGCCCGGCATAGCACAGCAGCGCCACCAGCGATGTCCAGTGCCAGACATCCATCACCACCACCGTGATCCAGGCATCCACCGGATCATTGGTGTAGTTGTAGTCCAGCCCCAATGCCTCCAGCGTGCGGCCCAGCAGCCCGATATCGACCCGGCCGAAAATCTGCCAGATCGTCCCCACCACATTGAACGGGATCAACAATGGCAAGGCCATCACCACCAGCACGAAGCTGGACCAGACCCCGCGCTTGGGCATGTTCAGCGCCACGAAGATGCCCAGCGGCACCTCGATCGCCAGAATGATCGCCGAGAACATCGCCTGCCGCCCCAGCGCCCCGTGCAGGCGTTCCGAATGGACCATTTCGTCAAACCATTCCAGCCCGGCCAAGAAAAAGGAATTGTTGCCGAACGTGTCATTGACCGCGTAATTCACCACCGTCATCAACGGGATCACCGCCGAGAACGCCACCACGACCAGCACCGGCAGCACCAGGAACCAGGCCTTGTTGTTCTGGGTCTTGTCCATCATGCCCCCCTTGGTGTGACGCGCCAGTCATCGGCGTAGACGTTGATCCGCGCCGGGGTGAACCGCACCTGCGGCTGTGCCGCCACGGCGGTGCCTTCGGGAACCACGATGTTCAGCGGCCTGCCCTGCATCTCGGCACGCACCAGACGATGGCGCCCCACATCCTCGACGCGGCGGATGGTCACCGGCAAACCGCCACTTTCGGTCAGGGTCACATGTTCGGGGCGAATGCCGATCTGGCCGTCCACGGCGGCATATTCCGCCCCCAGATCCACCTGTGCGCCATCGTCCAGCGTGGCGCGGTTGCCCAAGACCCGGGCAGGCAGGAAATTCATCCCAGGTGAGCCGATGAAATAGCCCACGAATGTATGCGCCGGGGTTTCAAACAGATCCTGCGGCGTGCCCATCTGCACCACCCGCCCGTCATACATCACCACCACCTTGTCGGCAAAGGTCAGCGCCTCGGTCTGGTCATGGGTGACATAGATCATCGTATGGCCGAATTCGCGGTGCAGCTGTTTCAGCTGGGTGCGCAGTTCCCATTTCATATGCGGGTCGATCACCGTCAGCGGCTCATCGAACAGGATGGCATTCACATCTTCGCGCACCATGCCCCGGCCCAGGCTGATCTTTTGCTTGGCATCGGCGGTCAGCCCCTGCGCCTTGCGGTTCAGCATCTCTTCCATACCGATGATCCGCCCGATCTGCGCCACCCGGTCGCGGATATAGCCCGGGTCTTTGCCCCGGTTGCGCAACGGAAAGGCCAGGTTTTCCCGCACGGTCATGGTGTCGTAGACCACCGGAAACTGGAACACCTGCGCGATGTTGCGCGCGGCGGTGGCGGCATCGGTCACGTCATGATCACCGAACAGCACTCGCCCATGACTGGGCCGGAGCAGGCCCGAGATGATGTTCAGCAGGGTCGTCTTGCCACAGCCCGATGATCCCAGCAGCGCATAGGCCCCACCGTCCTGCCAGACGTGGTCCATTTCCTTCAGCGCATAATCCTGAACACCCTGTGGGCGGGGCAGATAGCTGTGCGCCAGATTTTTCAATGTGATCTGTGCCATATCAGGCCGCCATCGCATAGGCGGCGGGCGCGGCCAGACGGCCAGACGCATCGAACAGATACACATGTGCCGGGTCCAGCCAGACCGTGACCGCCGTGCCCGGGTTCAGCCGATGCACACCTTCGACCAGCCCGACCCAACGGTCGCCGCCATGCGTGACGTGCAGATAGGTTTCGGCCCCGGTGATCTCGGTCACGGCTATCCTCGCCGCGAACCCCAAGGCCCCGTCGCGGGGCGCCATCCCCAGATGATTTGCCCGAAATCCGGCCAGATAGCGCCCATCCGCCACACCAGCAAAGAGCCCCGCCTGCCCCTGTGCCGTCTGCCCCCGCGCCACCTGATCGCCGAAGATCACCCGGTCGCCCTGCTTGACCACCGGCAGGAAGTTCATCGGTGGATCGCTGAAGACCCGCGCGGTGGTGGCATCGCGGGGCTGGCGAAACACCTGTGGCGTCGGGCCGAACTGTGTCACCCGGCCCTGCCACAGGGTGGCGGTCATCCCGCCCAGCAACAGCGCCTCTTCGGGCTCGGTGGTGGCATAGACGAAAATCGCCCCCGATGCCTCGAAGATACGCGGAATTTCCACCCGCAACTCTTCGCGCAGCTTGTAATCCAGATTGGCCAGCGGCTCATCCAGCAATACCAGCCCCGCCCCCTTGACCAAGGCCCGCGCCAACGCGCAGCGTTGTTGCTGCCCGCCCGACAATTCCAGCGGCTTGCGGCCCAGCATCGGCGTCAGCCGCAGCATCTCGGCAGTTTCACGCACCCGTGCGTCGATTTCACGGCGCGAACGCCGCAGGATACGCAGGGGCGAGGCGATGTTTTCATACACCGTCAGCCCCGGGTAATTGATAAACTGCTGGTAGACCATCGCTACGCCGCGGTCCTGTACCCGCTGTCCGGTGACATCATCGCCATTCCACAGGATGCGCCCGGTATCGGGCCGATCCAGCCCCGCCATCAACCGCATCAGGCTGGTCTTGCCCGACAAGGTCGGACCCAGCAGCACATTCATCGTGCCGCGGTTCAGTGTCAGGCTGGTGGGGTGGATGTGACTCCGCCCGCCCACCATGCGTGACACGCCGTGTAATTCCAGTGTCATTTCCCCTCCCCTCGGCCTGTCGCCGCGCCTCCTCAAGCGGACGACAAACCCGTTATCCTGTCGCGCGGGCCTCCCCCTCAAGATAGGTCGCCAGCGCCTGTCGTTGATCCTCGGTCATGTGCAGCCCCAATCGGGTGCGCCGCCACAGGATGTCCTCGGCGGTGCGGGCATATTCATGGCTGATCAGCCAGGCCACCTCGACCCCGGTCAGGGTCGCGCCGAAATCCGGCCCCAGATCGGCCGCCGTCCACGCATCGCCCAGCACGCCAAAGCTGTCAGTGCCATAGGTGCGCACCAGCCGCGCCGCATGGGCGGGCGTCAGGAACGGATAGCGCGCCTGCACCCGCGCGATCAGCGCCGCCACCCCGTCCACCGGGAAATCGCCACCCGGCAGGGCCACCCGCGCCGTCCATGCCCCCGCCAGCCCCGGCAGATGCGGTGCCAGCTTTTCCAGCGCATGTTCCGCCAGCCGCCGATATGTGGTGATCTTGCCACCGAACACATTCAGCAACGGCGCCCCCTCGGCATCCAGCCGCAGCACATAATCCCTCGTCGCCGCCGTGGCCGACGCCGCACCGTCATTATACAGCGGCCGCACCCCGGAATAGGTCCAGACCACATCGGCAGCACGCACCGGGCGGGCGAAATACTGGCTGGCGAAGGCGCACAGGTAATCACGCTCCTCATCGGTGCAATAGGCCGCGCCCGGTGCGCCCTGATGATCCTTGTCGGTGGTGCCGATCAGGGTGAAATCCTGCTCATACGGGATGGCGAAAATGATCCGGCCGTCACGGCCCTGAAAGAAATAGCAGCGATCATGGTCATACAGCTTGCGCACCACGATGTGGCTGCCGCGCACCAGACGCACCCCTTCGGACGAGGCGCTATGGATCACATTGCCGATCACATCCCCCACCCAGGGCCCGCCTGCATTGACCAGCACCCGGGCCATGTGGGTTTCCTGACCACCCGCCGGCCCTTGGGTGGTGATCTGCCACAGGTCCCCCACCCGCTGTGCCGCCACAACCCGGCTGCGGGTCAAGATCCGTGCCCCACGCGCCGCTGCATCGCGGGCGTTCAACACCACCAGACGCGAATCCTGCACCCAGCAATCGGAATATTCATAGGCCAGCCGAAACCCCGGTTTCAGCGCCCGCCCCGCCGGATCGTCGCGCAGATCCAACCGCTTGGTGCCCGGCAGCAGCTTGCGCCCCCCCAGCGTGTCATACAGGAACAGCCCCAACCGGATCAGCCACGCCGGGCGGCGCCCCTTCATCCAAGGCATCACCCGCCCCAGCAGGCGTCCGGTCGGCGTATTGTTCTCGAACCGCATGTCGGGCGAGACCGGCAACACGAACCGCATCGGCCAGCTGATATGCGGCATCGCGCTCAACAGTGTTTCGCGTTCCTCCAGCGATTCCCGCACCAGATGGAATTCAAAATATTCCAGATAGCGCAGCCCGCCGTGAAACAGCTTGGTCGAGGCCGAGGACGTCGCCTGCGCCAGATCGCCCTGTTCCGCCAGTGTCACCGACAGCCCGCGCCCTGCCGCGTCCCGCGCGATGCCGCAGCCATTGATGCCGCCGCCGATCACGAACAGGTCGCTGATATGGACCGAGCCTGAAACCGTCACGCGAATCTCCTGTGAAGGGCCATCCCCTCGATACGAACATTGGTAACGGCGCCTTGATTTCGGTCAAGTATATTTTCGTTTTTCATTCACTTTAGCCAAAACGAACATATACATGCTGCAACTGCGCATATATTCACGCATTATCGCCGCATTGCGGCGTGAATGATGGCTTGCACCCCCACTATTGCACCGTAAACTCGCGCATGGTTCGCGCCGATACGAGCCCCAAACGAACACCGGAGACACGCGTGGCCCTGAGCATTCGTCAGAACGAGATCGTGGAACTGGCCCGCCAGAACGGCCGGGTGCTGGTCGAGGATCTGGCGCATCGCTTTGAGGTCACCTTGCAGACCATTCGCCGCGATCTGGGCGATCTGGCCGAAGCCGGTTTGTTGAACCGGGTGCATGGCGGCGCGGTGCCGCGCACCGGTGTGGTCAATCTGGGATATCAGGCGCGTCGGTTGATGAATGCCGACGCCAAGGCCGCCATCGGGGCCGCCTGCGCCGCCGCCATTCCCGACAATTCCAGCCTGATCCTGAATCTGGGCACCACCACCGAGGCCGTGGCACAGGCCCTGTTGCACCATTCCAACATCACCGTGGTGACCAACAACATGAATGTCGCCAATATCCTGCTGGCCAATCCGGGATGCGAAATCATGGTGGCGGGCGGCGCGCTGCGGCGATCGGATGGCGGCCTGGTGGGGGAGCTGACCACCCAGTTCTTTGAACAGTTCAAGGTCGATTACGCCATCATCGGCACCTCGGCGCTGGATATGGATGGCGACCTGCTGGATTTCGATCTGGCCGAGGTGCGCGTCAGCCGCGCCATCCTGCGTCAGGCGCGGCAGGCGTTTCTGGTCACCGATCATTCCAAGCTGGGCCGGGCGGCGCCCGCGCGTATCGGCAGCCTGTCCGAGATCGACCGCATGTTCATCGACACCGCCCTGCCACCAGATCTGGCGCAGCGCTGCACCGGCTGGGACACCGCGATTCAGGTCTGTGATCCCTCGGCGCAATCGCGCGCCGCGCCCTCATTCACCGCCCGATAACCGGGCAATGCCCGTCCCGCAGAACAGATCCCACTGTGCCGAACCGCGCGCGCAGACCGGATATTCTATGCGGCGGGGACTCTATGGAATGGGGAAACCCGGCGAAACCACCTAAAACTTTATCGTGAAATGGACAGGGTGCCCCCTGTCGCGCCCCTGTCACGATGAGACGATCATGTTGATTTCCCCGTTCTTTCCCGACTCTCCGGCCGTCGATCAGACACGAAAGCTGGTGGCCGGGTTTGCCCATGTCACCGCCGAGGATGATGCGGCAGGGAAATTCCCGCACCGCAATATCCAGGCCCTGCGACAGGCCGGATTGCTGGCCTTGACCGCACCGATACGGGCGACAGAGAACGAAAGCGCGCTGCGGGGCGCAGGTCTGGGGGTCGCGGCGCAGGTGGTCCGGGAAATCGGTCAGGTCGACCCCTCTTCGGCGCTGATCGTGGTGATGCAATACGCCCATCTGGCCACCTTGCATCAGGGGCGATGGCATCCGACGCTGGTGGAGCGGGTGGTCTCGGACGCGGTTTCGCATGGGGCGTTGATCAACGCACTGCGGGTTGAACCCGATCTGGGCACACCGATGCGCGGCGGGATACCGCAAACCACGGCGCGGCGCACCGCGGATGGCTGGCGGCTCAGCGGCCGCAAGATCTATTCCACCGGCAGCGAGGGGCTGACCTGGGCCGTGGTCTGGGCACGCACCGATGACGCCGAACCGCTGGTGGGCCAGTTTCTGGTGCCGATGGCGGCGCCGGGCGTGCGGATACAGCCCAACTGGGACACGCTGGGGCTGCGGTCTTCATCCAGCCACGATGTGATTTTCGACGATGTCGCCCTGCCCGCCGATTACGCCGCCGATATCCGCCCGCCACAGGACTGGGCCAGACGCAGCGACGATATCTCGGCCTGGATCGGCCTGCTGATCGGGGCGCTGTATACTGGCGTGGCCGAGGCCGCGCGGGACTGGATCGTTGGATTCGCGCGCGACCGGGTGCCCGCCAATCTGGGCAAGCCACTGGCGGAACTACCCCGCATGCAAGAGGCGGTGGGCGCGTTGCAGGAACGGCTGACCATCAACCGCCGTCTGATCGCCACCGCTGCCGCCGAGGTTGACGCCGGACACCTGCCACCGGGCACCGAAATCGCCATCCTGAAACATACCCTGACCGAAAACGCCATCGCGGCGGTGGAACAGGCGCTGAAGCTGGCGGGCAATCACGGCATCAGCCGCCGCAATCCGCTGGAACGTCATTACCGCGATGTCCTGTGCGGACGCATTCACAGCCCGCAAGAGGACAGTGTGTTCATCGCCGCCGGCCGCGCGGCATTGGGACTTTAAGGGGGGATAGCATGTCCGTCGAATTCATCGGCTTCATCGGCAATCACAACGCATCGGAAACCATCGCGCGCAGCGGCCCGGTGATCGACCGCGAGTTCATCCGCGCCTCGGCGGCGATACATGAACAGGGTGGCTTTGACCGGGTATTGCTGGCGTTTCATTCCCGCACCCCCGACAGCCTGTTCGTCGGTCAATATGTCGCCGGTGTCACCACCCGGCTGAAACTGATGCTGGCGCATCGGCCCGGCTTCACCGCGCCCACGCTGGCGGCGCGGCAACTGGCGACGCTGGACAACCTGACCGACGGGCGGGTGGCGGTGCATATCATCACCGGCGGCAATGATCGTGAACTGGCGCAGGATGGCGATTGGCTGACCAAGGACGAACGCTACGCCCGCAGCCGCGAATACCTGGACATCGTGCGCCGCAGCTGGGGCACCGATGCGCCCTTTGATTATCGGGGCGAATATTATCGCGTTTCTGACGCCTTCGCCGATGTGAAGCCGCAGTCCCCGACAGGCATCCCGATCTATTTCGGCGGTTCGTCGCCAGCGGCCATCCAGGTCGCGGGGCAGCATGCCGATGTCTATGCGCTATGGGGCGAAACCTATGCGCAGACCACCGACACCATCGCCGCCGTGCGGGCCGCCGCCGCGCCACATGGCCGTGCGCCCCGGTTTTCACTGTCGCTACGCCCGATCCTGGGCGCGACCGAGGATGAGGCCTGGGCCAAGGCCGCCCGCATTCTGGAACAGGCCCGCGCCCTGCGGGCACGCGGTGGTGCCCAGCAGCTGGTCAACACCACCAACCCAGATCATCCGCAAAACGAAGGCTCGCGCCGGTTGCTGGCCGCCGCACAACAGGGCGCGCGGCTGGACAAGCGTCTATGGACCGAAATCGCCGCGCTGACAGGGGCGAACGGCAATTCCACCGCGCTGGTCGGCACCCCCGATCAAGTCGCCGATGCCATGCTGGATTACTATCGACTGGGCATTTCCACCTTCCTGATCCGCGGCTTCGACCCGCTTGCGGATGCACTGGCCTATGGCCGCGATCTGATCCCGCGCGTTCGTGCGCGCGTCGCGGCGGAAACCGCCACACCGCAGGCCGCCGAATAACCCCTTCCCGTAACGGAGAACCGCCATGACACGTATAATCCCCCCCACCAACCGCCGTGGCCTGCTGAAAGGCGCTCTTGGCGTGACGCTGGCCACACCATTCCTGGGCCTCGGCGTCGGCTCCATCGCGCGGGCACAAACGGCGGCGGCCCCGCTGAAACCGATCAAATTCGCCTCGAACGCCTCGGCCATCTGTCTGGCGCCGGTCTTTGTGGCCAAGGATCAGGGGATTTTTGAAAAACACGGGCTGGATGTGGAAATCGTCAATTTCGGCGCCTCGACCGAAGCCCTGCTGGAGGCGATCGCCACCGGCAAGGCCGACGGCGGCATCGGCATGGCGCTGCGCTGGCTGAAGGCGCTGGAACAGGGCTTTGATGTCAAGGTGACGGCGGGTACGCATGGGGGCTGTTCGCGGCTGATCGCGCTGCAATCGGCCGGCATCAAGGATCTGACCGACCTGCGCGGCAAGACCATCGGGGTGACCGATCTGGCGGCACCGGGCAAGAACTTCTTTTCCATCTTGCTGAATCAGGCCGGTATCGACCCGGAAACCGGGGTGAAATGGCGTGCCTTCCCCGCCGATGTGCTGGAAATCGCCGCCGAGCGCGGCGAAATCGATGCCATCGCCGATGGTGACCCCAAGGCCTATTTCTGGCTGAATGACACGCCCGGGAAATATGTGCAGGTGGCGTCGAACCTGGATCACGGCTTTGAAAACCGGGTGTGCTGCATCGCCGGGCTTAGCGGCAATCTGGTGCGCAATGACCCCGAAACCGCCCGTGCGCTGACCCGATCGTTGCTGGAGGCCCAGGACTGGACCGTGGCGCGCCCCGAAGATGCCGCCAAGGCCTTCCAACCCTACGCGCCCAAAAACCGGTCGGTGCAGGATCTGATCGCCGTGTTGCAGGACCAGACCCACAACCACAACCCGACCGGCGCCGATCTGAAAACCGAAATCGCGCAATACGCCCAGGAACTGCGCGACATCAACATCTTCCGCCGCTCGACCGATCCGCAGGCCTTTGCCGAACGGGTCTATGCCGACGTGCTCAGCGCATAGGATATCGCATGGCTTCGATTGACACTGCCCTGCCGGGCAAACAGGCCTTCACCACGGGCGCATCACAACCCCTGACCCTGATCGCGGCGGCGGGATGGTTTGTGGCGGCGGCGATTCTGGCATTCTGGCCGGACCTGACCTATCAGCCGCTGGGGCAGGAACTGGCCGCGCTCTGGGCGGTGATCGGGGTGGTTCTGATCGGGCTGGGGCTGGCGGGAAACCGTCTGGGCCGCACCGGGCGCTGGACGGCAGAGCGCGCACCGTGGCTGTTGCTGATCGGCGCGGCCACGGCGGTGTGGACGGTGCTGACCGCCAAGACCGGGATTTTGCCGCAACCGTTCTTTCCCACGCCGCAGGCCATGTTCGAGGTATTCCTGTATGACTGGCCCAAGCTGCTTTACAGCACCTCGTTTTCCGTCTGGCTGCTGGCCAAGGGGTTCTTCTTTGGCGCCATCGCCGGGTTTCTGATCGGCGTCGGCATGGGGTGGTCACGCGCGGTCAGCTATTGGGCGACACCGTTGCTGCGCTATATCGGGCCTTTGCCGGCCACCGCGTGGTTGCCGCTGGCGTTCTTCATCTTCCCAACCTCGGGATCGGCCAGCGTGTTCCTGATCGCCTTTTCCACGGCCTTTCCGGTGGCGGTTCTGACGTGGTCGGGCATCGCCTCGGTCAACCGGCAATATTATGAAATCGCCCGCACGCTGGGGGCATCGCCGCAGTTCCTGATCCTGAAGGTGGCGATCCCGGCGGCCCTGCCACATGTGTTCGTCGGCCTGTTCATGGGGCTGTCCACCTCGTTCGCGGTGCTGGTCGTGGCCGAGATGCTGGGCGTCGAGGCCGGTCTGGGCTGGTATCTGCAATGGGCGCAGGGCTGGGCCGCCTATGCCAATATGTATGCCG
>DASWPI010000063.1:0-44328 GCA_036398515.1 Paenirhodobacter sp.
TCTTCGCCTTCGCTGATGACCCGTTTCGAGCCGTTGACCTTTTTCTCGGCGCTGGCCATGTCCACGCGCCATATCGGTCTGGTTGCCACCCTGTCCACCAGTTACATGGCCCCCTATAACGCCGCGCGGTTGTTCGCCTCGCTGGATCATCTGAGCGAGGGGCGCGCGGGCTGGAACATCGTCACCTCCTCCAGCTTGCGGGCCGCGCAGAACTTTGGCCTGCCGGATCAGGAATCCCCCGCCGTGCGTTATGAGCGGGCGGAAGAATTCGTCGAGGTGGTGAAGGGGCTGTGGGATAGCTGGGAAGATGGCGCACTGCCGCAGGACAAGGACAGCGGTGTCTATCTGGACCCGACAAAGCTGCATGAACTGGACCATTCCGGCAAGTATTTTTCGGTTCGCGGGCCACTGAACGTTGACCGGACCCCGCAGGGACAGCCCGTCCTGGTGCAGGCCGGATCTTCGGCCGGTGGGATGGCACTGGGCGCACGGGTTGCCGAGGTAATTTTCACCGCGCAGCCAACGCTGGACGAGGGCCGGAAGTTCTACAGTGAGATGAAGCAGGGGGCGATTGCGGCCGGGCGTGATCCTTCGCAGATCTTGATCATGCCGGGCGTGATGCCGATCGTCGGGCGCACCCATGACGAAGCGCAGGCGCTTTTTGAAGAGTTGCAATCCCGCATTGATATCAAGCTGGCGCTGTCCGTGCTGTCAGATGAGTTGGGCCATGATGTTTCGGGCTATCCCCTCGATGCGCCCTTGCCCGATCTGCCGCCAACGATAGGCACCATCAGCCGCGCCGAACTGCTGATGCGGCTTGCGCGAGAACAGAACCTGACGCTTGCACAGCTTGCGCGCTCGACTGCGGCGGCGCGGGGGCATCATGTGATTGTCGGGTCGCCCACCGAGATCGTCGATATCTTGCAGGAATGGTTCGAGACCGGTGCGGCGGATGGTTTCAACATCATGCCGCCGTTCTTCCCGCGCGGGCTGGAATTGTTCGTGGATCTGGTGGTGCCCGAACTGCAAAAACGCGGTTTGTTCCGAACGGCTTACGAGGGGAATACGCTGCGGGAAAACCTTGGTCTCGCGGTGCCGCAAAATCGCTACACCGCCCAGAGACAGCAGGATCTCGCCCCCGCAGAATCATAAATCAGCCGGGTTTGCGGAGCGGGGCGGATTGCCACGTTCCGCAAACCCCGCGCAGGGATGTTGGGGTCAGCGTAGGCCGATCTCGGCCAATGCGGCCAGCATGTCACGGGGCAGGGTGTCTTCGTGGTCACGCGAGGGGCGCAGGTCGGCCGGTGCATCCTCGGGGGCCAGGTAGCGCCAGCCCTGAAATGGGCGGCGCGGTAGGGCCTCGGTCAGAACCACGTTCCGGTCCAGCACGATGGCGCAGCGTGGCGTGCCATCGGGGGCCGCCGCCTCTTGCAGCGCCAAGACCGGTTGGCGCGCCAGAACAACACCCTTGAAAACCCAGTATAGCGACCCGCCATCCAGCAACTCATCCACCCGCTTGGGCCACATCCGGGTCAGATGCCGGGCCGGACCGGTGCCGTAATTCAGCTGTTGCCAGGTCAGCAGATCCTCGACTTTTTCGGCGCCAACGCAAAGCTTGATCAGGTTTATCATCGCCATCTCCTGCGGTTTCCCCTGATCTGGGCGGCAGATGGGGGCGGGCGTCCCCCTGTTCCGGGGCGTTCCCCCGGAACAGGGCCGGGATCAGATCCCGGCGTAGATGTCGATCAGCCGGGCGATGGCGGCCTCGGCGGTCATTTCTTCGCTTTCACCGGTGCGGCGCGAGGTCAGCTCGATCTGGTTTTTCGCCAGACCGCGCGGCCCCACGGTGATCCGCCACGGCAGGCCGATCAGATCCATCGTGGCGAATTTCGCCCCGGCGCGTTCGTCGCGATCATCATACAGCGGGTCCAGACCAGCGGCCTTGATGGCGCCATAGATTGCCTCGCAGGCGGTGTCGGTGGCCGCATCGCCCTGTTTCAGGTTGACGATACCAACGTGGAACGGCGTCACGCCTTCCGGCCAAATGATGCCCTTGTCGTCGTGGTTCGCCTCGATCAGCGCGCCGATCAGGCGGCTGACGCCAATCCCGTGCGAGCCCATTTCCACCGGCACCCTGTTGCCATCCGGGGTGACGACGGTTGCGCCCATCGCCTCGGAATATTTGGTGCCGAAATAGAAGATCTGACCGACCTCGATGCCACGGCCCACCATGCGGCGTTCTTCGGGGATTTCCTCGAACAGCGTCGCATCATGGGTTTCATCGGTGCGGGCGTAGACGGTGGTGAATTCCTGACAGATCGCCGACACTTCGTCGCGGTTGTCGTAATCCACCTGGCGCTCGCCCAGTTGCAGATCGACCACGGCGGCGTCATAGAACACCTCGGATTCGCCGGTATTGGCCAGCACCAGGAATTCATGCGTGTTCTCGCCGCCGATCGGGCCGGAATCGGCGCGCATCGGAATGGCGGTCAGGCCCATGCGTTCATAGGTCCGCAGATAGCTGACCATGTGACGGTTATAGGCGTGCAGCGCGTCTTCCTTGGTCAGGTCAAAGTTGTAGCCGTCCTTCATGTAGAATTCCCGGCCCCGCATCACGCCGAAACGCGGGCGGACCTCATCGCGGAACTTCCACTGGATGTGATACAGCGTCAGCGGCAGATCCTTGTAGCTGGACACATGCGCGCGGAAAATGTCGGTGATCATTTCCTCGTTCGTGGGGCCATACAGCATCTCGCGGTCATGGCGGTCCTTGAACCGCAGCATTTCCGGGCCATAGGCATCATAGCGGCCGGATTCGCGCCAAAGATCGGCCGATTGCAGCGTCGGCATCAGCAACGGAATGTGGCCCGCGCGGATCTGTTCCTCATGCACGATCTGTTCCAGGCGCTTCAGCACCTTGAACCCCATCGGCAGCCAGGAATAAATTCCGGCGGATTGCTGCTTGATCATCCCCGCGCGCAGCATCAGCCGGTGCGACGCGATCTGCGCCTCGGCGGGGTTTTCCTTCAGAACGGGCAGGAAGTAGCGGGTAAGACGCATGGGTCAGATCCGATGTCTGGTTTTCAGGTTGAAAATTGGCCTAGAGGAAATGGGCCGTCCGGGCAAGCACCGTTGACATTTCCCTGCACGCGATTGTTTGCGGATCGCGGCGTTCGCACTTGCCCGTGTGGCGCGAAGGGGGCAGTCTGGCGCCAAATTTCGGAGGACCATGATGACCCGGACGCTATTCCCCATACCCGCAACGCCGGTTGTGCCGGTCAAAGGCGAAACCGCCGGTTTCCCGCTGCGCCGCATCTATTGCGTCGGGCGCAACTACGCCGCCCATGCCGCCGAAATGGGGGTTGCGGTGGACCGCGAGGCCCCGTTCTATTTCACCAAATCCCCCTCGGCCTATGTCGCCAGCGGCGCCACGGTGCCCTATGCGCAAAGCACCGCGAACCTGCATTATGAGATGGAGTTCGGTGTTGCCATCGGCGCATCGGTGTTTCGTGCGCCCCTGGATGCAGTGGGCGATGCCGTTTATGGCTACTGCTGTGCGCTGGACATGACCCGGCGCGATCTGCAAAGCCAGTTCAAGGAAAAGCGGCTGTCCTGGGACTTGGGCAAGGATTTCGACAATTCCGCCGTGGTGGCGCCGATCACACGGGCCGCTGATTTCGGCACCGTCGCGGCCCAGCGTATCCACCTGGAGGTGGACGGGGTGGTGAAGCAGGATTCGGATCTGTCCGACATGATCTGGAGCGTGAATGAGCTGATCTCGCACCTGTCGCATTTCTACCATTTGGAACCGGGCGACCTGATCATGACCGGCACACCGGCGGGTGTCGGCCCGGTGGTGGTGGGCAATGTGATCACCGGCGGCATTGACGGGCTGGACCCGATCAGCCTGACCATCGCGGCGGCGGAATAACCGCCCACGCCGGTGTGAAGCGCCCCGCGTCTGCTCGGTCTTGACCTTCGGGCGCGGGCGGGCCAGCTTCGCCCGACTTCAAGGAGCCGGTCCATGGCCACACGCACTGCGCCTTTTTCTGCTTTCGAGTTCATGATCGCCTGGCGCTACCTGCGCGCGCGCCGCGCCGAGGGTGGCGTTTCGGTCATGACCTGGATCAGCCTGATCGGCATCACCCTGGGGGTGGCGGCGCTGATCATCACGCTGGCGGTGCGGGCCGGGTTCCGGGCGGAATTCGTCGATACCATTCTGGGGTCGAACGCCCATGTCACCGTCTATTCCGCCCCGCAGGAGGTGGTGCCAGACAGTGGCATCTATTCGGCGCTGATGCGCGATTATGACGAGCGCGCCGCGCGGATACGCCTGATCCCCGGTGTGACCCGCGCCGCGCCGCTGATCCGCGGGCAGGTGATGGCCACGATGGAGGATCGCTCGAACGTGGCCGAGGTCTATGGCATGTCCGCGGCCGACCTGAAGACCATCCCGCGTGTCGCCGATCCGAAAAACGGTCTGGGGGATATCGACCGGTTCGATCAGGGCATCGCCATGGGGGCGGAACTGGCGCGTGAACTGGGGGTTTCGCTGGGTGACCGGGTGCGGCTGATCTCGCCCAATGGCGCCAAGACGGCCTTTGGCACCACCCCGCGCGTCAACGCCTATGAGGTGGTCTATATCTTCACCGCCGGGCGCTGGGACATCGACAAGACCCGGATCTACATGCCCTTCGCCGAGGCGCAGAGCTATTTCAACCGTGAGGGCGGCGCCGATGAGATCGAGGTCGATGTGAGCGACCCCGAACGCGTCGATGACTGGACGATGCCCCTGCTGGAGGCCGGTGGGGCGGGCACCCTGCTGTGGAGTTGGCGTGAAGCCTCGGGCAGTTTCCTGCGCGCGCTGGATATCGAGGATAACGTGATGTTCGTGATCCTGTCCGTGTTGGTGCTGATCGCGACGATGAACATCACCTCCGGGTTGATCATGCTGGTCAAGAACAAGGGCCGCGATATCGGGATCCTGCGCACCATGGGCCTGACCGAAGGGTCGGTGATGCGGGTGTTCTTCTTGTGCGGGGCGTTCACCGGGGTGATCGGTACGGCGCTTGGGGTGGGCATCGGGGTGCTGTTCGCGCTGTATATCGACCAGGTGATGTCTTTCGTGAACTGGATAAACGGGGGCGGGGCCTGGGACCCGTCGATCCGTGGAATCTATGCGCTGCCGGCCAGGTTGCAGCTTTGGGATGTGACCAAGGCGGTGCTGCTGGCGCTGGGGCTCAGCTTCATCGTGACGATTTTCCCGGCGCGTCGCGCCGCCCGGATGAACCCGGTGGAGGCACTGCGGTATGAGTGATGTTCTGGTTCTGGAAAAGTTGGAAAAATCCTACAATCACGGCAAGCCCGGGCAGATTTCGGTGCTGAAAGGTATCAATCTGACTATCCCGCGCGGGCAGGTGGTGGCGCTGGTAGCGCCTTCGGGGGCGGGGAAATCCACGCTGCTGCATATCGCCGGACTGCTGGATACGCCCGATGGCGGCCGGGTTTTGATCGGCGGCGAAGATCTGACCGGCGCCCCCGACAGACGCCGGACCGATGCGCGGCGCAACCAGTTGGGCTTTGTCTATCAGTTTCACCATCTGCTGCCGGAATTCAGCGCCGAGGAAAATGTCATCCTGCCGCAACTGGCGAATGGCGTTCCCCGCGCGGCGGCGCGTGAGCGGGCGCGTGCGTTGCTGGCACGGGTGGGGTTGCAGGACCGGGTGACGCATCGGCCCTCGGCGATGTCGGGGGGGGAGCAACAGCGCGTGGCCTTTTGCCGGGCGCTGGCGAACGGCCCCAGCCTGCTGCTGGCCGATGAACCCACGGGAAACCTGGACCCGGAAACCTCGGATACGGTGTTTTCGGTGCTGATGGATCTGGTGCGTGAAACCGGGCTGTCGGCGCTGATCGCCACGCATAATCTGGCCCTGGCCGCGCGGATGGACCGCGTTTTGCGGTTGGAGGCAGGGCAACTGACGGAGGGCACATGATCCTGTTTGGCATTCCCACCTGCGATACCTGTCGCAAGGCGAAAAAGGCGCTGGAGGCCGCCGGTCATACGGTGACATTCCGCGATGTGCGGGCCGAACCGCTGAGCGATGCCGAGATCGCCGCATTTCTGGCGGCCTTCGGGGACAGGTTGGTCAACCGGTCTTCGACCACCTGGCGCGGTCTGTCCGAGGCGGAACGCGCATCACCGCCCGCAGCATTGCTGGCGGCGCATCCGTCCCTGATGAAACGCCCGGTTGTGCAAGATGCAGATCGGCTGACCCTGGGATGGGATAGCGCGACGCAGGCGGGTTGGCGCTAGCCTTACAGCAGCTTCAGATCGCCGGCCGAGGCGCGGCCATCACGGCCCGAAAGCAGCTCATAGCTGACCTTCTGATTGTCGGCCAAGGATTTCAGCCCGGCCCGTTCGACCGCCGAGATATGCACGAACACATCCTTGCCGCCGCCATCGGGCGCGATAAAGCCAAAGCCCTTGGTGGTGTTGAACCATTTGACCGTGCCGGTAGCCATGCTCGTTTCTCCCTCACATCCTCCCGGGGCGGGATTGCCACCGAGCCGTGCAGCCAGGTCTTTCAGGTCGTCCGGCTGCACCGTTGAAGCGAGCGGTAGAAAGTCTGCGTCCACGCAAGCAAAAGCGTGCCACAGGCACTCCAAAAATCAATGAAAAAAGGCGCGAAAGGCATAAGCCCTTCGCGCCACGGTCAAATCTGACCTATTTTTTCGCTTCTGAGCGGTTATTGCAGGTCGGGGGGCAAGGACTCGGCGGTCAACTGCGCCAGAATCGCCTGGAGCTCTGCGGTTTCCGTGCGGGTATCGCCCAGACGACGGACGGAAACGGTCTTGTCGGTGACCTCTTTCTGGCCGATCGCAAAGATATAGGGCACCTTGCCCAGCGAATGCTCGCGGACCTTGTAGTTGATCTTTTCGTTGCGGATATCGGCTTCGGCACGGATGCCGCGGGCGTTCAGTTGCGCCACCACGTCCAGCACATAGTCATCCGCATCCGACACGATCGACGCCACCACCACCTGACGCGGCGCCAGCCACAGCGGCAGTTTGCCCGCATGGCTTTCGATCAGGATCCCGATGAAGCGTTCAAACGACCCCAGGCAGGCGCGGTGCAGCATGACCGGTCGGTGACGGTTGCCATCCTGGCCGATATAGCCCGCATCCAGCCGCTCGGGCAGGTTCGGGTCCGCCTGCAAGGTGCCGCATTGCCAATCACGCCCGATGGCATCGGTCAGCACGAATTCCAGTTTCGGCCCGTAGAACGCACCTTCGCCTTCCTGCAACTCGAATTCATAACCGGCGTGCTGACAGGCGTTGCCAAGCGCGGCCTCGACCCGGTCCCAGCTTTCCTCGGTGCCGATGCGCTTTTCCGGCCGGGTGGACAGTTTGATCCGCCAGTCGGTAAAGCCCAGATCGGCATAGACCTGCGCCAGAAATTCAATGAATTTCTTGGTTTCGGCCTCGATCTGGTCATCGGTGCAGAAGATATGCGCATCATCTTGGGTGAAGCCGCGCACCCGCATGATGCCGTGCAGCGCGCCCGAGGGTTCATAGCGCGCGCAGGACCCGAATTCCGCCATGCGCAGCGGCAGGTCACGGTAGGATTTGATGCCGTGGTTGAAGATCTGCACGTGGCAGGGGCAGTTCATCGGCTTCAGCGCGTTGACGACCTTTTCCTTGGCGCCTTCTTCGTCGACCTCGACGATGAACATGTTCTCGCGGTAATTCTGCCAGTGGCCGGACTGCTCCCACAGCTTGCGGTTGACGACTTGCGGGGTGTTGACCTCGACATAGCCATCGGCGCGCTGGCGGCGGCGCATGTAATCTTGCAGGGCGGTGTAGATGGTCCAGCCGTTCGGATGCCAGAAGATCTGGCCCGGTGCCTCTTCTTGCATGTGGAACAGGTCCATTTCGCGGCCCAGCTTGCGGTGGTCGCGCTTGGCGGCCTCTTCCAGCATGGTCATGTGGGCCTTCAGGTCATCGCGCGTGCGGAAGGCGATGCCGTAGATGCGTTGCAGCATCGGCCGTGTGCTGTCGCCCAGCCAGTATGCTCCGGCAACATGGGTCAGTTTGAAGGCGTCGGCGGGCACCTGTCCGGTGCTTTGCAGATGCGGGCCACGGCACAGATCCTGCCAGTCGCCGTGCCAGTACATCCGCAGATCCTGATCTTCGGGGATGCGGTTGACCAGTTCGATCTTATAGGGCTCGCCACGGTCCTGATAATATTGCAGGGCACGGGCGCGGTCCCAGATCTCGGTTTTCACCGGGTCGCGGGCGTTGATGATTTTCTTCATCTGCGCTTCGATGATGCCCAGATCTTCGGGGGTGAAGGGTTCGGCCCGGTCAAAATCGTAGAACCAGCCGTAATCGCGCACCGGCCCGATGGTGACCTTGACGTCCGGCCACAGCTCTTGCACCGCGCGGGCCATGATATGGGCCAGATCGTGGCGGATCAGTTCCAGCGCGGGCACCTGATCCTTCAGCGTGTTCAGCGAGATCCGCGCATCATGGGTGATCGGCCATTGCAGGTCGTAGTGCTGACCGTCGATCTGGGCCGAAATCGCCGCCTTGGCCAGCGATTTGGAAATGGATTCGGCCACTTCGCCTGCGGTGACATCGGCGGGATAATCGCGCTTATTGCCATCGGGGAAGGTCAGGGTGATCTGGGACATGGTGTCCTCCTCGTCGTTTTGGCGCCCACGGAGCGCCCGGTTGCGGGTTATGATGGCCGGGATATGCGCCGCATCGGTGGTCAAGTCAACGGTGGCGATCCGTCCTGTTCCGGGATTTTCATTAGGGAATTTTTAACCATAACGGCCTTCAATGGCCGGATGCGCCTGATCCTTTCCGCCTGTCTGTGTGTTCTTGGTTGTCTGGCCGCGCAGGGCGTCGCCGCCGGGCCGTGGCCGCGCGCGCCGGGCGGATTTTTTGCCGCGATCAGCCGCGAGATGCGGGATGGCGGCGATTGGGATGCGCTCTATGCCGAATATGGTCTGACACAGCGGCTGACCTTTGTGCTGGATGCCGGTCGTGCGACGCGGGGGGGCGGCTGGCGTGCCGTTGCCGCGCTGCGGATGCCGGTGCTGACATGGGGGCGACAGCAGGTGGCGATCAGTCTGGGGGCCGGGCTGGAACGGCCAAACGATCTGGATTTGCCGGCGGACGGGGTGCTCAGCTCATTGGCGCTGGCGGGTTTGGCGCCATTGGACAGCACGGTTTACCCGGCGATACAGACGGGGATCAGTTGGGGAATGGGGTTTGACACGGTCTATGGGGCCGGCTGGGCGACGGTCGATGCCTCATTGCGCCGGATGCCGGACCTGGAGGCCGAGGAACGCAAGCTGGACCTGACGCTGGGCCTGAACCTGCGCCCGAGCAGCGCGGTTATCGGCCAGATCCAGTATGCCGATCCGCGCATTGTCGATCCGCAGATCCGCCTGGGGCTGGGCTGGGTCGAACATTTCGGCCCGATGGCGCTGGAAGCCGGGGTGGGCAAGCGGCTGCGTCATGACGGCGAGGCGGATGTGAAGGTTGGGCTGTGGGTTGAGTTCTGACCCCCGATTGCGGCCCCGGACCCTGCCGGATAGGGTGGTGCCAACCAAGGAAAAATCATGACCGATTTCATCACCACGCCGGAAGGCCGTCGCATCGCCGTCAGCGCACAACCGGGCAAGGGGCCGGGGATCGTGTTTTTGCATGGGCTGAAATCCGATATGGAGGGGACCAAGTCGGTGGCGCTGGCCGCTTGGGCCTGGGCCGAAGGGCGGGCGTTCCTGCGGTATGATTGCTCGGGGCATGGGCTGTCGGATGGGCGGTTCGAGGACGGGGCCATCGGTGACTGGTTCCACGATGCCTGCGCCGCGATCCGCGCCTGCACCAACGGGCCGCAGGTTCTGGTGGGGTCCTCGATGGGTGGGTGGCTGGCGTTGCTGATCGCGCGTGAACAGCCGGATCTGGTCGCCGGGCTGGTGACCATCGCCGCCGCGCCGGATTTTACCGAAGATGGCTTTTGGGCCGGGTTCAGCGCGGAACAGCGTCAGGCGTTGCTGACGCAGGGGTTTGTCGACCTGCCTTCGGATTACGATGCCCCCTACCGCATCTCGCGCCGCCTGATCGAGGAGGGGCGCGACAGGCTGGTGCTGCGTGCGCCTCTGCGCCTGCCTTTTCCGGTGCGGTTCTTGCAGGGCACTGCGGATACTTCGGTGCCGGTCGCAACCGCGTTGCGGCTGCTCGACCATGCCGAGGGGGACGATATTCGCCTGAGCCTGGTCAAGGGCGCGGATCATCGGTTCTCTACCGCCGACAATCTGGCGCAAATTCAGGCCGCCGTTGCCGAAGTGTTGGCGCGTATTGGCTGAGACCCCCACACGAACGGGCACGAAAGCCGCAGTGTGCATGATCCTTGTCGAAAGGGGTTCCGTCCGGTGCCCCGGTGCGGATATTAGGGCCGGTGTGCCAGATTCTGCGAGGGGTTGGAATGTCGGCTGATCCTCTGGTCTTTCTGCCTGGCTTCATGTGTGATGCGCGGCTGTTCTGGCATCAGATCGTGCATTTCTCGGCCGAGCGCGTGGTGATCACCGTGCCGCTGGACGGCGACACGATTGAGGAAATGGCCGATAACGTGCTGTCGCGCCTGCCGGAACGGTTCACGCTGGTCGGGCACTGGCTGGGCGGTGTCGTTGCGATGGAGATCTTACGCCGGGTGCCGCATCGGGTGGCCGAGATCGTGCTGATCGACGTTTCGGCCTTGGCCGAAAGCAGCCAGTTTGCCTCGCAGCGCGAGGACCGGATCATCAAGGCGCTGAGCAACCGGATGGACGAGGCCGTGCTGGAAGAGGTGCCCGCCTCGGCGCTTGGCCCCGATGAGGCGGCCCTGAACGCGCAGGCGATGATGCTGGAGATGGCGTCGTCGCTGGGGCCCGAGGCCTTTGCGCGGCAATCGCGCGCCCTGATGCGGCGGCCCGATCTGCAACGGGCGCTGCGATCCGCCCGGCAGCGGGCCTTGCTGATCTGCGGCGAGTTCGACACGATATGTCCGCCGCGTCGGCATGAAATCCTGTGTGAATTGATGCGGTTGGCGGAATTTCGGTTGATCCGCGGGGTCGGTCATCTGGCGCCCATTGAGGCGCCGGATGAGGTCACGCGGCTGATGGCGAAATGGTTCGCCGTGGGGCGCAAGGCGCTGGAAGACTAACCGGGCATTTGGGGCCCGCCCCGGCGAACCGGGGCGGGGTCTGCGCTCAGACCCCGCGCGGCAGGGCGGCGATTCCGGTGCGGGCGACATCGACCAGCCCCAGCGGCCGCATCAACTCGGCGAAGGCGTCGATCTTGTCCGAGGTGCCGGTGATTTCGAACACGAAACTTTCCAGCGTCGAATCCACCACATTGGCGCGGAAGATATCGGCCAGCCGCAGCGCCTCGACCCGTTTGTCGCCGGTGCCAACAACCTTGAACAGGGCCAGTTCCCGTTCCACCGGCGTGCTTTCGACGGTCAGGTCGATGACCTGATGCACCGGCACGATGCGGCCCAGCTGCGCCTTGATCTGGTCAACCACCGCCTGCGTGCCGCGCGTCACCACGGTGATACGCGAGCGGTGGCCCTTGTGATCGACCTCGGCCACGGTCAGGCTGTCGATGTTGTAGCCGCGCCCGGAAAACAGCCCGATCACCCGCGCCAGCACCCCGGCCTCGTTGTCCACCAGAACGGCGAGCGTATGTGATTGCTCGATCTCCGGGTGGTAATCCTTCAGGTCATAGGCCGAATGCGAGGTCGAACCCTTCTTGATGTTCAATGCGGACATGGTTTTCCCCTCAGACCAGCGCGGCGCCGGATTTGAATGCCTCGGCATCCGCCGACAGCAGCATTTCGTTATGCGGCTTGCCCGAGGGTATCATCGGGAAGCAGTTTTCGTGCTTTTCCACCAGGCAATCGAACAGCACCGGGCCATCATGGTTCAGCATCTCCATGATCGCATCGTCCAGATCCTTGGGATCGGAACAGATGATCCCCTTCCAGCCAAAGGCCTCGGCCAGCTTGACGAAATCGGGCAGCGATTCCGACCAGCTTTGCGAATAGCGTTCGCCATGCAGCAGCTGTTGCCATTGCCGCACCATCCCCAGCCGTTCGTTGTTCAGGATGAATTGTTTCACCGGGACCTTGAACTGCGTCGCGGTGCCCATTTCCTGCATGTTCATCAACCAGCTGGCCTCGCCGGCGACATTGATCACCAGCGCCTCCGGGTGGGCGATCTGCACCCCGATCGAGGCCGGGAAGCCATAGCCCATCGTGCCCAGCCCGCCCGAGGTCATCCAGCGGTTCGGCTGGTCGAAATGCAGGTATTGGGCGGCCCACATCTGGTGCTGGCCAACCTCGGTGGTGATATAGCGGTCACGCCCGCGGGTCAGCGCCTCCAGCCGTTCCAGCGCATATTGCGGTTTGATCACCGTCTGCGACCCGGCGTAGGCCAGACAGTTGACCTTGCGCCAGCCGTCAATCCGCGCCCACCATTTCGGCAAGGCGGCCAGGTTGGTCTTGCACCCGCGCGCCGTCCAGATCTTCAGCACCTCTTCCAGCACATGGCCGATATCGCCGAGGATGGGGAGGTCCACCCGGATGATCTTGTTGATCGACGAGGCGTCGATATCCACATGCACCTTGGTCGACTTTGGCGAGAAATCCGAGACCCGTCCGGTGATGCGGTCATCGAACCGCGCGCCCAGATTGATCATCAGGTCGCAATCGTGCATCGCCAGATTGGCCTCATACAGCCCGTGCATCCCCAGCATACCCAGCCAGTTCTTGCCCGAGGCCGGATAAGCCCCCAGCCCCATCAGCGTCGAGGTGATCGGGAAATTCGTCGCCTCGACCAGTTCGGTCAGCCGTTGCGCGGCCGCAGGGCCCGAGTTGATCACCCCGCCACCGGTATAAAACACCGGGCGTTCTGCGGTTTCGATTAGGTCGACCAGTTTGGTGATCGCCTCGATATCGCCTTTGATCTGCGGCTGGTAATGGCTGACCTTGGCGGTTTTCGGCCCCTGATAGGTGCCGGTGGCGAATTGCACATCCTTGGGCAGATCCACCAGGACCGGCCCCGGCCGGCCCGAGGTTGCCACATGGAACGCCTGATGAATGGTTTCGGCCAGGCGGTCGGGTTCCTTCACCAGCCAGTTGTGCTTGGTGCAGGGCCGGGTGATGCCGATGGTGTCCGCCTCCTGAAAGCCGTCGGTGCCGATCATGAACGTCGGCACCTGACCCGACAGCACCACCAGCGGGATCGAATCCAGCAGCGCATCGGTCAGCCCGGTCACCGCATTGGTCGCGCCGGGGCCCGATGTCACCAGCACCACACCGGGTTTTCCGGTCGAGCGCGCGTAGCCCTCGGCCATATGCACGGCGGCCTGTTCGTGGCGCACCAGAATGTGGCGGATGTCGTTTTGCTGAAAGATTTCGTCATAGATCGGCAGAACCGCCCCGCCCGGATAGCCGAAGATCGTATCGACCCCCTGATCACGAAGCGCCTGCAACACCATCCTTGCGCCGGTCATCTGCTGTGACATCGGTTTCTCCATTCCCTCGGCCGTCCTTCGGGGTTCGGCCATCCGCGTGATTGCAACAAAAAGCCCCCGCTGTTGGGCGGGGGCGCATGGGAACCATCATGGTCAAAACCGTTACCGGCCCATGCGCCAATTCCGTACGACGATAATAAGCGACGACATTGTGGTTCCCTTTCTTGTCTCGGCTGGACATTAGGAGGCCCGTGTCAGGTCGTCAATGGCGAAAGCGAAAATATTGTGTCGCCTGTTGTCGAAAATAGTTTCAAAAATTGCGCCATATGCCTATTCAGGGGAACATCATGGATGCAGTCCCTATTTATTATCCCCAGGAAGCCCAAATTTGTTCTGTCATCGCGCGATCGGGGGCAGGGTCCATACGCCGGACAGGCCCGCGCGACGCCTTGACCATCATAAGGAAACTGGTCAGAATGCTTGACCCAAATCCCAAAAATCTTGACCTATTGCGCAAGACCCGCCAAGGAGCGCTGCACGCCTCGATTCGGGGCATAAACCGTTTTGGGGGAGAAGACTGATGGGTGCTTTGCTGGCCCTTTCGCGTCTGATCGACCGCATCAACGAAATGCTGGGCAAAAGCGTCGGGTGGCTGATCCTGATCGCGGTATTGGTCAGCGCGGGAAATGCGGTCGTGCGCAAGGTGTTCAACGTTTCGTCGAACGCCTGGCTGGAAATGCAATGGTATCTGTTCGGCGCGGCATTCATGCTGGCGGCGGCCTATACCCTGAAACAGAACGAGCATATCCGCATCGATCTGATCTATGGCACGCTGTCGCGCCGCAAGCAGCATTGGGTTGATCTGCTGGGACACCTGTTCTTTCTGATGCCGATGGTCACCTTGATGGTCTGGCTGCTGATCCCCTATGCTGCGCAGTCCTTTCGCAACGGTGAGATGTCGACGAACTCGGGCGGGCTGATCCTGTGGCCGGCCAAGGCAATCTTGCTGGCGGGGTTCGTCACGCTGTTTGCCCAGGGGATCTCGGAAATCATCAAGAAGATCGCGGTGATCCGCGGTCTGATCGAGGACCCGTTCCCCAGCACCGACGATACGGCCGAATCCGATATGGCCGAGGAGGCCCGCTGATGCTGGAGTTCATCGCGCAGAACATGGCGCCGATCATGTTCGCCTCACTGATCCTGTTTTTGCTGCTGGGCTACCCGGTGGCTTTTGCCCTGGCGGCAAACGGGTTGCTGTTTTTTCTTATCGGGGTGGAACTTGCGCCCCTGTCGGGCGGCAACATCAATCTGAGCTGGCCGTTGCTGACCGCGATGCCCGACCGACTGTGGGGGGTGATGTCAAACGACACCCTTCTGGCGGTGCCATTTTTTACCTTCATGGGGATCTTGCTGGAAAAATCCGGCATGGCCGAGGATCTGCTGGATACGATCGGGCAGTTGTTCGGGCCGGTGCGCGGCGGATTGGCCTATGCGGTGGTCATGGTGGGCGCCCTGTTGGCGGCGACCACGGGGGTCGTTGCGGCCTCGGTCATCGCGATGGGGTTGATCTCCTTGCCGATCATGTTGCGCTACGGATATGACCGCAAAACCGCTACGGGGGTGATTGCGGCCTCGGGGACGCTGGCGCAGATCATTCCGCCGTCGCTGGTGTTGATCGTTCTGGCAGACCAGCTGGGCCGTTCGGCTGGCGACATGTTCCAGGGCGCGCTGATCCCGTCGCTGGTGCTGACCGGTGCCTATATCGTCTATGTGATGGGGCTGTCGATCTTGCGGCCGGGCAAGATGCCCGCCCTGCCGATCGAGGCCCGCACGCTGGGCGCGGGGGTAACCTCGCTGCTGGTCGTGGCGGCGTTCGGGGTGGTGGTGTTCTTCATCGCCGAAAACCTGATCGACAAGAACCATGGCAAGAATTCGATGATCCTGGCGGCTACGGTTGCCGTGGTGGTGTGCTACCTGATCGCGCTGTCGGATCGGCATTTCAAGCTGAACCGGATGTCGCGTCTGGCGCAGCAGGTGGTGATCGTGCTGATCCCGCCGCTGGCGTTGGTGATGCTGGTGCTGGGGACGATCTTCCTGGGTATCGCCACGCCGACCGAGGGTGGGGCGATGGGCGCGGTGGGCGCGCTGGTCCTGTCGATTGCCAAGGGTCGTTTGAGTATGAAGGTGCTGCGCGAGGCGTTGGCCTCGACCACGCGGCTGTCGGCCTTTGTGATGTTCATCCTGATCGGGGCGCGGTTCTTCTCACTGGCGTTCTATGGGGTGAATGGCCATCTGTGGGTGGAACATCTGCTGACCTCGTTGCCGGGGGGGCAGACGGGCTTCCTGATCGTGGTGTCGCTGCTGGTGTTCTTCCTGGCGTTCTTCCTGGACTATTTCGAGCTGGCCTTCATCATCGTGCCGTTGCTGGCCCCCGCGGCCGAGGCGATGGGCATCGACCTGATCTGGTTCGGGGTGATTCTGGCGGTGATGATGCAGACCTCGTTCATGCACCCGCCGTTCGGATTTGCGCTGTTCTTCCTGCGTTCGGTGGCGCCGCGTGTGCCCTATCTGGACCGGGTGACGGGCCAGAAGATTGCCGGGGTGAAGACCACGGAAATCTATTGGGGGGCGGTGCCGTTCCTGTGCATCCAGCTGTTGATGGTGCTGGCGGTGATTCTGTTCCCGCAGATGGTGATGCACTACAAGGGCGCGCCGATTGATACGTCGAAGGTGGAAATGAAGCTGCCCGATATGCCGGGCCTGGGCGGCGGGCTTGGCGGGTTGGGCGCGCCGGGGGGCGGGCTGGGATTGCCACCGCTCGGTGCGCCGGGCGCGGCGCCAGCCCCGGCGATGCCGGATCTGAGCCAACCACCGGCCTTGAAAAACTGAACTGCGGCGGCCCCCTCGGGCCGCCGTTTTTCTTGCGGCACATGAAAACGCGCCCGGCCTTAGGGACCGGGCGCGTTTTTGCGGATCAGATGGCTAGGATCAGGCCTCCTTGGGGCGGCTGCGCGGCTTGGGCCGTGCCTGACCTGCGGCGGCGGCCTGTTTGTCAAAGAAGTTCAGCAGCAGCGGCCGGATATGATTCCGCCAGCTGGATCCGGCAAAGATGCCGTAATGCCCGGCACCCGGTTCCAGATGGCTGGCCTTGCGGTCATCCGCCAGCCCGGTACACAGATCCAGCGCCGCGACGCATTGACCGGGGGCGGAAATATCGTCGTTCTCCCCCTCGACGGTGAAGACGGCGGTGCGGTTGATCCGACCCAGATCGACCGGATGGCCGTGCAGGGTAAAGGCGTTGCGGCCAACCTCGACATTCTTGAAGATGCGCTCGACGGTGGACAGGTAGAATTCCGCCGTCATGTCCATCACCGCCAGGTATTCATCGTAGAACACGTTGTGGCGGTCTTGATCCGAGGCCTCGCCCTTGGCCCCGGCGATGATCTCATCCTGAAATGCCTGCACGTGCTTGTCGGCGTTCATCGCGATGAAGGAACTCAGCTGCATCAGCCCCGGATAGACCCGGCGTCCGGCCCCGGCATATTTGAAGCCGACCTGCTGGATCACCGATTGTTCCAGTTGGCCCATGGTGACGCGACGGCCGAAATCGGTGACCTCGGTATCCGCGGCGTCCGGGTTGATCGGCCCGCCGATCAGCACCAGCGAGCGGGGCTGGGCCTCGGGCGTGTCCTCGGCGATGACGGCGGTGGCGACCAGGGCCAGTGGCGCGGGCTGACAGATCGCCACGATATTGATGTCCGGGCCCAGATGGCGAATGAAATCAACCAGATACAGGGTGAAGTCCTCGACATCGAATTTCCCCGCCGAAACCGGGATGTCGCGGGCGTTGCGCCAATCGGTGACGTAGACATCGCAATCGGGGATCAGGCTGGACACCGTGGCGCGGGTCAACGTGGCGTAATGGCCAGACATCGGCGCCACCACCAGAACCCGGCGTGGCATGGGGGCGCGACCGTGGGCCTTGAAATGGATCAGGTCGCAAAACGGCTTGGCCAACACGGTTTCAACCTCGATCAGGTGGTCCGAGCCATCCTCGGCCGTCACCGCCCGGATGCCCCAGTCGGGTTTGATCACCATGCGCCCAAAGCTGCGCTCGGTCACCTTCCCCCATGCTGCCATCAGGTCGATGGCCGGGTTCGGCGTCAGCCCCCAGGCCGGGTATGAGGCCATCGCCCGTGCCGAGGCCCCCAGCCATTCATTGGTATTCCTGATGGTCTCCATCAGGTCGTAACCGATCATCGACTTCATCGTGTCACCTGCCTTGAACAGAACCCGCATCAACGCTGCAATTCCACTTGAATTCAAGGCGCGCTATGCTTTCGTCAGAAGATAGGGGGAGGGCGCGGCCATGACAACATCCGACGATATGCAAAATGCTGCATCGCAGCAAATGCGCGACAATATTGCCAAGATCGAGGCTTTGACGCAACGCATGATTGCGGCGATTTCACGGCGCAAGACGATCAACCCGGCGCTGGAGGGGCCGGGGGCGGATCTGTATCTCAGCGCCAGTGCCGCCTTTGTAAAGGAGATCGCCGACAATCCCGCCCGTGTGTTCGAGGCGCAGGTGAATTTCTGGGGTCAGGCGATGCGCCATTATGTCGAGGCAACGCATATTCTGGCCCAGGGCGCGCTGAAACCGCCGGCCGATCCGGGGCCTGCCGATCCACGGTTCACCAATCCGCTGTGGGACAGCCACCCCTATTTCAACTTCATCAAGCAGCAATACCTGATCTCGTCGCAGGCTATTCATGATGCGGTCAGTCAGGTCGAAGGGCTGGACGACACCAATCGCAAGCGGCTGGATTATTTCGCCAAGCAGATCGTCGATATGATGGCGCCGACGAATTTTCTGGCGACCAACCCGGATGCGCTGGAACGCGCCGTGGCGACCGAGGGCGAGAGCCTGGTGCGCGGGCTGGAAAATCTGGTCCGCGATATCGAGGAGAACGGCGGTAACCTGCTGGTGACGCTGGCTGATCGCAATGCCTTCAAGGTTGGCGAGAATATCGGCACCGCTGCGGGGGCGGTAGTCTATCGCAACCGGCTGTTCGAACTGATTCAGTATACGCCGACCACCGAAAAGGCGCATCGGGTGCCGTTGCTGATCTTTCCGCCGTGGATCAACAAGTTCTACATTCTGGATCTGAAACCGGCGAACAGCCTGATCCGCTGGTTGGTGGATCAGGGCTATACGCTGTTTGTGGTCAGCTGGAAAAACCCGGACCCCAGTTATGCCGATGTCGGGCTGGACACCTATGTGGAAGAGGGCTTCCTGACCGCGATAGAGCAGGTCAAGCGGATCAGCGGTGAGAAAAAGATCAACACCCTGGGCTATTGCATCGCGGGCACCACGCTGGCGTTGACGCTGGCGCTGTTGGCCAAGCGCAAGGACCGCTCGGTGGCATCGGCGACATTCCTGACCACATTGACCGATTTTTCGGATCAGGGGGAATTCACCGCCTTCCTGCAAGATGATTTCCTGGCCGGGATCGAGGCGCAGGTGCAGCTGGATGGTGTGCTGTCCAGTTATTTCATGTCGCGCACCTTCAGCTTCCTGCGGGCGAATGACCTGATCTACAAACCGGCGATCCGCAGCTATATGATGGGCGAGGCGCCGCCCGCCTTTGATTTGCTGTATTGGAATGGCGATGCCACCAACCTGCCGGCGCGGATGGCGCGCGATTATCTGCGCGGGCTGTGCCAGCAGGATCTGTTTTCCACCACGGGGTTTTCCCTGTTGGGGGAAACGCTGAAGGTGTCGGATATCACGGTGCCGTTATTGGCCGTGGCCTGCGAGACCGATCACATCGCCCCCTGGCGCGCGTCTTTTGCCGGGATCGCGCGGATGGGATCGGCGGACAAGACCTTTGTGCTGTCGGAATCGGGGCATATCGCCGGGATCGTCAATCCGCCCAGCAAGCGTAAATACGGCCATTATACCGCCGATGCGCCGGTGGATGTGGCCGATGACTGGAAGGCGGCGGCGGTGCGCAACGAGGGCAGCTGGTGGCCGCTATGGGGCGATTGGCTGGCGAAGCGATCGGGGGCGATGGTGGCCGCGCGCCATCCGGGCGATGCCGATCATCCGCCGATCCTGCCTGCGCCGGGGGCCTATGTGGCCGAGGTGGTCAAGGTCTGACCAGCTGACGTTTACGTCAATGTTGTGCCTTAATAATAGGCACAACATGCCGCGCCGCGGCATTTTCCTTGCAATGCTGCGGTGCAGCAATTATTTTATAAATAGGAAGAGGCCCACGCATTTCATCAATTTCCCTTTCATCAGATCCGGGCCCAAACATCGGAGCGATACGGTATGGCGAAGACCCCGCAAGATTTCACCAAGATGATGCAAGATGCCTGGGCATCGCTGCCGGTGGACGCGAGCAAATTCCAGGAGACGTTCAAGTCTCAGGCTGAGCTGGGTGAGAAATTCACCAAAGTTGCGCTGGACGCTGCCGAAAAATCGACTGAAATCACCTCGAAATGGGCCAAGGACGCGCTGGCGCGTATCGGCACCCTGGCCGAGCAGAAAGATGAACCCGCATCCTACGCCAAGGCGCTGAGCGATTTTGCCTCGTCCTCGGCCGAGATTGCCGCCGAAAATCTGGCTGCCTTTGCCGAAGTGGCGAAGAAGGTGCAGATGGAAACCGTGGAACTGATGCTGGCGGCGGGCAAGGACCTGTCCGAAGACGCGTCGGCCGCGGTGAAAAAGGCGACCGCAGAGGTCAGCGCCGCCGCCAAGAAGGCGACGTCGACGAAGTAAGAGAATCTTTCGGTGATGGTCGCTCCTCCCGACCGGACCCGAACTTGGGGCAGGCCTTGTGCCTGCCCTTTTCTTATGTTGCGCGATGCCAAGGGGGCGCATAGTCTTGCAATATTATTCTGTTGCATCCGTGATGGGTTAGGGGGGTCCTATGGCTGATGACGCAAAGCCGCTACTGGTCAAACGCTATGCCAGCCGCAGGCTCTACAATACCGAAACCAGCGATTACGTGACGCTAGAGGATATCGCCGGTTTCATCCGCGCGGGCCGCGAGGTGAAGATCGTCGACCTGAAAAGCGGTGATGACCTGACGCGGCAATATCTGCTGCAAATCATTGCCGAACACGAAGGCCGGGGCGAAAACGTCCTGCCGCTGGATGTGCTGACGGATCTGGTGCGCAGCTATACCACGCAGGCGCAATCGGTGGTGCCGCAGTTTCTGGCGGCCTCATTCGAGATGTTGCGCGACGGCCAATCGAAGATGATGGAGAATTTCGCCGCGATACCGAATCCTGTCGGGGCGATACCGGGATTTGAGGCGATGCAGCGTCAGCAGCAGGCATTCCTGCAATCGATGATGGCCGGGTGGGGCGGTGCGATCACCGAACCCACCGCCCCGGTCGCCCCTGCCTCGGATCGCGAGGAATTGAACGCGATCAAGAAGCAACTGGCGGATTTGCAGGCAAAATTGTCGAAACTATGACCGGTGGCGGCGCGGCTTAGCCGCGCTGCTCCTGCACGATCTGCCGCATCGCTTCGTAGGGCGCATAGCCGCGCAGCATGTCGCCCCCGATGATGAAGGCGGGGGTGCCGCTGATCGCCATCTTCTGCGCCAGCTCCATGTTCTTTTGCAACACGGCGGTCACCTCGGGGCTGTCCATGCGCTGCAAGATCGCCTCTGCGTCCAGCTTTTGCGCCAAGGCCATGCGCTTCAGCGTTTCCGGCGTCAGATCACCGCGCGCGGTCATCAGCGCGTCATGGGTCTTTTCATAGGCGGCGTCGCCCGCGATCTGCTTCACCGCCACGGCAAAGCGAGCGCCCAGTTCGGACTGCGGCCCCAGAATCGGGAATTCCTTGACCACGAAGCGGATATTTCCATCCGATTTCATCAGCTTTGCCACATCCGGGTAGGATTTTTTGCAATAGCCGCATTTGTAATCCATGAACTCGACGATTGTGATGTCCCCCTGCGGATTGCCACCCACCCAGTCATCGGGATCGGATAGCAGGGCGGCCTGGTTCGCCTGAACGATGGCTTGATCGCTTTGCTGGCTGGCGGCTTGCTGGCGTTGGTCCAGCACGTTGATCGCCTCGACCAGAACCTCGGGGTTTTGCATCAGATAGTCTCGCACGGCCTGACCGAAGGCGGCCTTTTCGCTGTCGCTCATGGCCGACAGGTCAAATGCCCCGGCGGGCAGGGCGGCCCCCCACAACGCAAGGGTCGTGGCGAAAATCTTGGCGTTCATCGGGTGCCTTTCCTGCGTTGGCTTTGAACGGGGGCCTTGATCGGGCGTTCGTGGGTCAAACTGGTCCAACCGCCCGTCGGGTGCAAGAGGCTTGACCGTGCGGGGACGAGCGCCTATCCGCGCCTTGTCGCTGTTCAAACGAGGTGAGCCATGCGTTTTTCGGCCCGTGGTCAGGTTGCGCCCTTTATCGTGATGGATGTGATGGAGGCCGCCCGTCGCGCCGAACAGGCCGGTCGGCACATTATCCATATGGAGGTCGGGCAGCCCTCGACACCGGCCCCGGCACAGGCGCGCCATGCGCTGGCTGCGGCGCTGGATCACGATACGCTGGGCTATACCGTGGCCCTGGGTTTGCCGGCGTTGCGCGCGGGGATCGCCGCGCTGTATCGGCGCTGGTACGATGTAGATCTGGACCCGGCGCGGGTGGTGGTGACGGCCGGGTCTTCGGGGGCGTTTGTTCTGGCGTTTTCGGCGCTGTTCGATGCGGGCGACAGGGTTGCGCTTGGTGAGCCCGGCTATCCCAGTTACCGCCAGATCCTGCAGGCGATGTCGGTGCAGGCGGTGGGCTTTCCGACCAGCGCCGAGAACCGCTACCAACCGGTGCCATCGGATATTCCGGCCGATGTGCGCGGGCTGATCGTGGCCTCGCCGGGCAATCCGTCCGGCACCATGCTGGGGCGGGCGCAGATGGCGGCGCTGATGCAGACCTGTGCGGCGCGTGATATCAGCTTCATTTCCGACGAAATCTACCACGGCCTGCATTACGGCCCGCGCGCGGTTTCCGCGCTGGAGGTTTCGGATCAGGCCTATGTGATCAATTCCTTCTCGAAGTATTTCTCGATGACCGGGTGGCGGATCGGCTGGATGGTGGTGCCCGAAGACCACATCCGCATTGTCGAGCGGCTGGCGCAGAACATGTTCATCTGCCCGCCGCATGCCAGCCAGGTGGCGGCGCTGGCGGCGCTGGATGCGATTGACGAGCTGGAGGCCAACCGCGCCGTTTATGCCCATAATCGGGATCTGATGCTGCAAGGGCTGGCGCAGGCGGGGTTCACCAGAATCGCACCGCCCGACGGGGCGTTCTATATTTATGCCGATGTGTCTGATCTGACCGATGACAGCGGTGCGCTGGCGCGGGAAATTCTGGACAAGGCCGGGGTCGCGGTGACGCCGGGGCTGGATTTTGACCCGGTGCGCGGGGCGCGGACCTTGCGGTTTTCCTATGCGCGTGCCACCGCCGACATTGCCGAGGGACTGCGGCGCCTTTCCGCCTTCATGGCCGCACGCTGAGCCGTTCCGTCTGCCGCCCGTTCACGATATAGTCGGAAAAAACGGAGCAGCTATGACACGCGGTATCGGCATCTTGGCGCGCGCGGCCCTTGGGCTTGCGCTGATCTGGCTGGGCGTGGCCGCGGCGGCGCAGCAGCCGCTTTCGGGGCTGGCGCGGCTGGACCCGGCGCGCAGCACCTTGCAGCATGATCGCCATGGGGTGGAAATCGTGTTGGGCATCAGCCAGCCGGTGCCGTTTCGCGCCTATCTGCTGGACAATCCACCGCGTCTGGTCGCCGATTTCCGCGAGGTGGATTTCGGCCATGCGCGCCCCGAGGCGCCGGGTGCCGACAGCCTGCTGAAGGATTTGCGTTGGGGCCGGTTCCGTCCGGGCTGGTCGCGGCTGGTGGCCGAACTGACGGGTCCGGCACGGCTGGACGCTGCGGTTGAGGAAACCGGAGATGCGCCGCGCATCGTGTTGCGCCTGTCCCCCGCCAAGGCGCAGGATTTCAACGCCCGCACCGGGGCCCCGTCCTCGGCGTTGTGGGACCTGCCGCAGCCGGTGGTGCCCACAGCGATACCGCATCGACGGCAGGATGGCGCATCGCCGTTGCGCGTGGTTCTGGATCCGGGGCATGGCGGCCTTGATCCGGGCGCGGAATCGGGTGCGCTGGACGAAGCGGTGCTGGTGCTGACCTTTGCGCGCGAGTTGAAAGAGACGATGACTCGGGCGGGGATGCAGGTGACCCTGACCCGTGACGAAGATGTCTTCGTGCCGCTGGAAGAGCGCATTACCCGCGCCCGTGCGACCGGGGCGGATCTGTTCCTGTCGTTGCACGCCGATGCCTTGCCAACGGGGCAGGCGACCGGGGCGACGATCTATCTTTTGAACGACATGGTGGGGGATCAGGCCTCGCAGCGGCTGGCGGAACGCCACGACCGCGCCGATCTGCTGGCCGGGGTGGATCTGACGGGGCAGGATGATTCCGTGGCCTCGGTGCTGATGGATCTGGCGCGGGTGGAAACCCAGCCGCGCTCGGAACAGCTGGGTCTGGCACTGGCGACGGCGATCAAGAGCGCGGGGCTGGACATGCATCCGCACGCGGTGCAGCACGCCGATTTCTCGGTGTTGAAATCGCCCGATATCCCCTCGGCGCTGATTGAACTGGGGTTCCTGTCCTCGGCGGTGGATCGGCAACGGTTGCTGGACGCCACCTGGCGCACCCAGATGGCCCAGGCCATCCTGGCCGGGGTGCAGGCCTGGGCGGGCACCGATGCCGCGCAGGCCCGGTTGTTGCGGCAATGACGGCGCCGATGGCTTGTCAACGGCCTGACGCCATCTTGTTTTGACCCGCGCGCGCCTGCGCGATATAGGGCTGGCCTGTCCGGGGCACGGCCTGCCTCATGGGGGTGACTGGTGATCCGCTTCGTTCTATCCGCCTTCGGGGGTATATTCTCCTGGATCGTCACCGCGATTTTCTTTGTCGCGCTGACGGTCGGGGGCATCTTCTGGATGTATTCGCGCAACCTGCCCAGTTATGAGCAGTTGGCCCAGTACAGCCCCAAGACGATTTCGCGGATCTATTCGGGGGAAGGCAAGCTGATCGACGAATTCGCCGAGGAGCGGCGCATTTTCGTTCCCGCCGATCAGATGCCCGATCTGGTCAAAGAGGCCTTTGTCTCGGCCGAGGACAAGAATTTCTACAATCACGGTGGCTTCGATGCACGCGGCATGATCGCCGCCGGGGTCGATGCGGTACGCTCCGGCGGGCGCGATGTGCGGGGCGCGTCCACCATCACCCAGCAGGTGATGAAAAACTTCCTGCTCGATGGCTCGCGCTCGATCGAGCGCAAGATCAAGGAATTGATCCTGGCGTCGCGGGTGGAAAAGGCGCTGTCCAAGGACCGCATCCTGGAACTGTATCTGAACGAGATCTATCTGGGGCAGAACTCCTATGGGGTGGCGGCCGCCGCGCAGACCTATTTCAACAAGACCCTGAACCAGTTGACGGTGGGCGAGGCCGCCTATCTGGCGGCTTTGCCGAAAAAGCCCGCCGGGCTGCATCCGGTGCGCAATTACGACGAGGCATTGGAGCGGCGCAATTACGTGCTGCGGCGGCTGTATGAAGACGGTCATATCGACCAGGCAACGATGGAGGCCGAACAGGCCAAGCCGCTGATGACGGTGCAGCGCGGTGATTATGCGCCGTTCCGCGACACGCTGCCGCCGCGCGATTACTTCACCGATGAAATCCGCCGCCAGCTGTCCAAGAGCTTTGGTCAGGATGAGTTCTTTGGCGGTGGCCTGACGATCCGGGCGACGATCGACCCCGATATGCAGGCGCGCGCCGCGCAGGCGCTGCAATCCGCGTTGGAGAAATATGACCGGGGCCGGGGCGTCTGGCGCGGCACCGGGGCCACCATCCCCGAAGATCAGCTGGGCACCGAGGCGGCCTGGCGCGCCGCGCTGTCCAAGGTGCCGACCGACAAGGCGCCGCGTGACATCGCGGGCTGGTCGCCGGCGGTCGTGCTGGCGGTCGGTGACAAATCGGCGCGTATTGGTATCGAGGGCGAGGCCGAGGATGCCGATGGGCATTTCATCCCCGCCGCCGATGTGACCTGGGCGCGCAAGCTGAACAAGAACGAGACCTTGGGGCCGCGGGCACGGGTGCCGGGGGATCTGGTCTCGGTTGGCGATGTGGTGCTGGTCAAGCAGGTGAAGACCGATGGCGGCACGCGCTGGTCGTTGCGCCAGGTGCCGCTGGTCGAGGGCTCGTTCATGGCGATGGACGTGAACACCGGCCGGGTTATCGCCATGCAGGGCGGTTTCAGCTACCAGACCTCGGTGTTCAACCGGGCGACACAGGCAATGCGTCAGCCGGGCTCGAACTTCAAGCCCTTCGTGTATGCGGCGGCGCTGGATGCCGGGTTCGCGCCGGAAACCATCGTGGTCGACGCGCCCATCGAGGTGAATACCCCGCAGGGCCTGTGGCGACCGAAGAACTCGTCGAACAAATATTACGGCCCCACGCCGATGCGTACGGGGTTGGAACAATCGCGGAACCTGATGACGGTGCGGATCGCGCAGGAAATCGGCATGGACACCATCGCCGATTACGCGGAGCGGTTTGGCGTCTACAACCCGATGGGGCATTTCCTGGCGAACGCGCTGGGGTCGCAGGAAACCACGATGTTCCAGCTGGTTTCGGCCTATGCGATGTTTGCCAATGGCGGGCAGAAGGTGGAACCGACGCTGGTGGACCGGGTGCAGGACCGCTGGGGCCGCACGGTCTATCGTCACGATCAGCGCCTGTGTGACAATTGCGGCGATCTGAACCTGGAACGCGGTCTGGGGCCGCGCATCGAAACCCGGCGCGAGCAATTGATCAACCCGATCACCGCCTATCAGATGATTTCGATGATGCAGGGCGTGATGAGCCGTGGCACCGGGCGCGGCATTTCGGTTCCGGTGCCTGTGGCGGGCAAGAGCGGCACCACCAACGACGCCAAGGATGTGTGGTTCACCGGGTTCACCTCGAACATCGTGGCCAGTTGCCATATTGGTTATGATCAGCCCCGCACGCTGGGTGACAGCGCCTTTGGCGCTACCCTGTGTGGCCCGGTGTTTCAGGAATTCATGACCGCCGCCGCCAAGGTCTATGGCGGATCGGAATTCAAGGTGCCGCCGGGCGGTTACTGGGCCAAGTTCAACCGCTTCACCGGGGAACGGCTGGCCGATGACGCTTCGGGCGATTTCGTGCAGGCGGAATATCTGCGCGAAGGTCAGGACCTGATCGCCATGGGCATCGTGGTCGATGGTGGCTTTGGCATGGGGCAGAACCTGCCGCTGTTCCAGCAGGGCGAAACGGATGAAGGCGATGCGGCCGTCACCACATCGAGTGGGCAGCAGAAGGTCATCCCGAAAAAGGCCGATTTCGGCACCGTCAGCTCCGGCGGGCTATACTGAGGCGGCTGCGGCGATGGGCGTGCTTGCCCGACGCCCGCCTTGGCTGTATCACCCGCCAGATAAGCAAGAGGAAAACAACCGATGCGCGCCGAGACGCAGAATATCGTGGACGCCATCCGCAAGACCCTGAAGTTGTTGGGGCAACGGATGGATGTGGAAACCGCCCCGCACCGGCTGGAAGAATTCAATGCGCTGATCGAGGATGGCGACCTGTGGTCCGATCCCGAACGCGCACAGAAGCTGATGCGGGAGCGTCAGACCTTGCTGGACCAGATCGAGACCTACAACCGCGTTACCCGCGAGTTGACCGACAACGTCGAGCTGATCGAGCTGGGCGAGATCGAAGGCGATGCCGATCTGATCGGGGAAGCAGAAAAAAGCCTGAAAGAACTGAAGGTTCTGGCCGATCAAAAGGAACTGGAAGCACTGCTGGACGGCGAGGCCGATGGCAATGATACGTTCCTTGAGGTGAATTCGGGCGCGGGCGGCACCGAAAGCTGCGACTGGGCCTCGATGCTGGCGCGGATGTATGTCCGCTGGGCCGAGAAGAAGGGCTACAAGGTCGAGCTGCAATCCGAAACTCCCGGCGAAGAGGCCGGGATCAAATCGGTGTCCTACAAGATTTCCGGGGTGAACGCCTATGGCTGGCTGAAGTCGGAATCGGGTGTGCATCGGCTGGTGCGGATCTCGCCCTATGATTCCGCCGCGCGGCGGCACACATCGTTTTCCTCGGTCTGGGTCTACCCGGTGGTGGATGAGAATATCGACATCGTGGTGAACCCGAACGATATCCGCATCGATACCTACCGCTCGACTGGCGCGGGCGGGCAGCACGTCAACACCACCGACTCGGCGGTGCGGATCACCCACTTCCCGACCGGGATCGTGACGACCTCATCGATGAAATCGCAGCACCAGAACCGCGAGGCGGCGATGAATGCGTTGAAGGCGCGGCTGTATCAGATGGAGCTGGACCGTCGCAACGCCGCGATTTCGGCGCAGCACGATGCCAAGGGCGAGGCGGCCTGGGGCAACCAGATCCGCTCCTACGTCCTGCAACCCTATCAGATGGTCAAGGACCTGCGCACCGGGCATGAAACCTCGGATACCGGTGGGGTTCTGGACGGTGATCTGGATGGGTTCATGGCCGCGACACTGGCCTTGGGCGTGGACGGCAAGAGCCGGGCCGACGCCCAGGCGGAGGGCTGAGGTAATGGCGGCGCGGGTCTATATCACCGGCGCCGCTGGTTCGGGCACCTCGTTTCTGGGGGGGGCGCTGGCGGCGCGTCTGGGCGTGCCGCATCTGGATACCGACGATTATTTCTGGGCCCCCACCGACCCCCCCTATACCGAGCGGCGCCCGGTCGAAGAGCGTCTGGCCCTGATCGCCGCCGCGCAGGTGGCCGAAGGGCCCGCTGGGGGATGGGTGCTGTCCGGCTCGGCCGATGGCTGGGGCGAGACGGTGATCGACGGGGTTGGGCTGGTGGTGTTCTTGACCACGCCGACACCGATACGTCTGGCCCGCATCCGCCGCCGGGAGGCCGGGAAATTTGGGGACCGGATCAAGTTGGGCGGCGATCTGGCGCATAATCACCGCGAGTTTCTGCAATGGGCGGCCTCTTACGACGAGCCGTATTTTCGTGGGCGCAGCCTGCAACGGCACCGCGACTGGCTGGCGGGGCGGTCCGAGCCGGTGCTGGAATTGCAGGGCACCCGCCCGGTGGATGAACTGGTGCAGAATTGTCTGGCGCAGCTGTCGCAAGGGTGATCATCCCCTCTTGCCCGCTCGGTATCCTGCGGTTAAGAAGCACGGCAGAGGGTGATTAGCTCAGTTGGTAGAGCGTCTCGTTTACACCGAGAATGTCGGCGGTTCGAGCCCGTCATTACCCACCATATTCAATGGCTTAGATGGTTTTCCCCGCGCTGCACAGGTTCAAAACCTCTGCGACATCCGTCAAGGGGGCCGGTGCGAATCGACCGTAATCCCGTCCCGTCATGATGCGGTTCAAATGCCCCGGATCGTGGCCGGGGATGTGGGGGGCGATTGCCGTTACTTGTGCGAAATGGATTCCGGGTGGCTGTAGAATCAGGCGATAACGGCATTGTGCCGGGGTCTTCGTCGGCGTCCTGCACGCATTTCTGAGGAGATCAAAATTGACCTCGCGGCTGCCTTCGCTTCACGCCCTCAGATGTTTTGCGGTTGCCGGTGAAACCCTCAGTTTCACAAAGGCGGCCGGGGAACTTTTCCTGACCCAAAGCGCCGTTAGCCGCCAGGTTCAGTTGCTGGAGCAACAGCTTGGGTTTCCGCTGTTTCGCAGGCTGACGCGCCGGCTGGAACTGACGCCGCAGGGCCAGATCCTTTTGCGCCACGTCAAGGCGGCGTTTCTTGACATCGAACAGGGGGTACGCGCAGCGGCGGCATATGCGGGCCGCCCCGGCATTACCGTCGCCATGCCGCCCACCTTTGCGATTCGCTGGGGCACGACCTGCCTGGTCGAGTTCCAGAAGATCCATCCGGCGATGGATGTCGACCTGCGGATCGACAGCGTCGGCACCGCGCTCGATGATGCGCAGATTGATGTCGGTATCGAATTTATCTATGAAAAACATAAGCGAAGCGATGCGCAATTGCTGTTTTGTGAAACCCTGGTGCCGATTTGCTCGCCCGGTTATGCTGCCACGTTCCGTGACCATCAGACCGCAGCGTTTCTGCGTCACGCCAACCTGCTGCATGTGCAGCAGTGGAACGACCGCTATGGCGACTGGAAGAACTGGCTGACGACGGCGGGGTTCGGGGATGTGCCCTATGATCGCGGCATGGTTTTTGAAACTGCCGATATGGTCCTGAGCGCGGCCAAGCAGGGTGCGGGGATAGGCATCGGTGATTTTGCCTATATTCGTGATGACCTTGAGACCGGGGCGCTGATCGCCCCCTTCCAGACCTCGGTCAGCTATGACCGGGGCTATTTCATCAAGGCGCGTGAGGGCGGAACGAATATCGGGATCAAATCCGCTTTTGTCGCGTTCATGATCGACATGTGTGCCCCGTTGCGCCAGGCAGGGGCCCATTGGGCCTGATCCTATCCATCAGATCCCGCCAAGATCATCTTCGCCGCACGCTCCGCGACCATCATGACCGGGGCGTTCAGGTTGCCAGAGGTGATGTTCGGGAAAATCGAGGCATCGACAACCCGAAGCCCGCGCACCCCGTGGACACGCAGCGACGCATCGACCACGGATGTTCCCGGGTCCGGCCCCATCGCGCAGGTGCCGCACAGATGGTAGATTGATCCGCCATTCATCCGCAGGTTTTCCAGGATATCCCGATCCGAGGTGCAGGCGGGGCCGGGACTCGTTTCCTCGGCGATGATCTCGCGCAGAGATGGCGCGGCGGCCAGATCACGGATCAGGCGGCTGGCCTCGATTGCTTCGGTCCGGTCCTGCTCTGTGGCCAGGTAGTTCAGGCGTATGCGCGGCGCAACCGCTGGATCGGGGGAAATGATGCCGATGTCACCACGGCTTTCGGGGCGGCAGGCGTTGAAGCACATCAGGAACCCGGAATAGGGCTCGGGCTCCAGCCGCGCACGGGTACTGGCCGGGATACGGTAGGACATCGGGTTGAAATAGAGCTGGATATTCGGCGCGTCCGCCGGGGCAGATGCCGTGCGAAAGAAGCCGCCGGCCTGATTGACGCTGAGGGCAAGCGGCCCTTGGCGCGTCAACAGCCATTGTAGCCCGGCCCGGATCTTTCCGCTCCACGGTCGAAGTGTGTCGTTCAGCGTCGGCACGGTCGAGCGGAAATAGAAGCTCGCGCAGAGGTGGTCCTGCAAATTGGCGCCGACCGCCGGAAGGGCATGACGGGGCGTGATGCCGAGCGCGGCGAGGGGCGCCGGATCGCCAATTCCCGAGAGTTGCAGGAGCTTGGGTGAGCCGACGGCACCGGCCGACAGGATGACCTCGCGGCGCGCGGTGCAGGTTATGTGCTTGCCATGCGCATGGATGATGACCCCGCTCGCCCGTCCGGTTTCGTCCAGCACGATCCGCTCGACCTCCGCCCCCAGACGCAGTTCGAGATTCGCGCGTGAGAGCGCCCCGGCAATGTAGGTCTTGGAACTGGATTGCCGCTTGCCGCCCGCGATGTTCGCCTCATAGATGCCTGCGCCCTCGGGAGTTTCGCCATTGAAATCCGCGTTGGCGGGCAGGCCGCATTCGGCCGCCGCCGCCAGGAAATTGTCGCAGATCGGATGGGCATGACCGCGCATTGGCGTGACGCCGATTTGCCCGCCCGCACCGTGCCAGGGGGTGTCGCCAAGCGGGTGATCCTCCAGCTTGCGGAACCACGGCAGCATGTCGTCATGACCCCAGCCGGGGTTGCCCGCCGTCACCCAGTCATCGAAGTCACGCCGGTGGCCGCGCACCCAGATCATCGCGTTGATCGACCCGGACCCGCCCAACACCTTGCCACGCGGACAGTAGATCCGCCGTCCGTGCATCTGCGGTTCGGGATCCGAGGAGAACATCCAGTTTGTCCGCGGGTCGAAATAGGACCGTGCATAGCCTGCTGGCATATCGAACCAGACCGAACGGTCGCTGCCGCCCGCCTCGATCAGCAGCACCCGGTTGCGGGCGTCCTCGCTCAGACGCGCGGCCAGGATACAGCCCGCCGAACCGGCGCCTACGATGATATAGTCGAAATCCATGATGTCACGCGCAAGGTAGGGGCTGTTTCCAGGACGTATCGGATTGCGCTTTGAAATCATGCGGCAATTCGGACATCGAGAGGTGCAGCCTGGGGTCATGATAGGGTGAATGCGCGGCGATCACATCCATGTTCAGCGTGATGCCAAGTCCGGGGCGGTCGGACGGAATGATATAGCCGTCCTTCCAGGTCAGCGGTTCCTCCAGCACCTCGGCGTGGAAACCATCCCATCTGCCGATACTCTCCTGGATCAGGAAATTCGGGGTGGCGGTGGCAAGCTGGATGCTGGCGGCGGCGCCAACCGGACCGTTGTACAGGTGCGGCGCGATCTGGGCATAATGGACTTCGGCCAGGGCGGCGACCTTCTTGGCCTCCAGAATGCCGCCGACACGCCCGAGGTTCATCTGCAGGATGGACGCCCCCCCGTGTCGCAGCAGGTCGTGGAATTCGTATTTCGTGGTCAGGCGTTCGCCTGCGGCAATGGGAATCGTGGTGTGATCGGCCACGCGCGCCATCGCCTCGCTCTGGCCCGGCGGGACGGGTTCCTCGAACCACAGCGGATCATAGGGTTCCAGCCTGCGGGCAAGCCGGATCGCGCCCGACACCGTCATCTGGCCATGCGTCCCGAACAGGATATCGCAGCGGTTGCCCACCGCAGCACGGATACGCCGACAGAAGGTTTCCGAACGCTCCATGTCCTCCAGCGACAACTGATGCCCGGAATAGGCGGTATATGGGCCGGCGGGATCGAATTTCAGCGCGGTGAAGCCCTGCTCCATATAGTCCAGCGCACAGTCGACCGAGAGTTCGATGTTTTCGTAATCATGCGCGCCCGAGGGCGCCACCGGATACAGATATGTATAGGATCGCAGCCGGTCATGCACCTTGCCGCCGATCAATTCGTAGACCGGCTTGCCCGCAGCCTTGCCGATGATGTCCCAGCACGCCATCTCCAGCCCGCTGACCACGCCCATCATCGTCAGGTCGGGGCGTTGGGTAAAGCCGCTGGAATATGCGCGGCGGAAGAAACGCTCGACATGATGCGGATCCTCGCCACGCAGCAGGCGTTCGAACACGTCCTCGATTGCGGGAACCATGACCTTCGGGTGGAAGGTGGCGGCATATACCTCGCCCACGCCCTCGATCCCGTCATCGGTGCGCAGGGTCACGAAGATCCAGTACATCCCGCCGATGTGGGGTGGGGGCACGGCAACGATATGGGTCTGGCAACGCACGAGTTTCATCGGCGGTCTCCTCAATAGCTCTGGACGATCAGGCGGGTCTGGGTGAAATCAAGCATGCCATGCTTGCCATCGTCACCGCCCAGGCCCGAGCGTTTCCAACCGGCATGGTAGCCCTGATACGGGTCGGCGGGCGTGCGGTTGATGTAGACCTCGCCCGCCTCGATGTTGTTGGCGATGCGCATCGCGGTGCGGTAGCTCTCGGTATAGACCACCGAGGACAGACCGAACTGGTGGTCATTCGCCAACTCGATCGCCTCATCAATGGTTGCAAAGCGCAACACCGGCAGGACCGGACCGAAGACCTCTTCCTGCACGATCTCCATCTCCTGACGGCAACCGGATAGCAGCGTGGGGGGGTAGAAGAAGCCCTTGCCATCGGGAATCCGTCCGCCGCATTCCCGCGTTGCGCCATCGTCCAGGGCACGCTCTACCATCTGGTGGATTGCGATCCGTGCCGATGCATTGACCAGCGGCCCCATCAGCCCCGGTGTCTTCGCCCGGTCGCCGAAGCCGCGCGCGGCCATCCTGTCGCGCAGCATGGCGACGAAACGGTCATGCACCGCGTCCTGCACATAGACACGTTCGACCGCCGTGCAAAGCTGGCCGCAATGCGCCGTGCGCGAGGCGATGACCGCCTCTGCGGCAGCGTCCAGATCGGCGTCGGCGGCGATGATTGCGGGCGTCTTGCCGCCCAGTTCCAGCGAAACCTTGGCGATATTCACCTGGCTGTATTCCAGCACCTTGCGTCCGGCACCCACGCTGCCCGTCAGGGTGATCATCCCGACCTTGGGGTGCGTACACATCAGTTGCGCCGTCGGATGCGTCATCGCGAGTATGTTGATCACCCCCGCCGGAAAGCCGCTATCGCGCACGGCACGGGCAATCTCGAAGGCCGAGCAGGGGGTGTTGTTGCTGGGCCTGACGACGACGCTATTGCCCGCGATCAACGCGGGGGCGATCTTGCGCATCAATGTGTAGACCGGAAAATTGAACGGAATCAAGGCGACGACGACACCGATGGGTTCGCGTTGAAGCAGCAGGTTTTCGTCGGGTGTGTCGCTGGGCAGGATTTCACCTTCGATCCGGCGTGCCCATTCGGCATGGTAATGGGTCAGTTCCGCAGCATAGACCACCTCGCTCATCGCATCTTCGAGGCTCTTGCCGGATTCGAGGGCGAGCGCCTGACCGATCCTGTCCCTGCGCTCGGTCAGCGCCCGTGCGAGGGCGTGCAGATGTTCGGCCCGCGCGACCGAGGTCAGTCGCCGCCAGCCGCGCTGGGCCTGGGCCGCGATGTCCACGGCCGAGCGGGCCTCGGCGGATGTCGCGGCCGGGACCTGCGCGATCTGTGTGCCGGTCGCGGGGTTGAAGACCGGCAGGATGCTGTCGCCATCCGAAGGCAGAAAGTCGTTGTCGATGAAATTGCGTTCGATGCGCATGCCCTGCTCCGTCCGTGATCCTGGGGCGACCTTGTGGCAAGGGGGGAAGGGCGGGCAACGGATTGTCAAATTATTTCCATAAGTGGAATTATAATTCTGTATATGGAAATAATCTCGTATAATTGTCGGGCAAATCACCCGTCTGGATGCCAGGACATGATAAAATCTCAAAACTCTGGTGCGCCGGCGATTGATGGGGCGGTGGCGATTCTCGACCTTCTGGCGCAAGAACCCCATCCGCTGCAACTGGCCGATATCTGTGAACGCACGGGGCTGGCCCCGGCCAGCGCGCATCGCATTTTGCACAGTATGTTGGGGCATGAGCTGGTCGCAATCGCACCCGGGCGGCGCAAGACCTATCTGGTTGGCGCGCGGGTGTTCCAGCTTTCCTCGGCGGTGCTGGGGCGCCAGCCAATCGTGCCGCATTTCCATCCGATCGCCGAGATCTTGCGCAACGAAATTCATCGCACGGTTCTGCTGGGGCTGCCTGTGGGCAGCCAGATGGTCGTTGTGGCAAAGGTGGATTCGCCCGCAAATTTTGCTTTCAACGCCTATGTCGGGCGTACAATGCCAATTGATCTCTGTGCCGGGGGCAGGGCGGTGCTGGCGGCGCTTGATCCCGCCTACAGGCTGATCCTGTTGCGTGGCGCGGGTATTCTGGGCCCGGATGAGCCGCTTGCCGGGCCACGCATCGTCGATATCGAGCGGGCAGCGCGGCTGGGCTATGCCGTGACATCGGGCGAGATCCAACCCGGCGTCGGTTGCATCGCGGCGCCTGTGCTAAACCGCAGCGGCATGCCGGTCGCCGCAGTCAGCGCCTGCTTCCCACAAGACGTCCTGACCGCGTCAACGGCCAGAAGTTACGCGAAAAACATCGTGCAAGCGGCCCGACAACTGTCGTCGCACATCCTGTGACCCGGCAAGGGTCATGAGTTTTTGGAAAGGTGCATGCAAGATAGTCGTTTGCCGGGCTGATTTTCCTGCTGATTAATTGCCCCCAACAAACGGGGAGCATTGGACCATGATCGAGGGTTCGTCGCAGACGCGGCTTGAGAGCGATAGCATCGGCACCCTTGCGGTACCGGCGCGGGCGGCCTTCGGCATCCAGACGCAACGCGCCGTCGCATTGTATCCGCTTCCGGGGGCGCTGCGGTTCGCGGATTATCCATTGTTTCTTGACGCGGTGCTGCGCATCAAGAAGGCGGCGGCGCGTACCAATGTGGCGATCGGTGCGCTGGCGCCAGAGGCGGGCGCGGCAATCGCGCAGGCGGTGGATACGCTGTTGGCCGCGCCGCGCGCCGATGCCTTTCCCGTTCATGCCTTTCATGGTGGCGGCGGGGTGTCGTTCAACATGAACGCCAATGAGGTTCTGGCCAATCTGGCCAATGCGACCGGGTTTGGCGCGCCCTTTGGCAGCTATGGGCCGCTGCATCCGAACGATCATGTGAACCTGAACCATTCGACCAGCGATACCGTCTCGACCGCCGCGCATATCGCTGCGATTGGCGCCTGGGGCCATCTGCGCACCCGGCTGGCGGGTCTGGCGCAGGATCTGGAGCGCCTCGGGACCGAGTGGGCACCGCAGCGCAAACTTGCCCGGACCTGCCTGCAGGATGCGGTGGATATCGGCTTTCAGGACTATCTGGACGGGGTGGCCGCGAACCTGCGCCTGAACATTGTGCGTGGCGATGCGGATGCCGCGCTGCTGCGCGAGGTCAACCTTGGTGGCAATATCATCGGGCGACGCGACGACTGTATGCCCGGGTTCTTCGATACGGTCATCGACGCGCTGAACGCGGAACTTGTGACGGCGGGACAGCCTGCGGGGTTGCGGCGCGCAGACAACCTGTTCGCCGCATCACAGGCGCATGACCGGCTGCTGAACCTTGGTGCGACATTCGACCAGACCGCACGGATGCTGATCCGTTTCGCAAAGGATCTGCGGTTGATGGCATCGGGCCCGCATGGGGGGCTGGGCGAACTGATCTTGCCCGCCGTGCAGCCCGGTTCTTCGGCGATTCCGGGCAAGGTCAATCCGACGATCCCGGAATTCATGGTCCATTGCGCGATGATGGTCTGTGGCCGCGCGGGGGCGATCCGTATGACCCAGGACCACGGCGAACTCGACTACAACCCGTGGCAATCGGTCGTTGTGGTGAACCTGCTCGACATGGTGGACCTGTTGATCAGTGGGCTCGACACGTTGCGGCACAATTGCATTGCCGGGATGCGCCCCGATGCCGCCCGCAACGACGACAATGCGACAAGCCTGCTGCCCTCGTTGATCCGGCTCAAGCAGTTGCGCGGCTACAGCTATGCGTCGCGCGTGGCCAAGGAGGCGGCGGGCGATCTGGCCTATGTCCGCGCCAGGGTCGCCGAGGCGTCCTGATTTCAGAAATGCAAACTCCTCCCAAGGACATGAATATGAAAGACCTTTCCCTGCAATCCGATCTCGCCTGGGCTGAAAGCTGGCTCTCAGGAACCAAGAAGCACTATATCGACGGGGCCTGGGTCGCGGGCGATGCGGCCGATTGGGCGGTGAAGAACCCCGCGACAGGCAAAACCCTGTGTACGATCCCGCGGGCCGATGCCGGTCAGGTCGAGGTGGCGGCCGAGGCCGCGCAACGCTGTCACCGCAGCGAGGTCTGGAGCCGCGCCACCTCGCGCAAGGCTCGCGCCGATGTCCTCAACGCCATTGCCCGGCTGATCCGTGAGAACGTCGAGAAACTCTCGCTGCTGGAATGCCTGCCCAACGGAAAACTGTATACCGAGGCGCTGGTGGATGACATTCCGACCTGTGCCGACATCTTTGAATATTACGCGGGCTGGACCGACAAGTTCTATGGTGAGGTCTCCCCGGTCGAGGACGGTTTCCTGAATTTCACGACCAAGGATCCGGTGGGGGTCTGCGCGCTGATCGCGCCGTGGAATTTCCCGCTGTATCAGGCCAGCCTGAAGATCGCGCCGGCGCTGGCGATGGGCAATACAGTGGTGATGAAGCAGTCGGAATACACGCCGCTGGCCACGCTTTATCTGTTCGAGCTGATCGACCGTGAACTGGATCTGCCCAGGGGATTGCTGAACCTGGTGCTGGCCGATGGCGTGGCGGCAAACCAGCTGACGTTGAGCGCCAATATCAACAAGGTTTCGTTCACCGGATCGACGGCCGTGGGCCGCAAGATCGTCCAGAACTCGGGGCTGTCGAATCTGAAGGCGGTGACGCTGGAACTGGGCGGCAAATCACCTTGCATCTTCTTCGATGACACACCCGATCTGGATGCGGCGGTTGATCGTGCCTTCACGGTGATGTTCTCGCACAAAGGCGAGAAATGTTCGGAGCCGACGCGGTTTCTGATCCAGAAGGGGATCTACGACACGGTGATGGACAAGCTGATCACCAAGGCCGAGGCGGTGCGCTGCGGCGATCCGCTATCGTCCACGGCGCAGCAGGGGGCGCAATGTAACGCGGCCCAGTTCAAGCGGATCATGGATTACATCGAGATCGGCAAGACCGAGGCCGAACTGGTTGCGGGCGGGCGCGATGATCGCACGGGGGCCAATGCCGACGGGCTGTTCATTCGCCCGACGATCTTTGCGAATGTGCCAATCGGGGCGCGCATCGCCCAGGAAGAGATTTTCGGCCCCGTGCTGTCATGTACGCCCTTCGCCACCGCCGAGGAGGCGGTCGAAATCGCGAACGGCACCGTCTATGGCCTGGCGGCGGGTCTGTACACCGGCAACGTGACGCGCGCCCACCGGGTCGCGGAACGGCTGGAGGCCGGGATGGTCTTCGTCAACCGGTATGGGTGCTACGGCCTGTCGAGCCCCTTCGGCGGCTTCAAGGCAAGCGGCTGGGGCAAGGAAATGGCCATCCATTCGCTGTCTTCCTACACCCGGACCAAAGGCACCTGGATACATTACGGCGCCTGAACCCAGATCCGGCCGCCCGGATGACGGGTGGCCCCGAACGCGACAAGTGAAAGACCGAACCAATGCAATACATCCGTCTGGGCCAATCCGGCCTCAAGGTTTCGCGGCTCTGCCTCGGCACGATGAATATGGGGTCCAAGCAATGGAAACCCTGGATCTTCGACGAGGCCGAGAGCGAGCCGATCATCCGCCACGCGCTGGACAGTGGCGTCAACTTCGTCGATCTGGCGGATTTCTATTCCGCTGGCGCGGGTGAAGAGGTGGTGTGCAATGTCCTGCGCCGCGCCGCGCGACGAGCTGGTCATCACCACCAAGCTTGGCTACCCCATCGGCACCGGGCAGAACGCGGGCGGCCATTCCCGCAAACATGTCTTCGATGCCATCGACGGATCCCTGTCGCGGATGAAGATGGATTACGTCGACATCTACATGCTGCATTATTTCGATACGGAAACCCCGATCGAGGAAACGATGGAGGCGCTGAACGATATCGTGCGCATGGGCAAGGCGCGCTATGTCGGGATGTCGACCATGTGCACCTGGCAGTTTGCAAAGATCATCAACGTCTGCGAGCGCAACGGTTGGGCGCGGCCGATCAACATGCAGCTTCAGCTCAACTGTGCCTACCGCGAGGAAGAGCGCGAGATGATTCCGTTCTGCATGGATCAGGGCATCGGTGTCACGGTGTTCAGCCCGCTCGCACGCGGCATCCTGAGCAACGACATGAATTCGATCCGCAACAAGACCGATTTCTTCACCGCCGAGATGTACAGCGACCGCGCCTCGCACGAGATCGCCACATCGGTGGCGCGGGTGGCCGAGGCACGCGGCGTCTCGCCCGCCCAGGCATGGGTGCTGCGCAAACCCGAGGTTTCGGCAATGCTGGTGGGGGCGGATTCGACCGCGCAGCTGGATAGTGCCATCGCCGCGCTGGATACCACCCTTGATGCCGAGGAACTGTTCGAGATCGAGCGCAACTACACCCCTTGCGACCTGATCAACGACTACACCGCGGGCAAGCGCATTCCGCGCGAACCGCGCGGGGCCGAGGGGCGCTTTGGCGCGCTGAGTGCGGTCGGCTGAGGCCCCCACACACGCCGACATCCGGTCCTGCGTCACGGCGCGCGACCGGCACCACAACCAACCGATAAAAAAAGCCAATTCCTCACAGGGAGAAATAGCAATGCAAGACTTTGAAACGCTGAGCGGGCGGCCGGTTCACCCCGAGGCCCGGATGTTGCAGGCGCGTTATGCGCAAGGGCGTATCGACCGGCGCGGCTTTTTGCGCGCGCTGGCATGGCTTGGCGTGGCGGTGGGGGGGGCAAGTGCCGTTCCCGGTTTTGCGCAGGTGCAGGAAACCCCGAAGGCCGGCGGCAAGCTGCGCTTCGCGTGCCAGATCCAGGAAATCACCGATCCGATGATGACCAACTGGATCGAGGCCTCCAATCTGTTCCGCAACAGTCTGGAATTCCTGACCTTTGTCGATACGGAAAATATCGTCATGCCGTATCTGGCCAAGAGCTGGACCCCCTCGGACGATCTGACGGTCTGGGATTTCGACCTCGATGAGCGGGCGACATGGTCCAACGGTGACGCCTTCACCCCCGAGGACGTCATTTTCAACATCAATCGCTGGATCGCGCCCGATTCCGCCAGTTCCAACAAGACCGCCTTCAGCGCGATTTCCGGCGTCGAAAAGACCGGCGAGCATAGTGTGCGGATCACGCTCTCGCGGCCCGTCGCCTCACTGCCGGAGCAGCTTTATTCCTACACCTGCGCGATGGTTCACCGCGATTTCAATGGCAACTGGCCGTCCAATCCGATCGGCACCGGGCCGTTCAGGATCGAGGCGTTCGAGGTTGGCCGCCGCGCCATCTTCCGCAAGCGCGATGATTACTGGGGCACGCCCGCCTATCTTGACGAAATCCAGTATATTGATCTGGGGCCCGATGTGACGACCCATCTGGCCGCACTGTCGAGCGGGCAGGTCGATCTGATCTACCGCGCGACTATCGCCGAATACGACCTGATGAAATCGCTGCCCAATATCCAGATCCTGTCGACGAAATCGGCCAATACCGTGGTGATGCGGATGCAGGTCGACCAGAAGCCGTTCGACGACATTCGGGTTCGCCAGGCTGTGCAACTGGCTGCGGACAACCAGCAGATGCTGGATGTGGCCTATCGCGGCAAGGGGGTGATCGGGGCGAACTATCATGTATCGCCTGCGCAGGCCGATTACTTCCCCGTGCCGGGCATCGTGCGCGATGTCGCCAAGGCCAAGGCCCTGCTGGCCGATGCCGGGTACCCAGATGGGCTGGATGTCGAACTGACGCTGGGCAACACGCAGGGCCGATGGGAGCAGGACACGGCGCAGGTGTTGCAACAGAACCTGGCCGAGGCCGGTATCCGCATCAAGCTGAATGTCCTGCCGGCCACGCAATACTGGCCGATCTGGGACAAGGTGCCGTTCGGGTTGACCTATTGGGCGCATCGTCCGCTGGGCACGATGACACTCGATCTGGCTTATCGCTCGGGCGGGTCCTGGAACGAGAGCCACTTTGCCAACGCCGCATTCGATGCCGCGCTGGATGCGGCAATGGCGCAGGTCGACCCGGACGCGCGCAAGGCCGCGATGGAGCGCGTCGAGCGCATTTTGCAGGAAAACGCGGTCATGGTGCAGGCATTCTGGCCCGAACCGATGAGCGCGGCCGCGCAGAATGTGCGTGGGTTCGTTCTGCACCCTTCGGATTACTTCCGCATGGACAGCGTGTGGCTGGCCTGATCGTCGGCGCTGCGGGATATGTCGTGATCCCGCAGCACCGACGGGGCCTGCAAGGCCAACGCGGCGACATGAAGGGGAATTCTAGATGGCATTAGGGTCATTTCTGGTCAGAAAAACCGGCACCGTAATTGCCACGATGCTTGCGGTGTCGCTTTTGTTGTTTCTCGCGCTGGAGGTGAATGTCACGGATGTGGCGGTCAAGGTCCTGGGCCAGTATTCAACCGCCGCACAGCGCACGGCCTGGCTGGAGAGCAACGGTTACAATGCCCCGTTCGCGGTGCGCTATCTGCATTGGCTGGGGCGGTTTGTGACCGGCGACTGGGGGATGTCGACGCTGTTCCGTGCGCCCATCACGTCGCTCGTGTTTCCCAGGCTGGCGGCCTCGGCCATTCTGGCGGCGGGGGCGTTGCTGTTCATCGTGGTTTTCGGTCTGGGGCTGGGCATTCTGGCGGGGATGAAGCCCGGCTCGTTCTTCGACCGGGTGATTTCGATCCTGGCGGTGGTGACGACCTCGATACCCGATTTCGCCTCTGCGGTGTTCCTGTCCGGCGTTTTCGTCTTCTGGCTGGGGCTGTTGCCTGGCGCCAGCACGATGATCGGCGGCTTTTCCCTGGCCGAGCTGGTCCTGCCGGTCACCGTGCTGGGGCTGTATTCGATGGGCTACCTCGCCCGGGTCACGCGGGCGTCGATGATCGACGTCATGGGCACGCATTATATCCGCACCGCACGGCTCAAGGGCGCCAGTCCGGCCCGTATCGTTCTACACCACGCCCTGCGCAATGCGATGATCGCCCCGGTCACGGTGATCATGCTGCAATTGCCCTGGCTGCTTTCGGGCGTCATCGTCGTCGAGGTTTTCTATGCCTACAAGGGCTTCGGCTCGCTGCTGTATGATGCGGCACTCAATCAGGATATCTATCTCATCGAGGCCTGCGCAATGATCTCCGTTTTCGTCGTCGTGCTTAGCCAGGTCGTCTCGGACCTTCTGTATGGCTGGCTGAACCCGCGTATTTCGCTTGGAGGCAAGGCATGAAACTGACCCCCTTATCTACGCAAACCGCTGCTGATGGTTGGTCTGGCGCTGGCCTTCGGTTGGCTGCTTGTCGCGATCCTTGCGCCCGTGCTGGCGCCCTATGATCCGTATCGCACCATCCAGCCGCTGATGCGGCCCTGGTCCACCGCGTCGGGCGGGCAGTTCCTGTTGCTGGGCAGTGATATGCTCGGGCGCGATATCCTGTCGCGGCTGATCTGGGGGGCCCGCACGGTGGTGATCTACGCGACGCTGGCCACGCTGACGGCCTATGCCGTCGGCATGGTGTTCGGGCTTGTCGCGGGATATGTCGGCGGCTGGGTCGATGCGCTGATTTCCTTTGCGGCGAATGTCGTGCTCAGCTTTCCGGTGCTGGTGCTGTATATCGTCATTATCGTGGTGATCGGGGCCTCGCCGGTGAATATCATCATCGCCGTGACCTTCAGCAGCGCACCAGCGATTTTCCGCATCGTCCGCGCCATTACCCGCGATGTCGCAAGTCGCGATTTCGTCGCTGCGGCGATTACGCAGGGGGAAAGCATCTGGCGGATATTGTTGGTGGATATCTTGCCCAATACCGCCGGTCCGCTGGCCGTCGACCTGTGCTTGCGGCTGGGTTACAGCGCGATCACCATCGGAACGCTCGGTTTCTTTGGCCTTGGTCTGCCGCCGCCGACCCCCGACTGGGGCGGCATGGTCAACGAAGGCCGCGCGATGGCCATCGCCTTTCCCTATCTGGTCATCTTCCCCTGTCTCGCCATTTCCTCGCTGACCCTCGGGCTCAGCCTGGTCGCCGATGGCCTGCGCGAAGTCAGCGATGCAAAGGAGCGTCAGGCATGAACGAGATCATTTTGCAGATCCGCGATCTGTCGGTGGCCTTGCCCCAGGGGACGGATCGGCCCTTTGCCGTAAAAAACGTGACGCTCGACGTGAACAAGGGCGAGATCCTGTGCATCGTGGGTGAATCCGGCTCGGGCAAATCTGTCCTCAGTGCCACGCTGATGGGGGCGGCGCCCGCCGGGCTGAAGGTGGCGGGGGGCAGAGCCTTGATGGGCGGGCGCGACCTTCTGGCGTTGTCGGAACGTGAGTGGCGCAAGATCCGGGGCAAGAGCATCGGCATGATCTTTCAAGAGCCGATGGCCTCGCTCAATCCCGCGCTGACGGTCGCGCAGCAGATTGAAGAGGTGTTCGAGCTGCATTCGGATCTGTCGCGGCTTGATCGCGCCCAACGCACGCGCGCGTTGATCGAAGAGATGCACCTGCCGGAACCCGACCGCATCCTGCGCAGCTATCCGCATCAGCTTTCGGGTGGGCAATGCCTGCGCGTCGTCATCGCAATGGCGCTGGCGATGAGCCCGCGTTTGCTGATCGCGGATGAACCGACGACGGCGCTTGATGTCACGACGCAGGCCCAGGTGCTGAAACTTGTGCGAGAGCTGCGCGACCACCATGGCCACGGCATCATCTTCATCACCCATGATCTTGGCGTTGTTGCCGATATCGCCGACCGGATCGCCGTCATGCGACAGGGCGAGATCGTCGAGATCGGCACCGCCCGGCAGGTTTTGCAGGCGCCAAGCCACAACTATACGAAATCCCTGATCGCGGCGGTGCCAAGCCTGGTGCCGCATGATCGCCCCGCCCTCGCGGATGAGGCCCCGGCCTTGCGCGTCGAGGCGCTGAACCACAGCTATGGTCTCAAGCAGGTGCTGCATGAGATAAACCTTGCGGTCGCGCCGGGGCGGGTCATCTCGATCGTGTGCGAATCCGGCTCGGGCAAATCCACGATCGCCAAGAACCTGATCCGGCTTACGGACCCAAGCGCCGGTCGGATCGTCGTGGCGGGGCAGGACATCCTGACCCTGCGCGGTGGTGCGCTGCGTGGCATGCGCCGCAAGATCCAGATGATCTTTCAGGACCCGTTCGGGTCCCTCAATCCCCGCCGCCGGGTGGTGCCGATGATCGCGCGTGCGGCGGTGCTTTCGGGGGCGTCGCGGGCCGAGGCGGTAGAGCGGGCCAAGGAACTGCTGGAACTGGTCGGACTGCACCGTTCCGCCTATGATCGGCGGCCCGCCGCCTTTTCCGGCGGGCAACGGCAGCGCATCGGTATCGCCAGGGCGCTGGCGATGCGCCCCGATGTGTTGATCGCCGACGAGAGCGTCTCGGCGCTGGATGTGTCGGTGCAGGC
>DASWPI010000064.1:0-16888 GCA_036398515.1 Paenirhodobacter sp.
GCATCCAGCACGCAACCCGAGCAATCAGCGACTGGATCAGCTTCTACAACAACCGCCGACCTCATCAGGCGCTTGCCATGCGCACGCCAGCCGCGAGGCATTCAGTTTAGCGGCATAACCTGTGCAGATCCCGCCGGGTCAATACATCGATGCGTAGGAGGACATGCAGGCGGCGAGAGCCGAACCGGCGATGCATCTCGGCGGCCGCGCGCAACACCTCGCGCCGTTCGCGGTCGTCCGGGCGCCGGTGGCGATACCGCACCGACGACCGATCCGCCCCGATCAGGGAGCACGCCCGCCGCGCACTCATCTCGTAGAACTGTTTGAGAGGCGCGACGGCTTCGCGCCTGGCGGCGGGCGTCACCATTTTTTGACAGAAGATCCTTCAGGGCGGTGTTGTCGGGCAGTGTCCCGGCGAGCAGGCGCTTCAGCGTGGCATTCGCGTCTTCCAGCGCCTTCAGCCGCGTTAACTCGTACGACTCCATGCCGCCGGACTTAGCCTGCCAAGCGTAAAAGGTGGCTCCACTGATCCCAAGCCTACGACAGATCTCGACCGTCTTCGCCCCGCTTCCTTCACCCAGGATCGAGATGATCTGCTCGTCCGTGAACTTCGATCTCTTCGTGTACGGTCCTATGATTGGCCGATCCCAGCATCAGATGAACGAGTTATCGGGAGGCACAGAAAATGATCTGCCGGTGTCATGGCCCCGCGAAATCTGCATGGCCCCCTTTGGGCATTCTGCAACCTGGTGATCGGCGGCTCTCGTTGCGAGGCGCGGGCCAAACGACGTGATGCCGTTCATCTCGGTTTTTCATGCGGATTCGTCGGTGTTATGCGCGCCCTGAACGCTATTATATCGAAGGGGGTAATCTTCCATGAATGACGCAGCGTGTCGCATGGGCGTCTTCACACGCGATTGCGGCGGCAGTTCGCGCCTGTCGCGAGCAACTCAGAAATCGGGGGCGCGTCTGCGCGATCTTCGTCCCGTCTTTCCCCGGTAATTATGTCTTGCCCACACCATTTTGATGCCCCGATTTGTCGGGCCGCATATGGGTCTGGGCGTTTCTTACTGGAGCTCAGCATTTGGCCCCGGCGTTACCGAAACGCGCAGGGCCGATTGTTGATAAACGTCTAAAAATCAACACTTTGGATCACCGTCTTTTACGGTAATCCACAACGCTGGGCATTAGAATGGAATGTCATCATCCATGCTGGACGCACGACCGCCACCGCCCTGGCTGCCGCCAAAGCCTTGTCCGCCACCGTAATTGTCCGACCCCTGCGACGAAGGACCATCGTCATAGCCGCCCGAGGACCGGCCACCGCCCGACGAACCGCCACCTTCGCGGCCATCCAGCAGGGTCAATTCACCACGGAAGGGACGCAGGACAACCTCGGTCGAATAACGATCCTGACCGGATTGGTCCTGCCATTTGCGGGTTTCCAACTGACCTTCGATATAGACCTTGGAGCCTTTACGCAGGTACTGCTCGGCGATTTTCACCAAAGGTTCGCTGGTGATGGCGACGGAATGCCATTCGGTGCGTTCCTTGCGCTCGCCCGATTGCTTGTCCCGCCAGGTCTCGGAGGTGGCGATGCGCAGGTTGCACACCTTGCCGCCGTTGGCGAAGCTGCGCACCTCGGGGTCGCGTCCCAGATTGCCGACGATGATCACCTTGTTGACCGAGCCTGCCATGCGTTTCTCCGCTGTTCTGCCCGCATCGGGCGCCAATTCGATTTCTGCCGATCATATAGACCGACGCGCGGCAGCGCACTAGGGGGCCACACCTGAAAATGGCGCTTACAGTCCGAGATCGGCGAAAACCCGGGGCAACATGTCGGGCAGGTCCTCGGCAATCAGACCCGGACCATAGGTTCGGGCGGCGGCGGCATGCAACCAGACCGCTGTCGAGGCCGCCTCCAGCGGGGCGGCCCCGCGCGCCAGCAACCCGGTGATCATGCCCGCCAGAACATCGCCCGATCCCGCCGTCGCCAGCCACGGTGCCGCCATCGGCCCGACGGCCCGGTGCAGGGCGGTGGCCCCATCCGGCGCGGCGATTGCGGTTTCGGCCCCCTTCAGCAGAACGGTGCATCCGGCGCGATCGGCGGCATGGCGCGCCGCCTCGATATAGGTCAGGCTGGCGTCCGATACCGCTTGCGCGAGATCGGGGAACAACCGGGCGAATTCCCCCATATGAGGGGTCAGCACCACCTTATGGTGCAGCATTTCCAGCAATTGAGCCGGGCTATCGGCAAAGGCGGTGATCGCATCGGCATCCAGCACCGCCGCCCGCCCGGACCATAGCGCCGCTGGCACCATTTCACGGGCGCGCGCAACACCAAGCCCAGGTCCCAGCAACAGCGCATTCAGCCGCTGATCCTGGGTCAACATGCCGCGCAGACTGTAGGAATCGGCCAGCGGTCGCAGCATCACCGCATTCAGTTGCGCCGCATGTTCGGGAACCGCCGCCTGTGGCGCGGCGATCGTGACCAGCCCGGCACCGATCCGCAACGCGGCCCGCGCCGCCAGCCGCGCGGCGCCCCCTTTGCCCAGACCACCGGACAGCACAACCGCATGACCGTAGCTGTATTTATGGGCGTCTTCGTGCTTGGCCAACAGACCACGCATCGCGGCATCGGCATCTATCATTCGGGTCATGGCGGTGGGTATCTTTCTGCCGGGGAAGGTGGCGTTGCGTCAGGGTTGCACGCGTCGGCGGCGCAGTCAAAGGCCTATGCGTTGCAACTCGCGCCGAACCGTCCGCATTTTAGCCATATTGCGATGCAAGGATACGGTGACCTGTCATTGGATCGGAGGCCGCATGATCAGGGTTGCCATCGGGAAACGTATCGCCCGCCAACCCGATGCACCGCGCGGATTGGCGGCGCTGATCCTGGCGGGAACGGGGTTTGCGGCGGCCTGGCGTGTCTCGGGATACGTTGATTCTGGCGGGCTCGGGTTCGGGCTGATGATTGCGGCGGGGGGCGCAATTATCGGCTGGTATTTTGTCGGCAGCACTGCATCGGTGCGGGCGCGGTTGGCGCGCGGGGTGATGGGCGCGGTATGGACCGGGGTTTTACTATCGCTTTTTATGACGTTGCGCATCGTTTTGCCCGCAGCATGGCGTGGGTTGTATCGCGGCATCGAGGCCCTGGCCACCGATATCGCCCTTCGGTCTTGGAGGCATTTTCTCGAACTGGCACAGGGCGATGTGGGGATCATGCTCTTTCTGGGGGGAATGCTTTCGGCTATTGTCGGCAACTGGGCCGCGCGGCGATGGGGGCGCGCGACCAAGGCGACCGGCGGCACCCGGACCGGCGCCTGAACGCCCGGCGCCTGAAAGACCGGGGGCGCCAGATCCGGGGAGACAGGTTTGGAATTGGATCGGTTATACTTCTTCTATGGCACGCTGTGCTACGCGTCCCTGCGAACCGAGGTTCTGGGGCACCCGGTCGAAACCCAGATCGCCACCTTGCCGGATTACACTGCCTGTATAGCGCGTGACGGGCAGGGGCATGATCTATCCTATCCGGTTCTGCTGGCGAGGCCGGGGGCGGTGGTGATCGGTCAGTTGGCGCGATTGACGACGGATGACGCGGCGCGGCTGGGGTTTTATGAGGCAGGCTATCGCCGCGAAGAAATGCCTGTGACACTGGATGATGGCAGTCAGGTGTCCGCGCTGATCTATCTGCCCGATTCCGGGCTGACGCCGGGCCAACCCTGGAATTTGGCGGATTGGCAGCATCGTTGGGGTGAAATCACACCGCTGGCCGCGCACGAATACATGGCGTTGCAGGGGGTGGTGCCGCAGGCCGACGCGGTGTCCCGCTATCCGATGATTCTGGTGCGGGCCGCGTCGCGGTTGCGGGCGGCGGTGCCTCATGCGCGGGGGATGCGACGCACCCCGGTTCCGGGCGATGTCATTGTCGATGCGATGGCCACCGGATATGCGAAATTCTTCGCGGTGGAGGATTACACCTTGCGCCACCGCACCTTTGCCGGGGGGATGAGTCCGCCCTTGCCGCGTGCCGCCTTTGTGTCGGGCGATGCGACCGTGGTGCTGCCCTATGATCCGGTGCGCGACCGCGTGCTGCTGGTCGAGCAATTTCGTGCCGGGCCGTTTGCGCGGGGTGATGTGAACCCGTGGTCGCTGGAACCGGTGGCGGGGCGGGTGGATGCGGGCGAAACCCCCGCGCAGGCCGCGCTGCGCGAGGCCGTCGAAGAAGCCGGGCTGTCGATGTCGCGGTTGATTGCTGCGCCGAATTTCTATCCCTCGCCGGGGGCAAAGACCGAATATCTGTACACGTTTATCGGATTGGCGGATCTGGCCGATGATGCCGCCCGCCCGGGCGGTCTGGAAGAAGAGGGCGAGGATATTCGTCCGCACCTGATATCCTTCGATCAACTGATGCAGATGGTCGATAGCGGTCAGGCGGAAAACGGCCCGTTGCTGGTGTTGGCCCTGTGGTTGGCGCGGTTGCGGCCAGGTTTGCGGGCCGAGGTCGGGGCGGCCTAAACCGCCCCGAATACGCAACGGGGCTTGAGGGCGGCTCTTTTGCGGCCTAAGTCATGGGCAATTGCGCAAATCTCAGGAGGGGCACATGAACATCTGCAAGGATCTGGCTGCGGCTGTCGGAAACACGCCGCTGATCCGGTTGAAAAAGGCTTCCGAGCTGACCGGCTGCGAGATCCTCGGCAAGGCCGAGTTCATGAACCCCGGTCAGTCGGTCAAGGACCGCGCGGCGTTGTTCATCATCCGCGATGCGATCGCGCGGGGGCAATTGCACCCCGGCGGCACCATCGTCGAGGGCACGGCGGGCAATACCGGCATCGGTCTGGCGCTGGTCGGGGCGTCGATGGGGTTCCGCTCGGTCATCGTGATCCCGGAAACCCAGAGCCAGGAAAAGAAGGACATGCTGCGGCTGGCCGGGGCGGAATTGGTGCAGGTTCCGGCCGCACCCTATTCGAATCCCAACAACTATGTGCATTATTCGCAACGTCTGGCCGCAGCATTGGCCAAGACCGATCCGAACGGGGCGATCTGGGCCAACCAGTTCGACAATACCGCCAACCGCGAGGCCCATATACAGACCACCGGCCCGGAAATATGGGACCAGACCCAGGGTCGGGTGGATGGGGTGATCTGCTCGGTCGGATCGGGCGGCACATTCGCCGGGATCGGTCTGGCGTTGCAGCCGAAAGGTGTGAAGATCGGTCTGGCGGACCCGGATGGTTCGGCCATTCACAATTTCTACGCGCATGGCGCGCTGAAAGCCGAGGGGTCCTCTATCACCGAGGGGATTGGGCAGGGCCGGATCACCAAAAACCTTGACGGTTTCACCCCGGATATGAGCTTCAACATCCATGACGCCGAGGCGCTGCCGGTGGTGTTCGATCTGCTGTCCGAAGAGGGGCTGTGCGTCGGTGGATCTTCGGGGATCAACGTGGCCGGTGCGATACACATGGCGCGTGAAATGGGGCCGGGGCATACCATCGTGACCATCCTGTGTGATTACGGCAACCGGTATCAATCGAAACTGTTCAACCCTGAATTCCTGCGGGCCAAGGGGTTGCCGGTGCCGGACTGGATGGATCGGCCCGCCCGCGCCGTGCCAGAGGTGTTTGAAGGATGATCCTGACGTTCCTGCGCATTCTTGTCGTTGCGCTGCTATGCGCGTTCCCCGTTACCGCGCAGGATATTCAGGCGCCTGACTACGACGACTGGACCAAACAGGCGACCAGTGCCGAGGCTGTGGTGGCCGATGGCGCCACAGCCGACAGCAAGCTGTCCGCGCTGCGCGCCGATATGGTGAAATGGCGGGCCGATTTCACCGCCGCCCAGGGCATCAACGGTGATCAGATCACCGCGGTGAAGAACCAGATCGCCGCGCTTGGCGATCCGCCGGCCGAGGGGGCCAGCGAAGACGCCGCCATCGCCGAACGTCGCAAGGAACTGAACGACAGTCTGGCCAAGTTGCAGGCCCCCGGAATCACGGCGGGCGAGGCCGCCAGCCGTGCTGACGGCATCGTGCGCAGCATCGACAAGGTGGTGCGTGAACGGCAGACCGACAAGTTGCTGCGGGTGTCGCCCTCGGTGTTCAATCCGGTCAACTGGGCCACGGCGGGTCAGATGATCGGCTGGATGGGGCAGTGGATCTATGACGAAACCAAATGGCGTCTGAACCAGGCGTCTACCTATAACAACCTGCGCGAGGCGGCGCCGCTGATTGCGGTTCTGGTGCTGGCATCTGCGGTTCTGATGCTGCGTGGCAGCCGCTGGATGATGTGGCTGGCGCGCTGGATGACGGAAAAGACGGCCCTGCGCGGGCGCGGACTGGTGACCGGGTTCGTGTCGCTGGGACAGGTGGTGTTGCCGTTCATCGGGGCCATCCTGCTGGGCAACGCGGTGCAGCAGACCACCATGATCGGCCCGATCATGAACGCCTTTTTCCAGGAATTGCCGTTGCTTGTGCTGGTGGTGATGGCGGCCTGGTGGCTGGGGGCGCGGATCTTTCCGGTCGACCCAGAAACCCCCAGCGTGCTGGGATTCAGCGGGGATGGCCGTGCCGAAGGGCGGGTGCATACCACGATGCTCAGTGTGGCGCTGGCGTTGCAATACCTGTTGCAGCACTGGATCAGCCCGCGGGCGGAAAACTATCTGGGGGGCGCGGGGCGCGTCGGCGCCGACAAGGCCGCCGAGATCGCCCAGAACGCCGAGGCTGCTTTGGCGGTGCTGCAACTGCCATTGCTGATCTTTGCCGGGGTGGCGCTGTTCCGCATGGGGCAGTTGATGCGCCATCAGTTGACCATATTGCAGGCCCAGGATGACGAGGCCGCCTTTCGCCAGAGCCTGCTGAAGTGGGTGGCGACGCTGTTGGTGGTGCTGGGGGTGGTAACGCCCGTCATGGGGTTGATCGGCTATGTGGCGGCGGCAAATGCGCTGATCTGGCCGATGATCGTGACGCTGGGGGTGGTTGCCGTCATTGCGGTGCTACAGGCCTATTTCAGCGATATCTACGCCGTGCTGACCCATAGCGAGGACAGCAAGGGCGAGGCGCTGGTTCCGGTCCTGATGGGGTTTGTGCTGGCATTGCTGGCCTTGCCGCTGGTGGCGCTGGTCTGGGGGGCGCGGCCCGAGAATCTTGCCGATCTGTGGTCGCAGTTCCTGAGCGGCTTTCCGGTCGGCGGGGTGCGGATTTCGCCCGGTGTGTTCCTGACCTTTGCGGTAGTGTTCGCCCTTGGCTATCTGGTGACCCGGATGCTGCAAGGTGCGCTGCGTGCGACGATCCTGCCGAAAACCCGGCTGGATCGGGGCGGGCAGAATGCCATCGTATCGGGGGCCGGGTATATCGGTATCTTCCTGGCCGCCCTGCTGGCGATTTCGGTGGCGGGCATCAACCTGTCATCGCTGGCGATCGTCGCCGGGGCACTGTCGGTCGGTGTCGGTTTCGGCCTGCAGACCATCGTGCAGAACTTTGTATCCGGCATCATCTTGCTGGTTGAGCGCCCGGTCTCCGAAGGCGACTGGATCGAGGTGGGCGGCCAGCAGGGCATTGTCAGGTCGATCTCGGTGCGTTCGACCCGGATCGAGACTTTCGACAAATCCGAAGTGGTGATCCCCAACGCCTCGCTGATCACCGGCGCGGTTACCAACATGACGCGCACCAACAAGCACGGGCGGGTCATCGTCAAGGTTGGTGTGGCCTATGGCACCGATACCCGCAAGGTGGCGCAGATCCTGAAGGAAATCGCCGAGGGCCATCCACTGGTGATGATGAATCCGGGGCCTGCGGTGCTGTTCACCGATCTGGGGGCGGACAGTCTGAATTTTGAAATCCGCGCGGTGCTGTCGGATGTCAATTTCGGCGGATCGGTCAAGACGGAGCTGTATCATCAGATCATTGAGCGGTTCACCAAGGAGGGGATCGAGATCCCTTTTGCACAGCGCGACCTGTGGCTGCGCAACCCGGAAACGCTGACCCGGCCGCAGGTGAGTTCGGAGCGACCGGTCCCTGATCAACCGCAACCCGCGCCGATTGCCGAGGCGCCGGTGGCGGCCAAGGGTTCGGTCGGATTGTCCGACAATGATGGCGAGGAAGAGGGCGACCGCCGCTAGGCGGTCGCAATCTGACAGGGATCAGCGCAACCGCACCGCCAGCTTGTCCAGATACAATGCCAGCACCGAGGCCGCGGCCGCTTTGCTGTCGGCCTCGACATAACAGCGGAACTCCGGCGCATTGCCCGAGGGCCGCAGATGCACGATCGTGCCATTGGCAAAGTTCAACCGCAGCCCATCGGTCAGGTCGACCCCGGTGATCCGCCCCGTCTGGGCAAAGAACGCATCGCGCGGGCCAGGGGCATCTTGCAGTTGCGCGATGAAGGACAGGGCGTTTTCCGTCGGGATTTCGGTCAACCGGTCGGCGGCGGTGAAACGTGGCGGCAGCGCCGCGACGAACTCGGCCAGGCTTTGCCCCGCCGTGCGCGCCGCGACCAGCGGTGCCAGGATCGGCAACAGGCAATCACGCGTCATCAGCGGCGACAAGGGGCCGGACGGACCCTGCGCGGTGAACCCCAGCAGGTAACCACCATTGGGTTCATAGCCTGCCACCGGTGCCGCCGGATCGGCGGCCAGGGCGGCCTCCATCGCGGCAATCACAAAAGGCGAACCGATTTTCGTGGCCACGATCCGGTCGAAATCCGGCATGTGCCGGATCATGCTGTTGGCCGAGACCGGCACGCACAGGACCCGCGCCCCCAGGGCGCGCGATGTCAGGGCGCCCAGAATGTCGCCCGCGATCACCTCGCCCGTCGCATCGGTGACCATCGGGCGGTCGGCGTCGCCATCGGTCGAGACCAGCGCATCCAGCCGGTGTTCGGAACACCAGCCGCGAAACAGGTCGCGCGTTTCGGGATCGACGGCCTCGGTATCAACCGGAATGAACGTATCCGAATGCCCCAGTGGCACCACCGTCGCGCCAAGCGCCTCTAGCACATGCTGCAAGGTCTCCCGCGCAACAGAGCTGTGCCGATACACCCCGATCCGCAGCCCGTCGAGCGCCGCGGCGCCAAAGGCGGTGATGTAGCGCGCGGCATAAAGCGCGCTGGCATCGGTGCGGGTTTCGGTGGTCCCGGTCGCCCTGGCTGCGGGGCCGCCGAGGGCGGACAGTATGGCGGTTTCGTCGTGTTTGGTGATCTCGCCGCTGGGGATATAGAATTTCAGCCCGTTGCGATCGGCGGGGATATGGCTGCCGGTCACCATGATCGCCGCGGCGCCAGCCGACAGGCTGGCCAGCGCCAATGCGGGCGTGGGCAATGCGCCCAGATCGACGGCGTGCAAGCCCTGATCCGCGATGGTGCGCAGCACCACCGCCGCGATATCGGGCGACGAGGGCCGGTAGTCCTGCCCCACCATGATCGTGCCGCCGTTGGGGCAGGCCTTGATGAAGGCGCGGGTATAATCCGCAACCAGATCCGGGGTCAGATCAACCACCAGACCGCGCAGGCCACTGGTGCCGAATTTCGGGGCCATAATTCCTCCAGTTCTTGGATGCCGTATCTATGGCGCGAGGCTTTGGCCCGGTGCAAGCCCAGATCCGGCGATCCGGGGGAAAAGTGGAGGACAAATGTAAACGGGCGCCAAAGGGCGCCCGCGGGATCATCTGGCGAAACAGGATCAGGCGTTGAACAGGAAGTGCAGCACGTCACCGTCCTGCACGACATAGGTCTTGCCCTCGACGCGGAACTTGCCTGCCTCCTTGGCGCCGGATTCCCCCTTGCCCGCGATATAATCGGCATAGGCGATGGTTTCGGCACGGATGAAGCCGCGTTCAAAGTCCCCGTGGATCACCCCGGCGGCCTGCGGCGCCATCGTGCCATGACGGATGGTCCAGGCACGGGCCTCCTTGGGGCCGACGGTGAAATAGGTTTCCAGCCCCAGCAGGTCATAGCCCGCACGGATCAGCCGGTCCAGGCCGGCCTCATGCAGCCCCAGTTCCTCGAGGAACATGGTGGCTTCCTCCGGGTCCAGCTGGCTGATTTCTTCCTCGATCCGGGCGGAAATCACCACGATGCCCGCATGTTGTTCCGCGGCCATCTTGGCCACGGCGGCCGATTTGCTGTTGCCGGTCGCGGACGAGGATTCCTCGACGTTGCAGACATACAGCACCGGTTTCGCGGTCAGCAGTTGCAACATGCCCCATTGCTTGCGGTCATCATCGGCGACCTTGACGGTGCGGGCGGGCTTGCCCGCCTCCAGCGCGGCCAGCGCGATTTTCAGCAACCGTTCCTGGTCCAGCGCATCCTTGTCGCCGCCCTTCACCTTGCGGGCGATGCCCTGCAGGCGCTTCTCGATCGATTCCATATCGGCGATCATCAATTCGGTCTCGATGGTCTCGGCATCGGCGACCGGGTCGATGCGGCCCTCGACATGTGTGATGTCGCCGTCTTCAAAACAGCGCAGCACATGGGCGATGGCATCGGTTTCACGGATATTGGCCAGAAACTGATTGCCCAGCCCTTCGCCCTTGGAGGCACCTTTGACCAGACCCGCGATATCGACGAAGGTCATCCGGGTGGGGATGATCTGCTTCGATCCGGCAATCGCGGCCAGCGCGTCCAGACGCGCATCGGGTACCGCGACCTCGCCGACATTCGGCTCGATCGTGCAGAAGGGGAAGTTCGCGGCCTGCGCGGCGGCCGTCTTCGTCAGCGCATTGAACAGCGTCGATTTGCCGACGTTCGGCAGGCCGACGATCCCCATCTTGAAACCCATGATCCACTCCTGTCGAAAACCTCGCGCTTCATAGGCATTGGTGGGCGCGGACGCAAGCAATGCACCCATTGATTTTCCCCCGCAGATACCCCAAACCGGACGCGATAAAACGAGGATGGCACCATGACCCGGATCGACGCGAAATTCGCCGCCCTGAAGGCGGAAGGGAAAAAGGCCTTTGTGGCCTATCTGATGGCGGGTGATCCGTATATCGAAACCTCGCTGGCGGTGATGCGGGGGATGCCCGGTGCGGGGGTCGATATCATCGAACTAGGCATGCCATTCACCGACCCGATGGCCGATGGCCCGACCATTCAACATGCCGGGCAACGCGCGCTGAACCATCATCAGACCCTGCAACAGACGCTGGATATGGTGGCCGAATTCCGCAAGGGCGATCAGACCACCCCTGTGGTGATGATGGGATATTACAATCCGGTGTATTCGCGTGGTGTGGAGCGGTTCTTGCAAGATGCCGTGAAGGCCGGAATTGACGGGTTGATCATCGTCGATCTGCCGCCCGAGGAAGACGCGGAACTGTGTCTGCCCGCACAGGCGGCGGGGATCAATTTCATCCGTCTGGCGACGCCGACCACCGATGATGCGCGTCTGCCCAAGGTGCTGCAGAACACCTCGGGCTTTGTGTATTACGTCTCGGTTACCGGCATCACCGGCGGTCAGGCCGCGCAGGCCGGGGATGTCGCCCCCGAGGTGGCGCGGATCAAGGCGCGCACCGATCTGCCGGTGGTGGTCGGGTTCGGCATCAATTCGCCCGAGGCCGCACAATCCATCGCCGGCATCGCCGATGGCTGCGTGATTGGCTCGGCGATCGTCAAGCTGATCGGCGAGGGCAAGCCCGTGGCCGAGGTCCTGGCGCGGATCGAGGCCCTGGCCGCAGGCGCGCACGCCGCCTGACCGCGATCTGCTATCGTCGCGCTCACGCGTGCGTGTCTTGACGCTATCGCCGTGACGCTGTCATCACTGCCGGATAAAAACAAAACATTCGGGCAGTGATATCATGAATACGGGATACAGAACCTCTGGTGGAGGCTTTGATCTGCTTGGCCTGCGTCGACGGGATGGCGCGGTCGAGATCGTCTATGATGATGGGGTGATACAGCGCAAGATCTGGCGGGTCAGTGGTTTCACCACCGAGGGTCAGCTGGATGAGGCATTGACGCGGGCGGCGCGCGAGGTGCGGGTTCTGCCCGCGCTCTATGCCGAGCTGCGCAAGCGCGCGATCACCATCGAAATGGTCAGCGGCTGACCCCTCTGGATAAAAACCCGTCTGGATAAAAAAAGGCCGGGTGCAAGCACCCGGCAGGAAGAGGGCCGACAGGGGACTGCGGCGCCTATCTCAGATATCCCAGAACGGGCGGCGAATTTCGTTCTCGACCCGAACCGGTGAAATTCCGATATCATCCAGCAGATGCGTATCGAGATGCCCGAGCGCAATACGGGCGCGGCGGGTCGCCATCCAGGTCTGGACCAGACGTACAAGGCTGATGCCTTTACGGCCAAGACGGGAGGAGCGCTGCAGCGAAACCGAGGGCATGGGACACCTTTTGTGTTGATACAATCCATCATTTGATGTAAGTGTCTTGTAGATTAAACGACACAATTACCGCCAGAGAAACATTGTGACTGATACAAATTGGAAGCCGGACCTGTCCCAGATCAGCGGGCCGAAATATCTTTCGCTGGTGCGTGCCCTGCGCGACGGGGTGCGGCGCGGCGATCTTTCATCCGGGTCGCGCCTGCCTACGGTGCGGGATTTGGCATGGAAACTGGGGGTGACGCCGGGAACGGTCGCCCGTGCCTATCAGATTGCCACGCAGGAGGGTCTGTTGGAAGCGGCCGTCGGGCGTGGCACTTTTGTATCCACACAATCCAGGCGTCTGGGTCCGACCGAGCCGCTCTATCGCCAGCCGATGACCGACCCCGAGGATGATGACGGGGTGGTGGATCTGCGGTCGCCGCAACTGCCGAATGTGGGGCAAAGTGCGGCGCTGAAAACCGCGATGACCGCTGCTGCCGCAGAGCTGGGGCAGCAATATCTGGAATATCCGGGCCTTAGACGGGATCTGTTCTGCCGTGAAGCGGTGATCGAGTGGTTCGCGTATTGCTCGATCAAGACGCTGATCACGCCTGATGATCTGGTCCTGACGCATGGCGGGCAAAATGGCATCAATATCGTGATGCAATGTTGTCTGCGCGGTGACCGACCGGTGGTGTTCTGCGAAGAGCTGGCCTATCCGGGGTTTCGCCATGCCGCGCGGCTGAACCGGGCCGAGGTTGTGGCGGTGGCGCTGGATGAAGAGGGGATGATCCCCGCGGCGCTGGATGCGGCCTGTCGGCGGCACGGCGGGCAGGTGGTCTGCGTGACCCCCGATGCACAGAACCCGACCGCCGTGCGTATGTCGACCGCGCGGCGCCGTGCCATTGCCGATGTTGCGCGGCGCCATGATTTGCAGATCATTGAGGACGATTGCTATACCGCGCCGGTCTCGGATGTTGAAAGCCTGCGGGTGATCGCCCCCGAACGGACGTGGCATGTCACCTCGCTGTCCAAGACGATTTCGGCCGGGATGCGGTTCGGGATCGTGGTGGCCCCTGAAGGCATGGGCGAGGCCGGACGGCTGACCGCGCAGCACAGCTATTTCGGCCTGCCGCGCCCGGTGACCGATATCGTGACGCGGCTGTTCCGGTCCGGCGATGCGATGCGGTTGCGCCATGCGGCGCAGGCTGAAATGGGGCGGCGGTTGCACATGGTCGTGCAGTCCTTTGGCGATCAGGATATCAGCTGGCAAGAGGGGCTCAGCTTTGTCTGGTTGCGGCTGCCGAATGGCTGGCGGTCCTCGACCTTTGCGCGGATGGCTGAATCCGAAGGGGTTTTGTTGCGTTCCGCCGATGAATATGTGCTGCAAGATGGCCATGCGCCAAATGCGGTGCGCATCGCCCTGGCGGGGGGCGTGCCCGAGGAACGCTTCAACCGTGCAATCGGGCGTCTGGTGCGGTTGCTGGACAACCCGCCGGGCGATCTGCCGATCTGATCTGCAACGGTATGATGAAATTTTATGCTGCCGCCCAAAAATTCCACGCGGGCGGTGGTTGCCCCCTTTTCTTGCCTCAGCCCATGTGCCAGCCTGAGCCCAAGGCGCCCCCCGGCGCGTGACTGTAAGAGGAATGGGGGAACATGTCGGCATCGCCCTGGAAACGCCTGAAGCAATCCGAAGCGTTCAACGGCTATGCCATGGTCAGCCCGACGCTGATCTATGCGGTGCTGATGCTGGCGGCACCGCTGGCGATGATCGTGGCCTATTCGTTCTTCAAGGATGGCTATCTGGTCATCATCCACGAATTCAGCTTTGAGAATTATGTCCAGGCCTGGTCCGACCCGATTTTCCGGGCGATATTGCTGCGTTCCGTGCTGGTGTCGATGCTGGTGACACTGGTGACGGTGGTTTTGGCCTTTCCCATCGCCTATTTCATCTCTTTCGTGGTGCCGGCGTCGAACAAGTCGCTGTGGCTGTTCCTGATCACCATTCCGTTCTGGACCAGCTATCTGATCCGGGTGTTCCAGTGGAAGGTGATCCTGAACTACAATGGGGTGATCAATTCCATCCTGACCGGAATGGGCATCATTGATCAGCCGTTGCAGATGCTGAATTCGGTGGGGGCGATCACCATCACGCTGGCCCATGCCTATGCGCCCTTCGCAATCCTGCCGATTTTCGTCAGCCTGGAAAAGATCGACCGCAGCTTTCTGGAGGCCGGGCAGGATCTGGGCGAGAGCGCCTTCATGACGTTCTGGCGGGTGACGCTGCCGCTGGCGATGCCGGGGGTGATCGGGGCGGTGATGATCGTGTTCATCCCGACCATCGGTGATTACGTGACGCCAGAGCTGATCGGCGGGGGCAAATTGCCGATGGTGGCCAATATGATCCAGCAAAATATGCTGAAGATCGACAACAAGCCGCTCGGCTCTGCCATTGCGGTCAGTGCGATGCTGGTGGTGGCGGCGATCGCACTGATCTTCCTGTTTCTTAACCGGCGCTTTTTGCGGGGGCCCAAATGAAATCTCCGGGCCTGCGGCTGTTCGCCTTTGCCTATCTGATCTTCCTGTATGCGCCGATCGCGTTGCTGCCGATATTCGCCTTCAATGCGGGGACGATCATCGCCTTTCCGTTGAAGGGTTTTACCCTGCAATGGTTCGACCAGTTGTTCAGCAACGCGACGCTGGGCCAGGCCTTGCGCAATTCGCTGATCATCGCGGTATCCACGGCGATTTTCGCCACCACGCTGGGCATTTTTGCCGCGCGCGCGGCGACGCGCTACAATTTCCCCGGCAAGCCGGGCATCATGGGGCTGATCATGTTGCCGCTGGTGCTGCCGGAAATCATCGTGGCGGTATCGCTGCTGATCGTGCTGCTGGGGATCGGGGTGCCACTGTCGATCTTTACGGTGATCCTGGGGCATGTTTTGGCGGCGACGCCCTATGCCATCGCGGTGCTGAACGCGGCGTTTTCATCGTTGGACCGGTCGTTTGAAGAAGCGGCCTATGATCTGGGGGAAGGCAAGCTGTCGACCTTTCGGCTGATCACCTTGCCGCTGGTGCTGCCGGGCATTGTGTCGTCGCTGTTGATGTCGTTCACCATCTCGCTGGATGAATTCATCATCGCGTTCTTCCTGGCGGGCGAGCAGGTGACCTTGCCGACCTATATCTTCTCGCAGCTGCGGTTTCCCAAACAGATCCCGATGATCATGGCGCTTGGCACCTGTCTGGTGATCGCCTCGGTCGTGCTGCTGACCATTGCCGAATATTTCCGCCGCCGCGGTATCGCGAAGACCGGCGCCAAGGATACCGGAGGCTTCCTGTGACCATCAAAACCGCGCCAAATTGTCCGACGATGATCGAATTCCGCGATGTGCAGAAGTATTATGGCGATTATCATGCCCTGCGCGGGATCAATGCGCAGATCCGGGCGGGGGAGTTCTTTTCGCTGCTGGGGCCGTCGGGCTGTGGCAAGACCACGCTTTTGCGCACCATCGCCGGGTTCGAGGATATCTCCTCGGGGGCGGTGCTGATCGACGGCAAGGATATGTCTGCGGTGTCGGCGAACAAGCGCCCGACCAATATGGTGTTTCAAAGCTACGCGATCTTTCCGCATCTGACGGTGGCGGAAAATGTCGGTTTCGGGTTGCGGCGCGATCCGCGAACGACGGCGGAAAAGGCCAAGGCGGTGGAAGAGGCGCTGGAGCTGGTGGGGCTGAAGGGCTACGGGCCGCGCGCCGCACATGCGATGTCGGGCGGGCAGCGGCAGCGGGTGGCCCTGGCGCGCGCGCTGATCCTGAAGCCCAAGGTTCTGCTGCTGGATGAACCGATGTCGGCGCTGGACAAGAAGATCCGCGAACAGATGCAGGTCGAACTGATCAAGCTGCAACGCGAATTGGGGATCACCTTTGTGCTGGTCACCCATGATCAGGAAGAGGCGCTGGTGATGTCTGACCGGATCGCGGTGATGTTCGAGGGCGAAATCGCCCAGCTGGCCGACCCGGAAACGCTGTATCGGCATCCGAATTCACGCCGGGTGGCGAATTTCATCGGGGTGATGAATTTCCTACCGGCGACGGTGACCGGCGAGCAGGGCAGCCATGTCGCCTTGCAGGTGGCGGGTTTGGGCGGGCTGGAGGTTGCGCCCGATCAGATTGCCGCACAGTCCGCAGGCGGCGAGGCGACCGTTGGCTTCCGCCCCGAAACCCTGACGATCCTGTATGACGGGCAGTCGGCATCCGACCGTGAAGCGCCGGGCACCATTGACGAAGTGGTCTATTACGGCGACATGACCTATTATGACGTCAAGCTGGATGGCGTCGATCAGCCGGTGCGGATTTCGATGCGCAACGTTTTCGGTCGGCCAATCCTGGATGTGGGCACGCGGACGCGGGTGGCCTGGTCGCCGGGGGCGCTGGTGCTGTTCCGCTAATCCGCGCGGAATAGTGGAGTGGCAGGCGTGACGCAGGAAACGACCAGACGGCTTGTGCTATTGGCTTGGGGTCTGGTGATTCTGGCGCTGGCGGCGACGGTATGGTTCGGGGTTCTGGCGCCGCGTCT
>DASWPI010000065.1:0-36206 GCA_036398515.1 Paenirhodobacter sp.
TGTCCAACGAGAGCGCCTGGGGCATGGCGGAGTGGCTGCGGCTGGCCGGAACCGTGGCCGGGCCGCGCGCGGTCTCGATCCAGAACGAATATTCGCTGATGTGCCGGTTGTATGACACCGATCTGGCCGAATTGGGCCAGCATGAGCGTGTCACGCTGCTGGCCTATTCTCCGCTGGCAGCGGGAATGCTGAGCGGCAAATACACGGCGGGCGCGGTGCCGAACGGGTCGCGGATGTCGCTGACGCCGGATCTGGGCGGGCGGGCCTTGCCGCGTGCGTTTGAGATCGCGGATCGCTATGTGGCCATTGCGCGTGATGCCGGGATCGACCCGGTGACGATGGCGATCGCGTGGCTGCGCAACCGTCCGTTCCCGATCATTCCGATCATTGGGGCGACATCCTGTGCGCAGCTGGAAAAATCGCTGGACGGGGCGGGGCTTGACCTGCCGCAGACGGTGAGGGATGCCATCGACAAGGTCCACCGTGACCATCCGATGCCGTTCTGAGATAATCCGGGCGGCACTAGCAAAGGACATGACATGCGTCGATTGATCTGGGCCGCCACTTTGGCATTGGCGGCCTGCGGGATGCGGCCGGAGCCGCAACCCGCCACGCCGTTGCGCGATACGCAGGGGTGGATTTCGTCGGCGGTATTGTTCGATCCCGCGCGGTTTGCCGGAACCTGGTTCGTGGCCGAGAGCGGCACGCCGGGTTGCGCCGGGGCGCGGCAGGACTGGGCCTGGAACGGGCAGGGCTGGACGATTTCCGGCACCGATTGTTCCGGCACGCGCGCGGCGCGTGCGTCGGGCCATGTCGCGCTGACCGGTCCGGGGGGGCGGTTTACCCCTGACGGGGCCTTTGGACGCGAACCGGTCTGGGTGTTGTGGGTGGATCAGGATTACCGCGTGGCGGTTCTGGGCACACCATCGGGACATTTCGGCATGGTGCTGTCGCGCAGCCTGCCGCCGCGCGTCGATCTGTTGCGGGCCGCGCATGAGGTGCTGGATTTCAACAGCTACGATCTGCGCCGGATCGGCCGCTAGGATATCCGGGCAAAGACCGGCCTTGCGCCCCGCGTGTCGAAAAACGGCACCGAGGCGGGGGTGATCTGGGCGCCAGACGGGCTTTGGTCCAGCAGGGCTTGCACTTCGGCCAGGACGACCTCGGTGATGAAGGGCAGGTCCAGATGCCGGGCCGCGGTTAGCGGGACCCATTGCAGCAGGCTCAGTTCGCTGCCCGCACGGCTGAAATCGTCCGGGTCGGAGCGCAGGTGGCGGGCGTCCAGCACGAAGAACCGGGCGTCAAAGCGGCGGCTGCGCCCGGCTGGGGTGATCGCGCGGAAGACGTGGCGAAGCCCCGACGCATCCGGTAAAAATCCGCTGGCGGCGAAATCGCGCCAGGCGGCGGGCGGATCGGGCCAATGGCCAGGGCGGCCCAAAATCAGGCCGGTTTCTTCCCATAGCTCGCGGATTGCAGCGGCGGCCAGCGCATGGGCATTGCTGCCCAGACGTCGCAGGCTGTCGGCATCCGGGGGGGCGCCCAGCCGCACCTGGGCATCATCGTCATCCACCGCCCCGCCCGGAAAAACGAATTTCGCCGGCATGAATGCCGCCTGCGTGCCGCGTTGCCCCATCAGCACGGCCGTGCCGCCGGGCAGGTCATGGCGCAGGACCAGAATGGTTGCGGCGTCGCGGATCACGGCGGTATCTCTCTTGTCGATGGGGTCACTATCCGCGTGGGTGCGGGCGGCGCAACGGAATTCCATCGGTCACGGGTGCGTGATGGCGCGACGGATCGGACCGGGTGCGGCGTTCCTACTGTGTCCGTGGCCAAATGGTGCCACGATGAAGCAGGAGAGCGGATAATGAGACCGACGATCAAATCCGGGTTGCTGACCGGGCTGCTGATGGGCGCCACGCTGGGTGTCAGCCTGCCGGCGCTGGCACAGGGGGCACCGGATCCGCGTGGGCCGGGGGGCTGGCCGCAGATCAACCTGAAAAGCTTTGACACGGATGGCGACGGCAATGTGTCGTTGGCCGAGATCCAGAACCAGCGCAAGGCCGAAGCCGCCGCGCTGGACGCCAATGGCGACGGCAAGCTGAGCGCCGAGGAAATGGTCAACGACCAGATCAACCGGATGCGCCCCGCTATCGAAGCCCGTGTGCAGGCGCGGATCAAGGCGCTGGATGTGGATGGCGATGGCTTGCTGTCGGCGGCCGAACTGGCGATGGCGCCGATGCCGGACCGGATGTTCGAGCGGATTGACGCGGATGGTGATGGCACCATAACCGGCGGGGAAATGCAGGCCGCGCATGAAAAAATGATGCAGCGCATGCAAGATCATGGCCCGATGAAAGATGACCAAGGCCCGCGTAGTGACCGGCATGGCCGCGATCAGGACCCGCATGATGGCCCCGCGGGCAAGCCGGGGGATCGTCCCGCGCCCGATGCCGCGAATTGAGGGGCCGCGAATTAAGAGAATGACGTTTGAAAAGATGTACCGGCCCCTGGTTGAGGGGGCCGGAATTGCATGCCCATCTTGCACAGGGTAAGATCGCGGCGGAATGGTTATGGCCTTTGACGCATTTGATGATGTCTCGGATGAGACGCTGCTGATCCTGTACGCCAAGGGCGAGGGGAGGGCGGCGCGTGCGTTGACGGTGCGGTTTGGTCCGCTGGCTTATCGCGTCGCGATGCGGATGTTGGGGGATCGGGCCGAAGCCGAGGATCTGACGCAAGAAGCCATGCTGCGGCTGTGGAAGATCGCCCCTGACTGGCGGGCGGGCGAGGCCAAGGTGTCGACCTGGTTGTATCGGGTGGTGACCAACCTTGCGACGGACCGGCTGCGGCGGCGGCGTGGCATCGGCCTAGATGAGGCGCCCGAAATCGCCGACGAGGCGGCCTCTGTGCTGGACCGGATGATCGACACGGATCGTGCGCGGGCGCTGGATCTGGCCTTGGCGCAATTGCCCGCGCGGCAACGTCAGGCGGTTATTTTGCGCCATCTGGAAGGAATGTCGAACCCGGAGATCGCGGCAGCGATGGAAATTGGTGTCGAGGCCGTAGAAAGTTTGACATCCCGCGGCAAGCGGGCTTTGGCGGGGCTGCTGGGTGGGCGGCGCGTGGAATTGGGGTATGGCCATGACTGAAGATCGCACGGACGACAGCCTGCTGGAGCCATTTTTTGCTGCGGCGCGTGCCGCGCCTCCGTTGCCGGAGGCACGGTTTATGGCGGAGCTGGCGAGGGCGCCGGTGCGTTCCTCGTTTCTGGCGCGGTGTCGCGGCTGGGTTTCGGCCGGATTTGGCGTGTTGGGGGCCTGGGGCGTGGGTGGTCTGGTGACGGCTGCGGTGGCCGGTCTGTGGTTGGGTTTCGCAGGCGTCGAGCGTTCCTTTGAGGCGGCGGCAACAGCCGATGCCCAGACCGAAGCGGATGCGGGCGGATCCTTTTTTGCCGATAGCGATATTTTGGTTCTGGCGGCGCAATAGGGGGCATAATGGCAAGGAATTCGATGATCAAGCCCATGAAAATGCTGCTGATTGCGTCTTTGGCGATCAACGTTCTGGTGGCGGGAATGGCGGTGGGGGACCGCTTGGGCGGCGGACGGGATCGTGCGTCACGCCCCTCGATGCCGCCGGATATGGCTTTGGGCCCGCTGGGAAGTGCCTTTTCGCGTGAGGACCGGGCCGCAATGCTGGCCGAGGCGGAGAAGGCCGGTGCCGATCTGGGGATGATGCGGGACAATCTGCGGCAGGATATGCAGGGATTGCTGGCGGCCCTGACCGTCACGCTCTGGGACCCTGAACTGGTGCGACAGGCGCTGCGCGATATGCGGGCGCGTACCGATCGGCGGGAGGAACTGGGCGAGAAGGTGATGTTGGACCGCCTGTCGGCGATGAGTGGCGCGGAACGGCAGGCCTATGCCGACAGGTTGCGCCAGCGCTTCGACAGGATGCTGTCCCATGCGCCCGGTCCGCCTCCGGCAGAGTGATCTGATCTATGTTGGGGCCGTGTCATGCGGCCCCGACGCCGTTTACATGTCCATGCGGCTTACACATTCAGGCTGCGGTCCGGCGGAAGATTGTCACCTGATTGCGCCCCTCGGCCTTGGAATCCATCAGCGCGTGATCGGCCCTGTCGATCAGCACCTCGACCGGCGCATCGAAGATGTCGCCGCCGATTGCCAGACCGATCGAGGCGGTGACGGCAATGCAGGTCCCGCAGCCCGACAACAGCACCGGCCGTTCACGGATGGTTTCACAGATCTGATCCGCGATGCGGCTGGCCTCGGTCAGGGTGGTGTCGGGCATGGCAATCAGGAATTCCTCACCGCCGATGCGCGCCAGAAGATCATCCGGGCTCAGGTTTTCGCGCAGGCGACGACCGACCTCGATCAGCACGGAATCACCGGCCAGATGCCCCCAAGTGTCATTTACCGATTTGAACCGGTCCAGATCCAGCACCATCACGGCAAAGGTCTGACCGGCGCGGTTGGCCCGTTCCGCCATGCGTGTCAGTTGCGGCATGGCGTAGCGGCGGTTGTGCAGGCCGGTCAGCGGATCGGTGACCGCCATCCGCAATCCGGTGCGCAGGCGTTCGCGGCGCCGGTCGGCCGAGCGCTTCTTCGCAATCAGGCGCCGCAGCCGCAGTGCGGCCTGTTCCGCCATCAATGGCCGATGCACTGGCCCGACCACCAGATCATCCGCCCCCAGATCCAGCACCGACGAGACCCGATTGGGCCGCTCCGACGGGAGCGAGATGCAGATCACCGCATGGCGGGCGCCGGTTCTGGCGCGCAGGTCGGACATCAGGCGCAGCCCGGCATCCTGATGCCGCAGATCGGCGGCAATCAGGAATGCCTCGGGGCAATTGGCAGAGGTCGCGGCATTCAGCGCCTCATCCGGCCCCAGAACCACCAGCGTATCTTCGGGCAGATGCCGGGCCAGGGTCACCTTCCAGCTCAGCGCGGTTTCGCGGTCTGCGGTGATCAGCCCGATCACCGTGGGTTGCACGAACGGCGCGGCGGTCTCGGCCAGCCCGAAGTCTTCCTCGACATGTAGGTCCTGAATTGCGTCGCGTGCCCGCATCAGAGCCCGTACGCGGGCCTGCAATTCGGTTTCGTCGCAGGGTTGCGCGATCAGATCATCGGCCCCCGCACGCAGCGCCCTGAGCATCAGGGTGACATCGTTGCTGGCGGCGGTCATCAGAATCGGCAGATCGGCCGTCAGCGGTTGGGCACGCAGACGCCGGCACATTTCAAAGCCATCGCAATCGCCCAACTGTGTCGCCAGCAGCACCAAGTCAGGTTTTTCGTCACGGATCAGGCGCATACCCTCGCCACCCGAGCGCGCCAGATGAACGCAATAGCTGGCCCGGGCCAGTTTGGCCTTGAGCACGATGCGGGTGGTGGCGACGTCATCAACGATCAGGATTTTCCCGGCCATGACGCCTGCACTCCTTCAATAGACCTACGAATAGCCTTATGTTTCAGGGTAATTGGTTAATAAAACCTTGCTCTGTGACGGCAAGGATCATCGCAAGGAGGCACAGGCGCGTGATGCGGCGGGATTTCGCTCATTTGACAGGATTGAAGGTTTTGGGGTGGCTGGCTGCGGATGATGAATTGTTCCCGGCCTTTCTGGGGGCGACAGGGGCCAACGCACAGGATGCGCGCGCGCAGGCCGAAGATCCGGCTTTTTTGATCTCGGTTCTGGATTTCGTGATGCAGCGGGACGATTGGGTGATTGCGGCGGCGGCGGCGGCGGGGCAGCCTCCGACGGACATTGGTCTGGCGCGCGCGGTTCTGGGCGGGCACGATCAGATGCATTGGACCTGAGAGGCTGCATGACGGATATTTCGGCGATCATCTTCGACAAGGACGGCACGCTGTTCGATTTTCAGAAAACCTGGGGCGGGTGGGCTGCGGCGACGTTGCAATCGCTGGCGCAGGGGGATGCTGCGCTGGCGGCGCGTTTGGCGGCAGCGATGCGCTATGACCCGCTGACGGGGCGCTTTGCGGCAGATTCCCTGGTGATCGCGGGCACGACGGGTGAGGTGGCGGAACTGCTGCAACCGATGTTGCCGCGGTTCAGCGTTGATGGCTTGGCGGCAGAGCTGAACCGGCTGTCATGCGAGGCGCCGCAGACCCCGGCGGTGGATCTGGCCGACTGTCTGGGGGGCCTGCGCGCGCGCGGTTTGCGGCTGGGTCTGGTCACCAATGATTCCGATGCCGGGGCGCGGGCGCATTTGCAGGGCGCCGGGATCGCCGGGATGTTCGATTTCATTGCCGGATATGATAGCGGCTATGGCGCCAAGCCCGCGCCGGGGCAGTTGCTGGCCTTTGCCGGTGCGGTTGACATCGCGCCGGACCGGATCGCGATGGTGGGTGACAGTTTGCATGATCTGGCGGCGGCGCGTGCGGCGGGGATGTATGCGGTGGGCGTGTTGACCGGCCCCGCGACACAGGCGGTTCTGGCGCCGGTGGCCGATGTTGTGCTGGACAATATCGACGGGATCGCGGCCTGGCTGGATGCGGGGGCGGTGCAGACGGCCTGAAGGCTGGTCTTCGCGGCGCGGCGCGTCTAAGTGGGCCGGGTTCTGCCTATCCGACGGAGGTTCCGATGGCGCGCAGGTTGCAATTCATTTTGCTGGGGTTGCTGGCGGGAGGGGCGTTCTGGCAATTGTCCGAACTGCCCTTTGCCTGGCAGCAGACGTGGTCCTTTGCGGCGGTCGCGGTGCTTGCACTGTCGTTTTTTGGCGGCGCATTGGGAATGCTGGGGTCGTTGGGCGCCCGCCGGGCATTGCTGTCGGCGCTGGCGATTGCTGTGCCTGCGGCGGGGCTGACGCTGCTGTGTGCCCGGCGGTTCGCGGATGTCGAGCAGATGGTCTCCAGCGCGCATATCGCCGCGGCTCTGATGGCGGTGACTGCGTTACCGGTGCCGTTCGCGGTGGCGCTGGCCAAACATGGGCGTAGCGGTTGGAAGAATTACGCCTGCCTGTTCACCGAAAGCTGGAATCTGGTGGTGCGTTATGCGGCGGCATGGCTGTTCGTGGCGGTGTTGTGGCTGGTGCTGTGGCTGCTGTGGTTGCTGCTGGCGCTGGTCGGGATCGAGGCGGTCGGGGATTTCCTGACCCGCACGCCGGTGGTGTGGCTGATCAGCGGGGCGGCCACCGGGTTGGCGCTGGCGGTGGTGACAGAACTGTCGGATATGATCTCGCCCTATCTGCTGCTGCGGTTGTTGCGCTTGTTGTTGCCGCTGGTTCTGGTGGTCGAAGTGGTGTTCGTGGCGGTGCTGCCTGCCAGCGGCCTGATGCGGTTGTTCGGGTATATCTCGCCCGCCGGGATCTTGCTGGTGACGGCGATGGCGTCGATCTTGCTGGTGACGATCGCGGTGGATCAGGACGATGCCGAGGCGGCACAGGGGCGGGTGCTGACATGGTCGGCACGGGGGCTGGCATTGCTGTTGCCGGTGCTGGCGCTGCTGGCGGGATGGGCGCTGGCGCTGCGGGTGGACGCCTATGGCTGGACGCCGTCGCGGGTGGGCATGGCGACAATGGTGGTGCTGATCGGCGGCTATGCGCTGTGCTATGCGGGGGCGGTATTGTGCGGGACGCGCTGGCGCGGGATCCTGCGGTGGTCGAATATCGCAATGGCGCTGGTGACAGTCGCGGTGGGGGCCCTGTGGCTGACGCCGGTTCTGTCGGCAGAAGGGCTGGCCGTGCGGTCGCAACTGGCACGCTATGATCAAGGGCGTATCGGCGCGGACCAATTGCCGGTGTGGGAGTTCGCCAATGAATGGGGACGTCCGGGCGAGCGCGCGTTGACGCATCTGCGGGCGCAGGCGCAGCAACCGGGGCAAGAGGGCCTGGCGCAGCGTCTGGCGGTGCTGGACGGGGCGCGTAACCGGGGGGATACCACCACGGCCTTACCGGGCACCGCTCGCGCCCAGGACCTGCGTCAGGTGATCGCTACGCTGCCGGAGGGGACGGACCTGCCTGAGGCGCTGATGATGGCCATCGCGCGGGGCTCTGAGGCCGACTGGGTGTCGGGCTGTATGCAGCGCACGGCGGCAGGGCATCCGGGCTGTCTGGTTGTGCTGGGGGATTTCGATCCGCAACGACCGGGGCGCGATGCGCTGTTCGTGCGCCAGCAGGGGTTTGATACGGTGCTGGCCTTCCAGGAACGCGGTCACAGGTGGATCGGCGCGCGGCCGGTGTTTCTGGGGGATGGACCGGCGCTGTCCGGCGGGGCGCTGATTGACGCGCTGACGGCAGGCGGTGGGGCGACAGCGCCCGCCGCCTTGCGCGCCTTGCCATTAGGGGATCGGCAATTGACCATTTTGCCCTGATACCGGGTCAGGAGCGATTTCTGTTTCCTTAACGCTCGGCTGTTAATTTGTGCCCATCTTCGTTGGGGCATTTTCAAGATGTATGGGCTTATCAACAAATCCGTGCAGTCATTCTTGCGCGACAATTATGGGTCGGCGCTTTGGGCGCGGGTGGCAAGGCGGGCGGGGATCGGTATCGAAGGATTCGAGGCGATGCTGCGTTATGAAGACACCCTGACCGATAACTTGATTACCGCCGCCTGCGAGGCTTTGGACCGTCCGCGGAATTCCGTGCTGGAGGATATTGGTGCGCATCTGGTGACCTTTGACACCGTTCGGCGGTTATTGCGATTCAGTGGCGTGGATTACGGCGAATTCCTGTTTTCACTGGACGAATTGCAAGACAGAGGGAGGATGGCACTGGGGGATTTGGAATTGCCGTCGCTGATTCTGGCGCGACAGTATGGTGGCCGTTTTTTGTTCGAGGTTCGGGGGACAATATGTGGATGGGGTGCGGTGACGGCCGGATTGTTGCGGGCCATGGCGGATGATTACGGGGCGCTTGCGCTGATTGAGGATCTAGGGCCGATCGCCGATGGCGCAGAACTGGTGCAGGTCTTGTTGCTGGATACGGAATTCAACACCGACAGGGGGTTCGCACTGGCGGCTCCGCGCCATGGAACCCATGTATGATGCCTGCCCTCTTGTCCGACAAGATGATCACCTTGGATGCCGAGGCGCTGGGGCGGCTTATGCCGATGTTCATGATTTGTGATGAGGTCGGACATATTGCTGCCTTGGGCTCGACGTTGATGAAGGTCTTGGGCGGACAGGCGGTGTTGGGGGCGCCATTCACGGATCATTTCGTTTTACGCGTCGCGCAGGCAGAGGAAGGCGATGCCGAGCCACCGGACCATGTGATCGGGGTGCAGCGGCGTTTGCATCTGGTGCTGCGGGCATTCCCCGATATCGCGCTGCGGGGCAGTTCGGTTGATCTGGGGGCGGGCAGTGTTTTGATCAATCTGACCTTCGGTATCCATCTGGCCGAGGCGGTGCGTGCCTTTGGCCTGACGGAAACCGATTTTGCTGCCTCTGATATGGCGATCGAATTGCTGTATATGGCCGAGGCCAATGTCGCTGTTCTGGGCGAGTTGAATGCCTTGACCGGGCGGTTAGAGATGGCACGCCGCACCGCCGAGGCGCAGGCGTTGAGCGATCCGTTGACAGGTGTGGCCAACCGGCGTGGGCTGGATCAGGCGATCGAGACCGAGTTGACGGCACAGGTGCAGGGGGGATCGGCCTTTGCGGTGGCGCATCTGGATCTAGATTATTTCAAACAGGTCAATGATACGATGGGGCACGCGGCGGGCGATCACGTGTTGATGATGGTGGCCCAGCGGCTGATGCGCGAGTTGCGCCGTGGCGATGTGGTGGCACGAACCGGCGGGGATGAGTTTCTGTTGTTGCTGCGCGGCGGTACCAATGAGGAGGCTTTGCGTCGACTGGGGGAGCGTCTGATCCATCGGCTGGAGCAGCCCTATATATTCGAGGGCAAGAGCTGTAAAATTTCGGCCTCGATCGGGATCGCGATTTCGCAGACGGTCGATGAGTCGACAAATCTGATGCAGGAAACGCAACGGTTGATGGAAGCTGCGGACCGGGCCTTGTATGTGGCCAAGCGCGGTGGTCGGGGACGGTGTGCGATGGCGGCGGATGCACCGACACGATGACTTTAGGGTGAGGCTTCCTGGTGCCGTTGAAATGACGTCAGATTATTGGGCAAGTTGCGGGGATTTGTCACATTCCGCTTTTCAATCCCGCGCCCCATCGGCTAGGGCTGCGGCATGAAACAGGGATTTCCGATAGCGACGCCGGGGATGCGGATCGGTATTCTGGGCGGCTCGTTCGATCCGGCCCACGAAGGTCATGCCCATATCACCCGTGAGGCAATGCGCCGGTTCGGTCTGGACCGGGTCTGGTGGATGCTGACGCCAGGCAATCCGCTAAAGGCGCGTGGACCGGCACCGATGGGGCAGCGTATGGCCGAGGCGCGGCGCATCATGCCCGATCCGCGTGTGGTGATCACCGACCTGGAGACGCGTCTTGGCACGCGCTATACGGCGCAGACGTTGCGTCGGTTGCGGGCGATGTATCCGGGGGTGCATTTCGTCTGGCTGATGGGGGCGGACAACCTGTTGCAGTTCGATCATTGGGACAATTGGCAGGCAATCATGCGCATGGTGGCGGTGGGCGTTCTGGCGCGCCCGGGGGCGCATCTGGCGGTGCGCCATGCCCGTGCCGCGCGGATCTATGCCAAGGCGCGATTGGGGGCCGATCAGGCACGGCGATTGCCGGTGGCGCCTCTGCCTGCCTGGTGTTTCGTGCAGATCCCGATGTCGGATCTGTCGTCTTCGGCGATCCGGGCCAGTGGTGGTTGGCGCAACAAGGTTTAAGGGATTCCTTAAGCGATATTTCCTACTCTGACATGGCTTGAAGCCGGGATGGCGCAGGCGCAAAATGCGCCCGGCGCCTGTGCGGGCGTATGCAGACTGGGGCAAGGGCCGATCATGCTGACGAGACGGGAAACGCTGGGTGTGCTGGCGGCGGGAATGGGGGCCTGGTCCATGCCGCGGGCGGGGTGGTCGCAGGCGGCGACGATCCGTGCCGGATCGGTGCCCGATCTGCTGGCTGCGGCAAAACTGTCGGGCGAGGTGGGGTTTGTTCTGGTGGACCCGCGCACCGGCAAGGTGCTGGAGGCACAGAACGCCGAACGCGCCATGGCCCCGGCCTCGACGGCGAAGACGATCACCACCCTGTATGCGCTGGAGACATTGGGGCCGAATTGGCGCTTCCCGACGCGGTTGATCGCGACGGGGCCGGTGTCGGGTGGCAAGATTCGCGGCGATCTGATGTTGGCGGGCGGGGGCGATCCGACGTTGTCGACCGATGATCTGGCCGATATGGCGGCGAAACTGGCGAAATTGGGGATCACCGGGGTGACCGGACGGTTTCTGGTGTTTGGTGCCAGCCTGCCTTATGCCGAGCAGATCGCCGATGATCAGCCGGTTTACGCTGGGTACAACCCGGCGATTTCGGGTCTGAACCTGAATTACAACCGGGTATATTTTGAATGGAAGCGGGCCACCGCGGGCTATGCGGTCTCGATGGATGCGCGCGGGCGCACCGCCGTGCCCAAGGTCTATACCGCCAGTGTCTCGATCGCCGCCCGGCAAAGCCCGCTGTTCACCTATTCCCGTGGTCAGGGACGTGAGGCCTGGAGCGTGGCGCAAGGCGCGCTTGGAACCTCGGGCAGCCGTTGGTTGCCGGTGCGTGATCCGGTGGGTTACGCGGGGGATGTGTTTCAGACGCTGGCACGGGCGCAGGGCATTGCGCTGCCTGCGGCGGAGCGCGCGGGGGGGCAGCCGCAGGGGACGGTGCTGGTTGAACGGGGGTCCGACCCTTTGCCCACGCTGCTGCGCGACATGCTGAAATATTCGACCAACCTGACGGCGGAGACGGTGGGAATGACCGCGACGTTGCGGCGCGGGCAAATGGCGACGCGCGGGGCCTCGGGCGCGGCGATGAGTGCATGGCTGCGCGAACGTCTGGGGGGCGGGTCGGCGCGGTTTGTGGATCATTCCGGGCTGGGCGCGGACAACCGGATTGCTCCGGTCGAGATGGCGCAGGCGGTCGTTCAGATGGGCGGTGGCGCGGGGCTGAAGGCGCTGATGAAGCCCTTCGTGTTGCGTGATGCGCAGGGCAACACATCGAAGGCGGGGGCGGTGCAGGTGACGGCCAAGACCGGGACGTTGAACTTCGTCTCGACGCTGACCGGCTATGTGTCGGCGCCGGGCGGGCGTGATCTGGTCTTTGCCGTGTTCACCGGTGATCTGGCGCGGCGCGCGCAATCCATTGGGGCCGAAGAGCCGGTGGGTGGTAAAGCCTGGATCGCGCGCTCAAAGATCCTGCAAAGCGGATTGCTGGAACGCTGGGGGACGCTTTACGCCTGAAAACGCATGTGGCGGACGCGGGCGCTCCATTCGATGGCGGCGGCGTGCAGCCTGTCAATGGCCAGTTCCCCGCGGATTTCCTCGAGCATGCGCAGTTCGGGTTGATGCAGGGCGCCGTCTGCCGCCGCGATGTCACAGGCCAGCGCATAGGCGGTTTCAAACAGCTTTTCGGGCAGGGCATCACGTACCAGACCGAAAAGCGCTTCCAGCCCCTCTTCTTCCTCGAACAGGGCGTAGACGGTCTGGGCGACGACGCGCATGCGGTCGATATCATAACCGGCAAAGACCGGCATGTGGTTGACCGTGCGTTCGATGGCGACCAACTCTGACGTGCGGATATTGCTGTCCGATGCGGAGACCGCCACCATGACGGCGATCAGCGCATCTTGCGGCGACAGCGAGGGGAGGGGTTTGGTCACAGGCGGTCCTTTCGGGAACGGGGGCCTTTCAGCGATTTCGGACCATGAATTATTGACGATTGGCAGGGCGTTCAATAGGTGAGACGCGGATGGGCGCACGGGGCGCCCGGTAGAGGTGACCATGACGACCCTGCGCGACGCTGCGATGAACTCCAAAGCCTGGCCTTTCGAGGAAGCGCGCCGGGTGTTGAAACGGTATGAAAAGGCCCCGCCGGCCAAGGGATATGTGCTGTTCGAGACCGGCTATGGCCCGTCGGGATTGCCCCATATCGGCACCTTTGGCGAAGTGGCGCGCACGACGATGATCCGCCGCGCTTTTGAGACGATTTCGGATATTCCGACGCGGTTGCTGTGCTTTTCCGACGATATGGATGGCATGCGCAAAGTGCCGGAAAACGTGCCGAACCAGGAAATGCTATATGCGAATATCCAAAAGCCGCTGACGACGGTGCCCGATCCGTTTGGCGAATACGACAGCTTTGGCAATCATAACAATGCGATGCTGCGGCGGTTTCTGGATACGTTCGGGTTCGATTATGACTTCGCCAGTGCGACCGATTATTATAAATCGGGCAAGTTCGACGATATGTTGATACGTTGCTGCGAAAATTACGATGCGATCATGGCGATCATGCTGAAATCGCTGCGGGATGAGCGGGCGGCGACCTATTCATGTTTCCTGCCGATACACCCGGAAACTGGCCGGGTTCTCTATGTGCCGATGAAGCATGTGGACGCCAGGAACGGCACCGTCACCTTTGACGACGAGGATGGGCGGGAATGGACGCTGCCGGTGACGGGGGGCCATGTCAAATTGCAATGGAAGCCCGATTTTGGCATGCGGTGGGCGGCGCTTGGTGTCGATTTCGAGATGTATGGCAAGGACCATGCCACGAATACGCCGATTTACGATGGCATCTGCGAGGTGCTGGGCGGCAAGCGGCCCGAACATTTCACTTATGAGCTGTTCCTGGATTCGAATGGCGAGAAGATTTCCAAATCTAAGGGGAATGGGCTGACCATTGATGAATGGCTGACCTATGCGGCGACGGAATCGCTGGGTTATTTCATGTATCAAAAGCCCAAGACCGCCAAGCGGATGTGGTGGGATGTGATCCCCAAGGCGGTGGACGAATATCACCAGCAATTGCGCGCCTATGAGACGCAGACGGTCGACAAGCAGATCGAAAATCCGGTGTGGCACATCCACGGGGGGCATCCGCCGAAATCGACGATGGTGGTGCCGTTTGCGATGTTGCTGAATCTGGCCTCGGTCTCGGCGGCAAAGGACAAGGATACGTTGTGGGGGTTCATGCGCCGCTATGCGCCGGATGCGACCCCCGAGGGCAACCCCGATCTGGATCACGCGGCGGGGTTTGCGGTGCGCTATTTCAACGATTTCGTTGCGCCCACGCGGGTATTCCGTCTGCCCGATGAGAAGGAACGGGCGGCAATGCAGGATCTGGTCGACCGGCTGAAAGCATTGCCCGCGAAGCCGCTGGCTGAAATTTTCCCCGAAGATCCCAGCGAAGGCGTGCAGGGAATCGTCTTTGCCGTCGGCAAGGAACACCGGTTCGATCCCCTGCGCGACTGGTTCACCGCACTGTATGAGGTGCTGTTGGGGCAATCGCAGGGGCCGCGCTTTGGTGGTTTCATCGCGCTTTATGGCGTGGCGGAAAGCGTGGACCTGATCGAACGGGGCCTGGCGGGCGCATTGGTGAAGAGCTGAATATCGATCCATAAGATATTGTTGTAATTATGAAAACGCCCGGCGGATTGTCGGGCGTTTTGCTGTTTTACTGCGCTCGGTGGTCTCAGCGCATCTAAATGCTTTCACGGCACCTTTTGCCGCAGCCGGGCATCAGTCCGGCGTTCGGGTCTGATCAGGCCCGGGCGCGCAGAGCGAAGGGGAATTTGCGTATGAACATGGCGATTACCAATGGTTTGGTGTTGATGCCACCCGCCTTCGAGGCGGGGTTGGGGGTCTGGTCGCGTGAGGATGGCACGCCTGGGTCGGCGACCTATCTGGCGGCGGGGACGGCGACGATCGTCGCGGCGGATGCCGATTTCGGATCGTGCATTGAGATGGTGAAAACCCAGGGCACGCAAAAGCTGCGGTATATGGGGCAGACGCCTATTCTGCCAGGCTGCTATCTGCGCGTCACGGCGCGGGTGAAAGCGATGAGTGGCAACCGCCCGAACGTGCGGATCGCGGGCTATGCGATGGGGGCAGGCGGTAGCCATGTCACCGGGCTGACAGAGGTGGGCAGCACCGTCACTCTGGCAAGCTATGGCAAGATTTTTACCGTCTCGGCGATTGTCGGCACTGGTGCGCGCGGCGGTGTGGACATGGTCTGGGGCACGGGGCCGTCTTACGGCTATTTCGGGCTGGATCTGGTCGGGTCGAATGGCGGCGTGGTGCGGATCGACGATATCCAGATCGAGGATGTCACCGATGCGTTCCTGCGCACGATGATGGATTGGGTCGATGTGCGCGATTTTGGCGCCAAGGGCGATGGTGTGACCGACGACACGGCGGCATTCGCGGCGGCGGATGTGGCGGCCAACGGGCGATCCATCGTCGTGCCTTCGGGACAGTATTTCATCGGCAGCAGCCTGACACTGACGGCACCGGTGCGATTCACCGGGACGCTGATCATGCCGGTGGCCGCGCGTCTGGTGTTGCAGGGCAGCTATGATTTCCCCAGCTATGCCGCCGCTTTTGGCGATGAGATGCAGGGCCTCAGGAAGGCGCTGCAGGCGCTGTTCGCCTATACCGATCACAATACGCTGGATCTGAAGGGGCGGCGTATCGAGGTGACGGAACCTATTGATGTCAAGGCGTTGGCGCCTGACATTACCGCGTTCTCGAACCGCCGTGTGCTGCGTAACGGTCAGTTCAACGTCATCGAGGGGACGGCCTGGAATGACACGGTGGTGACCTCGCAGGCGACCTATTCGACCGCGAACCCGCGTGTGCTGACCGGGGTTGTGAATATCGCCAATATTCCCGTGGGTGCGCGGATCAGTGGCACGGGTGTCGGCCGTGAGGTCTATGTTCGTGCGGTCGATGTGGGCGCCGGGTCGCTGACGCTGTCGCAGCCGTTTTTCGGTGGTTCGGGAACGCAGGTGCTGACGTTCACCCGGCATAAATATGTGCTGGATTTTTCCGGCCTGGGCAAGCTGGACCGGTTCAACATCGACGATGTGGAGTTCCTGTGCAACGGCGCGGCCAGCTGTGTGATGTTGCCGTCGACGGGGGAGATGTTCCAGCTGCGCGATTGCTATGTGGTGCGTCCGAAGGACAAGGGGATCACCTCGATCGGGCGCGGTTGTCAGGATCTGCTGGTGGACCGCTGTCAGTTCCTGTCGAACGAAATGGCTGTGGCGGCACCCGACCGGGTTTCGATTGCGCTGAACGTCAATGCGAATGACGTGAAGATCCGTGAAAGCCGCTTTGTGCGGTTCCGCCATACCATGCTGTTGGCGGGGACGGGGCATCTGATCGTGGGATCGCATTGGTTTCAGGGCGATGATACCACGCTGGGGCCGCGTTTGCCGGGACTGATCTTCTGTCAGCCGAATGTGCAATCGGCGGTGACGGGCAATTATATCGACAATTCGATCATCGAATGGACCAATGAATATGCGCCCGATCCGAAGTTCGGCACCGAATATTCATTTGGCGGGCTGACGGTGACGGGCAACACCTTTGTCTGTATCCGCACCACGTCATGGTTCACCTGGTTCTCGGTAAAGCCTTATGGGACCGGGCATTTCGTGCATGGGCTGAATGTCTCGGGCAATGTGTTCCGCACCGTTGACTGCACCATTGATCGCATCGAAAAGGTCGATACGACCTTTGCCACGCTGGACAATGAGCGGATGCGCAACGTGCAGTTCACGGGGAACACGTTCAATGGTGTGAACCAGTTGACGGCGAACCCGGTGATGATCGAGGTCAATCAGGCCACGAACCAATCCATCTGGACGGTGTCGGCGGGGCCGTATTTCCCGTTCGGTGGCTGGGCGCGCAATGTCGAGAGCGTGGTCAGCGAAGGGCCGATCACCAACAGCGCTAATGCGCGGGTGTCGACCATGCCCTACGTTCAGGTCGAGCAGGGGACCTATCGCCAGGATATCACGCTGAACTGGCCTGAACCGGCCAAGGGGCGGGTGCAGATGACCGTTCGGATGGACAATCCGAACTGATGGCAAGGCCCTGCCCGTGCGGATGACGCGCGGGCAGGGTGTTTCAGATCGCCTTTTCCTGCAGGGCGGCTTCGACGGCCAGTGCAGCCATTGTCAGGGCTGCGTCCCGCGTGGCCGCGATGGCGATGAACCGGCCATTGTGGCAAAAACGTGCGCCGCTGACCCCGGATGCCGCCTCCAGCGCGGCATCGGTCAATCCGGCCCAGGCCAGGGGCAGATCGGCGCGCAGGGCGAAGCCATCTTCCGACACGCGAATGCCACTCAGGCACCAATCGTCATCACGCGGATTGACGACGAACAGCAGATGGTCCGCTTTGGCCTTTTCAACGGCCGAGCGGAACGGCATCCCCATCGGCAGTTCCAGAATCCGCGATGAACCGGCGCGACCAATCGCGGCTTGCACGACGCTTTGTGCGCGCAATTTCGCCGCCTTGCGGTTGATTGATGCCTCTACAAAGGTGCGGGCGACAGCCAGTGCGGCGTGAAAGGCACGATCATCGGCATCGGCGGATGTATCGTCAAAAACCGGCTTCAGGCTTTCCAGCAGCATCGGCAGCGTCAAGTCGGCCAGCAGTGGCCCCGCGGTCGCCGGGCTGAGCGCGCCATTGTCGACCAGATCCACTGGCAGCACGAATTGCGTGTCGAAAGACGCGTGGATGGTGGCGATCTCGGCGTCGGGGACGTGTTTGCTGCGCAGATATTCGTGGCCGTAGTGCTTCCAGATCAGTCCGAAAGAGCTGTAGGGTTGGCCGTCTTCCCGCAGCGGCGCGCCGCGCTGATGATGGTCATAGATGTGCATGTCGGCATTATAATCGCGCCCCACATCATAGATTATGCGGTCGGCAGATGGGGTGATCCAGGCCTCGTCGCGGGTGCGCACCAGCTTTGCCTGGGGAAACAGCCAGGTCAGGATGACGCTGGATAGCAGCTCATCGGCATGGAACCCGCCGGAATGCGTCACGAGGTAATCAGGGGGCATGATGTTGCCTTTTTGCGGAAGCTGCGCGGTCGCGCATCGAAGATTCAATGGCTTTCAAGGCCTGATACAATCAGTTTCAGGATCTTTTGCATCGGGAGCATGCCGATGAATAAGTATTTTCATTAATGAAATCAATGATATTATTCCGTGGCATGTTGGATTCGTGGTTTGCGGTCAATGTCTTGCATGGATCGGTGTGCGCCACTTGCATTCATGGCCGGATCGGCTAGAAAATCATGAGCCAAGGGATATCATCGAAAGGATGCCTCATGCGCGCGCGCATCTACCAGCCTGCCCGCACCGCGATGCAGTCGGGGCAAGCGAAAACCAGGTCTTGGTATCTGGATTATCAGCCCGCCGATGCCCGGCAACTGGACCCGCTGATGGGCTGGACCAGCTCGGATGACATGCAATCGCAGGTGCGGTTGAAATTCGATAGCCGCGATGCCGCCGAGGCTTATGCCCGCGAAAACAGCATCGAATACACGGTTGTCGAGCCGCATAAGCGTGCAACCAATATTCGTGCCCGTGGATATGGCGAAAATTTTGCATCGGACCGTCGGGCAAACTGGACGCATTGAGGTTTCGTTCTGCGGGACAGCGTCTCTTGGATCACTGATTTGATATCTGGTTCCGGCTGTTCGCTGCTGGCGCCCAGGGTTTTTTCTTGTTGGCCATTGGGGCGGGGGCCTGCGGCTGGCGGGCAATTCCCGTGTCGGTCGTATTTCACGGTCGATCCGCCGTGGAAGGCCACGGGAACGAACGGTCCGGGCGGCGTATTCGCCCGCGCGTGATGGTGGTCCGCAGGCCGGTTTTTGGCACAGGCCACAACCAGATCGTCGGATAGGATACAGCCGAAACGGCCCTGCCTGCGTCGCCGCTTTGTGTTCCTTGGAATGGCCGTCACGGGGCCAGCCGTTCGCCCGCAGGACTTGCTTTCCGTCTCTGTCGTGCGGCTATATGACGGAAACAGGGTTCATGCGAAGGAGACTGGCATGGCGGGCGTTCTGACCGAGGCTGGTATTTTCGTTGGCGGTGGCGGCGAGGGGTATGCCACCCCGCAAGAGCTGTTGCTGAAATACGGCAATCGTCATGGCTTGATCGCGGGCGCGACGGGGACCGGCAAGACAGTGACGTTGCAGGTGCTGGCCGAAGCCTTCTCGACCGCCGGGGTGGCGGTGTTCATGGCCGATGTCAAAGGCGATCTGTCGGGCATTGCCATGCCAGGCGATGCCGGGGCCAAGGCGCATGCGGGGTTCGCCCAACGCGCTCAGACCATCGGCTATGATCTGACCTATCAGGGCTATCCGGTCACGTTCTGGGATGTGTTTGGCGAACAGGGCCACCCGGTGCGCACGACGATTTCCGAGATGGGGCCGCTGCTGTTGTCGCGTCTTATGGGGCTGACGGATGCGCAGGAGGGGGTGTTGAACATCGCCTTTCACCTCGCCGACAGTGAGGGGCTGGCTCTGCTTGATATGGCGGATCTGCGGGCAATGCTGACCTATGTGGGGGAAAGCGCCGGGGAGCTGTCACTGCGCTACGGCAATATCACTGCGCAGACCGTGGGTGCGATTCAGCGCCAGTTGCTGGTGCTGGAGAATCAGGGGGCGACGCAGTTCTTTGGCGAACCGGCGTTGGCGCTGGCCGATCTGCTGGCGCCGACGGCGGATGGGCGCGGGCGGATCAACCTGCTGGCGGCCGACAAGCTGATGAATTCGCCGCGGCTCTATGCGACGTTCCTGTTGTGGCTGTTGTCGGAATTGTTTGAGGAACTGCCCGAGCAGGGCGATGCCGACCGCCCCAAGCTGGTGTTCTTTTTCGATGAAGCGCATCTGTTGTTTGACGATGCCCCCAAGGCACTGGTCGACAAGGTCGAGCAGGTGGCGCGACTGATCCGGTCCAAGGGGGTCGGGATCTATTTTATCTCGCAAAATCCGGCCGATGTGCCGGATGGCGTGTTGGGGCAACTGGGCAATCGGGTGCAACATGCCTTGCGCGCCTTTACCGCCAAGGACCAGAAAGACCTGAAGCGCGCCGCCGAAAACTACCGCGCGAATCCGCGCTTTGACACCGAAGCGGCGATCAAGGAAGTGGTGACCGGCGAGGCCGTGACCTCGTTCCTGGAGGCCAAGGGTAACCCGGGGATGGTGGAACGCACGCTGGTCCGGCCACCGCAATCGCGGCTGGGGCCACTGACACCCGGGGAACGCGGCGCAATCATTGCGGCCTCATCCTATGGTGCCAAATACGGCACCCCTGTCGACAGGGAATCAGCCAGTGAGATTCTGGCCGCCCGTACCGCCAAGGTAGCCGATGCACCCCAGCCGCAGCCCCAACTGCGCGAATTCAACAATGCCCGCCGGTTTGAGCCGATCAAGCCCGACAAACCGGTGCGCCAGACCAGGACCGCATCGTCGCGGTCCGATTCCATTGTCGAGGTCTTTGGCAAAAGCCTGGCGCGCCAGTTGGGCAGCAAGGCAGGCCAGCAGATCGTGCGTGGCGTGCTGGGGTCATTGTTCAAATCACGTTAGGAATCAGGCACAAAGCGCATGATAGGCGCGGGCCTCGGCCATCAGGGCAATCAATACGGCAACATGGCGCGTGACGTTGTATTCAACCGCGCCTGCCTGGCGTGCGGCTTCCAGTTGCGCGTCGTTCTCCAGTAGGGCGTTCAGCAGGGTTTCGGGGCGGGACAAGAGGTTGGGATCAATCAGGCCACGCAGGTCACGGTTGCGATTGTAGTCAACCTGCCCGGCACGCGCGGCCCGGACCAACAGGCGCGGGCGGCGTAGTGCGGCGATGGCGCACAGTTGCAGGGACAATTCTGTGTGATCAAGCATCTTGGGCTCCTTTCGGCTCTGCCTGATCATGCGCCCAGTGCTGCGGGTGTTGCCAAACTGCCTGAAGTAGCGTGCGCAACGGTTCATAATCTTTAGACTTTTTAAAGAATTCTATCCCTCGCCCGGAATGTTAACGACCGGGTAACCAAAGCAACCCACGGTTGAGTGGTCAGCGATCTGTCGCTGCCGCGCCAAGCCATTCTGGGGGAAAGAATGACGATAAGAGCCTCAGTCGGGCCAGACATGCCCGGCTGGTTGCCAGAGACTACACGGATCTATCTGCGCCATGTCGAACAAGGGGTTCCCCTTCGGCAACTGGCCCGTGCCGAAGGTTGCCATGCGTCCACCGTCTTGCGGTGGGTGCGCAGGGTTGAAGAACGGCGCGAAGATCCGCTGATCGACGAAGCGCTTTCCCGGCTTGGCCTTGCAGTGCCCGTTGACCCTTCGACACGTCCATCGGAGGAAAAAACCGATATGACCGCAGCTATCCGTATGCAGGCGCAAACCGAAGCCGAGGATCGTCTGGAACAGGAGGCGCACCGTATCCTGCGCCGTCTTGGGGAACCCGGTGCGGTTCTGGTGGTGGGGGAAGGACAGGACAAGGCCGTGGTTCTGCGCGGCACGGTCCGCACCGCCGTGACCGAACGGGAAACGGCGCAGGCGTTGGCGCTGAAGGACTGGATACATCTGCGCCATGCCGGTCGTGTGATGAGCTATGAGATCTCATCGATCGGGCGCGCCGCACTGAGGCGCCGCGTCGAGGCGGAACGGGCGCTGAACGGTGTTGCAGGGGACGAACCCGACGCCTTTGGCGAGCAGCACCGGGACTGGGGCGAACGCGAGGTCGGGGCGGGCGCGGCGCGGCGTCGGGTGCGGGCCAATATGGCGGAAAGTCCGCTGGGGGTGCTGGCACGGCGCCGGGATTCGAACGGTGCGCCGTTTCTGACGCCGGATCTGGTCGCGGCCGGGGAGCGCTTGCGCGAGGATTTTGAGCTGGCGCAGATGGGCCCGCGCGTTGCGCAGAACTGGGAACGGTTTCTGACCGGTGGAGATCGCGGCCAGTATCGCCCGGACAACGCGGGGGGGCATGGCGGATCGGAACGCGCGCGGGAACGGGTTGCGGTGGCCCTGCGCGATCTGGGACCGGGTCTGGGCGATATGGTGCTGCGCTGCTGTTGTTTTCTGGAAGGGCTGGAGACTGCGGAACGGCGGCTGGGCTGGTCGGCGCGATCGGGGAAAATCGTATTGCGCATCGCGTTGATGCGGTTGAAGCGGCACTATGATGAAACCTATGGCGGCGCGGCGCCGCTGATCGGTTGAGACGAAAGGCCCGGGAATGTCCCGGGCCTTTGTTTCAGGGGGTCATGTCGCTTAGGTACGGTCGCGCAGGGCGGCGCGAACGCCCTCGGCATAGGCCGGGGAAATCTTGCGCAACTCGTTCAGGGTGCGGTCCAGGATATGCTCCGGCACGCCGGCCATCGCATCGGCGATGTTGCCATGCAGGCGGGCGCGCTCCTCGGTGCCCAGCACGTTTTCGTACAGGTCACGCGGCTGGCTGTAATCGTCAATCCGTTGTTGATGCTCTTGCCGCGCGGCATAGCCCTCGACCTTCAGCGGGGGTTCCGCCACCGTTGGGTCTTCAACCGCGCCGCCCATCGAGTTGGGTTCGTAAAACGCATCCACCGCGCCGGTCTTCTGCCCCACGAAGTTCATTTGGCCATCCTTGTGATAATGATGGACCGGGCATTTCGGCTGGTTGACCGGCAATGATTCGTAATGTGTGCCCAGCCGGTAGCGATGCGCATCGGCGTAGGAAAACACCCGCGCCTGCAGCATTTTATCCGGGCTGTAGCCGATTCCCGGCACCTTGTTCGAGGGCGAGAACGCCGCCTGTTCGATCTGCTGGAAGTAATTGTCGGCGTTGCGGTTCAACTCCATGTAGCCCACCTCGATCGGCGGATAATTGGCATGTGGCCAGACCTTGGTCAGATCGAACGGGTCATAGGGGGTATCGGCGGCCTCGGCCTCGGGCATGATCTGCATCTGCAAGGTCCAGCGCGGGAAGCGGCCCGCCTCGATCATGCCAAACAGCGCCTCCTGATAGCTTTCGCGGGTGCGCCCGACGATTTCACCGGCCTGAGCATTGGTATGGAACGCGTGGCCCTGCTGGGTCTTCCAGTGGAACTTCACCCAGAATCGCTCACCGGCCGCGTTCCACAGCGAATAGGTATGGCTGCCATAACCGTTCATCCGCGTCGGATCCTGCGGCAGGCCGCGATCCGACATCAGGATGGTGACCTGATGCAGCGATTCGGGGGTCAACGACCAGAAATCCCACATCGCGGCGGCCGAGCGCATGTTGGTGCGTGGATGGCGTTTCTGCGTGTGGATGAAATCCGGGAATTTCAGCGGATCACGGACGAAAAATACCGGGGTATTGTTGCCGACCAGATCCCAGTTGCCTTCCTCGGTATAGAATTTCAGCGCGAATCCCCGCACATCGCGCTCATGATCGGCGGCCCCCATTTCGCCAGCCACGGTCGAGAATCGGGCCAGCATCTCGGTTTGCTTGCCCACCTGCGCAAAAATGCTGGCGCGGGTGTAGCGGGTTACGTCCGCCGTCACGGTGAAGGTGCCGAACGCCCCCCATCCTTTGGCGTGAACCACCCGTTCCGGGATGCGCTCGCGGTTCTGATGCGCCAGTTTTTCCAGCAATTGGTAGTCTTGCATCAGCAACGGGCCGCGTACACCGGCGGTTTCCGAGTTCTGGTTCGACGCGACGGGTGCGCCTGCGGTGGTCGTCAGTCTGGGTGCCATCTGGGTTCCTCATGGGCTCTCGTTCGCGCTGATGATGGGGGAAATTTTCGATAAAAGGAAATTGCATTAAGTTCTATAATCTATAAGATAAAATAATGAATATCACCCTGCGCCAACTGTCCTATCTACGCGCCTTGGCCCGCGAAGGTTCCTTCTCGCGTGCGGCCGATGTGGTTAACGTGACCCAGCCCGCCCTGTCGGTTCAGATCCGCGATCTGGAGACCGAACTGGGGCTGGTGCTGGTCGAGCGGCTGCCGCGTGGCATCCGGCTGACCGGGGCGGGGCGGATGGTGCTGGACCGTGCCGAGCGGATCGAGGCCGAGTTGCGCGCATTGGAGGCCGAGGCCCGCCGGGGACAAGGGCGGCTGAATCTGGGGGTCATTCCGACCATCGCGCCCTATCTGATTCCCGTTGCGCTGCCGCAGTTACGGGCGGTGGCGGCGGGGCTGCGACTGCGCGAGGCACGCACCGAGACTCTGCTGTCGGAACTGGATGCGGGGCGGATAGACGCCGCGATCATCGCCACGCCGCAGCCGGGCTATGAGGGGGCGGAGCTGTTCGAGGATCGGTTCCTGCTGGCGGGCACCGCATCGGTGATCGCGCACAATCGCGGGTTGGCGCCCGATGCGCTGGATCCGGGTGAATTACTGTTGCTGGACGAGGGGCATTGTCTGGCCGATCAGGCCCTGGCGCTGTGCGGGCTGACGCGGCAGGCGCAATCGGTGGATCTGGGGGCCTCGTCACTGACGACGCTGTGCGGGCTGGTGGGGCAGGGACTGGGGCTTACGCTGGTGCCGGAAATCGCAGCCGGAATGGAACGTCGCGCGACGCCCTCAATGGCGCTGGCGCGGTTTGCGCACGAACCCGCGCGGCATGTCCGGCTGGTGCGCCGTCGTGACAGTGCCGATGCCGAACGCTGGTTTGCGCCGCTGGTGCAGGTGTTGGCGGCGGCGGGGCATCGGATATTGCAGGATCTGCGCGGCCAGATTTGAAAAGGGGCGGCGTTTCCGCCGCCCCGTTCATGTTCAGATATATTCTGGATCAGGCATCCGCGCGGGTCAGACCGGCTGCGTTGACGATACCGGCCAGTGCCCCGCCAACCAGCGGCGCGACAATGAACACCCACAATTGCGAAATCGCGGTGCCGCCGACAAACAGTGCCGGCCCGATCGAGCGCGCCGGATTGACCGACGTGCCGGTGACATTGATCCCCACCAGGTGGACCGCCGTCAGCGTCAGGCCGATGGCCAGACCGGCGAAGCCCGCAGGGGCGCCCTTGCCCGTCACGCCCAGAATCACGGTGACGAAGATGAAGGTCGCGACGACCTCAAAGATCAGCGCCGCGCCCAGACCGTAGCCGCCGCCGTAGCCGGGGCCAAAGCCGTTTTGCCCAAGGCCGTTGGTGGCGACAGAGTAATCCGCGCGACCCGTGGCGATCAGATAGATGACCAGCGCGCCAAGAATGGCGCCGATCACCTGGGCGATCACGTATTGAACGAATTCAGCGGCCGACATCCGGCCCGCGCACAGCACGCCCAGCGATACCGCCGGGTTCAGGTGCGCGCCCGAAATTGCGCCCAGCCCATAGGCCGCGGCGACAATCGATAGACCGAAGGCGACGGCAATCGGCAGCAGGCCGAATTCCGCGCCGGTCATGACCGCGGTTCCAACACCAAAAAATACCAGGAAGAAGGTCCCAAGGACCTCAGCAATCATTTTTTTCATAGCCAAATAGCCGCAGGCGGGCTGCGGTCCTCTGTTACGATGCACGCCCGCATTGCGTATCGGGCCACTTTCGCATTATCTATGTGGCGACCTTAGGAAAAGGGGGAAAATCCCTTGCGCGAACTGAAGATCCCGGATCAACGCCATCCCGAGAAGGCCCACAAGCCCGATCAGGCCCAGCCAAAGAAGCCCGACTGGATCCGTGTCAAGGCCCCGACATCGCAGGGCTACAAGGATACCCGCGAGATTCTGAAGAAGAATCGCCTGGTTACGGTGTGTGAAGAGGCAGGGTGCCCGAACGTCGGCGAGTGCTGGTCACAGGGCCATGCGACGATGATGATCATGGGCGAAATCTGCACCCGTGGCTGTTCATTCTGCAACGTGGCGACGGGGCGGCCCGATGCGCTGGATGTGTTTGAACCGGGCCGCGTGGCGCATGCGGTGCAGACGCTGGGGCTGAAACATGTGGTGATCACCTCGGTCGACCGCGATGATCTGAAGGATGGCGGGGCCGAGCATTTCGCCCAGACCATCCGCGCCGTGCGTCACCGCGCCCCCGATACCACCATCGAAATCCTGACCCCGGATTTCCTGAAATGCGAACCCGGTGTGCTGGAAACCGTGGTCGAGGCCCGGCCCGATGTGTTCAACCACAATCTGGAAACCGTGCCGGGTCTATACCCCGAGGTGCGCCCCGGCGCGCGTTATTTCCATTCCCTGCGGCTGTTGCAGCGGGTCAAGGAACTGGACCCGACCATGTTCACCAAATCGGGGATCATGGTGGGGCTGGGGGAAACCGCGATGCAGGTCAAGCAGGTGATGGATGACATGCGCGCCGCCGACATCGACTTTCTGACCATCGGGCAATATCTGCAACCGACACCGAAGCATCATCGGGTCGATCGGTTCGTGACCCCGGATGAGTTCAAGGAATATGAACGCGCGGCCTATGGCAAAGGGTTCCTGATGGTGTCTGCGACGCCGCTGACACGGTCCAGCTATCACGCGGGCGATGACTTCGCGCAGTTGCGGGCCGCGCGGTTGCAAAAACTGGGGCGTGCCTGAGTCATGGCCTTGCGGGTCCCGGTGGTTCGTCCGTCGGGACCCGGTGGTCGCTTTTGCAATGCGTCAGTCGTATGACCGGGGTTGCAGTTCGGCCAAGGTGCGGCGGAAGTCGGGGTCGGACAGAACGACCTCGGCGGCGCCAAGTTCCTGGGCGCGGCTGATTGCGCGGGACATCTGGATCTGTGCGGCATCGACGGCGGCCGATAACGACAGTCCCGTGCTCAGCCCCGCAATGATCAATGCGGCAAACAGATCACCTGTGCCCGAAATCGCGATCGGCAGCTTGCGCACCGGATGGCGGCTCAGCCCATCCGGCCCCAGTACCACGGTTTCAATCATACCGGGCGCGGTTTCGTGCAGGGCGCAGCCGGTTGCCACCAGATAGGCATCTTTGCGCAGGCCCAGCCGCTCCCCCACATGGGGGACATCGGCCAGGGTGCTGATCGGGGCGCTATCGGTCAGCCAGGACAGTTCAAACGGGTTCGGCGTGGCGATATCGGCCATCGGCAGCAGGTCGTTGCGGATCACCGAGGCGATTTCGGACGGCACATACAGGCCCGGCCCGGTATCGCCCATCACCGGATCGCACAGATAGATCAGCCGCGGATTGGCGGCCTTGGCGCGGCGGACGAAATCGGCGATCTGCCGCGCGATGGGCAGCGATCCGATATACCCCGTCACGATGAAGGCCGCGCGTTCGGGCAGGCCGCGTTCCTCGGCGCCCAGCAGCAGATCGGCGAACAGATCGGGCGGCAGCGCGCGCCCGCGCAGCGTGGGATAGAACGGCGTGTTGGAAAACAGCAGCGTCGGGATCTGCGCCACCTCCAGTCCCGCCGCCTGCAACGGAAAAACGGCGGCGGAATTGCCGACATGCCCCAGGACGACCTGGCTTTGAATACTGATCACAAGCGGCGGGCGGCGCATGGTAATCCCTCCTGCGATGGGGTAAACAAACCGGGTTGCGGGCGTTGCCCCGGTTTGCGGCAAAAGTCCCGCAATCGCAATGGCTTTCCCGTGGAATATGCGATGGGGCGCGCCCGGAAATCATGGACGTGCCGGATGCAGGAGCGTGACATGACATCCTATGAACAGGCACTGGAACGGTTTGAGCCGGTCAGTGCGACACCGATCACAGATGATGAGCTGATGGCCCGGATCGCCGGGTTGCAGGCGGCGATGGCGGCACAGGGGCTGAAGGCTGTGTGGCTGGATGCGTCATCGTCGCTGCGATATTATACCGGGTTGTTGATCGGGCCGTCGGAACGGGTGCATGGCGCCATCGTGCCGGTGCGCGGCGCCCCGATCTATGTCAGCCCGCAGTTCGAGGTGCCTAAGCTGAACACCATGCTGCGGCTGGCGGGCGATATCCTGCCGTGGGAGGAACACCAGATCCCCTGCGCGATGATCGCCGAGCGCATCGCGGCGCTGGATCTGCCGGGGCAGGGCCTGGCGCTGGATCCGGCGACACCGTTTCTATTCGCGTCACAATTCCTGGCGGCGCTGCCGGGGCAGGTGGTGCCCGCCGCGCCGCTGATCTCGGCCCAGCGACAGGTGAAAAGCCCCGCCGAGATCGCCATCATCCAGACCGCGATGCAGGCCAGCTGGCAGGTGCAGCGTGCGGTGTGGCAAGGTCTGCGGCCCGGCGTGACCACAGCCGAGGTTTGCGCCTTTGTCGATGCTGCGCATCGGCGGCTGGGGTTGGAGCCGCTGTTCGTCGCGGCGCAATTCGGCGAGGCAACCGCCTATCCGCATGGCAAGCCCGGCGGCCAGACCCTGCGCGATGGTGACATGGTGCTGATTGATCTGGGCGGTATTTTACACGGCTATCGGTCTGATATCACACGCAGTTATGTGTTCGGCACCCCGACTGAACGCCAAATCTATCTATGGGATTGTGAGCGGCGCGCGCATCTGGCCGGGTTCGCCGCGGCAAAACCGGGCGCACCATGCGAGGCGGTCGATGCGGCTGCGCGCGGGGTCCTGACGGCCGAGGGCTTTGGCCCCGATTACGCCGTGCCCGGTCTGCCGCATCGCACCGGTCACGGGCTGGGGCTGGATATCCACGAAGATCCGTTCATGCTGCGCGGCAATGCCACGCCCTTGCAGGCGGGCATGGTCTTCTCGATCGAACCCATGCTGTGTGTCTATGGCGAATGCGGTGTGCGGCTGGAGGATATCGTCTGGATGGGCGACGATGGCCCGCACTGGTTTTGCCCGCCCGCGACCAGCCCGGTGACGCCGTTCTGAGGGGGCTTTACAGGGGCGCCGTTTGGTCCTTGAATGCGATCACAGAAATGTGGGAAACGGCACATTGATCCATTGACCAACGAGTCAAAATCGTGTCGCGTATTCCGCAAGACCGTCAGTTTTCGGGCGGCACGATCCCTACAACAGTGAGTGAAAGGATATCTGATGAAACTCCTGACCCGTAGCCTGTTCACGGCCTCGGCTCTGGCGCTGAGCGCGGCGGCGCCTTTGGCGGCAAAGACCTTCGTCTATTGCTCCGAGGCCTCGCCCGAGGGTTTTGACCCGGCGCCCTACACCGCTGGCGGCACCTTTGACGCCTCGGCGCATCCGGTGTTCAACGGGTTGGTCGAGTTCAAGGCGGGCACCACCACGGTCGAACCCGCGCTGGCCGAAAGCTGGGATGTGTCGGAAGACGGCACCGTCTATACCTTCCACCTGCGCAAGGGCGTGAAGTGGCAATCGAATGACGTGTTCACGCCCACGCGCGACGTGACCGCCGATGACATCGTGTTCAGCTTCACCCGTCAGGGCGATGCCGCCGATCCGTGGCATGAATATATCCCCGGCATCACCTATGAATATTATACCGCGATGGACATGCCCTCGCTGGTGAAGTCGATCGAGAAGGTCGATGATCTGACGGTCAAGGTGACCCTGACCCATTCCGAGGCGCCGTTCATCGCCAATCTGGCCATGCCGTTCATGTCGATCGTGTCCAAGGAATACGCCGATGCCCTGGCCAAGGCGGGCACCAAGGAAGACTTCAACAACAAGCCCATCGGCACCGGTCCGTTCAAATTCGTCGCCTATCAGAAAGATGCGGTGATCCGTTACCAGAAGAACGCCGACTACTGGGGCAATGCGCCCAAGATCGACGATCTGATTTTCGCCATCACCCCCGATGCGGCGGTGCGTTTGCAAAAGCTGAAGGCGAATGAATGCCAGCTGATGCCCTATCCGGCGCCAGCCGACCTTGCCACCATCAAGGCCGATCCGAACCTCAAGCTGGATGAAATGCCCGGCCTGAACGTCGCCTATATGGCCTATAACACCACCGTCGCGCCTTTCGACAAGCCCGAGGTGCGCAAGGCGCTGAACAAGGCGATCAACAAGGACGCCATCATTGATGCCGTCTTCCAGGGCGCAGGCCAGGTCGCCAAGAACCCGATCCCGCCGACCATGTGGTCCTATAACGACGCGGTCCAGGATGACGCCTACGATCCCGAAGCGGCCAAGAAGATGCTGGCCGATGCGGGCGTCAAGGATCTGTCGATGGAAATCTGGGCGATGCCGGTGCAGCGCCCCTATATGCCTAACGCGCGACGCACCGCCGAACTGATGCAGTCGGATCTGGCCAAAGTCGGCGTCAAGGTCGAGATCGTCTCTTACGAATGGGGCGAATATCTGAAGAAATCCATGGAGGCGGATCGCAAGGGCGCCGTTATCCTGGGGTGGACCGGTGACAATGGGGACCCGGACAACTTCCTGTCGGTGCTGCTGTCATGTGCCAGCGCCCAGCCGGGCGGCGCGAACCGCGCGTTTTGGTGCAACAAGGAGTTCTCGGACATCCTGGCCAAGGCCAAGCAGACCTCGGACGTGGCCGAACGCACCAGCCTGTATGAGCAGGCGCAGGTGATCTTCAAGGATCAGGCACCGTGGGACACGCTGGCCCATTCCACCCAGTTCGTGCCGATGCGCAAGAACGTCACCGGCTTCACCATGAGCCCGCTGGGTGACTTCACCTTTGAAAACGTCGACATCACCGAATAATCAACGATGACAATCGGGCGGGCGCGCAGGGGGCAACCTTTTGCGCGCCCGTTGGGGATATATGAATGATCCGATTTCTTCTGACCAAGCTGTTGTATTTGGTCCCGACGTTTCTGGGCATCACCTTTGTGGCCTTTGGCTTCGTTCGGGTGTTGCCGGGCGATCCGGTCCTGCTGATGGCGGGTGAGCGCGGCCTGTCGCCCGAACGCCACGCCGAGCTTTCACATCAGCTGGGCTATGACAAACCGTTTCTGGCGCAGTATTTTGATTTTCTGATGCGTCTGCTGCACGGCGATCTGGGCAATTCGCTGGTGACGAAAAAACCGGTTCTGACGGAATTTCTGGTGCTGTTTCCCGCCACGGTGGAGTTGGCGATTGTTGCCATCATTCTGGCCACGCTGATCGGTGTTCCGGTGGGCGTGCTGGCGGCGGTGCGGCGCGGATCGTGGTTCGATCAGGTCTCGATGACGGCGGCGCTGGTCGGCTTTTCGATGCCGATCTTCTGGTGGGGCTTGCTGCTGATCATCTTCTTTTCCGGCATCCTGCAATGGACCCCGGTATCGGGCCGCATAAGCCTGATGTATTTCTTCCCCCCGGTGACCGGTTTCATGCTGATCGACAGCCTGCTGTCGGGGCAGAAGGGCGCATTTTCCTCGGCCTTCTCGCATCTGATCCTGCCGTCGGTGGTGCTGGCCACCATTCCGCTGGCGGTGATCGCGCGCCAGACCCGCTCCGCCATGCTGGAAGTGATGGGCGAGGATTATGTCCGCACCGCCCGCGCCAAAGGCATGTCCAGCGGCCGTGTGGTCATGGTGCATGCCTTGCGCAACGCGATGATCCCGGTGATCACCACCATCGGATTGCAGGTTGGCGTGCTGATGGCCGGGGCGATCCTGACCGAGACGATCTTCAGCTGGCCCGGCATCGGGAAGTGGATGATCGATTCGATCGCACGGCGTGATTACCCGGTGGTGCAATCGGGGCTGCTGCTGATCGCCGCGATCGTGATGATCGTGAACCTGATCGTCGATCTGACCTATGGCCTCATCAACCCGAGGATCCGCCACAAATGACCCAGACCGCTGTCAAACTGTCCGATGCGGCGATCCGGCGCCGGATGATCGCCGATTTCTGGTATCACTTCAAACAGAACCGCGGCGCGGTGGCCGGGCTGGTGGTCTTCGTGCTTCTTGTCTTTGCGGCGGTGTTCGCCTCGGTGGTCGCGCCGCATGATCCGACGATGCAATACCGTGACGCGCTGCTGGTGCCGCCGGTGTGGCAGGAGGGCGGTCGTGCCGCCTATCTGCTGGGCACCGATGCGGTCGGGCGCGATATGCTGTCGCGGTTGATCCACGGGGCGCAATATTCGCTGTTCATCGGCATTGTCGTTGTGTCCATCGCGGTGATCGGTGGCATCTTGATCGGCACGCTGGCGGGGTTCTTCGGTGGCTGGGTCGATACGGTGATCATGCGGGTCATGGATGTGATCCTGGCGTTTCCGTCACTGCTGCTGGCATTGGTGCTGGTGGCGGTTCTGGGGCCGGGGCTGCTGAATGCGATGATCGCCATCGCCATCGTCTATCAGCCGCATTTCGCCCGGTTGACCCGTGCCGCCGTGATGGGCGAGAAAGCCCGCGAATATGTCACCGCCGCGCGCGTCGCCGGGGCGGGCAATATGCGGCTGATGTTCCGCACCATCTTGCCGAACTGTCTGGCGCCGCTGATCGTGCAGGCAACCTTGTCATTTTCGTCCGCCATTCTGGATGCGGCCGCCCTGGGTTTTCTGGGGATGGGGGCGCAGCCGCCGGCGTCCGAATGGGGTACGATGCTGGCCGAAGCGCGCGAGTTCATCTTGCGGGCGTGGTGGGTGGTTACATTCCCGGGGCTGGCCATTCTGATATCGGTGCTGGCGATCAACCTGATGGGCGATGGGTTGCGTGATGCGCTCGACCCGAAATTGAAGAAGGGCTGAGTCATGGCATTGCTGACGATCCGCAATCTGACGGTCAAATTCGCTACCGCCATCGGCAGTTTCACCGCCGTGGACGGCATCGATGCCGCGGTCGATGCGCGTGAGGTGCTGGCGATTGTCGGCGAATCCGGGTCCGGTAAATCGGTGTCGATGCTGGCGGTGATGGGGCTGTTGGCCGAGACCGCCACGGTGACCGCCGATGAGATGATGTTTGACGGCCACGACCTGCTGCATATGACCGCCGCCGAACGGCGCCGGATCATCGGTCGTGAAATCACCATGATCTTTCAGGAACCCATCGCGTCGTTGAACCCCTCGTTTACCGTCGGGTTCCAGATCGAAGAGGTGCTGCGGTTGAATATGGGTCTGTCGCGCCATGCCGCGCGGGCACGCGCGATTGAGTTGTTCACCCAGGTCGGCATCCCGGAGCCGCAGGTGAAAATCCACGCCTATCCGCATCAGATGTCGGGCGGGCAATGTCAGCGCGTGATGATCGCGATGGCCATCGCCACCAACCCGCGCCTGCTGATCGCGGATGAACCCACCACCGCGCTGGATGTGACGATCCAGAAGCAGATCCTGGATCTGCTGATGGATTTGCAGGAACGCCACGGTATGGCGCTGATCCTGATCACCCATGACATGGGCGTGGTCGCCGAGACCGCTGACCGGGTGATCGTGCAATACAAGGGCCACAAGATGGAAGATGCCGATGTGCTGAGCCTGTTCGAGGCCCCGCAGCACCCCTATACCCGCGCGCTGCTGGCGGCTTTGCCGGAAAATGCCACGGGGGATCGTCTGCCCACGGTGTCGGATTTCTTCGGGGCGGAGGGTGTTAAATGAATTATGTCGTCGAAGGCATTGATCTGACGCAGGATTACCATGTTGCGGGTGGATTTTTGGGCGGCGCTAAATCGGTGCGTGCGGTCAATGGTGCGTCTTTTGCGGTGGAAAAGGGCAAGACGCTGGCCATTGTCGGGGAATCCGGTTCTGGGAAGTCGACGCTGGCGCGGATTGTGGCCTTGATCGACCACCAATCCGGCGGAACACTGAAGATCGACGGTCAAGAAGTTGATATCTTGCGTAAACGACCGGATCATGTTCTGCGCGCCAAGGTGCAGATGGTGTTCCAAAACCCCTATGGCAGTTTGAACCCGCGTCAAAAAGTGGGCGATGTGCTGATGGAACCCTTGCTGTTGAACAGCAAGCTGCCTGCCGATGAACGCCGGGCACGGGCCGAGGCGATGCTGGTCAAGGTCGGGCTGACGCCCGAGCATTTCAACCGCTACCCGCATATGTTCTCGGGCGGTCAGCGGCAACGGATCGCCATTGCACGGGCCTTGATGCTGAACCCGGCGTTGTTGGTGCTGGATGAACCGGTCTCCGCGCTGGATCTGTCGGTGCAGGCACAGGTGCTGAATCTGCTTGCGGATCTGCAAGAGGAATTCGGCCTGACCTATGTTTTCATCAGCCATGACCTGTCGGTGATCCGCTACATCGCCAATGATGTGATGGTGATGCACAAGGGCGAGGTGGTGGAGCAAGGCAGCCGAGCCGATATCTTCGCCAACCCGCAGCACCCCTACACCCGTCAACTGTTCGCCGCGACGCCCGAAACCGATATCGAGGCGATCCGGCAACGCGTAACGCGACGGGCGGCCCTGCGAGGGGGGCCTGTTTTATAAGCCCCGGCATCTGCTGAATCGGTTTGATGTTTAATCGCTCTGGCCCCGCAAGCCAGCGCTTAAGCGGGGGTATACTTAGCGCATAACGCCGCTGTGGAGAGCCAGCTTGTGAATGCATGTGCGTTCATGAAATCGGTGGGCTGGCAGCCCAACTGATCGCGAAGCGTAATGCTAGCCTTTTTTCTCATCGATGACCAAACCTGATCCAATCCGCACATAGACGACGAACTGGCGCACGCCTTGAGGCCTCATTGGTTCGGACCCAATAGCGCGCATAGAACGGCGGTAAGGGGTGCAAACACTGCGTGTTTCAATGATCTAAGGGGGGCTGCCACATTTTTGCTCGAGCTATCGGTGAGACGGAAGTTTCGAAGAAGAGGCGGGCTCGGGCCACATGGTCTGGGGGACTGGAAGGACCAATGGCCTGATGAAGTCAAGGTCCGGGCTGTGGAACGGGTGTGTGGCGGCGAGACGATCTCGGCGATCGCCCGTGAGATATCGGCGAATGAACCCCTCGTAGCGCAATGGGCGAAGCAGGCCGAGGGCCCGGAAAGGCGCCCTGGAGTTCGTAGAGGTTCTGGCAGGCGATGCGGCCGCACCCACCGGGACCGTGGATCACTGCTCCATCCATCTGGGCGACGTCGAGCTGTCGCCCACCTGACCGCGATCCTGCGCGCCGCGAGGGCCGCCAGATAGATGATCGCGCCTGCCGGGAGTTTTCGCATCTTCCTTGCCACCCGGCCGCTCGATGTCCGCAAGGGGATGGATTGGCACGCCGTCACGATCATCGCCGTGCGCAAACCATCGTTCCTCTGACCGGCCCGACGACCGGAAGCATCCTTCCGGTTCCAATCCGCATACGCCAGACATGCCTTGCCACGGCACCTATCCATATTGCCTGCATCCAGGGAGTACATTGATGCTCCTGAATATTTGCGCGACCCGGTCGCCGTTCATTTCCCCGTCATCGCCCTGATCGAGGCGGGCCCCAGTGCCGTTGACCTTAGCAACGCCCCGTATCTTGACCGCTGGATCGCGATGCGGGAATTCATCGGCCGGATCGTGCTATCGGGTGACGTGACCGGGCACCCACTTGCGCAACAGCGGCATCGTCACGTCGCAGCTGTTCGGGATCGACGCTAGGGCGGGCTGGGCGCGGACGCTCAGCCGCTGGTATCGGCTCGGGCGGCCGCTCATCCTTGATAACGGCGCGTTCCCCTGTCCTCGCGGCTTTCTGCCGGTGACAGACCCCGATGTTCTGGCCGCCACTCTTGTCGCCCATGCGGACGAGATCCGCCGTCTCGCTGCGGAAGCGCGGACCAGTGACGATCCTGATCTTCACCCGCACCTGACAACCGTCACCACCACTGCCTTGCGCGGGCGGGTATTTCCCGGCCGCAGGCCCCTTGTCGAATGGAGCTTACTCATGACCCGCACTCCCTTCGCCTTGTTTCCTTTCCCGGAAGCAAACATCTTCGCCAGCGCGATCGAGAATCGCTTGCAGCTCCATCTTGCCGATCTGATTGCCCCGAAGATCGGCATGGAACCGTCCCTGAACGCCGATGGAACTATTGATGAGGTTGAACACAGGATGCTGCTGGAGAGCATCGAGCTGCCGTATGCGAAGAGCAGGCGCCTGCGTGAACGCGCGGCAAGGATCGTCGAGCGTCGGGCTGAGAAATCGCCCCTGTCGCGAATGAAGACCGAAATGAAGACTGAGGATCGGAAGCGGATCATGCTCCTGCGCGACGGGGTCAATCTGATCGGCATCCCGAACGAACACCGGGCCGACGAGTTGGCCGCGGCGCTGCATGCGGAATTTCCCTGGATGGGCCGCCCGACCAAAACGGTATTGCATGCGATGCACCGCTCGGTCTAGCGCGGCGATGTGGGGTTGCGGCTGCCGCTGGTCCAGCTCGACAGCCCGGCCGGGATCGGCAAGAGCCACTGGGCCCGACGGCTCGGAACGCTGATCGGCGTGCCAGGCATGGTCTATGACGCCACCACCGAGAACGCCTCTTTCGGGCTGGTCGGCAGCCAGCGCGGCTGGGGCAATGCGGCGCCGGGGCGGCTGGTGAACCTGATCCTGAGCGAGCGGGAATGGGCCGAAAGACAGGATCGCCTGCCGCCCCTGCGC
>DASWPI010000066.1:0-3744 GCA_036398515.1 Paenirhodobacter sp.
CTCGTCGGCGGCATTCTGGGGATCGTCACCGCGCTTGGGGCCGGGACACTGATCACCTCGCTGGCGGCCGATACGCGACTGGTGTTTTCTCCGCTGGCGATCGCGGTGGCGTTCCTGTCCTCGACGCTGATCGGGATTACCTTCGGGTTTTTGCCGGCGCGTTCGGCGGCGAAACTGGATCCGGTGGTGGCGCTGAACCGCGAATGATCCGCCCCGCACCAGCGGCGAAAGTGCCTGTTTTTGCATCATCCGGTCTCCGGTGCGGCGGGGTTTGACCTGCCGCACCGCATGATCGCCGGAAACGGATGGCGATTGCCGCCGCGATCAGGGAAAATATCGCAGGCCCGGCCGGACCGGGCAGCGAACAGGGGCGCGATGTCGGTCTATTCTCATGTCGTGGCGGGGCAACGCTATGCCTTTGCCTGTCTCGCCGGGCTTTTGGCCAAGGCGAGCCCGGAGCGATCGGGCGATCAACTCGCCGGTCTGGCGGCCGTCGATGCCGAGGAACGCGTCGCTGCGCAGATGGCGCTGGCCGATCTGCCGCTGTCGGTGTTCCTGACCGAGGCGATCATTCCCTATGAAATCGACGAAGTGACGCGGCTGGTGATCGACACCCATGACGCGCGCGCCTTTCGTGCCGTGGCGCATCTGACGGTGGGCGGTTTTCGCGACTGGCTGCTGTCGGATCTGGCGACGGCGGAAACGCTGACGGCGCTGGCGCCGGGGCTGACGCCGGAAATGGTGGCGGCGGTCTCAAAAATCTGCCGCAATCAGGACCTGATCCTGATCGCGTCGAAATGCCGGGTGGTGACGAAGTTCCGCAACACCCTCGGGCTGGCGGGACGGCTGTCGACGCGGTTGCAGCCGAACCATCCGACCGATGATCCGGCGGGGATTGCGGCCTCGATCCTGGATGGGCTGATGTATGGCAATGGCGATGCGGTGATCGGCATCAATCCCGCCACCGACAGCCTGCCGGGCACGGAAACCTTGTTGCATATGCTGGACGAGGTGATCCGCCGCTATGACATTCCCACTCAGTCCTGCGTGCTGACCCATGTGACCAATACTATCGCGCTTGTCGAACGTGGCGCGCCGGTGGATCTGGTATTCCAGTCCATCGCCGGGACCGAGGCCGCGAACCGGTCCTTTGGTGTCGATCTGAAAGTGCTGGACGAGGGCCGCGAGGCCGGGCTGTCGCTGAACCGCGGTACTGTGGGCGACAATGTGATGTATTGCGAAACCGGGCAGGGGTCGGCCTTGTCGGCCAACGCCCATCATGGCTGCGATCAGCAAACGCTGGAGGCACGCGCCTATGCCGTGGCGCGGCATCTGAAACCCTTGCTGGTGAATACCGTCGTGGGCTTTATCGGGCCGGAATATCTGTATGATGGCAAGCAGATCATCCGCGCCGGGCTGGAGGATCATTTCTGCGGCAAGCTGCTGGGCGTGCCGATGGGTTGCGACATCTGCTATACCAACCATGCCGAGGCCGATCAGAACGACATGGATGATCTGCTGACGCTACTGGGCGTTGCTGGGATCAACTTCATCATGGGAATTCCGGGGTCGGATGACGTGATGCTGAACTATCAGACCACCTCGTTCCACGACGCCCTGTATCTGCGCAAGGTTCTGGGCCGCCGCCCGGCGCCGGAATTCGAAGACTGGCTGCGCCGGATCGGCATTTTCTCGGCCGATGGCCTGCTGGCCGAGGGCATGCCCGCCGCCTTTCGCCATGCGATCGAGGGCGCGGCATGAGCGCCGATCCCACAACCCCGAATGGCTGGGCGCGGCTGCGGGCACTGACGCCCGCGCGGATCGCGCTTGGCCGGGCAGGGATCAGCTTGCCCACCGCGCCGCATCTGGCATTTCAGCTTTCCCATGCGCGGGCACGCAAGGCGGTGCATCTGGCGCTGGATGTGGCGGCGGTGCAACGTGGGTTGGAGGATCTGGGGGTGGATAGTTTCGCCCTGGCCTCGGCCGCCGAAACCCGGGCGATTTACCTGCAACGCCCGGATCTGGGGCGCAGATTATCCGATGCGGCGCGCCTGACGCTGGCCGCGCGCGAGGATACGCCGAGCGATGTGGTGTTCGTGGTTGCCGATGGGCTGTCGGCGCTGGCGATTTCGGAAAATGCTGTGCGGTTCATCGGGGTGATCTTGCCGATGCTGCGGGCGTCTGGCTGGACGGTGGGGCCGGTGCCGGTGGTGACGCAGGCGCGGGTGGCGATCGGCGACGAGATCGGCGCCGGGCTTTCGGCGGCGTTGGTGGTGGTGCTGATCGGTGAACGGCCGGGGCTGTCCTCGCCCGACAGCATGGGGATCTATCTGACTTGGGCACCCCGGCCCGGCCTGACGGACGAGGCGCGCAACTGCATTTCCAATGTTCGCGCGGCAGGCCTGTCCTATCAGGCCGCCGCCCATAAGCTGCTGTTCCTGATGACGGAGGCGCGTCGACGCAAATTGACCGGCGTCAATCTAAAGGACGAGGCCGAGGCGCTGGCGGGCCCGGACAGTACGCCGCGCGGGAATTTCCTGCTGGGAGATTGAGCCATCCATTTCGGTGCGCTGGTCGGACACGCCCGGTGGCATCTCTGCGCCTTGCGGCGGTTTGGGTATCCTTGATTTGATGCGCGGCATCTCTGTCGACTGTGCCATGATCGGATCGGAGCTGAAGGCGATTATTCCGGTGTACCGGACCATCTGAATCTGCTCAGGTGAATGCCTCGGCTGGGGTGCGTATGTTCAGTGCCCGATGCGGGCGCTGGTTGTTGTAGATGCGGATCCGGTCGCCGCCGGTGCGTGTTGCGTGCCCTCGAACATGCCTCGCGCTTTCGGCGTGCGTATCATGGGCTCGACCACGCCATGCTGGCTCGCGGGGGATGTGGGGTGCTGGCCCGCAACTGCGGACCAGGGCCGGGAACTTGCAACTGGTAAACAGGCCCAATGTCCGACCCTAGCAGGAATTCCTTGGCGACCTGGCACAAGGTGGCGAACCTGTTGATCTGGGTGTGCTCCAAAGCGCTGCTGGCTGACGTGAGGTTGCCCGATTGCGACAGGTGTCGAGCGAGTAACTCGGGGCTGTGGCAATCGATGACGAGTGCAAGCGTGGTCCCGTTATCCGCCTCGCAGACCCTGTACGTCTCCGTCACCGATTGGCCGATCGCGTATGAGGAGGGTCAGGGAGATCGTTTTCCCGACGAATGCGCCAGCCTCTGATCTGAAAGACCCGCCGCACCTGGGTCGTGTCGACGTCGGGAAGTCAAGGCAACGGTCTTGTAGCCGAACGATGGTTGTGGCGGGAAATCGATCCCTAGGATCTGTTTCTGAATGGCCTTGACCGGTTGACGAAACGCGGATCGACCTTATGAGCCGCCGCGCTTGGACGGTAATGGGCCGCCTGCCGCAGTACACCAAGCCACGTGCAAAGCTGGTTGGCGGCACCGAAATTTTCTCCATGAGAAGGCCCTGCCGGATGCTCAGGATCATTTGTCATCCGCTTGCGCCATTGGGTTCGGACTGATGGCGCGCCAATGGCTCATCCAGCAAGGCTTGGTATTTTTCGAGCACGCAGCTCCGACAGGGCCTCACCATAGGCCTCCTGCGGGTTCTTCAACTTGCGCGTATTGCGCGTGGCCCTGTCGCGGTTTGGTGCGGCTGCTTTGATCACGTAATGTGCAGCATGTGTAACGGCCCTTAGGGCAAGAGGAATCTTCAGAGGTGATTTTGGCGCGTCATCGGG
>DASWPI010000067.1:0-54687 GCA_036398515.1 Paenirhodobacter sp.
TACGGGTTCGCGCCCTTGAACGACGGCAGGAACGAGTGGTGGATGTTGATGATCCGCCCCGACATTTCGGTGCACATCTCATTCGACAGAACCTGCATGTAGCGCGCCAGAACGATCAGCTCGGCCCCGGTGTCGCGCACCACACGCATCTGTTCAGCCTCGGCTACCGCCTTGTTTTCCTTGGTAACCTTGATGCAGTAATAGGGGATGTCGTGGTTCACCACCACCTTTTGATAATCCATGTGGTTCGAGATCACCGCAACGATATCAATCGGCAGCGCCCCGATCCGCCACCGATATAGCAGGTCGTTCAGGCAATGCCCGAACCGCGACACCATGATCACCACCTTCATCTTGGTGGCCTCATCGTGGAATTTCGCCACCATCCCCAGCCCTTTCGCCGTGGCGCCGAAATCCTTTTCCAGCTCCGCCAGCCCAAGGCCCTCTTCCGAGGCAAAGCTGACCCGCATGAAGAAACGGCCCGTGACCGTGTCATCAAACTGCGAGCTGTCGGTGATGTTGCACCCCTTCCCCGCAAGATACGTCGAGATCGCAGCAACAATCCCACGCTTCGTGGGGCACGTAACGGTCAGGCAGTATTTCGTCATCAAGTCTCTCCCGTCGGAATATGTTTATAGATCCGGCCAAGGCCGGTTGATGCGTTCAGAACGCGGTTTCAAATATCAGGCGGTCAAGCCTTCGGGTTCTGCCAGGCCATTCGCCCGGCAGCAGGCCGTCACCGTATTCGCCAGCAGACAGGCGATGGTCATCGGGCCGACGCCACCCGGCACCGGGGTGATTGCCCCCGCCACCTGCACGGCGCTGGCGAAATCGACATCGCCCACCAGCCTGGTTTTGCCGTCACGTTCAATGCGGTTGATACCGACGTCGATCACCGTCGCGCCAGGCTTGACCCAGTCGCCGGGGATCATCTCGGGGCGGCCCACCGCAGCCACCAAGATATCCGCCCCGCGGCAAACGGCCGCCAGATCGCGGGTACGCGAATGCGCGATGGTCACCGTGCAGCTATCCCCCAACAGCAGTTGCGCCATCGGTTTGCCCACGATGTTCGAGCGCCCCACCACGACCGCATTCAGCCCCGACAGGTTGCCCAGATGATCGCGCAGCATCATCAGGCACCCCAGCGGCGTGCAGGGCACCATCGCCTTTTGCCCGGTGCCCAACAACCCGACGTTCGAGATATGGAACCCGTCGACATCCTTGGCCGGGTCGATGGCATTGATCACCAGATCGGCGTTCAGATGCCCCGGCAGCGGCAATTGCACCAAGATGCCATGCACCGCCGGATCGGCATTCAGCGATGCGATCAGCGCCAGCAGATCGGCCTCGGAGGTGTCAGCCGACAACTTGTGTTCATAGCTGTTCATCCCGACTTCGACGGTCTGCTTGCCCTTGTTGCGCACATAGACCGCCGAGGCCGGATCTTCGCCCACCAGCACCACCGCCAGACCCGGAGTGATCCCTTGATCGCGCAGCCGCACCACATGTTCCGCGACCCGCACCCGGATACCCGCCGCGAATGCCTTGCCGTCGATGATCGTCGCCGTCATTTCAAAACCCCTTCCACCCGTTCGGCCGCCGTTTCGACCGCATGCCACAACGACCCGGCCGAGGAACGCATCCCCAAAATGGCCAGCCGGTCCTGGGCACGGCGAATAACGAAAACCGACATATGTTCCAACCCCGTGCGCGTCGCCCGGCCCGGACCGAAATCCGCCGCGTCAATATTCACCAGTTTGGCCAGCAGATCGTGGATCGGCGCCGCGCCGCGCCCCGAGGTGATTTCATAGCAGACCCAGCCATCGGTCTGTTCGGTCACTGAACAACCGGGCGCATGGGTTTTCAGATCGTGGGCGAAATCATCCTGGGCGCGGCCCTCGGCCTCGATCATCCATTGGTGCGGGCCTGTCCAGAAGGCCGCCATGCCCTGCCCCGCCGACCACAGCCCCGGACCGGGCAGCGACAGGCCAAACGGGTGCGGCTCTGCCGCATTCCGGCGCAACGCCAGCGACGCCAGCGCCCGCGAAGCATGTTCCGTGATAGTCAGCGCGCCATGCGTCGCCACGCGCGGCGCCGTCTGGCCCGATGCGCAAAGAGGAGAAAGATCAGTCACGCACGCGTCCCCCTTCAGGATCGACGAAATGGGGCGACACGACGCGCATGGCGATCTGTTGCCCCTGCAACGGGTTGGCGGCGGTGATCACCTCGCCAATCCGGTTGGCGCCATCGGCCAGGAACCCCAGCCCGATCGACGACCCCACATGTGGCGAATAACACGCCGAGGTGATCCAACCCTGATCGGTCCAGGTGGTCTGCTCGGCGCCGGTTGTGAACAGATGCGACCCGGCCACGACAGGATCGGCGGCATCGACGGGTTGCAGCCCGACCAGAACGCGTGTCTCGGCCTGCATCCCCTCGCGGCGCGACAGGACGGCGCCAATCGAGTCCTTCTTGGTCGAGACCATCCGCCCCATGCCCAGCATCTGTGCCGTGGTCTGGCCGTTCAGCTCATTGCCCGCCGCATGGCCCTTTTCGATGCGCAGCACGCCCAATGCCTCGGTCCCATAGGGCGTCGCACCCAGATCCGCGCCCAGCTCGATCAGTCGCGCCATCAGCGCGTTGCCATATCGGGCCGGCACCGCGATTTCATAGGCCAGTTCCCCCGAGAAGGAAATGCGGAACAGACGTGCCCGCAACCCGCCACAGATGGTCAGATCGGCGCAGCCCATGAACTGCAATCCAGCGTTGGACAGATCGAACCCGTCGACCACGCGTTCCAGCAACCGCCGGGCGTTCGGCCCCGCCACCGACAGCTGCGCCCAGGCATCCGTGGTCGAGATCAACTGCACATCCAGATCCGGCCACAGGCATTGGCGGCAGAATTCCATGTGACGATAGATCGGCCCGGCCTGCGCGGTGGTGGTGGTGACCACATAGTGGTCATCGGCCAGCCGCGCACAGGTGCCGTCATCCCAGGCGAACCCGTCTTCGCGCAGCATCAACCCATAGCGTACCATGCCGACCGGCAATGATGCCATTGCATTGGCATAGACCCGGTTCAGGAATTCCCCGGCATCGGCGCCCTGCACATCGACCTTGCCCAAGGTGGTCACATCGCAGATGCCAACGCCTTTGCGGGTGGCCAGAACCTCGCGGTCAACGGTCTGGCGCCATTCGGTCTCGCCGGGACGCGGGAAATACTGCGCCCGCATCCATTGGCCGACTTCAACGAACACGGCGCCCTGTGCGGCGGCCCATTCATGGCTGGGCGTCAGACGCCGCGGCCGGAAATGCGCGCCGGTGTCGCCGCCGCCAAGCGCCGCGATCGGCACCCCGGTATAGGGCGGGCGGAACATCGTCGTGCCGGTCTCGGCCACCGCCTTGCCGGTCAGTTCGGCCATCACCGCCAGCGCGGTGACATTGGCCGTCTTGCCCTGATCGGTCGCCATCCCCAACGTGGTCCAGCGTTTCAGATGTTCCACGGGACGCATGTTTTCCTGATGCGCCAGCTTGATATCCTTGACCGTCACATCGTTCTGGAAGTCGACCCATGCCCGGCCCGCCCCCGGCACATGCCACAGCGGCGCCAGGTGTTGGGCGTGGTCCTCGGCCCCGGGCAGATCGGGCGCGGTTGCCCGCACCCCCAGATCCGCCAATGCCGCGACCGCAACCGCCGCCCCCGAGGCCAGCGCCTGCGCCGTCGACCCCGCCCCCGTCGCCGCCCCGGCCACCGTCAGGCCGGGCGGGCCACCCGCAGGCGCGGGCACGAAGGTCTGCAAGGCATCCGACCACACCGGCCGCCCGCGATGATGCGAGGACAGATGCACATTCGGGTTCCACCCCCCCGACACCCCAAGCGCACCGCAGTCCAACCAAGTTTCGCGGCCATCTTGCGTCACCGCAATACGGTTCAACCCCAATCGACCACGGCTGTCGGTGACCATTGCGCCAGCAAACAGCGGATAATCGCCCTGCGGCGCCACCCCCTTGCGGCTGTCGATCACCCCGGCGATCTGCACCCCCTTGGCCATCAGATCCAGCGCGGTGCGGTGCCCGTCATCATTGTTGGTGAAGACCGCCACCCGCTGCGCCGGGCAGACCGCCCAACGGTTGGCATAGGCCCGTAGCGCCCCCGCCAGCATGATCCCCGGCCGGTCGTTGTTGCGAAACGGAATGTGCCGCTCGGTCGCGCCCGCCGCCAGAACGATCCGTTTGGCGGTGATGCGCCACAGCGTCTGGCGCAGACCGGTGGGCGCGGCCATATGATCGCCAACACGCTCCAGCGCGCCATAAACCCCATGATCAAATGCCCCCCACACCGTGGCGCGCCGCAGGATACGCACATTGGGCAGGGTGGCCAGTTCGGCCTCGGTGACCGCGACCCAATCGGTGGCCGGGGCGTCGTCCAGGGTGTGACTTTCGGCCAGCAGGCGCCCGCCCAGACGGAAATCCTCATCCGCCAAAATCACCCGCGCCCCGGCACGTCCCGCCGTCAGCGCCGCCGCCAGACCCGCCGCTCCGCCGCCGATCACCAGCAGGTCACAATGCAGGAACCCCTTGTCGTAGCTGTCGGGATCGGGCTGCATCGACAGACGGCCCAGCCCCGCCGCCGCGCGGATCATGGGTTCATACAGCTTTTCCCAAAACGCCTTGGGCCACATGAAGGTCTTGTAATAGAACCCTGCCGCAAAGAACGGCGACAGCAGGTCGTTCACCGCCATCAGGTCAAACGCCAGCGGCCCTGTGTGGTTCTGGCTGCGTGCGGTCAGGCCGTCGAACAATTCCGCCACGGTGGCACGGGTGTTGGGGTCGCGCCGGGCGCCGTCGTGCAGCTCGACCAAGGCGTTCGGTTCTTCGGACCCCGCCGCGAATACCCCGCGCGGGCGGTGATATTTGAAGCTGCGCCCCATCAGCCGCACGCCATTCGCCAACAGCGCCGAGGCCAGCGTATCGCCCGGATGGCCGGTATACCCCTTGCCATCGAAGCTGAAGGACAGCGTCTTGCTGCGATCCACCAGACCGCCGGCCAGCCGGTTTGCAGAGGGCCGATTTGCGGAAGATTGCGTCATCGTGCCGCCTCCTTGGCCAGTTCCGCCGCCAGAATTTCATGCGTGGTGGTATCGCGGGTCACGATCAGCCAGCTGCGGTCCCCCTGTTCGTGGAACCACAATTCCCGATGCACGCCCGCCGGGTTGTCGCGCAGATACTGATATTGATAAAACGCCTGCGCCGCGTCGGGGGCCATGCCATCGGGCCGGTTCAGCAACGACGCATCGCCGAGATAGGTGAATTCCTGTGCATCGCGCAGGCCAAGAAGGGGATGGGGGATCAGCATCTGGTTGCCTCAGTGCAGGTTCGGCGTCGCACCGACACCCTTTTCATCAATCACAAGGCCGCGTTCAAAGCGGTCCAGCCGCAGGAAGCGCGCCGTTTCATGCGGGGTATCGGTGGCCAGAAGATGCGCGAACGCATAGCCCGAGGCCGGCGTGGCCTTGAACCCGCCATAGCACCAGCCCGCATTCAGATAGAGCCCCGCGACCGGCGTGCGGTCGATGATCGGCGTGCCATCCATCGACATGTCCATGATGCCACCCCAGCTGCGCAGCAGCCGCGCCCGGCCAATCATCGGCATCAGGGCCATGCCGCCCTCGGCGACATCCTCGAACACCGGCAGGTTGCCGCGTTGGGCGTAGGAATTATAGCCGTCGATATCGCCGCCAAAGACCAGCCCGCCCTTGTCCGACTGGCTGACATAGAAATGCCCCGCGCCAAAGGTGATGACGCCCGGAATGACCGGCTTCAGCCCCTCGGACACAAAGGCCTGCAACACATGGCTTTCGATCGGCAGGCGCATCCCCGCCATCGCCATCACCCGGCTGGAATTACCCGCCACCGCCACGCCCACCTTCTTCGCACCGATGTAGCCACGGCTGGTATCTACCCCCAGCACCCGGCCATTTTCGATGCGCAGGCCGGTGACCTCGCAGTTCTGGATCAGATCGACGCCCTTTTGATCGGCGCCACGCGCATAGCCCCAGGCCACGCCGTCATGACGCGCCGTGCCCGCCCGACGCTGCGTCAGCGCACCCTTGATGGGAAAACGCGCATTGTCGAAATTCAGGAACGGGCACAATTCACGCACCTGTTCGCGGCTGAGCAGTTCCGCATCCGCCCCCGCCAGCAGCATGGCATTGCCCCGGCGGCGATAGGCGTCGCGCTGCCCGTCGGTATGGATCAGGTTGATGATGCCGCGCTGTGAGACCATGGCGTTGAAATTGAACGCCTGCTCCATGTTTTCCCACAGTTTCATCGAGAATTCATAGAACGGCTCATTGCCCGGCAGCAGGTAGTTCGACCGGATGATCGTGGTGTTGCGCCCGATGTTGCCCTGCCCCAGCCAGCCGCGCTCCAAGACCGCGATACGCGCCTGGCGGAAGGTGTTCGACAGGTAATAGGCCGTCGCCAGCCCATGCCCGCCACCACCGATGATGATGTAATCATAGTCGGGTTGCGGGTCGGGGTTGCGCCACAACGGCCCCCAGCCCTTGTGGCCGGTCAGGGCCTCGGCCACGACTTTGAGTGCAGAAAAACGCACGGTCGACATCCTTCATCCTGTCTCTGGCCCTCACGCTACAACACTGCGCCGCAGCATTTTTGCCGGATTACGCCGATTTCTTGCCCATATGCGCCTTGCGGTTTAAATTGCCCGCACCATCCGGGAATCCCCCCTAGGAATCTGCATGCCACCGACACATCCCCCGCCGCGCGTCATCGCCTTCATCCTGACGCCGGGTTATGCGCTGATGTCGCTGACCTCGGCGGTCGAGCCATTGCGGGCGGCGAACCTGCTGGCCGGACATGACCTGTATCAGATCCGCTATCTGTCGGTGGGGGGCGGCTTTGCGGCCTCGACGGCGGGCGGTGGCTTCCCCTGTCAGGATCTGGCCACGGCGGCCCCCGATTTCGACATCGCCTTTCTGATCGCGGGCGGTGATCCGCTGCACTATGAGGACCCGGCGCTGATCCGGGCGCTGCGCGGGCTGGCGGCACGCAAGGTGGCACTGGGGGGCATTTCGGGCGGCGCGGCGATTCTGGCGCGGCACGGCTTGATGTCCAACCGCCGGTTCACCATGCACTGGCTGCACATCGACGCGTTGCAGGATCTGCGCCCGGATCTGCTGATAGAACGCGCGCTGTTCGTCATCGACCGTGACCGGTTCACCTGCGCGGGCGGTGTGGCGGCGATGGATATGATGTGCGCGATCATTGCCACCGAACAGGGGGCGGATTTCGCCCGCTCGGTCAGTGACTGGTTCATCCACCCCCGCCTGCGCGCCGCGACCGAGCCGCAACAGCTGGACCCGGCACGCCGCTACAACCTGCATCATCCGGTGCTGGAATCGGTGGTTGCGATGATGGCCACCCATCTGGCCGATCCGCTGTCGCCCGAACAGCTTGCCGATCTGTCGGGCAGCAGCCTGCGCCAGTTGCAGCGTCTGTTCCAAAACCATCTGAACCGCCCGATGATGCAGTTCTACCGTGACCTGCGGCTGGACAAGGCCGAGGAGCTGTTGGAGCAGAGCTCGTTGCCCATTCTGGATATCGCGCTGTCGACCGGATTTTCCGGCGTGCCGCATTTCACCCGCAGCTTCGCGGCGCGGTTCGGCGCCCCCCCGGCCCGGCGCAGGCGCAGCGTCCGCGGCCAATAGCCTAAATCAGCCGCGGGCTGCTGCGCGGGGCATGGGTATCCTCATGATCCAGCAACCAACGTTTGCGCGCCAATCCGCCCGCATAGCCGGTCAACGCACCCGAGGCGCCGATCACCCGATGGCACGGCACGATGATCTGCACCGGGTTGTCGTGATTGGCGTGGCCCACGGCCCGCGCCGCCTTGGGCCGCCCCATCCGCATCGCCTGCCCGGCATAGGTCGCGGGCTGACCGGCCGGGATGGTGCGCAGGGCATTCCACGCCAACATCTGGAACGGTGTACCGGCCAGCATCACCGGCAGCGCCTGTATCGCCGCCAGATCGCCGTTGAAATAACGCGCCACCGCCTGTTCCACCCCCTGTGGCACCGGCCCCGGTTCCAGCACGTATTCCCCCCGTCGGGCCAGCAGCCGGTGCAGGCGCTCCAGAAGATCGGCATATTCGCAAGACCAGATCCGCCCCTGCGCGTCGGTTGCCACCAGCAGATCGCCCAATGGCGTGCCGATCCGCCCCAATGTCAGGATCATGCTTGCACCTCGCGGTCCAGCAGCGTGCGTTTGCGTGCCACGCCCCAACGATACCCGGACATGGCACCATCGGTGCGCACCACCCGATGGCAGGGAATCGCCACCGCAATCCGGTTCGCGCCGCAGGCCTGGGCCACGGCGCGCACGGCACGGGGTTGGCCGATGGCGCGGGCGATATCAGCATAGGACGCGGTCTGGCCCAGCGGAATGCGGCGCAGCGCCTGCCAGACGCGTTCCTGAAACGCGGTGCCCCGCATGTCCAGGGGCAGATTCAGGCCCAGTTGCGGCGCCTCGACAAACCCCACCACCTGCGCGACGCGGGCCTCGAAGGCCGGGTCGGCGCCGATCAGATTGGCTTTGGGGAACCGATCTTGCAGATCGCGCACCAACGCGCCCGGATCATCGCCCAGGGTGATCGCACAAATCCCCCGCGCGCTTTGCGCCACCAAAATCGCGCCAAGGGTGCATTGCCCCACCGCAAAGCGGATATCGACATCGGCCCCGCCCGCCCGAAACTGTTTGGGCGTCATGCCCAGCAACGCATCCGATTTCTCATAAAACCGGCTGTTCGAGGTATAGCCCGCCGCATAGATCGCATCGGTCACGCTGTCATCGGGCCGGTCCAGCGCCCGACGCATCCGGTCCGCGCGGCGGGCGGCGGCCCAGGCGTGGGGCGTCAGGCCGGTGGCGGCCTTGAATACCCGGTGAAAATGATAGGGGCTCAGCCCCACCCCTGCCGCCAGATCCCGCAGCTTTGGCACCGGATCGGTGGTGTCCAGCATCTGACAGGCCCGCGCGATCAGTGCCGCGTGGCCGGGCGACGGGCCAGCCGGGGCACAGCGCAGACAGGCGCGAAACCCCGCCGCCTCGGCCGCACCGGCATCGGGGAAAAACACCACATTGGCCGGATTCGCACGGCGCGACGGACAGGATGGGCGGCAATAGATCCCGGTGGTGCGCACCGCATAGACAAACGCGCCATCCGCCGCCTTGTCACGCGCCCGCACGCTGTTCCAGCGCGGGTCCCGTTCGGTGGCAAGTGGGGATGAGGTCATGGCGGGTCCGATTCGATCTGCTTGGGACTATTTAAGCAGACACCGCCCCGGTCCCAATCCGAACCTTGCGCTCAAATTCAAAAACTGCACCGACACGGGCGGATGCAACACCCAAGGGAATGCACGGCCCGGCGATCAGATCTCGATCTCGACCCGGCCCATCGGGTTCGAGCAGCAGGCCAGAATATAGCCCTCGTCGATATCTTCGTCGGAAATCCCGCCGTTATGCACCATATGCACCTCGCCCGAGACCTTCTTGACCTTGCAGGTGCCACATAGCCCAAAGGTGCAACCGGACGGAATATTCAGCCCCGACCGCTTCGCCACCGCCAGAATGGTATCGGTTTCGGCACAACTGGCGCTGACACCGCTGTCGGTGAAGATCACCTCGGCCTGCGCGTTCTCTTCGGGGATCACGTCTTGCAAGACGGGTTCATCCGCCTCGGACAGAACCGGGGCGCCGAAGCTCTCCTGATGGTAATGCTCCATGTCGAAGCCAAGCGCGATCAGCATCTCGCGCACGCTTGTCATGAAGGCATCGGGGCCGCAGCAAAACACCTCGCGGTCCAGATAATCCGGCGCCATCAGGCCCAGCATGATCTGGTTCAGCCGCCCCAGATAGCCATGCCATGCCCGGAACGGATCGGGGCGCGACACGGTGAACCGCAGTTGCAGCCCCGGCACCCGGTTGGCCATCTGCTCCAGCCGTTCGCGGAAGATGATGTCAGAAGGGCTGCGCGCGGCATGGACAAAGGCGATGTCGGGCATTTCGCCCGAATCCCAGGCCCAGGTGGTCATCGCCATCATCGGCGTGATGCCGGACCCGGCGGAAATGAACAGGTATTTCCGCGCCGGATGGCGTTGGTTGGTGAACACGCCCAAGGGGCCGAACGCCTTGATCCGCATCCCGGGTTTCAGGTGATCCAGCATCCAGCGCGTGCCGATCGACCCCTCTTGCGCCTTGACGGTGATCGAGATCGACAACGGCCGCGAGGGCGACGACGAAATCGTATAGGTCCGCTGCACATTGCCGCCCGGTGCAGGCAGATCCAGCGTCACGAACTGGCCCGGCTGATAATCGAACCACGCGCCCGAAGGCGCGCGGAAGGTGAAGGTGGCGGAATCGACCGTTTCGGGCACCACCATCGCGCATTCCAGCAGCTCGGCGTCATTCCACGGTTCGGCAGTCCAGTTCAGGCGCGATTTCGCCATGCGTCTCTCCGGTTCTCTCGCGTTGTTCGGCCCGGTTATCGGACCGGGTTATTCGGCAGCCAGTGCCGGGCGCGGGGCCAGACGGTTCAGCATGAAATCGGCATACCAGTCGACGAACTGGATCACGCCCTCTTCCTGAATGGTCGAGTAGGGACCAGGTTCATATGCGGGCGACAGGATGCCCTTCTGGTTTTCCTCGACCACACGACGGTCTTCGTCATTGGTGTTCATCCACACCTCGGTCAGGTTCTTCAGGTCGTAATCCACCCCTTCGACCGCATCTTTGGGCACCAGCCAGTTGGTGGTGACCTGGGTTTCGGTCGGGCTCAGCGGCAGCACGCGGAACACGATGGCATGATCGGCCAGGAAGTGGTTCCAGGTGTTCGGGTAGTGATAGAACAGCAGCGATCCGGCATCGAAGAACGGCATCTGCCCCATCAGCTTGTTCACCGCGCGCTTGGTGGACATGGTGTAGCTTTCAGCATCGTTCAGCAGCGGAATCCGCGCCAGCCGCCATTGCATATCGGGATGGTTGGTGAACCGCGACGGCAGACCGATGGCCTCGCAGCGTTTCCAATGCGCCAGAATTTCCGGCGCGGCGGCATCGGGGCCTTCCATCGCGGTCATCGTGGGGCTGTCCGAATAGGTCCGGCACAGCGAGGGGTGCGATCCGCCACAGTGATAGCATTCGCGGTTGTTCTCGATCACCAGTTTCCAGTTGCCGTTCTCGATGATGGTCGAGGAGAAGGCGACCTTGGCATCACGCAGACCGGCAGGCGCCAGATAGGTGGTCAGCTTGTCTTCCAGCAGGGCGAAATCGGGCGGAGAATCATTCAGGCAGATGAAGATCATCCCCCCCACCTCGCGGCAGGCGACCTCTTTCAGGCTGAACTGGGTCTTGTCGAATTCCGGCTGCATGTCGCGGGCATAGAGCAGCTTGCCGTCCAGCTCATAGGTCCATTGGTGATAGGGGCAGACCAGCTTGGGCGTGCTGCCGTTTTCCTTGGCGCACAGGCGTTGGCCACGGTGACGGCACACGTTGTGGAATGCCCGCACCGTATCCTTGCCACGCACAATGATCACCGGATAGGCGCCCACCTGCAATGTCGCAAAAGACCCCGTCTTGGTCAGTTCGGCCAGCGGGATGGCGAACAGCCATTCCTTGTAAAAGATCTGCTCCAGATCGGTCTGATAAACGCCATCGTCACAATACAGGCCCCGATCAAGGGAATAATTCGGGCGGCGCGCCGCAAGCAGCGCTTGAATTTCGCTTTGGCTCAGCATCTGGCACCTCTTGTCATCCGCGCGGCATCGGGCGGGATCATGGCAAATGCGGCGGGTAGTCCGTCGCGGCTGGATCAGGCCCCGTTCACGGGGCTACGCAGATGATTTAGCCACGTCCTGCGGCAAAGCTGTCGACCGTTTGCGACCTAGGATGACAAGAAAAAGACGCGATGCAATTTCATCGCGGAAAACGGCCGGGCGCAGACCAGGTGCGAGAATGCATTTGGGGCCGCGCCCGGCATGGACACGGCCCCAAATGCAGCTTGGCCACAGGTCAGCGGACCACCGGGCCCGGACTTACGGCGATACGGGTCGCATCGGTCACAAAACCACCCGGTTTCCCCGCCGTGGCGCCCGGATAGACGCGCGGCACGAACACCAGTCCGATCACCGCCAGATAGGCGACCAGAAACAGGCCCAGCCCCAGATAATCCGACAATTGCGGATCCTTGCGATAGAACAGCGATCTCATGGCTGTAGCTCCTCGGCTTCGGCGTGGCGCCCGATGGGTCTGGTGGGGGTGGTGCGTTGCAACAGACGGTCACGCAGCACCTTGCCCAACGGCCAGGGCCCATAGCCCGCCGCCACATTGATATGTCCCGCATGCCCCAGATCGACCGGGTCCGCGCCCCACAGCGCCGCCAGATCACAGGCGCGGCGATAATCCATCCACGGATCGTTGCGGCTGATCACCACGGTCGCGGGCACCGGCAGCGCGGTTTCCGGCACCGGCCCGAACTGACCGATACGATCATTGCCCCGGGTTTCCGCAGGCGCCACCAACAGCGCCGCACGCACCCGCAGTTGCGGCCAGTTGCTCAGCACACGGGCGATCAGAACCGCCCCCAGGCTGTGTCCGACCAGAATGGAATCAGGGTGCTGCAACACCATTCCCGCCAGTTCCGCCTCCCACCGAGCACGCACCGGACGGTGCGGATCGCTCAGCTCGACGGTCAGGGCGGCCGGGTCGGTCATCGCCCACCAATGCTGCCAATGCGGCGCGGGCGAGGCATCCAGCCCGGCAACAAGCAAGGTGCGTGCCATGTCATGTTCCTCTCGTCCTAGGCTTCATCCGATGAATAAAATCTACCATATCCGTCGTGATTATTTTCCCAAAGACACCTGCACGGGGGGAAAATTCCGCCTGTTTCGCAGCCCTCACCAGTTGCGGGTATCCACCGGGTAGGCCGTGGTGAATTTCATCCGCTCCATGGCGAAATGCGAAGTGACATTCTTGATCGCCACCGCATCGGTCAGCTTGCGATACAGCAGATCATAGGCCGGCATGTCGGGCACCGAAACGCGCAGCAGGTAATCCATCTCCCCGGCCATACGGTAGACTTCCATGATTTCCGGGATCGCCTCGACCGCCTTGCCAAAGGCCTCGCGCCATTCCGCGGAATGGTCCGGCGCCTCGATGCCGACGAAGACCGTCAGATCGAAACCCAGCTTGCCCGGATCGGCAATCGCCACCCGCCGCACCAGCACACCCGATGCCTCCAGCTTCTGTATCCGCTTCCAGCACGGGGTCTGCGACAGGCCCACACGGTCGGCGATCTGCGCCACCGGTTGCGTGGCGTCACGCATCAGTTCGGACACGATCTTGCGGTCAATCAGATCAAGTTCCGCCATCATCGGCCCCTTCACAGTCGATCATCTTGCGTAAAGACTGCCTTAAAAAAACTTTTTGTCTACCGGTTTTGTCGTGATAAAATGGGAATCAGTTCTATCCATTTGATTAGTCATAATTTTTCACAAAATTCGTCGCGCGTCGCCATAGGCGTGCATCGGGCCACGACATGTCACCCCATTGATTCCATGATTTTCCCCCCGTAAGTCTGGGCGATGATCACGCAGAAGATGAAATATGCACTCAAAGCCCTGCTGGTGCTGGCCGACGAGGCCGCGCGAGACAAGCCCGAGGCCCTGACGATCGAAGAGATCGCCCGGCGCTCTGGGGCGCCCAAACGGTTTCTGGAGCATATCTTGCTGGATATCCGCAAGATCGGCGTGATCGCGTCCAGCCGGGGGCGTTCGGGGGGCTATACGCTGCTGAAAAAGCCCTCGGAAATCTCGATCTCGGAATTGCTGCGCCGGATCGACGGGCCCATTGCACCGCTGCCCTGCCTGTCGCGGTCGGCCTATCAACGCTGCGAGGATTGCACCGATGAGGCCAGCTGCCGCATCCGCAAGGTCTTTGCCGAAGTGTTCTGGTCCTATCTGGTGCTGATCGACTCGCTGACGCTGGATGACATGCTGCGCTCGGGCGTGGCGCGGGAAACCGTGATCGGCGCCTGATTTCCCCCCGCCCCCTTTATCGGTCGCAATCATGGCCTAAAACCGCGCCGTGCAGCATATTATTCCCCAAAGGTAGAATATTTTTCCCGCACATGGCCGAACTACGGTGAATATTTTCCATTGCTAAAGACGACAAACAAGGTCGATATTAGCTGAATTAGATGTTGCACCGCCACGGAAGGAGAGTTGCAATGACGTCCAACGTCACCGTCACGCGCCAGTCCCATCCGGGTCGCACCTGTATGATGGCGCGCTGATCATGGCCCAGACATATGCTGTCAGCCTGATAGACCGCCGCACCGGTAGCCTGCACCGCGTCAATGGCACGGCGCAATCCGTGCTGACCGGAGACCCGCAGGCGGTCGCCACCGAATTTCTGCGCAACCGCGACAAGTCATTGTGGGATGTCCGCATTGACCCGATGTTTCGCAAGTCGCCCGCGCAATCGCATTGACCCCTGCCCTGCCGCGTCCCTTGGCCGGCGGTTTCCCACAGGAGATACCATGTTCATTCCCCGCTTTCACGGCCGCCTGCGCGGCACCCTTTCCGCAGTGGCCGTATCGGCGCTGACCCTGTCGGCGGTGGCCCCGGCCGCCCATGCAGAATCGCTGCTGAATGTCAGCTACGATCCGACGCGCGAATTGTATCGCGCCTATAACGAACTGTTCGAGAAGCACTGGGAGGCCGAGGGCAACGCCCCCGCCCAGATCGAATCCTCGCACGGGGGGTCCGGTGCGCAGGCCCGCGCGGTGATCGACGGGCTGTCGGCGCAGGTGGTGACGCTGGCGCTGGCCTCGGACATCGACCGGATCGCGGCCACGGGCAAGCTGCCCGCCGACTGGCAGTCGAAACTGCCACACAATTCCTCGCCCTATACCTCGACGATCGTGTTCCTGGTGCGCGAGGGCAACCCCAAGGGTATCAAGGACTGGGGCGATCTGGTCAAAGACGGCATCGAGGTGATCACGCCGAACCCGAAAACCTCGGGCGGGGCGCGCTGGAACTATCTGGCGGCCTGGGCCTGGGCCGAAAAGAACGGCAAGGACCCCAAGGAATTCCTGCATGAGCTGTTCGGCCATGTTCCGGTGCTGGATACCGGGGCGCGCGGATCGACCACGACCTTCGCCCAACGCGGTATCGGTGACGTGCTGCTGGCCTGGGAGAACGAGGCCTATCTGGCGCTGGAAGAGTTGGGCGAGGATCAATTCGACATCGTCGTGCCCTCGGTTTCGGTTCTGGCCGAACCGCCGGTCGCCCTGGTCCCTGGCAACATCAAGGGACCGGAACAGCAGAAACTGGCGGATGAATACCTGAACTACCTGTATTCGCCCGAGGCTCAGGCCCTGGCCTTCAAGTATTTCTACCGCGCCTGGGATACCTCCAAGGCCGATCCGGCCGATGTGGCGCGCTTTCCGAAGCTGGACCTGGTCGATATCGCCCATTTTGGCGGCTGGGCCAAAGTGCAGCCCGAACATTTCGGAGACGGCGGCATCTTTGATCAGATATATACCCAGAAATAACGCCTGAAGAACCGGAGGCCCGACCATGGGCAGCAAGCCCTTGATCCAGCGATCCCCGATGCCCGGACTAGGTATTAGTCTGGGCATCACCCTGACCATGTTATCCATCGTCGTGCTGATCCCGATCGGCGCCCTGCTGACGCGGGGCGCTGCTTTCGGTTTGGAGAACATCTGGGGCATCATCAACCGCGAGCGGGTCTGGGCCGCATTGTTCCTGTCGTTCCGGCTGTCCTTTTATGCGGCCGTGTTCAATCTGGTGTTCGGGGTGCTGCTGGCCTGGGTGCTGGCACGCTACCGGTTCCCCGGGCGACGGTTGCTGGATGCGGCGGTCGACCTGCCATTTGCCCTGCCAACTGCGGTAGCGGGCATCGCGCTGACGGCATTGTATGCGCCCAATGGCTTTTTCGGCGCCTTTGCCAAGGAATTCGGCGTGAAGATCGCCTATACCCAATGGGGAATCTTTCTGGCGCTGGTGTTTGTCGGCCTGCCTTTCGTCACCCGCACCGTGCAACCCGTGATCGAGGAGATCGAGCGTGAGGTCGAAGAGGCCTCGGCCACGCTGGGCGCATCACGGCTGTATACACTGCGCCGGATCATCTGGCCGATGCTGGCGCCTGCCGCGCTAACCGGGTTTGCGCTGGCGCTGGCGCGTGCGGTGGGGGAATATGGCTCGGTCATTTTCATCGCCGGCAATATCCCGTTGAAAACCGAAATCGCCCCGCTGCTGATCGTCATCCAGCTGGAGGAGTTCAACTATGACGGCGCGGCCGCCATTGGCATCGCCATGCTGGTGATTTCATTTCTGGCGCTGCTGCTGATCAACCTGATTCAGGTCTGGAGCAGACGGAGGATCGGCAATGTCTGATACGGTGCCTGATACGCCCATAACACGGGTAAGATTCCGCTCGGCCACCGATGAACGGCTGTGGGTCAAGGTTGTCCTGATCGCGGTGGCCGTTCTGGGCATCGCCATTCTGGTGTTCGCGCCGCTGGCCGTGGTATTCACCGAGGCCCTGGCCAAAGGCTGGCAGGCCGCATTGCAGGCCCTGTCCAGCCGCGACGTGCAATCGGCGATCCGGCTGACGCTGCTGATCGCGGCGATCTCGGTGCCGATGACGGCGATCTTCGGCGTTGCCGCCGCCTGGTTCATCACCAAGTTTGACTTTCGCGGCAAGGCGTTCCTGATCACCCTGATCGACCTGCCGTTCTCGATTTCGCCGGTGGTGGCGGGGTTGTGCTTCGTGCTGGCCTTTGGTGCCAATTCCGCCATGGGCAGCTGGCTGGTGGCGAACGGGTATCCCATCGTCTTCGCGCTGCCCGGCATCGTCATGGCGACGATGTTCGTAACCTTTCCGTTTGTCGCGCGTGAATTGATCCCGGTGATGATAGAACAGGGCCGGTCGGAAGAAGAGGCCGCCCTGACGCTGGGCGCCTCGGGGTGGCGGGTGTTTTTCACCGTGACCCTGCCCAATATCCGCTGGGCATTGCTGTATGGGGTGCTGCTGTGCAATGCGCGCGCCATGGGTGAATTCGGCGCCGTGGCGGTGGTCTCGGGCAAGATCCGCGGCCAGACCGCCACCATGCCGATCACCATCGAGATGATGTACAACGAATACATGTCGGTCGCGGCATTCTCGCTGGCGGCGGTGCTGACGGCGCTAGCCCTGCTGACGTTGCTGCTGAAAACCGTGCTGGAACTGCGCTACGCGGACCAGCTTGCCGCCACCCGTCGCCATTAAGACGCCACAGGGGTCCCCATGCATATCGAGATCGACGAAATCGCCAAGAGCTTTGGCACCACGGCGGCGCTGCATCCGGTTTCACTGGCCATTCCCTCGGGGGCGCTGGTGGCGCTGCTGGGGCCTTCGGGATCGGGCAAGACAACGTTGCTGCGCATTCTGGGCGGGCTGGAATATCCGACCTCGGGGCGGGTGCTGTTCGATGCGCAGGATGCGACCGGCATGACCGTGCAACAACGCCGCGCCGGGTTCATGTTTCAAAGCTATGCGCTGTTCCGCCATATGACGGTGTTTGAAAACATCGCCTATGGCCTGCGGGCACGGCCGCGCGCGCAACGCCCCCCCAGGGATGAAATCGCCCGCCGGGTGACGAAACTGCTGGACCTGATCCAATTGCCCGATATCGCCGCGCGTTATCCCAGCCAGCTGTCGGGCGGACAACGGCAACGGGTGGCGCTGGCCCGTGCGCTGGCGATCGAACCGCGGATGCTGTTGCTGGACGAACCCTTTGGCGCGCTGGATGCCAAGGTGCGGCGCGAATTGCGCCACGGCCTGCGGGAGATCCACGACACCACCGGGCTGACGACGATTTTCGTCACCCACGATCAGGAAGAGGCGATGGAACTGGCCGATCTGGTCGTTGTAATGTCGATGGGCCGGATCGAGCAGGTCGGGCGTCCGCAAGACATCCGCGCCCGTCCCGCCACCGCTTTCGTGCGCGAATTCATTACCGGGTGACGGCGGCGCATTCGGCCAGCAACCAGTGTTCAAGGCATTCCGTCGCCGCACCGCCGGACCTGCCGCGCAGCATGTAATACCCCCGGTCGCGCGCGGTCACCTGTGGTCCCGCCGAGACCAGCATGCCACGCTGCATCAACCCATCCACCAGCCCGCGCCACCCCAATGCCACCCCCTGCCCGGCAACGGCCGCATCGACGACCAGCGTATAGGTATTGAACCGCAGATCGCCGCCATCTGCGGCCCCATGCGGCGCCCGGTCGGCACGCAGATCGCGCACCTGGCCGATCTCGGCGAAATAATCGGACCAGATGAACCACGGCGCCGGATAAGAGCTGTCCAGATGGATCAGCGGTGCCTGCGCCAGCGCCAGATCACGGCGTCCGGGCGCGCAGACCGGCACGACCACCTCGGGCAGCAACGGCACCGCATCACGCCCCAGATCCGCCGCCACACCAAAAACCACCGCCAGATCGCCCGGCTGCAACTGTGCCGGATCGGTGCGCTGCGTGGCGATGATCTGCAGGTCGAGATCGGGCCAGGCCTGACGAAACCCCTGAATGCGCGGGATCAGCCACAGCGCGGAAAACGCATAGTCGGTGAACAACCGCAGCGTGGTTTTGGCGGGGCTGTGGCGCAGGCGCGCAGCCAGCCGGTCGACCTGCTCGACATCGCGCGACAGAATATCGAACAACTGCTGGCCGGCCTCGGTCAGCGTCACGCCGCGATGCAGGCGGTGCAACAGCGCCGTGCCGAATTCGGCCTCGGCCCGACGGATCTGATAGCTGACGGCGGGTTGGGTGATGCTGAGCGCATCAGCCGCCCGCGACAGGGAGCCATGCCGCCCGACCTCGGTAAAGGCCCGGATCCAGCCCAGATCGACGCTACGCATTGATATAAACATCCTTTGTATCTGACATGAACAAAATCCCACTACACAAGCACCGACCACCGCTTTTTCATAAGAAACAAATATGACAACAGGGGGCAATCATGAAATCCACATCCTTGATCGGCGGTCTGCTGACCGTTGCCATTCTGGGCGCGACAACCGCAATCGCCCATGCCGATGATGCCACATGCAAGACCGTGCGCCTGTCCGATCCCGGCTGGACCGATATCACCGCCACGAATGGCGTGGCCTCGGTGGTGCTGGAGGCACTGGGCTACACACCGCAGGTGCAGACCCTGTCCGTGCCAATCGGTTACGAATCGATGAAGGCAGGGGAAATCGACGCGTTTCTGGGCAACTGGATGCCCGCGCAGACCGCCTTCATCGACGATCTGAAAAAGGCCGATGCCATCGAGGTGCTGAACAAGAACCTGACCGGGGCGAAATTCACCCTGGCCGTGCCCGCCTATATGGCCGACAAAGGGGTCAAGAGCTTTGCCGATCTGGCCGCGCATGGCGATGACTTCGACCACAAGATCTACGGTATCGAACCCGGCGCCCCGGCCAATGCCAATATCCTGAAGATCATTGACGCCACCGATCTGGGCCTGAAGGGCTGGGAGCTGGTGGAATCGGGCGAACAGGCGATGCTGGCGCAGGTGGAACGGGCGGAAAAGGCGGGCAAGGGTATCGTCTTTCTGGCCTGGGCGCCGCATCCGATGAACGAGCAGTTCAAGATCGAATATCTGGCCGGCGGCGATGCCTGGTTCGGCCCGGATTTTGGCGGAGCCGAGGTTTACACACTGGCCCGCAAGGGCTGGCCCGAAGCCTGCCCGAACGTTGCCGGGCTGCTGCGCAACATGACCTTTGATCTGGGCATGGAAAACACCCTGATGGGCGAGATCCTGGCGGGAACCGATGCCAGGGACGCCGCGACCACCTGGCTGAAGGCGCATCCCGATGCCGCGACGCCTTGGCTGAAGGGCATCACCACGCTGGATGGAAAGCCCGCTGAACCGGCCCTGAAAACCGCCCTCGGACTGTGATCGACACCCGACATGACACGCCCAAATATCTTGATCCTGATGGTGGATCAGGCCAACGGAACGCTGTTTCCCGATGGCCCCGCCCCCTTCCTGTTCGCCCCGAACCTGAAGGCACTGGCCCGGCGTTCGGTGCGCTTTGCCAATACCTATACCGCCAGCCCGCTATGCGCCCCGGCGCGGGCGTCGTTCATGTCGGGCCAATTGCCCAGCCGCACACGGGTCTATGACAACGCGGCCGAATTCGCCTCGGACATCCCCACCTATGCGCATCACCTGCGGCGGGCGGGGTATCACACCGCGCTGTCGGGCAAGATGCACTTTGTCGGCCCCGATCAGCTGCACGGGTTCGAGGAACGCCTGACCACCGACATCTATCCCGCCGATTTCGGCTGGACCCCGGATTACACAAAGCCCGGCGAACGGATCGACTGGTGGTATCACAACCTTGGCTCGGTCACCGGCGCGGGCGTGGCCGAAATCACCAACCAGATGGAATATGACGACGAGGTCGCCTATCACGCCACCCGCAAGCTGTATGATCTGTCGCGACGGCTGGATGACCGACCGTGGTGCCTGACCGTCAGCTTTACCCATCCGCATGATCCCTATGTGGCGCGACGCCGGTTCTGGGATCTGTATGACGATTGCCCGGCGCTGGACCCCATCACCCCCCCGATCCCGTTCGACGACATGGACCCGCATTCGCAACGCCTGTTGTCGGCCTGCGATCACACCGCCTTTGACATCGGCCCCGAACAGGTGCGCCGCGCCCGTCAGGGGTATTTCGCCAATATCTCGTATGTCGACGAAAAGATCGGCGAGATCCTGGATGTGCTGAAACGCGCCCGGATGGATGAAAACACCATCGTGCTGTTTGTCTCGGACCACGGCGATATGCTGGGCGAGCGCGGGCTGTGGTTCAAGATGTCGTTCTTTGAGGGCGCCGCGCGGGTGCCGCTGATGATCGCCGCGCCGGGCTGGGCGCCCGGACGGGTGGAGACCCCGGCCTCGACGCTGGATGTGACGCCCACATTGGCGGCGCTGGCGGGGCTGGATATCAGCACGCTGAAACGCTGGACCGACGGCACCGACCTGACCCCGGTGGCGGGCGGCGCGGCGCGCGGACCGGTGCCGATGGAATACGCCGCCGAAGGGTCGGTCGCGCCCCTGGTCGGGCTGCGCGACGGGCGCTACAAGCTGACGCTGTGCGAGGCCGATCCGCCCATGCTGTTCGATCTGGACAATGACCCCCATGAGCGGATCAATCTGGCGGAAGACCCCGATCACGCACAGGCCTTTGTCGCGCTATGCGCACAGGCCGGTGCCCGCTGGGATCTGGCAGCCTTTGATCTGGCGGTGAGCGAAAGCCAGGCCCGCCGGTGGGTGGTGTATGAGGCCCTGCGCAACGGCGCCTATTTCCCCTGGGATTACCAGCCGCTACAAAAGGCCTCGGAACGCTACATGCGCAACCATATGGACCTGAACGTGCTGGAGGAAAACCAGCGCTATCCGCGCGGCGAATGATCCGGCAACGGCAAATGGGCGGTCCCCGCCGCCCGTTCACGGATGCTTGAAGCGCAAGCCCCCAATATTTCATCGAAAGCCACCACAGGGCGGTTACGTCGGCCATCGGTTCACCGCTACACTCCGCCGCAAATCACGCGGTAGATGATCGGGGCACGGACGGTGAACATGAACGACACGACACGACGACTGATCCATGTCGGTGCGGCGGTTGTCGCCGGGACGGTATTTATGGTGCAGGCGGCGGGCGCGCAGACCTCTGCCGACAAACAGACCCCCGCTACCGTCGGTGTGCTGGAAATGACCCGTCAGGACGTGCCGCAGGGGTTCGATCTGCCCGGACGTGCGGTGGCCTACGAACAGGTCGCGGTGCGGCCCCGTGTCGGCGGCATCGTCACCAAGATCCTGTATACCCCCGGCACCCCGGTCCTGCCCGGCACGCCGCTGTTCCAACTGGACGATGCCACCTATGCCGCGACGGTCGCCTCGGATCAGGCGGCGCTGGCCACCGCCGAGGCCAGCGTGCCGGTGAAGCAGGCCGCATTCGATCGGGCCACCCGTCTGGTCAATCAGGGCGCGACCCGGGTCGATGTGGAAACCACCGAATATGAGCTGGCGGCCGCGCGGGCCGAACTGGCCGCGGCGCAGGCGGCGCTGGATTTCGCGCAGACCCAGTTGTCCTGGACCACCATCACCAGCCCGATCCAGGGCATCCCCGAGGTGGAATCGGTCTCGGTCGGCGATCTGGTCACCGGCGGGCAGGCGGATGCGATGACCACGGTCACCCGGCTGGATCCGATCTATGTCGACATGCTGGAGCCCTCGACGCGGCTGCTGGATATCCGCCGCCGCATCGACGAGGGCCTGTTGACCCCCACGCAGCGTGCCGATGCGACGCTGATCCTGGAAAACGGTCAGGTCTACAAAAGCACCGGTCGGCTGGTGGCGCCCTCGGCGGTGGTCTCCACCTCGACCGGAACTGTGTCGGTGCGGTTCAGCTTCGAGAACCCCGATCAGCGTATCCTGCCGGGCATGTTCCTGCGCGGCTTTGTCACGCTGGGCACGATGCACGGCTATCTGGTGCCGCAACGCGCCACCGCGCGTTCCGCCGCCGGGGATCTGACGGCCTTCATCGTTGATCCCGACAGCAAGGCACAGCGGGTGACGCTGACCTCGGCGGGGACCTATCAGAACAACTGGATCGTCACCGAGGGGCTGAAAGACGGCGACAGGCTGATCCTGGACGGGCTGAAAAGCGTGACCCCCGGCAAGGCCGTGGCGCCCGTCGCGGCGCGACTGGATGACAAGGGGCTGGTGCAGGACGAGGCCGCCCCCGCCGCATCCGGGGCAAACTGAGCATGGCAAAATTCTTCATCCACCGCCCGGTTTTTGCCTGGGTTCTGGCGTTCATCGTCATGCTGGCGGGCTGGTTCGGGCTATCGACCCTGCCGGTCTCGCAATATCCCAACATCGCGCCGACCACAGTGCGGATCTCGGCCACCTACACCGGGGCCAACCCGGAAACCGTGCAGAATTCCGTGACCACGGTGATCGAGGACGGGCTGACCGGGCTGGACGGGCTGACCTACATGACCTCCAGCTCGTCCCAGGGCCGGTCCAGCATCACGCTGATCTTCGACAATACCGTCAACCCCGACATGGCGCAGGTCTCGGTGCAGAACAAACTGCAACTGGTGCAGGGCAACCTGCCCAGCGCGGTGACCGCACGCGGAGTTTCGGTGACGCGTTCGACCTCATCGATCCTGCTGATCGGCGCCCTGATCGACACCAATGGCCAGATGACGCAGCCGCAACTGGGGGATCTGCTGGACCGCACCATCAAGGACCCGATCCAGCGCACCGAGGGCGTGGGCTCCATCAACCAGTTCTCGTCGCCATACGCGATGCGGATCTGGCTGGATCCGACCCGGCTGTTCAAATACGCGCTGACCCCCAATGATGTGACCAGCGCCGTGTCGGAACAGAACCGCAACGTGACGGTGGGCAATCTGGGGTCACAGCCGGTGGTGCAGGGCCAGCAGATCACCGTGCCGATGAATGCCCGCAGCCAGTTGTCGACCGTCGAGGAATTCGAGCGCATCGCGCTGAGTACGGCGGCCGATGGCTCGACCGTCTATCTGGGCGATGTCGCGCGGGTGGAAATCGATTCGCAGGATCTGTCGACCGCCTCGCGTTTCAACGGCCAGCCCTCGGCCGGGTTCGGCGTCAACCTGGCGGTGGGGGCCAATGCTGTGCAGACCGCCGAAAACGTGCGCGCCACCATCGCCCGGATACAGCCGTCGCTGCCCGAAGGGGTCACCGTGGTGTATCCCTATGATACCTCGCCCTTTGTCCAACAGTCCATCGAGCGCGTCTATCACACCCTGGGCGAGGCCGTGTTGCTGGTGTTCTTCGTCATTCTGGTATTCTTGCAAAGCTGGCGGGCCACCCTGATCCCCACCATCGCGGTGCCGATCGTTTTGCTGGGCACCTTTGGTGTGTTGTCGGTATTCGACATGTCGATCAACACCCTGTCGATGTTCGCGCTGGTTCTGGCGATCGGGTTGCTGGTCGATGACGCCATCGTCGTGGTGGAAAACGTCGAGCGCCTGATGGAAGAGGAAAAGCTGGACGCCGTCACCGCCACGGAAAAATCCATGGCCGAGATCTCGACCGCCCTGGTGGGGATCGTGCTGGTATTGTCGGCGGTGTTCCTGCCGATGGCCTTCATGACCGGGTCGACCGGGGTGATCTACCGACAGTTCTCGGTCACGATCATTTCGGCGATGGTGCTGTCGCTGTTCGTCGCGCTGATCCTGACCCCCGCGATGTGCGCCAGCCTGTTGAAACCCAATCACGGCGCGGTGAAAATCGCCCCGGCACGGGCCTTCAACCGTGGGATCGAGAAACTGACCGGCGGCTATACCGGGCTGGTCGGGCGGCTGCTGCGGCGCCCGTTCCGCATGCTGGTCATGCTGGCGGCGGTGGGGGGGGGGATCTGGTATGTTTACCGTGACCTGCCCAGTTCCTTCGTGCCCCCCGAAGACCGCGGCATGATGATGGTGATGGTGACCACGCCCGACAACGCCACCCGCGATCAGACCGAGCAGGCGGTGAAGGATGTCGAGGCCTATCTGCTGAACGAACAGAAAGACAGTGTCGCCTCGGTCTTTGCCGCCGTCGGATTCAGCTTTGGCGGCACCGGTCAGAACCGCGCCATGCTGTTCGTCCGGCTGCGCGATTATGCCGACCGCCCGGACATGTCGGTAGGCCAGCTGACCGAAATCGCCAGCGCGCATTATCGCAACAACCGGTTGGGACAATTCATCTTTCTGCAACCCCCGGCGATTCAGGGCATGGGCAGTTCGTCCGGTTTCGACATGTATCTGATCGACGCTGCGGGCAACGGCAACGATGCGCTGCATGACGCGGCCGATCTGCTGGTTGAACGGGCCGAGGCCACCGGCCTGATCACCGGGCTGCGCGGCAATGGCGATGCCGATACACCGTCGTTGCAACTGGATATCGACCTGCAAAAGGCGCAGGCATTCGGTCTGTCGCTGTCGACACTGAACGAGATGCTGTCCACGGTGTTTGCCGGCGATTACGTCAATGACTTCACCCTGAACCAGAAACTGCGCCAGGTCATCGTGCAGGGCGATGCCCCCTACCGGATGCAACCCGATGATGTGTTCAGCTGGTATGGCCGCAATGACAAGGGCGAGATGGTGCCCTTTGGCGCGATGATGACGCAAAGCTGGCAACCGATCCCGGCGGCGCTGGTGCGCTATGGCGGCACCGGCGCGATGGAAATCACCGGTGACGCGGTCGAGGGCATTTCCACCGGCGAGGCGATGACCCGGATGGAAGAGCTGGTCAAGGAGCTGCCCGGCAACTACTCGGCCGCCTGGGTCGGGTTGTCCTATCAGGAACGCATGGCCGGCGCCCAGGAGCCGCTGCTGTATACCCTCTCGGCGCTGGTGGTGTTCCTGTGCCTGGCCGCCCTGTACGAAAGCTGGGCCGTGCCGTTCTCGGTGATGCTGTCGGTGCCGGTGGGCATATTGGGGGCGATGATTGCGGCCAAGCTGTTCGGTCAGTCGAACGATGTCTACTTCAAGGTCGGCATGTTGACGACCATCGGCCTGGCGGCGCGCAACGCCATTCTGATCGTCGAATTCGCCGAGGCCCTGCGCAAAGAGGGTCACAGCCTACCACAGGCCACATTGATGGCTGCGCGGTTGCGGTTGCGCCCGATCCTGATGACCAGCTTTGCCTTTGCGTTGGGGGTTTTGCCCCTGGCCATCGCCACCGGCGCGGGCGCGGCGGCGCAGCATTCCATCGGCATCGGCATGTTGGGCGGCATCACCTTTTCGGGACTGTTCGGTATCGTCATGGTGCCGGTCCTGTATGTGGCAGTCATGAGCGGTGTGGCGCGGATGCGCCGTCGCCGCGCCCCATCCGCACCCTGAGACCACCACGGACCCGCCCCACCGGGTCCGTGGCCATCAATTTTCCGGGTTTTTCGGATAAATACCGAAAAAACCATAAAATTCCGGGTGCAGCCGGTTGATCTCACAACTGGAACTAGGGCAATTTGAATGTGGCTCTCCGGCACGACAGTCCGATTCATTCAAGGCGGCATGGTTTTATGCCTCTGCGCCTGCGGCCTTGTCGCGCGCCCGGAATTTGTGCCCCCTGCATGAGCCACCACAAAGGAGAAGGTCCGCCGCCCGATGATCGAACAAAACCTGCTACTGATCCTCGTGCTGCTGCCGTTCCTGGGGGCGATCGCGGCGGCAACGCTGCCGGTCAATGCCCATAATGCGGCGGCATGGTTGTCGGGGCTGACGATGGCAGGCGGGCTGGTGATTCTGGCCGGGTTCTACGCGCCGATTTCGCACGGTCAGGTGATCCACAGCGTGGTGCAATGGGTGCCGGCCATCGGGCTGAACCTGGGCTTCCGCATCGACGGCTTTGCGTGGTTGTTCGTGACGCTGGTGCTGTCGATCGGCATTCTGGTGGTGCTGTATGCACGCTACTATCTGGCCAAGAACGATCCGGTGCCACGGTTCTATTCGTTCCTGATGGCATTTACCGGCGCGATGCTGGGGGTGCTGCTGTCGGGCAATATCCTGATGCTGGTGGTCTTCTGGGAACTGACCTCGATCTTTTCGTTCCTGCTGATCGGCTATTGGCATGGCAACCCGAACGCGCGCGACGGGGCGCGGACCGCGCTGGTGATCACCGCGGGCGGCGGGGTGTGCCTGCTGGCGTCGATGCTGCTGCTGGGCCAGATCGTCGGCAGCTATGATCTGGATGTGGTGCTGGCCTCGGGCGATATCATCCGGGCGCACCCGACCTATCTGGCGGTGATGGTGCTGTTCCTGATCGGGGCCTTCACCAAATCGGCGCAGTTCCCGTTCCATTTCTGGCTGCCGGGCGCGATGGCGGCGCCCACGCCGGTATCCGCCTTCCTGCATTCGGCCACGATGGTCAAGGCCGGGGTATTCCTGCTGGTGCGGTTCTCGCCCGTGCTGGGGGGCACCGATATCTGGTTCTACGTCGTTACCGGCACCGGTATCGTCACGCTGATCATGGGCGCGGTCATCGCGCTGTTCCGCCATGACCTGAAGGGCCTGCTGGCCTATTCCACGATCTCGCATCTGGGGCTGATCACCGCCTTGGCGGGGATCGGCGGGTCGGCGGCGATTCTGGCCGCGATCTTTCACATCGTGAACCATGCGGTGTTCAAGGCATCGCTGTTCATGGCCGCCGGCATCATCGACCACGAGACCGGCACCCGCGACATGCGCCGCCTGTCCGGCCTGATCCGCATGATGCCGATCACCGGCGCGCTGGCGATTGTGGCGGCTTCGGCGATGGCCGGGGTGCCGCTGCTGAACGGTTTCATCTCCAAGGAAATGTTCTTTGCCGAGGCGGTTGACTGGCACAATGGCACCTGGCTGGACAATGCCCTGCCCTGGCTGGCGACATTCGCCAGTATCTTCGCCGTGGCCTATTCGGCGCGGTTCATCATGTCGGTGTTCTTCGGCCCTGCCCCCGTCGACCTGCCCAGAACCCCGCATGAACCGCCGCACTGGATGCGCCGTCCGGTGGAGTTGCTGGTGCTGATCTGCCTGATCGTCGGCATCGTGCCCGATCAAACGCTGGGTCCGGTGCTGAACGCGGCGCTCGGCTCGGTCATGGGGCTGGGCACGCCGCATTACGATATCGCGGTCTGGCATGGCTTCAACCAACCCCTGATCATGAGCCTGCTGGCCCTTGTCGTGGGCGCGCTGCTTTATGCCCTGACCGGACGCTGGGTGGCACGCGGCCCCGAGGGTCCGCCCCTGCTGCACATGATCCGCGCCCAAAAGATCTACGAATGGCTGATGCTGCGGCTCAGCTGGAAATGGCCACGCGTGGTGCATGGCCGGATCAGCACCGAAAAACTGCAACCGCAACTGCGCATTCTGGTGCTGCTATCGCTGGCGGTGGGCTTTACCGCATTGTGGAATTCGGGCTTCATCGGGCCACGGGCGAAATGGAACGCACCGAATCTGGCCTTCGGCCTGATGTGGACGGTGGGGGCGGCCTGCGCCATCGCCGCCGCGTGGCAGGCGAAATACCACCGTTTTGCGGCCTTGGTCCTGCTGGGGGGCGCGGGCACGGTGACCTGCATCACCTTCGCCTGGTTCTCGGCGCCCGATCTGGCGGCGACGCAATTGCTGGTCGAGATCGTCACCACGGTTCTGCTGCTGCTGGGGTTGCGCTGGTTGCCCCGGCGCCGGTCCGAGATCATGGCAGACCGGCTGTTGCCCGCGCGTATCCGGCGGGGTTGGGATCTGGTCGTGGCGGTGGTCGCGGGCACCGGCCTTGCGGCGATTGCCTATGCGGTAATGACCCGGCCACTGGTGCCCAATATCGGCGACTGGTTCCTGCGCAACGCCTATTACGAGGGCGGCGGCACCAATACCGTCAACGTCATCCTGGTCGATTTTCGCGCCTTCGACACCTTTGGTGAAATCACCGTTCTGGCCATCGTCGGGCTGACGGTCTTTGCCCTGCTGCGCCGTTTCCGTCCCGCACCCGAAAGCGTGGCGGCCCCGGAACAGCAAAAGGGCTCCACCTCGAAGATGCTGAGCAACTACCTGTTCGTCGCCTCGGTGATCATGAAATACATGTTCCCGGTGCTGATCGTGGTGGCGGCGGACCTGTTCTTCCGCGGCCATGACCTGCCGGGTGGCGGGTTCTCGGCCGGGGTGACGGTGGCCACCGCGCTGCTGCTGCAATATCTGGCGACCAATGTAAAATGGATCGAGGCGCGGATCACCGTTCTGCCGATCCGCTGGATGGGCTTCGGTCTGCTGATCGCCGGGGCGACGGGCATGGGGGCCTGGGCCTTTGGCTATCCGTTCCTGACGGCGCATGCGCGCTACATCGACCTGCCGCTGATCGGCAAGACCCCCGCCGCCACCGCGCTGATCTTTGACCTGGGGGTGTTCGCGCTGGTCGTGGGGGCCACGGTGCTGATGTTGATCGCCATCGCCCACCAATCGCTGCGCGCCGCACGGATGCGCGAAACCGACGATGACACAAAACCCGATGCGAAAAAGGAGCCCGCCTGATGGAACTGATCCTGTCTGCCGCCATCGGCGTCCTTTCGGCCTCGGGCATCTGGCTGTTGCTGCGCCCGCGCACCTTTCAGGTGATCATCGGGCTGGCGCTGCTGTCCTATGCGGTCAACCTGTTCATCTTCTCGATGGGGCGGCTGACGGTGGGGGTGCCGCCGATCATGCCCAAGGGCGGCTTCGTCGATCCGACCCGCTATGCCGACCCGCTGCCACAGGCGCTGGTGCTGACGGCAATCGTCATCAGCTTCGCCACCACGGCATTGTTCCTGGTGGTGATGATGGCATCGCGCGGGATGACCGGCACCGACCATGTTGACGGGAAGGACAAGGACTGATGATCGCAGCGCAACATCTGGTCATCGCGCCGGTCATCATCCCGTTCATCGCCGGGGCGTTGACGCTATTGTATGATGAACGCCAGCGGCGGGCGAAACTGGGCGTCAGCCTGGTGTCGACCGTGCTGTTGCTGGTCGTCTCGATCGAGCTGATGAGCCGCACCAAGGGCGCGGGCCTGACCGGTCAGGGCGGCGAGATCGCGTTCTACCTGCTGGGCGACTGGACCGCGCCCTTTGGCATCACGCTGGTGCTGGACCGGTTGGCGGCGATGATGCTGATGCTGGTGGCGCTGCTGGCGATTCCGGCGCTGATCTATTCGGCGGCGGGCTGGCACAAGCAGGGCCAGCATTTCCACGCGCTGTTCCAGTTTCTGCTGATGGGGCTGAACGGCGCCTTTCTGACCGGTGACCTGTTCAACCTGTTCGTGTTTTTCGAGGTGCTGCTGGCTGCGTCCTACGGTCTGGTGCTGCATGGCTCGGGTCAGGTGCGGGTGCGCAACGGGCTGCATTACATCGCCATCAATCTGGCCGCGTCACTGTTGTTCCTGATCGGCGTCAGCATGATCTACGGCGTGACCGGCACGCTGAACATGGCGCATCTGTCGAAACTGGTGGCGCTGCTGCCCGAAAGCGAATTGCCGCTGTTCCGCACCGGGGCGGCATTGCTGGGCCTGGCGTTTCTGGTCAAGGCGGGGATCTGGCCGCTGTCGTTCTGGCTGCCCGGCACCTATATGGCGGCCTCGGCACCGGCTGCGGCGATGTTCGCCATGATGACCAAGGTCGGTATCTATGTCATCTTGCGGTTGTCGATGCTGACCTTTGGCGTGGCGGCGGGGCCCTCTGCGGGCTTCGGCGCCGAGGTTCTGGTGGCCGCGGGCATCGCCACGGTGATCTTTGGCGTGCTGGGCACGCTGGCATCCCAGGGCCTTGGCCGGATGACCGCCTATCAGGTGCTGGTGTCCTCGGGGACATTGCTGACCGTGATCGGCCTTGCGCTGATGGGCGGGGGCGAGAAAATGCTGGGCGGCGCGCTGTTCTATCTGGTCAGCTCGACGCTGGCCACGGGGGCGCTGTTCCTGCTGATCGAACCGATGAGCCGGGGAGAGGGCGGCATTGCCGCAATTCTGGCGCTGACCGCCGATGCCTATGGGCTGGATCAACCCGAAGACGATGGTGCCCCGGAAATGGGGCTGGCCATTCCGGCCACGCTGACGGTGCTGGGCCTCAGCTTTGCCGCCTGCCTGCTGGTGCTGGCGGGCTTGCCGCCACTATCGGGGTTCATCGGCAAGGTGGCGATCCTGTCGGGGCTGCTGCACAATCCGGCATTGCCGCCGATGCTGGGCTGGGGCTTTCTGGCGCTGCTGGTGTTTGCGGGCTTTGCCACGCTGATCGGTCTGGTGCGCATCGGCATCCAGACCTTCTGGGCTGCCGAAGGACCACCGCCCAAGGTGCTGGCGCTGGAATTCGCCCCGGTGCTGATGCTGATCGCGATGATCTGCCTGATGACCCTGAAGGGGCAGGACACGCTGCGCTACATGGAAGACACCGCACAATCGCTGTTGAACCCGGCGATCTACGCCAACGGTGTGCTGACCGCACCTTCGGTCGAGGAAGAGGCCGCCCGCCAGGAAGAGGGAACCGCCCAATGAAACGGCTGATCCCGCATCCTTTGCTGAGCCTGGCGCTGATCCTGATGTGGCTGCTGCTGACGCGGTTCTCTATCGGTCAGTTGTTGCTGGGCTCAATGGTGTCGCTGTTCGCGGGCTGGGCCTTTGGCGCGATCGAACCTGCGGGACCAAAGCTGAAGAAACCGTGGAAGGTGATCCCGCTGTTCTTCATCGTGGGCTACGATATCGCCAAAAGCAACATCGACGTCGCCCGCGTCATCCTGCGTGGTCCGCGCCCGGGTGCCGAGGGGCCGGGGTTCGTGACCATCCCGCTGCGCCTGCGCGATCCAGCGCCGCTGGCGGTGCTGTCGCTGATCGTCACCGCGACGCCGGGCAGCGTCTGGATCAACTACGATCCCGATACCGGCGAACTGTTGCTGCATGTGGTCGAGCGTGGCGATACTGATTGGCACGCCCTGATCCGCGACCGTTACGAATCCGTCCTGATGGAGATCTTTGCATGAGCGCCCTGATCCTGTCCTACGCCCTGGCCTACGCCCAGACCGCCATCGCCATCGCGGTCTGCCTGTGTTGCTGGCGGTTGATCCGGGGTCCGCGCGCGCAGGATCGGGTTCTGGCGCTGGACACGCTTTATGCCTCGACGATGCTGCTGCTGATCGTGTCGGGCATCCGCATGGGCACCAGCTTTTTCTTCGAGGCGGCGGTGATCATGGCGGTGCTGGGCTTTGTCAGTTCGGTGGCGCTGGCGAAACTGTTATTCCGGGGCGAGGTGATCGAATGAACGATATTCCGCTGTGGCTGGCAATTCCTGCGGCAGGGCTGCTGGTAATCGGTGCGACGCTGGTGTTGCTGGGGGCCAGCGGGCTGGTGCGGCTGCATAGTTTCTACCAGCGGATGCATGCGCCATCGCTGATCACCAGTTGGGGCACCGGCGCCATCGTTCTGGCCTCGATCCTGTTTTACAGCGGTCAGGCCGGCAAACCGGTGCTGCACGACATCATCATCGGCGTGTTCATCATGATCACCACGCCGGTCACCATGCTGTTGCTGGGGCGCGCTGCCGTGCAGCGCGACCAGAGTGGCGCCGATCAGCCCAAACCGCCCAACCCCGCACCCTAAGCAGCCCCGGCGTGGTCGTGTCCGCACTGGGCATGATCGCCCAGCACCTCGATCACCCGGCAATCGCGGATCGTGCCATGCGCGCATTGCGCCACCATCCGTTCCAATTCACTTTCCAGCGCCCGCAACCGCGCCAGCCGCGCCCGCACCGCGATCAACTGCGCACGTGCGATGCCATCGGCCGCCACGCAGGGCTGCTCGGGCCGATCCGACAGTGACAACAGGTCGCGGATCGCCTCCAGCGGGAACCCCAGATCGCGGGCGTGGCGCACGAACCGCAACCGGTCCAGCTGCTCGGCACCGTATAACCGCTGGTTTCCCACACTGCGCCCCGGCACAGGCAACAGGCCGATCTGTTCGTAATAGCGGATTGTGGGCACCTTCACCCCGGTCTCTTGCGCCAATTTTCCGATCGTCAGCATCGAAAACCTCTTGAAGCTATAGTTGCTAGAGACATTAGGTTCCGATTCGATGAATGCAAGACCCGGACGGAGACCCCCATGCCCGAAGATCTGAAACCCACGCCGCAGAACCATGAATGGACCGTTACCGGAATGGATTGCGCCGCCTGCGCGGCCAAGATCAAGACTGCCGTGGGCCGGTTGCCGGGGGTTACGCAGGTCGAACTGGGGGTGATGTCAGAACGGTTGCGCCTGACGCTGGCCCCCGATGCCACGCCCCCCGAAACGGTCGAGGCGACGGTGCGCACCCTGGGCTATGGCATCTCATCCAAGGGTACGGCTCCCAACGGCGGAGCGACCGCGACGCCCGCACATCACGACCCTGATCATCACAACCATGACCACCCGGCAGGCACCCATAGCCATGATGATCCGGCCGCACGCGATCTGCCGTGGTATCGCACCGGCAAGGGGCGGCTGGTCATTTTGACCGGCACTGTGCTGGTGCTGGCATGGGTGCTGGAAATGATTGCCGGGACGGAATTCGGCAAATGGGCCTTTACCGCGGCCTGCCTGATCGGGCTGGCGCCGGTGGCGCGGCGGGCATGGGCGGCCCTGCGCACGGGCCAGCCCTTTACCATCGAGGGGCTGATGACCATCGCCGCCATCGGCGCGCTGTTCATCAACGCCGCCGAGGAAGCCGCGCTGGTGGTGTTCCTGTTCGCCGTGGGCGAGGTGCTGGAGGGCGTCGCGGCGGGCAAGGCCCGTTCCGGTATCCAGGCCCTTGCGCAACTGGTGCCGACCACCGCGCTGCTGGAAACCGGCACCACCACCCGTGAGGTGGCCGCCAGCAGCCTGACCCCCGGTCAGGTGGTTCTGGTCCGCCCCGGGGACCGTATCCCGGCGGATGGCACCGTGCTGGAGGGCACTTCGGGCGTCGATGAAAGCCCGGTCACCGGCGAAAGCGTGCCGCGCACCCGCGCACCCGGCGACCGGGTCTTTGCCGGGTCGATCAATGCCGAGGCGGCGCTGCGCGTCACCGTGGACAAGGCCGCCGCCGACAACACCATCGCCCGCATCGTGCAGATGGTCGAAGAGGCCGAAGATGCCCGCGCCCCGACCGAGCGGTTCATCGACCGGTTCAGCCGCTGGTACATGCCCGCGATCACCGGCATCGCCGCGCTGGTGGTGCTGGTGCCACCGCTGATGTTCGGCGCGGATTGGGGCACGTGGCTGTATCGCGGGCTGGCGTTGCTGCTGATCGGTTGCCCCTGCGCATTGGTGATTTCGGTGCCTGCGGCAATTGCCTCGGCGCTGTCGGCGGGGGCGCGGCGCGGGTTGCTGATGAAGGGCGGCGCGGTGATTGAGGCCGCCGCAAATGTCCGCACCGTGGCCTTTGACAAGACCGGCACGCTGACCCACGGCCGCCCGGTTGTCACCGATATCGCGGTGCTGACCGGGAACACGCGCGACGTTCTGGCCATCGGTGCGGCGGTCGAGACCGGCTCCAGCCATCCGCTGGCCGTCGCGATCTTGAAACATGCCGGGGCACAGGGCATTGCGCCCCTGCCCGCCCGTGGCGCCCGCGCCATTCCGGGCCGGGGCGTCGAGGCCGAGGTCGAGGGAACCACCGCCGGGGTCTGCTCGCCCCGCCATGCGCATGCGGCGGGGATGCTGGCGCCGGAGGGGCTGGAACAGGCGACGCAGTTGGAACATCAGGGCAAGACCGTGGTGGCGGTCTGGCGCGATGGGCAGGTGCTGGGCCTGATCGCCCTGCGCGATGAACCCCGCACCGATGCCCCCGATGCGATGCGCCAGCTCAAGGCGATGGGGGTGGGCGCAACCATGCTGACGGGGGATAACCCGCGCACGGCGGCGGCCATCGCACAGGGGCTGGGCATGGACTTCCGCGCCGAGATGATGCCCGAGGACAAGCTGGCGGCGATCCGCGATCTGTCGGCCAAGGGCGGCGTGATGATGGTGGGCGATGGCATCAACGATGCCCCGGCGCTGAAACAGGCGGATGTGGGCGTGGCGATGGGATCGGGAACCGATGTGGCGCTGGAAACCGCCGATGCGGCGATCTTGCGCGACCGGGTAACGGATGTGGCGGCACAGATCCGGCTGGCGCGGGCGACGATGGCCAATATCCGGCAGAACGTCGCATTGGCCCTGGGGCTGAAAGCGGTGTTTCTGGTGACCTCGATCCTGGGGGTGACCGGGTTGTGGGTGGCGATCATGGCCGATACCGGGGCCACGGTTCTGGTCACGCTGAACGCGCTGCGGTTGCTGCGGATCGACCCCGAGAAGGAATAACCGCGGTCAGGCCGTCAGGCGCCCCGTCAACCGGTGCAGCGCCTGACGCCCGACCCCGGCCATCACCAGATAATCGGCAACCGATCCGAACCGCGCCCGAAGTGCCTGCAATGTCGCCGTCATGGTTTCCGGCGCACAGGCCAGAAGCGGCACAAAGGCCTGCGCGGTATAGCCCTCGGCCTCGGCCAGGGAAATCAGCGTCTGGCGGATCGGCGCCAGACGTTCCGCCGTCAGCGCATAATCGGCGACGATCGCATCCTCCCCCACCCCCGCCAGCGCCAGCAACATCGCCGCCGTCATGCCGGTGCGGTCCTTGCCCGCCGCGCAATGAAACAGAACCGCCCCCGCTGGCGCCTGTGCGATCACCGTCATCACCTGCGCAAAGGCCGCCGTGCGTTCCAGCAAGGCGCGCCAATACATATCGGCCAGCACATCGGGCGTATCCGCCCGCGGCAGGATGCCTTCAAACAGCGAGATATTATGATAACCGATCCGGGTATCGGCGGCGAAGGGGTTTGGGGCGCGGATGGCCTCGGACGTGGCGCGCAGGTCGATCACCGTCATCAGCCCCAGATCACGCAGATACGCCTGCCCCACCGCATCCAGTTTGTGCAGGCTGTCGGAACGCAGCAGCCGCCCGCGCCGCGTCAGGTCCCCAACCCCGGCCAGAGGCAGGTCGCCCAGATCGCGCAGATTGGCGACCCCGTTCAGATTGATCGTGCGTGTCATTCCGCAATACCGCCTTATTCCGGTCCCTTGAAACCCGCCAGAACGCGCAGATGGGTGTGGGCGTGACTGGTGCCGTCATTATGGACATGCCAGTCGGTATCGCGGATCACCGGGATCAGGCCCAGCGTGCCGTGCATCACGCCGCGCTCCAGAAACAGCGTCTCGGCATAGGCGGCCACGTCGCGCGCCGCGCCGCGCATGACCGAGACCTCGACCGCGTGGCTGTGGTCCAGTGGCACTGACAGCGCCGCCACCGTCTGATCATGCCGGTCCAGCCGCCCCTGCGGCAGTCGCGCCGCCAGATTGCGCACCGATTGATCGACCACATAGCTGACCACGCCATAGCAATCGGCGCCCTGCGGCGGCGGGGTGCTGTGCCCCAAGGCGCGCCGCAACAGATCGCGGATCGCCTCGGACCGGCTCTGGCCACCGTTTTCGGTCAGGTGCGCGTCCAGTGCGGCGGCAAGGTCATCATCCAGGGTGATCGTGGTGCGTTGCATCGGGCCTCCTGCGCCGACCGTATCAGCCACCTGCGGGTTTGAGAAGCGCGGCACGGGGTTGCGCGGCGACACGATCTTAGTATGAATAATGAAAATATTATTCATACGGAAATCTCATGCGCCCGCTTTTGCCCCTCGCCCCGCTATTGCCGCTTGGATTGATGCTGACCTTGGCCACTGCCCCGCCTGCACGGGCGCATTTTCAGGAAATCATCCCTTCGGCGGATGTGCTGCCCGATGGTGGGTCGGTGACGCTGGATCTGGTCTTCACCCACCCGGTCGAAGGTGGCCCGGTCATGCAGATGGACCGCCCCGCCCGCTTTGGCATGGTGGCGCAGGGCCGCGATATCGACCTGCTGGATACGCTGACCGCCACCCCGGTTCAGGGCGTCGCGGCATGGTCGGCCACCGCCGATCTGGTCGAACCGGGTGCCGTGGTCTTTTACGTGGCGCCGCAGCCTTACTGGGAGCCGGCCGAAGCCAAGATGATCGTGCATTACGCCAAGGTGGTGGTGGACGGCTATGCCTCGGGCGATGGCTGGGACCAGATGGTTGGCCTGCCGGTCGAGATCGCGCCCCTGACCCGCCCGAACGGGATCTGGACCGGCAATCTGTTCACCGGCGTGGTGCAAAAACAGGGCGCCCCGGTGCCCTTTGCCGAGATCGAGGTGGAATTCATCAACGACGGCGCCGTCGTGCCGCCAAATGATGATTTCATCACCCAGGTGATCAAGGCCGACGCCAATGGCACCTTCAGCTATGCCATACCCCGCGCCGGATGGTGGGGGTTTGCCGCGCTGATCGAGGCGGATCAGCCGATGACCGCGCCGAACGGCGAACGGGTCCCGGTCGAGGAAGGCGGGCTGATCTGGGTGAAGGCCACGGATATGGACGCGAACTGATGGCACATATCCCGGAAGGGATCCTGTCGATGCCGGTGCTGATCGGCGGGGCCGCGCTGGCGGTGGCGGGGGTGGGCCGGGCGTTGCGCGGCCTGAGCGACCGGGCGATCCTGCGCACCGCGCTGCTGGCGGCGGTGTTCTTTACCGCCTCCTTGATTTCAGTGCCGATGGGGCCATCCAGCGTGCATCTGCTGCTGTCCGGGTTGATGGGGATCATGCTGGGGCCCGGTGCCTTTCTGGCGGTGCTGGTGGGGTTGGTGCTGCAGGTGGTGCTGTTTGGCTTTGGCGGGCTGACAACACTGGGGGTGAATACGGTGAATATTGCCGCGCCCGGCGTGCTGATGGGAGCGGTTCTGGGGCCGGCGATCCGGCGCGCGGGCCAGGCGCGCCACCGCGCCATTCTGGCGGCGTTTGCGGGCGGCGGCGCGGTGCTGATGACAGGGGCGATGGTAGCGCTGTGCCTATGGCTTTCTGCGTCGGATTACGTTCCGGTTGCGCGGGTGATGTTGGCGACATACCTTCCGCTGGCGCTGGCCGAGGCGGCGATCACCGCGACGGTGGTGGGCTTTCTGGCCAGGGTCGAGCCGCTGGCACTGATCCCCGCCGTGAAGGAACGCTGATGAAACGTCTGGCCTGTGCCGTGCTGTCGATGTGTCTGATGTTGGCCTCGCCCGCCCTGGCCCATAAACTGCGGCTGTTCGCGACGGTCGAGGGCGATGCGGTGACGGGCTATGCGTTCTTCGTGGGCGGCGGCCGGGCACAGGGGGCCGATTGGTGGGCGACGGATGCCGAGGGCGCGCGCATCGCGCAGGGCCAGACCGATGCGCAGGGCCGATACCGCTTTATCCCGCCGCCACCGATCACCGATGATCTGACCGTGCATATCGACACGCATGAAGGCCATATGGTGCAGGCCCGGATCGCGCCGGAGCGGTTCGATGCCGGTCCCACCCAGGTTCCTGCGCCGCCGGTCGGCGCATCGCTGGCGCCCGGCGGCGCGGTTACAGCGGTGCCGCACGCGGACCCCGATGCGCTGGCCATCGTGGTGCGACAGGCGGTGCAGCATGAAGTGGAGCCGCTGCTGGAACGGATCGAGCAGATGGATGCCCGGATGCGCCTGACCGACATCATGTCGGGTCTGTTCCTGATCATCGGTCTGGCCGGTGCCGCGCTGTATATCCATGGGCGCAAACGGTGATTTCCCCGCTGATGCCCAGGGACCTGCGGCTGCGGCTGATCACGGCCTTCGTCCTGGTGGCCAGCCTGTCGCAGATGTCACATCTGCCGCTGGCGGCAGTGGTTCTGGCGGCGCTGGCGGTGTTGTGCATCGGTCAGGTGGGGCCGCGCCGCCTGCTGCATGTCGAGGGATTTGTGCTGCTGCTATTCCTGATGCTGCCGCTGACCGTGCCGGGCACGCCGGTGATCACCCTGGGGCCGCTGAGCGTCAGCGAACAGGGGCTGGCGCGCGCAGCGCTGATTGCGTGCAAGATATCGGCCTCGGCGCTGGTGCTGTTGGCGTTTCTCGGGGCGGTTGATCCGGCGCGTCTGGGGGCAGCGTTGCATGCGCTGCGGCTGCCGGAACCGCTGGTGCGGCTGTTCACCCTGACGCCGCGCTATGTCGCGTTGATCCGCGACGAGGCCCACCGCCTGCGCCTGGCCATGCGCGCGCGCGGCTTTCGCCCGACGACCAGCCGTCACACCTGGAACAGCTATGGCAACCTGATCGGCATGCTGATCGTGCGCGCCCTGGACCGCGCCCGCCGCGTGGATGAGGCCATGCGCCTGCGCGGGTTTACCGGACGGATGCCGCAGACCGCCCTGCCCCGTCCAACCGGACGCGACTGGGCGATGACCGCGTTGATCGGCGCCCTTGCCGTGATGATCGGGGCGCTTGACCGGATATGATGCCGCTGATTGATCTGCGCGGGGTAAGCCTGCACCGCGACGGGCGCGGCGTGCTGTCCGGGCTGGATCTGCGGGTGATGACAGGTGACAGGCTTGCGATCGTGGGGCCGAACGGGGTGGGAAAAACCACCTTGCTGCGGGTCATCGTCGGGCTGGAGCGCCCGGATACCGGGGCTGTCACCCTGTTCGGGCAATCTTGCCGACGCGAGGCCGATTTTCGCCCGCATCGCCCCCGTATCGGGTTCCTGTTTCAGGACAGCGATGACCAGCTGTTCTGCCCGACCGTGGCCGAGGATGTGGCCTTTGGCCCGCTGAATACCGGCGCCTCCCCGGCACAGGCGCATGTTGCCGCCATCGACGCGCTGACCACGCTGGGTATCGCGCATCTGGCACAGCGGGTGACGCACCGCCTGTCAGGCGGGGAAAAGCGGCTGGTCTGTCTGGCGGGGCTGCTGGCGATGCGCCCCGACGTGCTGTTGCTGGATGAACCGACGAATGGCATCGACGCGGACAACATGGCGCTGCTGCGCCGGGCACTGGTGGCCTATACGGGTGCGATGATCCTGGTCTCGCATGATCAGGGGTTCGTCGCCGAAATGGCCACCCGCGCCGCGCTGATGCGGGACGGCACCTTGATCGCGGCGGAAATCCACACCCATCCGCATCTGCACAGCCATCCGCACCTGCATCCGAAATCCTGACAAAATGTTAGGGAAAGCCTGTTGACCCAATGAAACTTGGCTTTCTCGCCCCCCCCGCGTAAGAGGGCGCAAACCGCCACTCGGGCGGCATCCCGGAGGAGCCCAGATGCCCTACTACCGTTCTCGCAAATCCACGCATGGCCGTAACATGGCTGGTGCACGCGGCCTTTGGCGCGCGACCGGCATGAAGGATGGCGACTTCGGTAAACCGATTATTGCGGTGGTCAATTCCTTCACCCAATTCGTTCCGGGCCATGTGCATCTGAAGGATCTGGGCCAGATGGTCGCGCGCGAAATCGAAAACGCGGGCGGCGTGGCCAAGGAATTCAACACCATCGCGGTGGATGACGGTATCGCCATGGGCCATGACGGCATGCTGTATTCGCTGCCCTCGCGCGAGATCATCGCCGACAGCGTCGAATATATGGTCAACGCCCATTGCGCCGATGCGATGGTGTGCATCTCCAACTGTGACAAGATCACGCCCGGCATGATGATGGCGGCGATGCGGCTGAACATCCCGGTGGTCTTTGTGTCCGGTGGCCCGATGGAGGCTGGCAAGGTCACCATCAACGATCTGGAACAAGCCGTCGATCTGGTCGATGCGATGGTGGTGGCCGCCGACGACAACTATACTGACGAACAGGTGGATGAGTTTGAAAAGAACGCCTGCCCGACCTGTGGGTCATGTTCGGGCATGTTCACCGCGAATTCGATGAACTGCCTGGCCGAGGCCCTGGGTCTGGCGCTGCCGGGCAATGGCTCGATGCTGGCGACACATGCCGACCGGCGCGAACTGTTCCTGGAGGCCGGGCGCAGGATCGTCGACATCACCAAGCGCCATTATGAGGGCGAGGAAGCCGGGCTGCTACCGCGCGACATCGCCACATTCGCAGCGTTTGAAAATGCCATGAGCCTGGACATCGCCATGGGCGGGTCGACGAACACCGTGCTGCACCTGCTGGCCATCGCCTATGAAGGCGCGGTGAATTTCACCATGGACGACATCGACCGGCTGTCGCGCAAGGTCCCGGTGCTGTGCAAGGTGGCCCCCGCCAAGGCCGATGTGCATATGGAAGATGTCCACCGCGCGGGCGGCATCATGGGCATTCTGGGCGAGATGAACCGCGCCGGGCTGTTGCATGCCGATGTGCGCACCGTCCACGCCGAGACCCTGGGCGACGCCATTGCCAAATGGGATATCGCAACCGCCAATACCCCCGAGATCGAGCGGTTCTACCGCGCCGCACCGGGCGGCGTGCGCACGACGCAGGCGTTTTCCACCGAGAACCGCTACAAGGAACTGGACCGGGACCGCACCAAGGGCGTGATCCGCTCGGCGGAACATGCGTTCTCCAAGGATGGCGGGCTGGCGGTTCTGTTCGGCAATATCGCGCTGAACGGCTGTATCGTGAAAACTGCGGGTGTCGATGATTCCATCCTGAAATTCAACGGCCGCGCCAAGGTCTTTGAAAGCCAGGACGATTCCGTTTCCGCCATTCTGACCGGCAAGGTGCAGGCGGACGACGTGGTGGTGATCCGGTTCGAGGGCCCGCGCGGTGGCCCCGGCATGCAGGAAATGCTGTATCCGACCAGCTATCTGAAATCCAAGGGACTGGGCAAGAAATGCGCCCTGTTGACCGACGGGCGGTTCTCGGGGGGGACCTCGGGGCTGTCGATCGGCCACGTTTCACCCGAGGCCGAGGAAGGCGGGCTGATCGGTCTGGTGGAAACCGGCGATGCGATCCAGATCGACATTCCGAACCGCACCATCCATCTGGCGGTGGACGAGGACGTGCTGGCGGCGCGGCGGGCGGCCAAGGGACCGCTGCCGTGGAAACCGGCGGCGCCGCGCACCCGGCAGGTGTCGACCGCGCTGCGCGCCTATGCGATGTTCGCCTCATCGGCGGCGCGGGGCGGCGTGCGTATCCTGCCGGACTGACATCGGCAAAATCGGCGCTTTTGTATGTGTCGGCCACTGTTCGCAGTCGCGAGTTCAGCATGACTTCGGACGTCGCGCGTATCCATCCAGTGGGGTGGATACTCCTTAGACGGCCAATGTGGTGTGGTCCCCTGCGGGGTCACGGCGCGACGCCGGATGGCAAGCGGATCTTCAGCCATAGGCGGCGCGCGAAGCGGCCCCACCCCGTGGCGCGGTCCAGTGCCCTGATCCGGCGGGCAAGGTTGCAGGCCACTATCCTGTCAGAGTAGGCGTGTTTTAGCGCTCGCAGACCCGTGCAGCCCCCGATACGCCTGCCCATCCCGATGACAGGCCCCCTGCGAGAAAGCAGCGGGTGGGCGCAGATCACAGCGCGACGGGTTTCAATGTGTCCGATACGTCATAATAGGTCGGGATTGTCATCATTTTTGATGATTGATCACGCATGTAGGCCGTGGGTTTCCCTCCGGTGATCATCAATCCCGAAACGAATGCCACCAGAAAAGTCAGGTAGGCAACGGAAACCGTGAGCCATGTGCGATTATAATATGGCGTCGGCTGGCTGCACATGGAGCAGCGTCTTTTTCCAAAGCGCAAGCGATGTCCGCATTGACAACGGAAAGGTCGAAAGTCAGTCATATGGGATGGCCTGTGATGCAACATGCAGGCCGCGCTTAAATTCGGCGGCCTATTTCAAAAATCAGGCGTCTACATATTGTTTATGTTACGTTAAGAAAACATCTTTAATTAGCATAATTGATATGCGTTCATGCACAGTCTGGCACCATTAAATGTGGGACTGGCCTCAACCTATGGCTATAGTTCCGAAGGCTGCGGCCGAGCATGCGCTCCGCATCCCTATCGGGTTAGTTACCTGTATTTTAATGTAAATTTTGGTATTTTGACTATTCTGGCGCATCATCTACGTGCCCCTGTATTGCCCCACTGAATTCCTGCTCATGCTACAAGGGAGAACGTGGCAATGAATGTGACCATGGACGACGGCATCAAACGTTGGACGGCGAAGCGCAAGACAGCGCTGGTGATCGAGATCATTCAGCGCAAGACTACGGTGGCGGCGGCGAGCCGGTCTTTCGATCTGTCGCCTTCGGAGATTGAGGGGGGGGGGATCGATGACGCCAAGCTGGGGATGGAGAATTCCCTGCGGGCGAACCCGCTCGACATCCGGGAACAATACGAGAAGCAGCTGAAGGACCTGCAAGAGGCCTATGGCGAGGCCATGCTGGAGTTGCGCGCGAAAAATTCCAGGCCCTGCTGGGTGCACAGGATCGAGCCATGGTTGCGCCACTGGTTCGAGAAACCATGGCGAGGAAATGATCCAGAGCATCCAGCAGGGCCTTCTCGCGGAGGGCCTCAAGGTACCCCTGACCACGCTCTGCGCGCGGGTATTGGGGGGGTCGCGCCGAACGGCGTATTATCAGCCAACCAAAGCAGCCCCGAAGGTCGATCCGCGCTTTGCCGCGCTTATCAAGGCCATGATCGAAAAGGAACCGTCCTTCGGTTACAGGACGGTGGCCTGGCTTCTCGGCTTCAACAAAAACACGGTGCAACGGGTCTTTCAGCTCAAAGGTTGGCAGGTCCGCAAGCGGCCCATCGGCATGCATCCCCGCATCGAGGCCGTTCCTTCCGTGGCCAAGGCCTCAAATGAGCGCTGGTCGACGGGCATTTGCCGGGTCTGGTCCGGGAGAGATGGCAGGGCCACGTCGGCGTTCTTCAGGGAAACGGTCCCCCGGACCGCTTCCTGATCTTCCTTGCTCATCGATTGCCACACCCGCGAGTTGTTGGGCTGGCATCTGTCGCGATCCGGCAAGGCCACGACCGCCGCCAGCGCATTGGAGCATGCGCTGATCAGCCGGTTCGGCACTTTGGGTCGCATCAACCGCGAGTTTCTGCTGAGGTCGGACAATGGCCTGGTTTTTACCAGCCGCAGGTTCACAGCGCAGGTCCGAAGCTACGGCCTGAAGCAGGAGTTTATCACCCCACACTGCCCGCGAGCCAGAATGGCATGGTCGAGCGCGTGATCCGGACACTGAAGGAGCAATGCGTCCATCGCCAACGCTTCGACAGCATCCAGCACGCGACACGCGCTATCGGTGACTGGATCAGCTTCTGCAACAACCGCCGACCTCATCAGGCGCTTGCCATGCGCACGCCAGCCGAGGCATTCAGATTAGCGCCTTAACCTGTGCAGATCCCGACGGGTCAATACACCCAAGGGATACAACGTTTCGGTAGCGGGCGCAGGTTTGGGTAACCAAGGCTATTGGCCGCGCAGCTACGACCGGCCACGGGCATGTGCCCTGCGATTGTCTTCAATCCAGCGATAATTCAGGGGGGGATAGGACGTGGCATTGGTGCCTGCGCCGATGATCTACGCACGTGGCGATCAAATAGAAAAAGCGCCCTGTCTTAATGACAGAGCGCCTTAGTATTCATTGATCGCGATGGATCAGGCCGCAGCCTGCGCCTTGATGATCGCTTTTTTGATCTTCAGCGCGGTGGTCGACAGTTCATCGTCCGACGCCTTCGCCAGATAGGCATCCAGGCCACCCCGATGATCGACCGAGCGCAGGCCCGCCGCCGAGATGCGCAACTTGAACGATTGCCCAAGCACATCCGAGATCAGCGTAATTTCATTCAGGTTCGGCAGAAAACGGCGACGCGTCTTGTTGTTCGCGTGGCTGATGTTGTTGCCCGACATCGGGCCTTTGCCGGTCAGTTCGCAGACGCGCGACATGGCGTTTATCCTTCGTTTCCTCGGGGCGCGTGTCCGCCCTATCCCAATACAACAGACGCCGCATCTGACGGCGCCCCGAAATCTGTTTGCGGGGCATAAGGGCAAAGCCACCCGGCGTCAAGCGATTCATGCATATGTCGCAGGGCAGATCGCCGCGACCCAGTCGGGCACGATCTGCGTGGCGGGGCCATGCACCGCACGGTCAAAGTAGCGCGACCCGGCCGATGGGTCCAGATTCAACTCCAGTGTTTCGATTCCGGCGCGGCGGGCATCGGCAACAAACCCGGCTGCGGGATAGACATTCCCCGAGGTGCCGATCGAGACGAACAGATCGGCCCGTGCCAGGGCCGCGTCGATCCGGTCCATCGCATGGGGCATTTCACCGAACCAGACGATATCGGGTCGGCAGGCGGTCTTGCCGCAGGCCGGGCAGGCATCGGTGACCTGCATGACCATCGGCGCGGGCCAGCGGTGATCACAACGGGCACACAGCGCCCCGAACAGGCTGCCGTGCATATGGATCACCCCGGGCGCCGCCCCTTCCCTTTCATGCAGGTCGTCGACGTTTTGGGTGATCAGGGTGACGCGGTGACGTTCATCCTGCATCAGCCGCCCCAACGCCCGATGCGCGGCGTTCGGCTGGGCCATGCGGGCCGCGGCACGCCGTTCGTTATAGAACCGCAGAACCAGCGCCGGATCGCGCGCATAGCCCGCGGGGGTGGCGACGTCTTCTATACGGTGATCCTCCCACAGGCCGTCAGCGGCGCGAAAGGTGCGCAGGCCGCTCTCGGCGGAAATCCCCGCTCCGGTCAGAATCACGATGTGGGTCATCGGCGGCCTCCGCTATAGATGGCCCATGCGTATCCTGTTTCTCTGTCTTGGCAATATATGCCGCTCGCCCGCCGCCGAAGGCGTGTTCCGTTCGCTGGCCGCGCAGGCAGGTCTAAAGGTCGATGTCGATAGCGCCGGGACCGGCAACTGGCACGTTGGGGCGCCGCCCTACGGACCGATGCAGGTGGCGGCACGGGCACGGGGCTATGACCTGTCGGGGGCGCGTGCGCGACAGATAACTCCGGATGACTTTCACCGCTATGACCTGATTCTGGCAATGGACACGCAGAACCTGAACGACGCGGCCAATATGATGCCGCCGGGTTCCATAGCGCGGCTGGAGAAATTCCTGACCGGTCAGGGCGGCGCGTCAGACGTGCCGGACCCCTATTATACCCGTGATTTTGAAACTACGCTCGACATCATCGAGGCGGGTTCGCGTGACCTGTTGGCGCGGCTTCAGCGCGCGCAATAGGCCTCGGCGGTGGTGGCGAAATTTTTGTAGCGCAACCAGAAATCATTGTCCGATTGACGTTCGGACATCCGCACCTGCTGTGCCTTGTCCGGGTCTTTGAAAAAGCCCGCCGCGCGACGCTGATCGGACCGGCTCAGCGATTGATCCGCCACCTGGTCGATACAGCCGCAAACGGCATTGGTGGCGTTGCGTGCGTTCATGCAGGCATTGCCCACCGGTCCGGCCTGTGCGGCACTGGCCAAGGTCAGTCCCGCCCAGATGCTGGCCGCTGCTATCATATAGGTCTTCATTCCGCTGCCCCTCGCATGCGGGCGGCGTGCATGCGCCACCCTGTCAATTCGTGGCGAAATCTACCCGATCAGGCGGATTTTCACAATAAAATGCAGGAACACGCCAAGGTTTTTCGCCACCACAACAGATCGCGGCACGGGCGCGGGCGCACACCAGTCATGGCCGGGCGGCGATACCGCCCGTGACAGGTCTGTGCGTCCGGGGTCTGGTTCAGGCAATGACCTCGGCGTCATAGCCAGCGGCCTTCAGCGCCGCCAATACGGTTGATTCGGGCAGGCCGTTGACCTCGACCTCACGGTCGTCGAGGCTGACGATGGCCTTGCCGCCCACCTCAGTGATGGCGGATTCGATGCTGGCCTTGCAATGGCCGCAGGTCATGTTCGGAACGGAAAGGATCATGGTGTCCTCCTGATTTCAGGGACTTCAGAATCCGTCAGTCGCCGGACAAGGTCAATGGCCCGCAATCGTGCGCGACTGGTTTCGTTTGACCTTCTGCGTGCAAGACGGCAAATCTGCGGACCAAAGGCGGGGCCGGATGATCGAAATTCAGGACATTGTGTTTCGGCGCGAGGGAGCAGTGATCCTGGACGGGTTGTCCCTGCGGCTGGACACCCCGCGCGTGGCGTTTGTCGGGCGCAACGGATCGGGCAAATCGACGCTGCTGCGGTTGATCGCCGGGCTGATGGTGCCGCAAGCGGGCCAGATCCGGGTGACGGGCGTGGATGTGGCGCGGGATCGGGCGGGCGCATTGGCGACGGTGGGGATCCTGTTCCAGAACCCCGATCACCAGATCATCTTCCCGACCGTGATCGAGGAAATCTGTTTCGGGCTGGAACAGCAGGGCCATCCGCGTGCCGATGCGCGTGGACTGGCACATCAGGCGCTGTCGCGTGCCGGTCATCCCGATTGGGCGGACCGCCTGTGCCACACCCTGTCGCAAGGCCAAAGGCAGATGGTCTGCCTGTTGGCGATTCTGGCGATGGAGCCGCGCTGGATCCTGTTTGACGAACCTTTCAACAGCCTGGACATCCCGTCGATCTTGCGGGTTCAGGCGCAGATCGCCGCGCTGACGCAGAATGTGATCACGATCACCCATGATCCGGCCCGTGTGGCCGACTATGACCGGGTGATCTGGCTGGAGCAGGGACGCATCGTGGGCGATGGCGCGCCGGGCGATGTCTTGCCCGCCTATATGTCGGCGATGGAACAGGCCGCGCGCGAGGCCCCATGCTGAGCCTTGCGCTGCCCGGCACCAGTTGGGCGCACCGGCTGTCAGCCGGGGTGAAATTCGGTGTCCTGGCGGGGGTGATGGCGGTGATGGCGGGGCTGGATCGCCCGGTGCCACTGGCCGTGGCCGGATGTGCGGTGCTGGGGCTTCATGCGACGCTGGGCTGGCGCGGGCTGCGCGCCGGGGCGCTGGCGATGCGACCGGTTTTGTGGATCGTCGGGCTGATCGTAATCTGGCAACTGGCCCTGGGCACCGCGCATGAGGCGCTGGTGCTGACGCTGCGGATCATCGCGATGGTCGGTGCCGCCACCTTTGTGACGCTGACGACGCCCCTGCCCGATCTGATCGCGCTGGTGGAACGTCTGGCGGCGCCCTTCGCGCGGTTCGGCCTGTCCCCCCGATTGCCGGCCCTGGCGGTGGCGATGGTACTGCGGCTGATCCCGGTGCTGCGCGGACGGATGGAGATGCTGGCCCTTGCATGGCGTGCGCGGTCGCGTAAACGTCCGGGTCCAAGATTGATCGTGCCAATGGTGCTGTCGTTGCTGGACGATTCGGACCATCTGGCCGAGGCGTTGCGCGCACGTGGCGGCCTGACGCCCACTAAGCTACCTCCGAGGAGAGACTGAATGGAACGCAACTTTACCCTGATCATCCTGTTCGCCGCGCTGATCTGCGCGTTGGGATTTGTGCCGCCGATCACGCTGATTTCCGGGGTGCCGATTTCGGCGCAGTCGCTGGGCGTGATGCTGGCGGGCGCGGTGCTGGGCGCGGGGCGCGGGGCGCTGGCAGTGGTGGTGGTGGTCGGGCTGGTGGCCCTGGGGCTGCCGGTTCTGGCGGGCGGGCGCGGCGGCCTGGGGGTTTTCGCCGGTCCGACGGTCGGGTTCCTGCTGGGCTGGATCGCGGCGGCCTTTGTCACCGGTTGGGTCGTCTCGCGGTTGCAGACCCGGTTCATCTGGTTGTCGGCGACGATCGCGGCGGTGATCGGCGGGATCGTCGTGCTGTATCTGTGCGGCACCATCGGCATGATGATCGTGCTGCATAAAACCTTTGGGCAGGCGTTGCTGCTGTCGCTGCCGTTCATTCCCGGCGATCTGATCAAGGCGGTTGTCGTGGGGTGGCTGACAGCGATGATCGGGCGCTATCGGCCCGGTGCGCTGCTGTCGCGCGCCCACTGAGCGCCGCCGCCCATCCCCGCCGGGCAAGGGTGCGCGAAGCCCCTTCCCGGCCCTTGTTTTTACGGATATACGCGCGCCATGACCGACCTTGATCACATCCGCAATTTCTCCATCGTGGCGCATATCGACCACGGCAAATCCACGCTGGCCGACCGGCTGATTCAGTTGACGGGCACGGTGGCTGCACGTGACATGAAGGCCCAGTTGCTGGACAGCATGGATATCGAACGCGAACGCGGGATCACCATCAAGGCGAACACCGTGCGGATCGAATATCCGGCCAAGAACGGTCAGACCTATGTGCTGAACCTGATCGACACCCCCGGCCACGTCGATTTCGCCTATGAGGTGTCGCGCTCGATGCGCGCGGTCGAGGGATCGTTGCTGGTGGTCGATGCCTCGCAAGGCGTTGAGGCGCAGACACTGGCCAACGTCTATCAGGCCATTGATGCCGGGCATGAAATCGTGCCGGTGCTGAACAAGATCGACCTGCCCGCCGCCGACCCTGATGCGGTGAAATCGAACATCGAGGATGTGATCGGCATCGACGCCTCGGACGCCATCGCGATCTCGGCCAAGACCGGCCTGGGGATACCGGATGTGCTGGAGGCCATCGTCAACCGTTTGCCACCTCCCAAGGGCGACCGCGATGCCCCGCTCAAGGCGATGCTGGTCGATAGCTGGTATGACCCCTATCTGGGAGTTGTCGTGATGATCCGCGTCATGGATGGGGTGGTGCGCAAGGGCGACCGCATCAAGATGATGCAGACAGGTGCGGTCTATGGCATCGACAAGCTGGCCGTCTTGCGGCCGCAGATGGTGGATTTCCCCGAATTAGGACCGGGCGAGATCGGGGTGTTCACCGCCTCGATCAAGCAGGTGCGCGATACCCGCGTGGGCGACACCATCACGCATGAGAAAAAGCCCTGCACCACGCCGCTGCCGGGGTTCAAACCGGCGCAGCCGGTGGTGTTCTGCGGGCTGTTCCCGGTGGATGCCAACGATTTTGAGGCGCTGCGCGACGCCATCGAGAAGCTGGCGCTGAATGACGCCAGCTTCAGTTCGGAAATGGAAACCTCGGCGGCGCTTGGGTTCGGGTTCCGCTGTGGCTTCCTGGGGTTGCTGCACCTGGAGGTGATCCGCGACCGTCTGGAACGCGAATATGATCTGGACCTGATCACCACCGCACCTTCGGTGGTGTTCAAGATCTACATGCGTGACGGTGAGGTGCGTGAATTGCACAACCCCGCCGATATGCCCGATCTGACCTATGTCGAGCATATCGAAGAGCCCCGGATCAAAGCCACGATCATGGTGCCCGACGAATATCTGGGCGATGTGCTGAAGCTGTGCCAAGATCGGCGCGGTATCCAGATGGACCTGACCTATGCGGGCAACCGGGCGATGGTGGTCTATGACCTGCCCCTGGCCGAGGTGGTGTTCGATTTCTACGACCGGCTGAAGTCGGTGACCAAGGGCTACGCCAGTTTCGATTATCAGCTGTCGGAATACCGCGAAGACCGGTTGGTCAAGATGTCGATCCTGGTCAATGATGAACCGGTCGATGCGCTGTCGATCATGGTCCATGCCGACCGTGCCGAAACGCGCGGCCGTGCCATGGTGGAAAAGCTGAAAGAGCTGATCCCGCGGCACATGTTCAAGATCCCGATCCAGGCGGCCATCGGTGGCCGGGTGATCGCGCGTGAAACGCTGTCGGCGATGCGCAAGGACGTGACGGCGAAATGCTATGGCGGTGACGCCACCCGCAAGAAAAAGCTGCTGGAAAAGCAGAAGGCCGGGAAAAAGAAGATGCGTCAGTTCGGCAAGGTGGAAATACCGCAAACGGCGTTTATTTCCGCGCTGAAAATGGATGAATGATATCTGGGGCGGATCTTTCCGCCCCGTTTCATGTTATGCTTTGACAGGAGGATGATGTGATGCATGATACTGATGAAGCACTCAACCGCGCGCTATGGGGGTTGGTGACATCCGAACGCACGGTGATGTTGTCCCTGAATCTGACCGATGCGCTGCCCCGGCCGATGACCGCCCTGATCGAACGCGGGAACGCCGAGCGTGAATCCCCCGTTGCCTGGTTCTACGCCGGTCAGAATGACCCTATGGTCACCGGGTTGCGTCAGACCGGTGCCCCGAACGCGCCCGCGTTCTTTACCTTCACCGCGCGCGATCACCATCTGTTCGCCACGGTGCGCGGTGCCATCGCGCTGTCTGATGATGCGGTGATCCGTGAACGGTTCGGCACGCCCGAACGTGCGCAGTGGTTCACAGACCCGGATGACCCGCCGGTTCTGCTGCGCTTTGACCCCGCCGATGCCGAGATCTGGGATGCGGATTTCAGCTTTGTCGACGGGGTGCGCCTGTTACTGGGGGCGAAGGCCGAAGATGCGCTGGCCGCGAAAGTAGCGAAAATCGCCTATTGAGTTAACTGCAATCCGAAATAGCGAACGCCGCGCAGGGGGTCCCCCGCGCGGCGTTCGCTATTTCGGCCTTACATCTTGGCTTTGGCGTGTGCGGCCTCACGCGATACGGCGGCACCGCCGGTTTGGATATCTTCGCCCGCGCCCTTCACGGTCTCACAGGCGGCCAGTGCCAGCAGCAGCATGGCGGGGATCAGAACCTTACGCATCGTCATTCCCTTCACGGTTGGATCATCGACTTCGCGGGAATAATGCGCGGCCTGTGCTTTCGGTTCCGTTACCCGATCACAATTTTGAGACCGAATGTCGCGGTTTCCCCCGGCGGCAATGTCAGGCTGTAGGGGCGGGCGGCAATCTGGGGCCCGGCACCGGCCAGGGCGGCCATGCCATGCCAGGGTTCAATGCAGATGAACGGTGCGCCGGGTTTTTGCCAGATCGCCAGATTGGGCAGGTTGTCGAACGAAAATCGCAGCTTGGGCCCGGTTGCGGTGCCATAGCTCAGGCCAGTTCCGGCGCCTTTGGGGAAGATCATCGCATCGTCGATGAACTGATCCGCTGCCAGTTCCAGCCGCCCGGCCGCGAAGGGCGAGGGCAGACGTGCCCCCGACATCAACCCACCCGCCAGCCGCGCCAGCGCCGGTTCCGCGCCATTGTCCAGCTCGATCACATGCGGTTCGCCCTGATGACCGGGCAGGGGCCAGACGAACGCCGGGTGAAAGCCGATACCGAAGGGCATCGGCACCGTGTCCCGATTCTCCACCTGCGCCGTGATGGCGATACTGTTGCCAGCCAGGGCATGGCCCAGCGTCAGGCAGAACTCGAACGGATAGATCGCCCGCGTTGCGGGGGTAGCGGTCAGTTCGTGACGCACCGTCCCCGCATCGGCGGCCACCCGGCGAAAGGCACTACGCCGCGCGAACCCGTGCGATTTCATCTCGGCGGTGAAATCGCCGATGGCGATCCGGTCCTCATCCGCCCTCCCGACGATGGGAAACAGAATGGGCGAGCGCCCGGTCCACCATGCCGCATCGCCGTTCCACAGCAGTTCCCGCCCGCCAACGGTCAGCGATTGCAGTTCCGCGCCCAGATCACTGACGCGCGCGGTCAGGATATCGTTCGCAAGGGGGACGATGGGGTCGGTCATGATGCCTCCGCTGTGGTTCGGCGCATAAGACCGTGTCCTTGCGGCAGGGTAAAGAAAAACCGGTCGCCAATTGGATGTATCGGCGACTCCCCCGGCTGGTCCCCTTGAACCGGGATCCTCCGCGTCACCAGAAGAAACAGTCATGCGCACAGAGAAGACAGAAAATATCGACGATCTCGGGGATCATGCCAGCAATCTACGCTAAACCTCTCAACAAAGGACAAAAGAGCAGTTTCAATGATACCGAGGCCATTGCGGAAGCCGCGCTGCACCCGAATCTGCGTGCAGTCGTGGTCGGCAGACCCGGCACAGGGGTCACGCGCCGCTTACCTCACGGCGCAGCACGACCATGAACCAAATTCGCACCTGCCTGATAGAGTTGGGGATCGCTTGTCGGCCCAAGGCTGCGCCAAGGCCATGACCATACCTAGCTAGCATCGGATCAATGATCGCGACTGCAATTTCGCGGCGTGGCTTGCCCCAGGTGTTTGATCCCACGGTTTGATGGTTCAATCCTCTTCTCAGGCATGGAAGGAAGAATTACGGGCCACGTTCGGGCTAGCCGTCCGAGGTCTGGCCCGGATGACCGCACGCTTCGCTCGCGCAGCTGAGCCGGAAAATGGGCGGTGAGGAGGATCGAGCAACTGTCAGAGAGCCGTTTTCCCGACGGGCGAACAGGTCGCGCGAATGAACCGTATCAGTTCAATCTACCAGAGGCCGGGATTGAACATATGTATTGACCCGGCGGAATCTGCACAGGTTAAGCCGGTATCGAACGGGTTCGCCCGCAGAGAATTCTCCATCCCCCGCTTGGCATCGTCGATCCAGCCCTCAATCTCCGAAGGCGACAAGTCGAAGGACCGGCTGGCCTCGGCCACCGTCCTTGTTCGGGCTTACGCGGTCCCACCGGGGCCACGGTCCCTCTCAAGGGCCCTGAATGATCTCGATCACAAGATCCGTCTTACGCTTCGCACTCCAGCGTTTGATGCCGTCGTCCATGGTCACACTCATCGCTACGTTCGTCCTTGTAGCATGAGAAAATTCGCACTGGATCAATACACATATTCCTCTCGGCCAACATACTGTCGGCACGTGCGGCTTTGACACTTTATGAATTGTGCAGCGCCTCCGCCCAATTCTTGCCGTGTTCGACCTGCCCCTCATCCCAGGCTTCGACTTCTCGGCGAATGGGGTCCGCGAAATCCCTGTGCGTGCCCGTTCGGAGCAACTCCTTACGATAGCGCGCAAGTTCGGCGGTGCGGCCTTTTTTCAGGAACGGTATTCCGTGACGCGTCTGAAATTCAGGATACACATAGAATATCGAGGAAAATACTTCGCCAAGCCTGATCTGATCGCAAAGCGCATCTCTGGTTTCAACCGCTGTCCCACGCCCCGAATTGCGCATCGCCGAGATAATCCGCGCTTCCCTGTCCCTGATCCGGCCTTGATGATCGAGCATACGGTCGACCAGCTTGTCATCGGTAATCGACAGCAGATCATGGATGAAGGCGGTCCAGTCATACAAAGACGCCGCGCTGTAGCCCAGTTCGCGGAAATGTCGTGTAAATTTCGTCTCGAACATGCTGATGACAAAGCGCCGATCATTCACCAGCGGCATTTTGCTCCAGTAATTCGCGAAGTCCTTGCTGGCGGCGAGCTTTTCGGAAAACCGGAAAAAATATGACTGCACATGCGCGTGGTGTTCGGCTCCTCCCTTGCGGCGGTTTTTCCAGTCAAGGTCTGTAAACAACCCCCAGATATCTTCCGGGGCTTCGCGACTGCGTTCGATCAGGTCGGAATCCGCGCGCAACGGCAGCCATATGCTGTCATTCAGGACGAACAGGTTCTTCGGACGAATTCCGCGCTCCCGGATCGTCTGAATTCCTTCACGGTAGCCACCGAAGTCATAACCGACATTTGGCCGCTCGATCACCAGATGGGCCCTGCGCGCCAATTCGCGCCGATCATGTTCCGTGAGTGTCAGATTCGTCACGACGACCGGTGAAACGGAATGAGCGATCAGCCAGTCGAGCTGATATTTCGTGGATTCAAGGACCCCGTCCGGCTGATAGATCAGCACAACCGCGACATCATCGAAGAGACCGGCCGAGCCATCGGAGATCTGGACCCGCGTCCTCCTGCAGGCGTCATAATTGATGCGCTGGATCTTGCCCAACACCTTCCAGACATGGAATGCGGCGAACAACTGCGTCTTTATCCGTCGCGCCTCCCGCGAGATCTTGTGGGCGGATACGCCAGAAAAATGCCGATCCGGGCGCTCAACCATTCTATTTCTCCAGGGTCCGACAGCGGACAATCGTGGGTTGAACGTTAACGATTCATATTTCCGTCGGCCAGGATGGCGCAGCCGTAGAAAGACGTGGCGTGGACGATGTGGCCACCGCCCGATGGCATCTGTGTGCCAGGGCGGGTCTGAGCGTATCCATACGGAAGAGCGGTCTGAGATGGATCGATCTGGTGAAGACTGTGTTTCAGGCGGATGGGGCTGCGATTATCCCTGAAATGTCGGTGCGCCAACCCACGATGCGGCGGGCATAGGCGTCGATGACGAAGGCGACATAGACGAACCCCTTCCAGGTGGCGACGTAAGTGAAATCGCTGACCCAGAGCATGTTCGGTGCAGGCACGCGAAACTGGCGGTTCACCTTGTCCA
>DASWPI010000068.1:0-11505 GCA_036398515.1 Paenirhodobacter sp.
GGTGCCAACGGAATTCCTTCTGAGGTCGGACAACGGCCTGGTTTTTACCAGCCGAAAGTTCACAGCGCTGGTCCGAAGCTACGGCCTGAAGCAGGAGTTTATCACACCCCACTGCCCGCGAGCCAGAATGGCATGGTCGAAAGCGTGATCCGGACGCTGAAGGAGCAATGCGTCCATCGCCAACGCTTCGACAGCATCCAGCACGCAACACGCGCTATCGGTGACTGGACCAGCTTCTACAACAACCGCCGCCCTCATCAGGCCCTTGCCATGCGCACGCCAGCAGAGGCATTCAGATTAGCGGCTTAACCTGTGCAGATCCCGCTCGGGCGATACAGGGCTTTGCGGCGAATATCTGAACGCTCTGACTCCGCTGGCCGCGACCCGATTGTTGCAGGCGGTGTTCGCCAGCACGGTTCCCCTTGGCGGGGCCTCGTGTCAGCGCGCACGGGATATTTTTCTGCGCGACCGGCAGTGCGACAAGGCATCTTTGCCGCATTTTCAGGTGGTGGGATACCTTGGCGGTGGCATGCCATCATCGGCCACGATCTGGAGCAAGGCCGGTCGCAATTCCTGGACCGGCGATCCGAAGGCCTCATATTACGAGCACGATCTCATCCGCGTGGCGATGCCCGGCAAGGTGCCGATGATCTTGTGCCTGATGACGCAGGGCAAGGAAATCTGTGAAGACTGGCCAGATGTATTTCCGCAGATGGGAAAACTGTTAGAGGGCGTATTGCTGGCATAACCGGCCCGTGCGGGATTGTCGGGTTTTGCCGTCGGCATGATAGGGCACAGAATAAATACTTTAGCGGTCGAAGGCATTCCGCGATGCTGGCAAAGGCGCGGTTCGCCGGTGCTTTTGCTTTCAGGCCAGTACCAGTGGGGTGAATGGCCTGCGGCCGAGCCCCGACCGGAAAGCCCGTCTCTCAAAAACATGCGCGGGACTGGTGGCGATCAGGAATGGATCTTCACTGAGGATCGGGCGTCGGCAGTGGCCCCCCTATGCGTCGGGTCCCATGATTTCAGAGGCGATGATCTCTACGATCGGACGCACTTCTTCCTCGGTCATGCCTGGGCGCAAACGCGGATCGTACAGGATTTTCAGTAACATTTCATCGTGGCGGGTCAGCAGGGCGAATTCCTCGTCGTCGTTGAAGATCGAGGGGCGCGCCGACGGGCTGTCATTCGCCAATCCCAACCCCTGCGCCAGCTCCTCATGATAGCATGATTGCCGCAGGTCACGCGGGTGTTCGCCACGGATCACCGCCACGGCGCGGTTGTAATGCGACGCGCCCGGTGCGGAAAATGCAAAGACCACGCAAAAGGTCGAGGGCGGCAGATCGGTGATCGCCGCCACCGATCCGGCGTCGATCCCCGGCACCAGTTGTTGCAGGCGCGGTCCCAAGGCGCGGCGTTCCTCTTCATTCACCACCAGCACGGTGAAATTGCCACTGCCGCGGGTAACGGACAGCGGATGGCCACTGGCCCGTGCCAGTTGCCCGGCATAGGATTTCACCATTGCCTGGTCGTCTGCGCGCTGTGCAAGCGGCACCGAGGCGCCGAATTCCACCGATAGCCTGACCGGCGCCTCCCAGCGGCGCAGACGGCTGGGCGTGACCCGCGCCACCAGCCCCCCCAAGGCATTATCATATTCATCATACATCGCGATGGCGATGAAATCATTGACCAATTGCCACTTGGCAAAGCGGGCGTCGCGGGGCGCTATATCCTTGCGCATCAACCCGCGCGCCTTCAGCGAGGTCTCGACCTGCGCATAATAGGCCTGCATCGCCCGACTGGCCTGACCACGTGGCATCACGGCGCCATTTTCTCCCAGATCACCGGGGGCGCGCAGCGGCAGGCGCGATACCGTGGGGGCGCCCCCCACACGGTCCGGCGCGGCGCCGTTGTCTGGCATCGTCGCACATCCCGCCAGCGTTGCGCACAGCACCGCCGTCGCGCCCAATCCGCGCAGGTGCCGCGCTGCATACTGGCCCCGTTGCCGCATGATCAGGCAGATGCCCCCGGTTGCTGCGTCGAGCGTGCCGCGGCCAAAGTGTCGCGCAGCTTGCTTTCCATCTGGATCAGATCCTGTTCGGCGGCGGCACGCTTGCGTTTGCCTTCGTCGGCGATGCGCAGGCTGTCCTCGATGGTGCCGATCAGGTCGGCATTCGCGGTCTTCACCGCTTCGATGTCGAAAATCCCGCGCTCCATTTCGGTGCGGACCTTTTCATTCGCTTGCCGCAGGTTTTTGGCATTCGCCGTCAGCAGGTCATTGGTCAGGTCCGAGGCCTGCCGCACCGCTGTCGCCGCCTCGGAGGACCGTTGAATGGTCACCGCCTGCGCCAGCTGCGTTTCCCACAGCGGCACGGTGTTCACCAGTGTCGAGTTGATCTTGGTCACCAGCGATTTGTCATTTTCCTGCACCAGCCGGATCGAGGGCAGCGATTGCATCGTCACCTGGCGGGTCAGTTTCAGATCATGCACCCGGCGTTCCAGATCGTCGCGCGCGGCGCGCAGATCGCGCAATTCCTGCGCGCGCAGGATCTGGTCGCTTTCGCTGGCGGCCGCCACTTCGGCCTCTTTGGCCGGGATCACCGTGGCGTCGATCTCGGCCAGCTTTTCCGTCCCCGCCGCGATATACAGCGCCAGTTCATCATAGAACCCCAGCGTCTTGTCATATAGCAGATCCAACGACTTGATATCCTTGAGCAGCCGGTGTTCATGCCCCAGCAGGTCATCGGTGATCTTGTCGATCTGGCCCTGAACCTGTTCAAACCGCGACAGGAACTTGGCAAAGGGTGCGGTCCGACCCAACAGTTTTTCCCACCACGACCGTTCCCGCCGCACATCCAGTTCGGAAACCGAAAACCCGCGCAGTGTTGTAACGATCTGGCCCAGACTGTCGCCCGCCGGGCCGACATCCTTGTTTTTGACATCGGCCAGCATCGCTTGGGAAATGCTTTGCAATTCGGTTTGCGCCTTGGACCCGAAATAGATCACCGAGCTGGTATTGCCCAAATCGATCTCCTGCATCCGGGTGCGGATTTCGGCGGCCATCGGGGCAGGGGCCTGGGCCAGCGGCACGATTTCGGGCACAGGCACCGCCAGGGCGGTGTTCGCCACGCTTTCGATTTCAGCAACGGCCTGGGTGGCTTTGTCTCGAACGGATCCGGTCATGATGTCCCTCATCTGTGGTCGGCTGGTCTGTGCCGGGCGCCGCACGCGTTGCAATGATGCCGCCCGTTATCGGTCGGCGGATGGGTCTTGTGCCCCTGCGGGCAGCTTTTGTGCGGCGACACCTTCACGCATCAACCGTTCCCGCAGCACGTCGATTTCGATCTCCAGTCCCTCGCGGCCACCTTCGATCATGGTGCGCGTGCGTGCGGTGAAGTTCTCTTCCAGATCGCCCAGCAGGGCTTCGTAATCGGTCCGGGCCCCGATATCGCGCGTGGCTGCCCACAGATCGGCGAATTTCACCGTCGCATCGCGGGCCCCCATCAGATAGACGCCCATATAGCGGCGTGCATTCGCCAGATCACCGGGATCGTCCTCGACCGCGCGGAACAGTTGCTGCGCCGTTGCGGCAAAGCGTTCGACCCGCGCCGACAATTTGGCATCCTGCACCCGCAAGATGGCGTCACGCATTTCGCGCAGATGCTTTTCGCCCTCGGCAACGGCACGGGCCACCCGGTCTTGCTGAAAGCTGTCGATCCCCTCCATGCCCTTGTCGCGCATGGGATCAGGGCCAAAGGCCACCAGGGCCAGCGCGGCCCCGACCGTGCCCACCACCAGCGCCCCGATCAGCCCCATCTCGGGCGCCTGCGCCCCCAGGCCCAGGCCTAGCCCGATGGTGATCGCGCCGAATATCTTGCGTGGAATTGCCGGGCGGCGGGCCACCTTGCGTGCCGACCACGTGGCCTCGGCGCGCAGCCCCTCGCGCAGCAGCCAGACCCCGCCCGCAACCAGGGCAAAGGCGCCGATGCCGCGCACCAGCGCCTCGGGGCCGTCACCAAAGGCCTGTGCCAGAAAGGGAATCGCCGCCGCGATCAACCAGCGTGGACGTTTGGCCAAGGGATGGGACAGGGCAGGGGCGACAGGATCCCGGCCCGGTGCCACGCCCGGATACCCCCGATCCGGCCGCGGTGTCGGGGTATCGCCCTGCGGGCTGTATTTGCCGCCGTAGCGTTGGGACATTTCAGACCGTTCCCTTGAGCGCCAATGACAGTGTCAGGGCGACAAGCAGCCAGAAAGAAACACTTTGCATGGTCTTGCGCGACATCGGCCCCTCATTTCGGGTCGGCGGTCTTGCCACCCATGTCACAGGGTAGGCATTCCGTTCGGCTGTTTCCAGAGGGAAGCTGAAAAACCCCGGCGCCGGGGTTTTCGCGTGACAGGATCGGGGCGCCGAGCATTGGCCGACCCGTGTGGTTCAGGTCCACGTCGTTCAGACCGCTGCGCCTCAGCCGCGCTTCGGACCACGCGGGCCACCAAATTTGGAGCCGCCAGATCTTGAACCACCGGGTTTCGGACCGTCAAATTTGCGGCCATCAGGTTTGGGGCCGCTGAACTTGCGGGTGTCCGATCTGGCGCCATCCGCCTTGGGGCCGCCCGGTTTGTATCCGCCGGACTTGTAGCCCTCGGATTTATAGCCATCCGGTTTGCGGGCTTCGAATTTACGCCCGCCCTCAAATTTACGCTCACCGCTGTCGCCATCACGACGTGCGCCCGGGGCACCATTGCCGCGCGGGCCATTGCCGGGGCCGTCAAACCGGGGTTTTGCCGGACGAGGGCCGTCCTGCGCATCACTGCGATGCGATTTGAACCCTTCGGCGCGTGGTTTTCCCGCGCCGCCTTGGCTTTTGTACCCTTGGCTCTTGAAGCCGCCGGGTTTGCGGTCCGCATCGGCCCCGCCCCGTTGCGGGCGGTTGCCCCATTCGGGCTTGCCCTCGGTACGTGGGGCACGGCTTTCGCCGTCGCGCGAGGCGTAGGGGCGGCTGCCTGCAGGTTTTCCGGCGAAGCCGCCCTTGCGGTCATCGTCGCCATAGCGGCGCGGTGCGCGGTCTTCGCCGTCACGCGTGCCGTAGGGGCGCTTGCCTGCGGGCTTGGCGGCGAAACCGCCCTGGCGATCATCGTCGTTGAACCGGCGCGGCGGGCGCGATTCACCGTCCCTGTCATTATAGGGGCGTTTGACGAAGGGTTTCTTGCGGTCATCGCCATCACGCGCGCCAAATTCACGACGCGGCCCATCTTCGCGGATCGGACGCGGGCCGTTGGTGCGGGGGCCATTCCCGAATTTCTTGTCGCCGCCGAATTTCTTGTCGCCAAAGCCGCCACGGGCCGGGCGATCGCCCTCGTCGCGGTGCGAACGGAAGCCTTCGGCACGCGGCGCACCATCCTTGCTCCAGCGCGGCTTGCGCTCATCCTGTCCGGCGAAACCCGGACGCGCACCGCCCGGGCCTGGCGCGTGGTCACGTTGCCGGCCAAAGCCCTTGTGTTCGCCATCCCCCTCGCTGCGCGGCCCGCGTGCAAAGGCGGGTTTCGCGCCGGGGCGATCACCCATCCGGTCGCCCGTGCGTTCCGGGCGCGCCGGACCACGACGCGGGCCGCGTTCCTCACGCTCGGCACGCGAGGCGCGGCCATCTTCGGCCCCGGTCAGCAGCTTGTCCCCCATCTGGTCACGCAGCACCTTGCGGCGCACCTCGATCACATCGCCGGGTTGCATCTCGTTCAGGCGGAACGGCCCGTAGCTGACCCGGATCAGCCGGTTCACGGTCAGTCCGATGGTCATCATCGCGCGGCGGATTTCACGGTTCTTGCCCTCGCGGATGCCAACCGTCAGCCAGGCATTCGCGCCCTGCTGCCGATCCAGCGTGACTTCCATCGGCTGGAACTCCTCGCCCTCGACGGTGATGCCGTTCCGCAGCGGGTTGAAGGCTTCGTCCAGCGGACGGCCGTTGACCCGCACGCGGTATTTGCGCAGCCAGGCGGTTTCCGGGTGTTCCAACCGGCGTTTCAGGCCGCCGTCATTGGTCAGCAGCAGCAGGCCTTCGGAATTCAGGTCAAGACGGCCGATGTTCAGCACGCGCGGCATGCCTTCGGGCATCTCGTCGAAAATGGTGCGGCGGCCCTGATCGTCCTTTTCGGTCGTCACCAGACCCAGCGGTTTATAATACATCCACAACCGGGTTTCCTGTGGCGCGTCGATCGGTTTGCCGTCGATGGCGACCTTGTCGGCGGGGCGCACGTCCAGGGCAGGCGACTGGATGATCTTGCCGTTGACCGACACCCGGCCATCCAGGATCATCTTTTCCGCATCGCGGCGCGAGGCAACGCCGGAACGCGCAATGACCTTGGCGATACGCTCTGAATTGTCGGGGGAATGATCATCGGTCATGGTCTGGTCCTTCTAAGGGAGGGGGGCGCGCGTGACGCGGGCAAGGCGCCCTGTTACACCCGATGCGCCGCGTTGCAAAGCGGATTGAATGCGGCCAAGAAGGGGGATGCGATTCACTTCTTATATGGATCAGGCGCTGGATCAGGCGCGGGCCGCCGCCGCGCGCGGCGAGGTGCCGGTTGGCGCGGTCATCGTGGCACCGGGGGGGCAGGTCGTGGCACGCGCCGGCAATCGCACCCGCGAGCTGAAAGACCCGACCGCCCATGCCGAGATCCTGGCCCTGCGGGCGGCCTGTGCCGCCCTGGGGTCCGAGCGGCTGCCGGGGCATGATCTGTATGTGACGCTGGAGCCGTGCCCGATGTGTGCCGCAGCCATATCCCAGGCCCGTGTCGCCCGCATTTATTATGGCGCGTCCGATCCGAAATCGGGCGGTATCGCGCAGGGGCCAAGGGTGTTTTCACACCCGCAATGCCACCATGTTCCCGAGGTTTATGACGCCATCGGGGCCCGGCAATCCGAAGACCTGCTGCGCGCGTTCTTTGCCCTGCGGCGGTAGGCATGTTTCGGGCGGGTTGTCCCGGAACCCGCCCTTGGGGGCGTTAGAGTTCTATCGCCACCAGAACCTCGGGTTCGATCACCTCAACCCCCGGCAGGCCCGCGCTCAGCGCCTCTGCGGATTGTTCCAGCAACGGGAAGGTGCGGTAATGGCACGGGATCACGGTCTTGAAATCGAAATACTTCCGCGCGGCGAAGGCAGCGGCCTTCATGTCCATGGTGAAATAGCCGCCACTGCACAGAATGCCGATATCGGGCCGGTAATATTCACCGATCCAGTCCATGTCGGCCATGATCGTGGTGTCGCCCGACAGGTAGATCACCCGGTCTTCCCCGGCGATCACATAGCCGACCTCGGACCCGGCATAGATGGGGCCGTTCGGCGAGCCGAGCGAGGACGAATGGCTGGCTGGGACCATCGACACCTTGGCGCCGCCCAGATCGACCGTGCCACCCTTGTTGAAGCCGATCCCGTTCACCCCTTCGCTGCCCTGCCAATAGCTGATGAGATCGAAGATCCCGGCCACGGGAATGTTCAGCTCCTTGGCAATTGCCAGTGTATCGCCCGCATGATCGCCATGCCCGTGGGTCAGCAGGATATGCGTGGCGCCCTTGATCGCCTCGGCCCGGCGTTCTGCCGGAAAGACAGGATTTCCCGCCATCCACGGGTCGATCAGGATCACCGCGTCTTCGATTTCCAACCGAAATCCAGCATGCCCCAGCCAATACAGTTTCATCGCGTACCTCATGTGTTTCGCGCAACATTAGCCTTCCGCAGCGGAAAGGAAAGCCTTGGGTGCGATGACCGCGTCCACATCGGGGCCGCCATCGGATCAGATCGGCCTTGCATGCTTGCAGGGACCCGCCCGTGGCGTTAAACCCGGCGCGAGACAATCGGAGACCTGCATGTCCATCGACATCGACACCGCCCGCAAGGTCGCGCATCTGGCGCGGATCAAAGTGGCCGAAGGGGATCTGCCGAAGCTGGCGGACCAGCTGTCGGGCATCCTGACCTTTATGGAGCAGCTGAACGAGGTGGACGTTGACGGCGTCGAACCGATGACCTCGGTGACGCCGATGCGGCTGAAACGGCGCGTGGATGTGGTCACCGATGGTGGCTATCAGGACCGTATCCTGAAAAACGCCCCCGACGCCCGCGAGGGTTTCTTTGCCGTGCCGAAGGTGGTGGAATGAGCCTGAACCAACTGACCATCACCGCCGCCCGCGACGCGCTGCGCAAGGGCGATGTGACCGCCGTCGAAATCACCCGGGCCTGTATCGAGGCCGTCGAGGGGGCGGATGCACTGAATGCCTGGTGCGCGAAAACGCCGGAAATGGCGTTGGCGCAGGCGCAGGCCGCCGATGTGCGGATTAAGGCGGGGGATGCGCCGTCGATGTGCGGCATTCCGATTGGCGTCAAGGATGTGTTCTGCGTCAAGGGGGTGACCTCGCAGGCGGCGTCGAATATTCTGGCGGGGTTCCGGCCGGAATATGAATCGACGGTGACGCAGAACCTGTGGGATGCGGGCGCGGTCATGCTGGGCAAGCTGGGCATGGATGAATTCGCCATGGGATCGACCACGGAATCGTCGTGTTACGGCCCGGTGGTGAACCCCTGGAAGGTGGATGGGCGCAAGCTGACACCGGGCGGGTCGTCGGGCGGGTCCGCGACGGCGGTCGCTGCCGATCTGTGCATCGCGGCGACCGGCACCGATACCGGCGGCTCGATTCGTCAGCCTGCCGCCTTTACCGGCACGGTGGGGATCAAGCCGACCTATGGCCGGGTGTCGCGGTGGGGTGTGGTGGCCTATGCCTCGTCGCTGGATCAGGCCGGACCGATGACCAAAAGCGTGCGCGATGCGGCGATCATGCTGGGCACGATGGCGTCGGTCGATGCCAAGGACTCGACCTCGGCCGATATTGCGGTGCCCGATTTCGAAGCGGCGCTGAGCGGCGACATCCGGGGCAAGCGCATCGGCATTCCGCGCGAATACCGCGTCAAAGGCATGTCGGACGAACTGGCGAAATTCTGGGATGACGGTGCCGCGATGTTGCGCGATGCGGGCGCCGAGATCGTCGATATTTCGTTGCCGCATTCCAAATACGCCTTGCCCGCCTATTACGTCATCGCGCCGGCCGAGGCATCATCGAACCTGGCCCGCTATGACGGGGTGCGTTACGGCCACCGCGCCACGCTGGGCGCGGGCGATGGCATTGTCGAAATGTATGAGAAATCCCGCGCCGAGGGCTTTGGCCCCGAGGTGCAGCGCCGCATCATGATCGGCACCTACGTCCTGTCCGCAGGCTTTTATGACGCCTATTACAACCGCGCCCGCAAGGTGCGTGCCCTGATCAAACGTGATTTCGAGCAGGCCTTTGCCGGCGGGATTGACGCGATCCTGGCCCCCGCCACGCCGACCTCGGCGTTGGAACTGGGGGCGCTGGCGGATGCCTCGCCGGTCGAGATGTATCTGAACGACATCTTCACCGTGACGCTGAATCTGGCGGGGTTGCCGGGGGTGTCGGTGCCGGTCGGTCTGGATGCCAAGGGGCTGCCGATGGGGCTGCAACTGATCGGGCGGCCCTGGGAAGAAGGCGATCTGTTGAATCAGGCCCTTGTCTTGGAGCGCGCGGCAGGGTTCACTGGTAAGCCTGCGAAATGGTGGTGACGGGGTCTGGCGCATGAAATCTGTTCCGCTTCTGGTTCTGGCCGGTCTGCTAGCTGCGGGGTGTTCGCAGCAGGGCGCGGGGTCCGACAACAGCTATCAATCCTATCTGCGCACGCATTCCACGGGCACCGCCCCCGCGCGTCAGCCGGTGATCGCCGACACCGGCGGCTATGGCAGTGATGCGGCCGCCGCCGGGCTGGGTGCACCGGATCAGCCGGTTGCCTCGGGATCGATCGGGGCAGATACGCTGGCGGCGCTGAAGGCGACGGCGCCGACGTCGAATTTCATGGCGGATGATGCGCAAACCGCGTCGGCAACGGTGCAATCTGTTCCCGCCTATGCCGGATCGGTGCAGGCCGCGGGTCGTTCCGATGCCATCAGCGGCCCCAATCTGGCGGCCTATGCGTTGTCGGCAACACAGGCGCCGGGGCAGGCGATCTATCCGCGCGGCGGGTTTCACCTGACCTCGATGGCGCGTGCCTGCGCGAAATTCACCTCGGCGGACCGGGCGCAGATCGCGTTTCTGGAAAAGGGCGGGCCACAGACCGATAAGCTGAACCTGGACCCGGATGGTGATGGTTTCGCCTGTGGCTGGGATCCGCGCCCGTTCCAGCTGGCCCGGCAATAAGTGTTCCCTTCACCCAATTGTGGCCCGCGCCGTAATGGTGCGCGGCCGGAATTGATTGTTCTGCATTATACCGGCATGGCCAGTTGCGCCGCCGCGCGGGACCGGCTGTGCGACCCGCTGGCCGAGGTTTCGGCGCATTGGCTGATTGCCGAGGATGGCCAGACCCAGGCGCTGGTGTCCGAGGACCTGCGCGCCTGGCACGCCGGTGCGGGCAGCTGGCATGGGCTGGATGACATCAATTCACGGTCTATCGGTATTGAACTGGCCAACCCCGGCGACCAGCCCTTTGCCGAACCGCAGATGGCGGCGCTGGAGGTGCTGCTGGGCGCGATCATGGCCCGCTGGCAAATCCCGCCTGAGGCGGTGATTGCCCATTCCGACATGGCGCCCGGCCGCAAGATTGACCCCGGCCCAAGATTTGACTGGTGCAGACTGGCGCGGCAGGGGCTGTCGGTCTGGCCGGGCAGGGCCGGGGCCGCGCCGGTCTCGGCGGAGGGGTTCAGGACCCTGGCGCAGGCCTTTGGCTATGCGGATCTGGGGTTGGATCTTGTGCTGGCGGCCTTTCGGTTGCGGTTCAGGCCGTGGTGGTCGGGGCCGCTGGACAGTACGGATATGGCGATGATCGCCGATCTGGCGCAGCGTTTCGGCACCGACGGTGGCGCTTGGCGGGCCGAATGACCGGGTCCGGCAAGCCGGTTTAGTGATTGACCCGGCGCGGGGGGCGGCTTATGTCCCGGCTCGCGCGGATGGCTGGGTGATCGCGGCTTCTCATAGCTCCGTTTTGCGGACAGCTGGGAGGACGAGGAAAGTCCGGACTCCATGAAGTGACGGTGCCGGATAACGTCCGGCGGGGGTAACCCTAGGGAAAGCGCAACAGAGAAGAGACCGCCCCGGCCTTGGCCTGGGTAAGGGTGAAACGGTGGGGTAAGAGCCCACCGCGGGACTGGTAACAGGACCGGCATGGCAAGCCCCACCGGGAGCAACGCCGAATAGGGATCGTGCGCCGCGCTTGTCGGCAGGGGAACTTCGCCCCGAGCGGTCCGGGTTGGCAGCTTGAGGCGGCGCGTAAGCGTGCGTCCAGAGGAATGATCATCCAGGGGGCAACCCCGGACAAAATCCGGCTTATAGGCCATCCGCGCAAAACTGGCCCCGGACGATAGGCAATTTTCGGCCGCAATTTTCAGCCCATGCAGCGGGCCTGGGCCTGCCGTACGAAAAACGTTGCTGAATTTTCGTGATCGGTGTCCATATTG
>DASWPI010000069.1:0-6084 GCA_036398515.1 Paenirhodobacter sp.
CATGAACATGTTGCGCACCGGCGTCTTGGAAATGATCGGCGAGTGGTCGCCGGTGATATCCATGATCCCGCCCCATTGGCGCAGCATCTTCAGCCGCGAAATGATCGGATAGGTTTCGACCAGCGCCCGGGTGGTTTCTTCCAGCGTATACCACGATCCGCGTTGACTGAAGTTGTTCGGATGGTCGATGCCACCGCCCAGAACCAGCTCGCCCTTGTCGGATTGCGAGATGTAGCAATGCACCAGATTGGCCATCACCACCACGTCGATCACCGGCTTGATCGGTTCCGAAACCCAGGCCTGCAACGGGCAACTTTCCACCGGCAGACGGAACCCCGCCATATTCGCCAGCACCCCCGAATGACCCGCGACCACCCCGGCCAGCTTGCCGCAATCAATCGGGCCCTTGGTGGTGTCGACGCCCTTCACCTCGCCGTTTTCGACGCGGACGCCGGTGACCTCGCATTGCTGGATGATATCCATCCCCATCGCCGAACAGGCGCGGGCATAGCCCCAGGCAACCGCGTCATGCCGCGCGGTACCGCCGCGCGCCTGATACAGCGCGCCCAGAACCGGATAGCGCGGCCCGTCTATATTGATGATCGGCACCATATCCTTGACCTGCTCGCGCGAGATCCATTCGGTGTTGATGCCTTGCAGCGCGTTGGCATAGACGGTGCGTTTATAGCCGCGCATCTCATGTTCGGACTGTGCCAGCATCAGCAGCCCGCGCGGGCTGAACATGACGTTGTAATTCAGGTCCTGCGACAGCCCCTCATACAGCTGCAACGCCTTTTCAAAAATCGCCGCCGAGGCATCCTGCAGATAGTTCGAGCGGATGATCGTGGTGTTGCGACCGGTGTTCCCGCCGCCCAGCCAGCCTTTTTCGATGATGGCGACGTTCTTTATGCCATGCACCTTGCCCAGATAATAGGCCGTCGCCAACCCGTGGCCACCAGCGCCGACCACGATGACATCGTAGCGCTTCTTCGGCTCGGGCGAGCGCCAGGCCCGCTCCCATCCCGCGTGGTAGCGCAGCGCCTCGCGCGCCACTGCGAAGATCGAATACCGTCTCATTACGTCCCTTTCGCGCCCCGAATCCGTCGGGCTGCACAGGGCAGCCCTCTGTGCATATTTGGACCTGCGCGACAGCGGAAAGCCACCTCCAAGCGGCATAAGAGAGAAAAAAGCGACATCTTTTACAACGGCCGCAAAATCGGCAGGCTTGCGGGCGCATCGGCAAGGGGCGGATCACGCGCTTGGCTCTTTCCGGGTCGGGTCAAACCGCCTAAACGGGTCTGGTCGGAAGGGATACCCATGTTGTTCTGGATCATCGCCACGGCGCTTGTGTGCGTCCTCGCCAGCGCGTTCGGACTGGTGCTGATGCGCCGACCCGCGCAGGCCGGGGCCTCGGCGGCCGAACACGACATGCGGGTGTATCGTGATCAGTTGCAGGATCTTGAGCGTGACGTGGCGCGCGGCGTGATGGCCGCCGATGATGCCACGCGGATGCGGGTGGAAATCGCGCGGCGGATGCTGACGGCAGACCGGATGATCCGCACGGGTCAGGGACCGGGACTGGCGGCGGGCGCGGCGCCGCGCGCGACATCTTGGCTGGCGCTGGCGGCGGTTGTGCTGGTGCTGACGGGCGGCGTCGGCGCCTATCTGCGGCTGGGGGCACCGGGCTATGCCGATCAGCCGCTGCGCGACAGGCTGGCGGCCGCCGACGCGTTGTATCGCAGCCGCCCGACACAAGACATGGCCGAGCAGCGCGCCGCCGCAACCCGTCCCGCAGCACCAGACGCCGACCCCAGATTTCTGGATCTGATGCGGACATTGCGGGCGACACTGGCGCAGCGGCCCGATGATGAAACCGGATTGGCGCTACTGGCGCGCAATGAGATGATATTGGGGAATTTCCACGCCGGATGGCAGGCTCAGGTGCGACTGATCACAGCCAAGGGGGATCGTGTCGAGGCCGAGGATTACGCCCGGCTGGGGGAAGACATGACCATCGCCGCAGGCGGGCTTGTCACGCCCGAGGCCGAAGATATCTTTGCCAAGGCACTGTCGCTGGATATCAGGAATGGCCGCGCGAGGTATTACATGGGGCTGCTGATGGCGCAAAACGGACGCGGCGACCGGGCCTTTGTGGCGTGGGATGCGCTATTGCGCGCGGGTCCCGCCGATGCCCCCTGGATCGCGCCGATCCGCCAGAACATCACGGCGCTGGCCTGGCTGGCAGGCGTTCAGGATTATACCCCACCCAATGCGCCCGCATCCACCGCAGCCGTCGATTTCAGCGCCGCCCAGGGGCTGTCGCCCGAAGACCGGACGCGGATGATCCGCAGCATGGTCGACGGGCTGGCGGCACGGCTGACGGATCAGGGCGGACCGCCCGACGATTGGGCCCGGCTGATCGCGGCACTGCGGGTCTTGGGGGAAACCGACCGCGCCGCCCGGATCACCGCCGAGGCCCGTGGGATATTCGCCAACGATCCCGAGGCTTTGCGCCGGATCGACACCGCCTTTTCCGCCCCTAGCGGGGCCATCGCGCCACAGGAACCGACCCCATGATCCAACCAGACATCATCGAATTTGCGGCCCTGCTGCCGCGCAGCGGGGCGCTGGCGGGGCTGGATCTGGGCACCAAGACCATTGGCGTGGCGATCTCGGATCTGCGCCGCTCGGTTGCCACACCGGTGCTGACGATTCGGCGCGAGAAATTCACCTTGGATGTGGCCCAGTTGCTGGAATTGACGACCGAGCGGGCAGTGGTCGGGCTGGTGCTGGGTCTGCCGATCAACATGGATGGCTCTGAGGGGCCGCGCTGCCAATCCACCCGCGCCTTCGCCCGCAATCTGGAGAAGCTGACCGATCTGCCGATCACTTATTGGGATGAGCGGCTATCGACCGTCGCGGCCGAGCGCGCCATGCTGGAGGCCGATCTGTCGCGCAAGCGCCGCGCCGAATTGAAAGACCATGTGGCGGCGGGGTTCATCTTGCAAGGCGCGCTAGACCGGCTGGGCTTTCTGGGGCGCAGCGATCTGGGGCGCGCAGTTGATGACTGAAACGCTGGACACTCCGTGCATCGGCCTGTGCCGGATCAACCCGCGCAGCGGGCTGTGCATGGGATGCCTGCGCACGCTGGATGAAATCGCGCGCTGGCGCGACATGGCGCCCGAAGACCGCCGCAAAATCCTGAAACAGCTGACCTATCGCGATCCGACCTGAGGCGGGCGGGACACAGGCCCGCCCCCACAGCGACTAGCCCCACCGCCACTAGAGCGAGATATTGGCCGCGCCACCATCCAGCATCAGGTTCTGCCCGACGATGAACCCGGCATATTGCGAACACAAAAATGCGCAGGCAGCGCCGAATTCCGCCGCCGTGCCGTAGCGACCGGCCGGAATGCCCGCCGCACGCCTGGCCGCCGCCTCGTCCAGCGAAATCCCCTGCGCCTCGGCCACGGCGGTATCCAGCGATACCGCCCGATCCGTCGCATGAATCCCCGGCAGCAGGTTGTTGATGATCACCCCCTGCCCCGCCACCTGCCGCGACGTGCCCGCGACGAAACCGGTCAACCCGGTGCGTGCCGTGTTGGACAGGCCCAGTTGCGCGATCGGCGAACGCACCGCCGCCGAGGTGATGTTGACCACCCGGCCCCAGCCACGGTCGATCATGCCCGGCATCACCGCCTGCATCATCGCGATGGGGGCCAGCATGTTGCCGTCCAGCGCCTTGATGAAATCATCGCGCGACCAATCCGACCAGATGCCGGGCGGCGGACCACCGGCATTGTTCACCAGAATATCCACCTGCCCCGCCGCGGCCAGAACCCGCTCGCGGCCTTCGGGCGTGGTGATATCGGCGGCGATTGCGGTGACCACCACCCCGGTCACGGCGGCGATATCGGCGGCTGCGGCCTCCAGTGCCTCGGCCCCGCGCGCGTTCAGGATGATCTCAGCCCCGGCTTCGGCCAGCTTCTCGGCACAGCCGCGCCCGAGCCCCTTGGACCCCGCGCAGACGATTGCCCTTTTGCCCCTGATCCCCAGATCCATCGCATTCTCCTGTCATTTCCCAATGGCTGACAGGGAACACGTCAGGGGTCAACCCGCGTGCGACAGCGAGGCGAAGAAGCGCGGGTCCAGACTGCTGGCGGCAAATGTGGCGCCCTCGGTCAGCACGGCGACGGCGTCATGGCTATGCAGGCTTTCCTGATGGCTGGCGGCAACGCGGAAATCACCGACGCGCGGATCGGCCAGCAGACCGGCGGCAAAGGCGCGCACCGCATCCTCGACAAAGATCGGGTTGGCGGCGTTCAGCTCGGCAAAGGCCTGTTCGTCCTCACGCTTCACCATCACCTGCGTTTCGGTGGGCACGGCCCGCCGCGCGATGTCGATCAGGTCCTCGAACCACAGCACCCCGCCGGTTTCATCCAGCACCACCGAAATCCGCGCGACCGAGCGTTGCGAATGCGGTGTGGCCAGTTGCCCACGCGTGCGCCGCGCATGTTCGGACAGTTCCAGCGAACAGGGGCAGGTCGAGGAATAGACGTAGTCCAGATGGATGATCTTTTGCCGCGCCCCGTTCTGATCGACCATCTCCAGACCGATATCGTAATACTGCCACCCCTTCAGCCCCGAGCGCAGACTGTCGATTTCCGTCGGAAAGTTGAACCGCATCATCAGCCGCGCATCGAAACTGTCCAGATCATCGCGGTAATCGTCCAGTGCGGCGGCCATCACCTCGAACGAGAACCGTGCGCCCGCATGGCTGTAGAAAGAGCGCATCACCCGCGACATGTTGATGCCCTTTTTATTCGCCGCCAGACTGACCGTTCCGGTGACCGAGGTCTCCAGCGTCAGATCACCGCCCGACCGGGTGCGATAGCGCAGCGGCAGGCGGAAATTGGAAATCCCCACATGCTCGATACGCGCGCGCGCGCCCACGATCAGCGACGCCGGGCCATTTTGCAAATCCGGCAGACCCGCCCGATAGGCCGCGTCCACGATGAAATCCGGGTCATAATGGCGGTTCAGATCGGGATAGTTGGACACCGCATGATCGGGCAGCAGCCGAGCGATGGCCGGGTCCAGCCGCGCCACCTCGGCCGGATCGGCCTGCGCCGCCCAGGCCCGCAGCACATCCAGCGCGGCCTTGGCCTGATCGGTATCGGGCGACAGACGGGGTTGCAGGTTCATCGGGCGATCCTTTGCATGGCGACGCCCGGCACCATATGGGCCGGGCGTCGGAAATTACCAGTCCGATAGATCAGGCGGCGTTCAGCGCGCCCAGAACATCGGCGATCAGGTCCTGTGTATCCTCGATCCCCATCGAGACCCGCACCAGACCCGGCGTGATCCCGATCAGCGCCCGGTCTTCGTCGGTCAGGTTCTTGTGGGTCGTCGTGGTCGGATGCGTGGCAATGGATTTCGCATCGCCCAGATTGTTGGAAATCGAGATCACCCGCATCGCATCCAGGAACCGGAAGGCCGCCGCCTGGCCGCCCTTCAGATCCAGACACAGCAAGGTGCCGCCCGATCCCATCTGCCGCATCGCCAGCGCGTGTTGCGGATGGTTTTCCAGCCCCGGATAGACCGTGCGCAGCAGATTTGCATGGCCCAGCGTGGCGCGGGCGACGGCCTCGGCATTCGCGGCCTGCGCACGCACCCGCAGATCCAGCGTCGCCATGCCGTTCAGCATGATCCAGGCGTGGAACGGGCTCATCGCGCCGCCGGTATGCTTGACATAGGTTTCCAGCGGGCCCCGGATGAACTCCCGCGTGCCCAGCACGATACCGCCAAGTGCCCGGCCACCGCCGTCGATATGCTTCGTCGCGGAATAGACGATGATATCGGCGCCCTGTTGCACCGCGCGCGAGAAGATCGGCGAGGCAAAGGCGTTGTCGACCACCACCTTGGCACCGACCGAATGCGCGGCCTTGACCACGGCTTCGATGTCGATGACCTCCAGCCCCGGATTCGAGACGCTCTCGAAGAAGCAGACCTTGGTGTTGGCCTTGACCGCCTTGGCCCAGTTTTCCGGCGCCGCGCCGTCGATCAGCGTCACCTCCACGCCGA
>DASWPI010000070.1:0-25712 GCA_036398515.1 Paenirhodobacter sp.
CTCATGGCCCCACAATGACAGACCGCAAGCCAAAGGGGAATCATCTGTCAGGTGGCGAACACTAGTTGGTACTCCCGAAGATACTGCACTCTATTATTAATGAAACTCTCAGATGATGACACATAGTCACGTATGCCATCGTTCGCACTGGCTGCCACTTTGGATTCTAGAAAGTACACAGTTAGACCATTCGAATCAAATATGGCATGGACACCGTCAAGTCCATGAATCGGCATATTCGCAGATGTTTTGAGAGCCATCTTTGACGCAATTTGTGCGGCACCAAGCTTTTTCTGGGCGATGCAATATGCGAGTACTTCGCCAAATTCGCTTGCTCTAGATGGATGCAATCTATTGAATGTTATGAATGCATCTCTAACTGCTTGATTTGCAAGTGCTACTTGACTGAAATCTTCATTTATTCGCTGCAGAAATTTAAGGCGCTTCTTCCTTGGCAGAGCGTAATACATGCACTGGGCCCAAAGAAATGCCGCAAAAGCTTCAACATTCGGCCGATCTTCGGAAAATCTAAGGTAGAGAAGACTGGCTCTTGGCCCTTTCCCCTGTCTTTCATCGTCAAACTCAACGATACACCCCAAGTGAGCGTCGAGATTCAAGTCATTATTGAGCGCCGCAATTGCCGCATGAATCTTTCCGTCTTCGGCACTCACGCTCTTGCTCCTCCTCTAACCTCATCGAGGTAAAGATGGACAGACGGAAGCATGTTTACAACTGAATTTTGCGGGCTCTTCTGAGCCAATCCGCGGAAATAGGACGGCTACGGATGCTGCGACCTTTCGTTTACTGGCCTTCGATGGCGGGGAGTTCGGGAGTGTTGAAACATAGGATACCGTGCCGCTGGCGACGAGTCACGCGTGGTACTTGTACGCCTTTCAGGGCAAGAGGATTGCATCACAGCTTCCGGCCGTATACGGCGTGTTTCCGGCGATGATCCAGTAACGGCCGCTCTTCGGGGCTGAGGATATTTTTGAGCATCGCGGCAGAAAGCCTGTTGCAGAAGCAGGTATGACGGCTTTCTCATGATTGCTGCGGACGCACTGCCGTCAGACCGCTCTCCGCCCCTCAGGGCTGATCCGACGGCGATCTCGCTGCAGGCGGCTCGAACGACCGCTCCGGCGATATTGCTGCGTCTGCCGTGACGCACCGCCGTCAGGCAGCTCCCCGCCCTTTGCAGCGCCCGTCGCGTCCCATCGCACATGCAGCGACCTGTGAAAATTGATAGCTCTCTAACGCCAAACCGGAAGCACCGCGCTCAGGATTTTGCGTCTAGCATGTGTGGGAAGCTGCGGCAGCCAAAGATCGACACCGCTGCACTGGCAGCCGTCGCCTGCACCTCGGCGGTTCTGGCGCTAACCTCCCCATGACGGCTACGATCAAACTTATCCGACAGTGAGAGATTGATGTAAGCGTGAACTCGGGCGGTATGGCATCAGAGCTCAGTCAACGGAATGCCCATCCGGGACGCCGCAACCTCAAGCTTGTCGAGAGTTTTCAGCCCTGCTTCGAATTTCTTCCGATTTTGCCGGTCGCGCTCGGCCTCTTCCGCCTCGACATTCCCTGCGTCAATCTTTGCAACCTGCTCCCGCAGATCCTCTCCGATCCTGTCACGTTCGGTGGGGGTGTAGTGGAAGCCGACATCCCACAGAAAGCCGTGAACGATGGTGTCGAAGAACGTCGGCAGCGGCGCGTCAATCCGTATTTCATGGCTGGCGCGCTGGCCGTTGGGAAATACCCTGGCCTCAACATTCGGATGGTCCTTACGGGTGAGTGTCTTTCTCGTCCCGAGATAGGCCGTGCTGCCCGACATGGCCGTTTCGTCGGACACTATGCCGGTTTCTGCGACCAGAATCGGCAGGTGCTTCCATTCCGACATCGGCGCGAAACTGAGGGATATGCTCTCGGCGCCATCGTAACCGTCACGGTGCTCCGATTTGACGATGGCGTGGCTGTCCCAGCCCTCCTGAATCCTCAGCCGCCCCGTGCGGACCGGCTTGCTGCGGGCGAGAGTGTAGAGTCCATCCTTCCTCTTGCGAAACTGCATCTTCCGATCCTCGAATCCAGGCACAGGCTCGATCGTGACGCTGTAGCGCAAGGCGATATGCGACAGTTCCTCTTGGCGGTTCTCGGGCTCGTGCATGACTTCGGCCAGAAAGGCGGGAAAATCCATGCACGCCACGCCGGTCATGGTTTCTGCCCAAGGAGCCAGGTTCTTCATGAGTTCGCCTACGGTCAACCCGTCCTCGAAGAGGACATTGGCCGAAAGAGCCTTCAAAAAAGCATCGGCGTCGATCGCATCCTCCCAGACCCGAAACGGAATCCGCCGCCAGACGCTCTCCCCGGTATGGCGATTGTCGACGCCGAAAGTCCGGCGGAGCACCCCGTCCCGACAAAAGCGAATGACGTCCATTTTCTGCCTCCATCCGGCTTTCATGGCCTGACGCCACCGCTCAGGTGTCGGATTCAAAGTCCGCCTCAACCATGTGAACCGAGTATGGCTAACCTTGCGGGCCATGGGCAACAGTTTCTCCGCCTCCAGGGCGCTGATGCACAAGACAGGAGATACATTCTCTGCCCCGGGTTTTCCCGGGCGGGTCGGGACAGAGCCCTGATGACCCGCTGGACCGCAGAGGGTATCCTCTGCCTGGATCAGCACGATCTTAATGGAGGCAGTGGGTGGAAAAGGCCCGAAGCTCATCATCTGCATCGCGCGGAATGGCGCACGCTGACTTCCGCATCGGCACTGCGTTTAACTCTGGTGGCCACATCTGGCTCTGCACCGATGTCGGTACGCGAACCGTAATCGCCCTGCGGATGGGGCGGGCCGAAGTGCTCAACGCCGGGCCTCCCGTAGGGCGGGAAGAGGGAGGGAGCTACGACAGTTCACAGGGCGCACATGTCGAAAGCCTCTTTGGCGAGGATGATTTTCCTGACTGCGCCCCCGTCGCGCTGCTCGCTGGCAGTAGACCTGACGAATCCTTTGCTCAGCCCTGAAATCCCGCGTAGGGCTCATGGGCGCGGAGATTTCCGGTCAGTGGAACCGGAAACTGACACAAATGGAAGCGATGAGGGGTATAATGGAATTCCTACCTGACGCAGGACACACAACGGGAAATTGGTCGGAGCGAGAGGATTCGAACCTCCGACCCCCTGCTCCCGAAGCAGGTGCGCTACCAGGCTGCGCTACGCTCCGACCGTGAGAGGCTGCGTATAGCAGTTGAGAGGTGGTGACAATAGCGATTTCGGGGGTTTTTCTCGATGCTCGCCCCGATCTTGTCGTTTTGGAAATTCTGACGCAGCTGTTGCCTGCGCCGGGGCGCTGGTTGACCGGGTGCCCCACGCCCGGCCTTTCAGGATGGGCTTGCGTGCGGTCATGGGGCCCGGCGGTAGGGCTCGACGTTCAAAATGCCAGCAGGTTGTCGCGCAGATGCTCGAATTCATATTTTCGGCGCATCAAGCCTTTGCGTTGCAGCGCGGGTACGAGGCCGTCGGTCAGCGTCGCCAGTGATCGGCGTGACAGATCGCCCAGCTCAATCAGGAAGCCATCGCCACCTGCGGTCTCCATCGCTTCTGCCATCTGATCGGCGACCGTTTCGGGGGTACCGACCAGGTTGACGCCATAGCCCTTGACCGAATTGTCAATCACCGCCTCACGCAGCGTGCTTTTGCCGGCACGCAGCAGGAAATTCCGCAGCGAGCTTTGATGTCCGTTGGTCGTCAGTTCCCCGATGGGTTGATCCAGATCGAAATCTGAAAAGTCGATATTGGTGTGCCAGCCCAGCCGTGCCAAACGCAGATCGATATTTTTCTCGGCGTTAACGCGGCGTTGATCGAACAGATATTGCGCCTGCTCCTGGGTTTCGGCGACGATGGGCGAGGCCAGAAACAGCACTTTGCAATGATCCGGGTTGCGATTGTTTTCCACCATCTGGCGGCGGATCTCGGTGCGGTAATCGCGCATCGCGTCGGGGCTGTTCGGCGCGGCAACGATGGTGTCGGCGTGGCGCGCGGCAAACGCCATGCCGGGTTTGGACCCGCCGGCCTGGGCGATGACGGGCGGATGCTGCACCGTCGGGCCGGAATTTAGCGGCCCACGGGACGCGTAATATTTCCCATTGTAGTCAATGGTATGAACTTTCTCCGGGTCGAACAGGATGCCCGATTCCTGACCCGCGGTCAGCCCGCCCACCTGGGCATCGGGTTCCCATGAATTCCACAACCGCTTGACGATTTCGACATATTCCTCGGCCATCTCATAGCGCAGATCGTGTTCGGGCATGGCCTGCATGCCAAAGTTCTGCGCCGCGTAATCAGAGGATCCGGTGACCATGTTCCAGCCGGCCCGCCCGTTCGAGATCTGGTCGATAGAGCCGGTGATCCGCGCCGTCAGATAGGGATGATAGGCAAAGGTCGACAGCGTCGAAACGATACCGATCCGGTTTGTGGCCGCCGCCAGAAGCGTCGCCACCACCGAGGGTTCCTGTCGCGGAATGCACAGACCGTTTTTCAGGAAAATATCACGCTTGCCCTGCCAGTTTTCACCGACATAGATCGAATCCTCGATCAGCAGGTAGTCGAAACAGGCACGTTCCAGGTTCTGCGCCAGTTCCTTGAAGAAGCTGGCGCTCATCCAGTCCTGGCCGATGGTGCCAATGAAGGGCGCACCCCAGGCATGGACGCTGGAGCCTTGCAGAAAATAAGAAAGGTGGAACGGTTGGGGCATTCTGGGTCCTGTGGGTCAGTCGGTTTCGGATATCGGGGAAAACGTATCGCCCATGCCGGCAACACCGCGCAGGCCCTCGAACTTGTAGGAGCGCATGACCAGATGGCTTTGCGAATCCTTGATCCCGTCAACGGCGCCCAATTCGACAAAGACGAAGTCATGCAGATCGCGCACCGTTTCAAAAAATGCGCGGATCATGATGTCCCAGGGGCCGGTGGTGACCGAGACGCTGTCAACGAAAGGGTAGGAGGCCAGCTTGCGGGCCACTTCCTCGATGCGGGGGCGGTCCACATCAATGCCGATGATCGCGGCGGCCTCATAGCCCAGAAACGCTGGATCGACGATTGCCGCAATTTTCAGCACGCCGCTGTCGGTCAGGGCAGCCATTTTTTTTCGCACCGTGGGTTCAGAGGCCTGGGCCCTTCGGGCGATTTCGGACAGGGGCATCCTGCCGTCGGTTTGCAACAGCAGAAGAATGCGTTTTTCGATGGGGTCAAGTTTTGACATACAGATATTTTTCCCCTTAGATTTTTGTAATATGAAAAATTAACTCGGAAATATTTTTACTAAAAGAATATGCGGGCAAATATGATTTGCTTTAAAAACATGCCGGGAAGATGCGCTTTGCCCAAAGATTTGTCGGGCCATGTCCCGTGTCGCCCCGCTGTGGCTGGGCAATCATATCTTGTCGCGCGTATAAAAATTTAGATACAAGGGAACCAGAAAAGCTTGTTCGTAAATTTTCAGGGCGCCCGGCAATACGATGTCGCAGATTCCGTCGAAACATATGCCCAAAACCATGGACGATTTCGCCCAGGCCTGCGGTGTGTCACGCCCGACGCTGTCGAAATATTTCGAGAATCCCGATAGCGTCAAGGCAACGACCCGCACCCGGATCGAGTTGAAACTGATCGAAACCGGGTATCAGCCGAACCTGTATGCGCGAAACCTGAACCGCAAGCGGGTGCGGACGGTGGGGATCATCGTGCCGTCGATCACCGACCCGTTTTACGCACAGCTTGTTACGCGTGTGGAACTGATCCTCAGGAATGCCAGCTACTGGCCGGTGACGATCTCGGCCCACGGTCGCCGTGATCTGGAGACCGAGGCGCTGCGGACCCTGCGTTCGCTCAAGGCCGGGGGGGCGTTGATCGCACCCTTGGGCTATGCCTCGGACGCCGAGGCCTTCGCGCAGTTCACCAATGAGGTGCCCTGCATCTTTCTGGACAACACCATCACCTCGGGCGTGCCCTATGTCGGGAATGACAACACGCAAAGCGTCGGGGTGATGATGGATTATCTGTGCCGCTCGGGGCATCCGCCGGTCTATCTGGATACGCCCGAGGTCAATCCCGGATCGTCCGAGCGGCGCAACGCCTACCTGACGGCTTCGGCGATGCATGGCGTGATGCCGCTGGTCCTGCCGCATGATGATCCGGCCAATGAATGGGATCTGGAGCGCGCGGGGTATGAGCGGATGGTCAAGCTGATCCGCAGCGGATTGCCGCGTCCGACGGTTCTTTGTGCCAATGACCGCCTTGCGATCGGCGCATTGGCGGCGGCCTTCGCGGCGGGGTTGAAGGTCGGCCATGCGCCGGGATGCGATCTGCGCATCGCCGGGCATGATGACCATCCGCTCAGCCGTTACAGCGCACCGTCGCTGACCACGATGGCACAGGATTACGAAAAAATGGCACAGACCGCCTGCGATCTGCTGTTGCAAGTGGTCGAGGGCCGTATCGCCCCCGCAGATATCCGCACCACCAAATTGCCGGGGCGTCTGGTGATGCGCAGTTCGGCCTGATCACACGCCCAGCCGGTCCAGCATGTCGGCCGCCAGTCGGATGGCCTCGGTCGCGGCGGGTTCATAACGGCAGGCGCTTAGAAACCCGTGCAATTGTCCGGGCCAGGTCCTGGTTTCAACGGCCACACCGTTCGCAGTCAGATGGTCGGCATAGGCCGCACCTTCATCGTGCAGGATATCCGCCACTGCCAGCGCGACAAAGGCCGGGGCCGCGCCCGCGACGGGCGCCAGCAACGGCGACACCCGCCAATCCATCAGGGTCTCGGGTGGCAGTGCGGGGGGCAGATACTGATCGCGGAACCAGCGCATGGTTGTAGCGGTCAGGCCGAACCCTTCGGCAAAGCGGGCATAGCTGGCGCTGATCTGCCGGGCATCGGTATTGGGGTAGAACAGCAATTGGGCGCTGGGTTGCGGCAGCGTCGGATCGCGTGCGGCGGCCAGCGCGGCGACCGCCGCCAGATTGCCGCCCGCGCTATCCCCCGCCACCACGATCCGCTGGGCGGAAATGCCCAGATCCAGTGCCTGCGCGGGCAATGCGGCCAGACAGTTGATGGCATCCTCGGCTGCCGCTGGAAACGGATGTTCGGGGGCCAGGCGGTAATCCGGGCAGATCACCACCGCCGCGCAGGCCTGTGCCAGCCTGCTGCAGATCGCGGCGTGGGATTGCGGTGAGCCAACCACCCACCCCCCGCCATGCAGATACAAGATCACCCGCGCCCCGGTGCGCGGGGCGGCGGCACCGCGCCAGATCAGCGCCGCGCATCCCCCCAATTCCCCGGCAACAGCGGTGGGGCCGTCGTGGGGCGGCTGCTGCAAGGCCGCCCAGCCCGCATCAAAGGCGGCCCGCGCGGCAACCGCCGTCATGGTTTCAAACGGTGCGCCATTGCCTTGCGCATGCGCGGCCAATGTCGCGCGCGCCCCCGCCGACAGGGTGACACTCATCGCAACAACCCCTGCGCCGCCTGAATGTCCAGCAATGCCGCCTGTTGTGGCTGGGAGGAAATCTCGATCCGGGTCCGTGTTTCCCCCGAGTGCAATATCCCCTCAAGCACCTCCAGCACGTGGAAGGCCCGTTCCCCACTGGCACGGGCATCGCGCCCCTGGGCCAGCGCCTCGGCCATCTCGGCCAGACCAAGGGCGCGGTAATTGGCGCGGTCCGGCGCATCTGCGGGGTAGTTGCGCGTGCCAAACAACGTGCCCTGGCTGGGATAATCCGTCCAGTCCGCGCCCCGTGTCGAAACCGAGACCACATCGCCGAAATTGTCCGGGTCGGGCAGGCGCAGCGATCCTTCGGTGCCGTGCAACTCGATCGGCCAGTTTGAATGCCGGAACACGTCCCACGATGCACCGAAGGTCATCACCGACCCCGATACGAACTCCAGCAAGGACAGGGCGGTGGTCGGGGTGCCCGCCTCGAATGTGGTGTTTTGCAACGGACCTTCGGCGGTGATGGTGCGTGTGCGCACGCCATAGGACGTCACCGCCGTTACCGCCCGCACCGGCCCCAGCAGATAGGTCAGCATGGTGATGTAATACGGACCCATATCCAGAACCGGCCCGCCGCCCGGTTGGTAATAGAACGCCGGATTGGGGTGCCAATGTTCCATCCCGTGCCCCAGCATGAAGGCGGTCCCGGTCAAAATCTGCCCGGCCACGCCGCGGTCGATCAATTCCCGTGCCTGCCGCCCGGCTGCCCCCAGAAACGTATCCGGCGCCGACCCGATCGCCACGCCGCGCGCCCGTGCCGCGTCCAGCAAAATACGCGCCTGCTGCGCCGTCGCACACAGCGGCTTTTCGGTGAACACATGTTTCCCGGCCTGAACCGCGCGCATCGACACATCGAAATGCGCCGCCGGAATCGACAGGTTCAGAATCAGATCGACCTGGTCAGAGGCAAAGATCTCATCGATCGACATCGCACGCAGGCCGAATTCCTGCGCCCGCGCCTGTGCGGCCTCGGGGCGCAGATCGGCACAGGCGACCATTTCCAGCCGCCGGAACATTGCCGCGTTTTTCATATAGATAGCCGAAATATTTCCGCATCCGACCACACCTATGCGCAGCCGTTCACCCGGTCGCACCGCTGTGTTTCCCCCACTCATGGCCTTTTCCTCCCGCATGAGTCCTCATCCTGATCAGATGTCTAAGTCGATTTTTATTGACGCGCGACAATTTTTTTACAAACGTAAGCAAATAGACGGTTGGGAGGCTGTCTGAACGGGAGGAATCACCATGACTACTTTCAAGCCGCAGGCGACTGCGCCGCTGACGTCTGTCCGCGCGACCGGCATGGACCGTCGGGCATTCATCACCACCACCGCAGCCGGGCTGGGGGCGGTGGCGCTGGGCGCGCCGACGCGTGCCCGTGCCCAGGGGCGCAAAGAGATATCTTTTGCCTCGGCCTCGTTCTTCGGGAGCGAGACCTTTGGCGATCTGGTCAAGACCTTCAACGAATCGCAAGATCGGATCACCGTCAAATATCTGGAACTGCCACCGCCCAGCTCGTCGACCGAGGTGTATCAGCGCCTCGTGCAATTGCTGGCCCGGCGCAACGGTACGCCCGATGTGTTCTCGCAAGATGCGATCTGGATCGCCGGTTTCGCGGCGGCAGGCTGGGCCTTGCCACTGGATGAATTCCTGGATGCCGATGCGCGGTCGCAGTATTTCACCGGAACGCTGAATGCCTGCACCTGGGACAACAAGGTCACCGCGCTGCCCTGGTTCATGGACACGGGCATGATGTATTACCGCAAGGATCTGGTGGAAAAGCACAACGCCAAGGTGCCGGAACAATGGGCCGACATGGTGGCGTTGGGGCAGGCCGCGGTCAAGGCGGGCGACTGCGAATTCGGCTATATCTGGCAGGGCAAGCAGGCCGAGGTTCTGGTTTGCAATGCGGTTGAATTGATCGCCTCGAACAATGGCGCGATTCTGGCCGATGATGGCCGCAGTTCGCGGATCGGCGAACCCGAGGCGATTGCCGCCATCAAGTTCCTGTACGATTCGATGAACAGCTACGGCATCAGCCCCAAGGACGTGCTGTCCTGGGACGAGGAACCCTCGCGCCAGCCGTTCACCGCCGGCAAGTCGATCTTCACCCGCAACTGGTCCTATGTCTGGCCCATCGCCCAGGACCCCGCGGCCTCCATCATCGTCGGCAAGGTCGGCGCCAGCCCGCTGCCGCATTTCCCGGGCGGCAAAAGCGCCTCGTGTCTGGGCGGATACCAACTGGGGTTGAATGCCAATACCAAGGAACGCGACGCGTCGTGGGAATTCATGTCCTGGCTGTCGGCCCCCGAACAACAGCGCCGCATCGCGCTGAACTTCGGCCTGGGGCCAAGCCGTCCGGCGTTGTTTGACGATGCCGAACTGAACCAGAAGCAACCCTTCATGGCGACGTTGCGCCCGGTGTTCACCAATGCCACGCCGCGCCCGGTCACGCCGGAATACGCCAAGGTTACGCTGGCGCTGCAATCGGGCATCTCCAAGGCGCTGGTCTCTGGCGAGGTGGAAAAAGAAATGCTGGCGCTTGCCACCCAGCTGAACGCATTGGTGCGTTAGTCCGGTGCGCGCGCTGGACACCGATATGGGGCGGGTGGAAGTTTCCACCCGCCGCCGCCCGGCCCTTCCGCGATGGATCTGGCCGTGGTTGTTGCTGCTGCCGACCTTCATGTCGCTGGGGGCGGTCGCGTTCTGGCCGATCCTGGAGGGGTTGCGGCTGTCCTTCACCAATACCTCGCTGATTTCCGGCAGCACGGATTACGTGGGGTTGTCCAATTACGTCGGTCTGATGTCCGATGGCCGGTTCTGGAATGCCTGGGTGCATACCGTCTGGTTCACCGTGATCTCGACCGGGCTGGAAACCCTGATCGGGCTTGGCATGGCGCTGATCCTGTGTGAGCGGTTCCGCTGCCGTGGCCTGATCCGTGCCGCCATGCTGGTCCCTTGGGCGATGCCAACCGTCGTGACCTCAAAGATGTTCGCATGGCTGTTCGACGGCCAGAACGGGGTGATCAACTGGGTGCTGCTGAACAGCGGGATCATCCAGTCGAACATCAACTGGTATGGCGATCCGCAAACCGCGATGGCGACAATCATCATTGCCGACGTGTGGAAAACCGCGCCCTTCATGGCCTTGCTGTTGCTGACGGGGCTGCAATCCATCCCCACCTCGCTGACCGAGGCGGCGCGCATGGACGGTGCCCGTGGCTGGATGATCTTCTGGACGATCCGGTTGCCGCTGCTGTTGCCGACACTGCTGATCGCGGGGTTGTTCCGGGCACTGGATGCCTTTCGGATCTTCGATCTGGTCTATGTGCTGACCGGGGGCGGCCCGGCCGATAGCACCGAAACGCTGTCGACGCTGGCCTACAAGGAACTCTTTTCGACGCTGGAATTCGGTTACGGCACCACCGTCACCACGGCGATGTTCATCACCGAAGCCCTGCTGGCCGTCATCCTGTGCCTGTGGCTGGTGCATACAATCCGGAGGGTGACATGACTCAATCTTCCTCGCAGGCAATGCTGCGCCGAGGGGTGATTTATCTGGGCGCGCTGTTGATCCTGGTGTGGTCGGCCTCGCCCTTCCTGTGGCAGTTCTCGACCGCATTCCAGCTGGACCGGGCGCTGACTTCGGGCACGCCATCGCTGATCCCCGACCCCTTCACGCTGGAACATTTCCGCAATGTTTTCGTCAGCAAGCAGCTGCAATATTACATCCTGAACTCGATGATCGTGTCGCTGACCACGACCTTTCTGTGCCTGGCGATCGGGTCTCTGGCGGCATTCGCGCTGTCACGGCTGAACGTCAAGGGTCGGTACGGGATCTTGATGGTGATCCTGTCGGTGTCAATGTTTCCGCAGATCACCTTGGTCGGTCCGCTGTATATCGCCGCCGCCACGCTGGGGATGCTGGATACCTATACCGCGCTGATCCTGGTCTATATCGCGCTGGTTCTGCCGCTGGTGACCTGGGTCCTGTATGGCTATTTCGAGACCCTGCCGCGCGAGATTGACGAGGCGGGCCGTATGGACGGGCTGCATGCCATCGGCATCTACTGGTTCATCATCCTGCCGATGTCCATGCCCAGCCTGGTGACCACGGGGTTGCTGGCCTTCATCACCGCATGGAACGAGTTCCTGTTTGCGCTGGCCTTCACCTCGAACATCGACCACCAGACGATCCCGGTCGGGATCGCCGGTTTCACCAACCTCTACTATGTGCCCTGGGGCGATATCGCGGCGGCTTCGGTCATCGTGACGGCGCCGCTCATTCTCCTCGTGCTGGTGTTCCAGCGTCACATCATCGAGGGCCTGACCCAAGGCGGGATCAAGGAGTGATCATGACACAAACATCTAAACTGACCCCAAAACTTGGCTGTCAAACCTTCACCTGGGAAATGCTTGGCGCCGGGTTTGCCGGTGGGCCGGATGATCTGCTGAACGCGATTTCGGCGGCGGGCTACAAGGGCATCGAGATCACCGACAAGATGATTGGCCATTACCGCAATGATCCGGCGGCCTTTGCCGATGCGCTGGCGGCGCGGGGCCTGACGCTGGTGTCCTATGCCGTCGGGTCCGATACCGGCTATTGTGAGGCCGACCGGATCGCCGAAGATATCGCCCAGATTGCCGAAACCGCGCGCTTTGTGGCGCAGTTCCCCGGTGCGTTGATCTCGATGGGGTCGGCCACGGTGATGTCGCCCGGTGCGCGCACCGACAAATATGACGCCGCCGCCGCCGTCTATAATGGCAGCTTTGCCGCTGCCTCCGCGCAGGGGGTGGTGCTGGCGGTTCATCCCAGTTCGCACCACAATACACTGATCTACGATCAGGCCGATTATGCGGCGATTTTTGATCGTCTTGATCCGGCCGTGGGTTGGGTGCCCGATACCGGTCATATCCTGCGGGGTGGTCAGACCCTAGCCGATGCCATGACGCGCTGGCGCGACCGTATCCGCTATGTCCATCTGAAGGATGTGGATGCCAAGGGCGATTGGGCCATGCTGGGTGACGGCGTGGTGGATACCGCCCAGGTCGCACGCTTGGCCGCCGCCGCGCCGGGGTTCAATGGCTGGCTGGTGCTGGAAGAAGAATCTGACGAAGCGGGCCGTGATCCCGCTGCCGCCGTCGCACGCAACTTTCATACTTTGCGCGCTGCTCTTGGTGCGGAGGACCGGGCATGACCCAGCTGAACGTCGGTATTCTGGGCTGTGGCCCTATCGCGCAATTCGCCCATTTGCAGGCCTGCGACAAGGCCCGCAACGCCCGTCTTTACGCGATCTGCGATGCCGCCCCCGATCTGCTGTCGCGGATTGGCGAAATCTGGCAGCCCGAGCGTGCCTATGCCGACTATGACCAGATGCTGGCCGATCCGCAGGTGGATGCGATCGTCGTGGCGACCTCGGACGCCTTCCACGTTCCCGCCGCCATCCGTGCCCTCGAGGCAGGCAAGCACGTGCTGTGCGAAAAGCCGCTGGGCATGACGGTGGAAGAGGGCGAAGCCCTGGCCCAGACCGTGGCCTGCACCGGCAAGATCCTGCAGGTCGGTCATATGAAGCGGTTCGACCCGGCGCTGGAGGCCGCGCGTGATTTCGTCCGCGACGAGATGGGCCAGATCATCGCGCTGAAGGCGTGGTATTGCGACTCCACGCATCGCTACACCAACACCGACGCGATCCAGCCCAAGCCGATCTTGTCGAAACAGGCACGCAAGCCGCAGATCGACCCCAAGGCCGACAAGACCCAATATTACATGCTGACCCATGGGTCGCATCTGATCGACACCGCGCGCTTCCTGTGCGGTGAGATCACCGCCGTGCGGGCCCGCCTGTCGCAGCGTGCGGGGATATGGTGCTGGTTCGTCGAAACCGAATTCGCCAATGGCGCGCTTGGCCATCTGGATCTGACCGTGGCCGTGCGCATGGATTGGCATGAAGGCTTCCAGATGTATGGCGAGAACGGCTCGATTTTGGCCAAGACCTTTAATCCGTGGTATTTCCGTTCCTCCGAGGTGCAGATTTTCCACGAGAAAGACGCCACCGCGCGGGTGCCTCTGGGGGCCGATGGGCAGTTCTTCCGGCGTCAGCTGGAGGGCTTTGCCGATACCATTCTGGACGGTGCGCCCATGCGCGGCGCGGGGATTGAAGATGGCATTGCCTCGATCCGTGCCATGGCCGCCATCGCGCAGTCGGTGCGTAGCGGCACGCGGGTGGTGCTGGCAGATGTCCGTGGGGCGGTGTGATGCAGGCCGGGATTTTCGCCAAGACCTTTCCGGGAAGCGATCCCGATGCCGTGCTGGCGCAGCTGCGTGGTGCGGGGTTTACCGCGGCGCAGTTCAATCTGTCCTGCGCCGGGCTTGACCCGGTGCCGGATCGGGTGCCCGCGGGTGTTGCGGCGGCATTGCACGCGGCGGCACAGGCCCATGGCTTGGACCTGTCGGCGCTGTCTGGCACCTGCAACCTGGCACATCCCGATGCGCCTGTGCGGCAATCGGGTATCGCGGCGCTGCTGGGGGTGATTGACTTCGCGGCCGAGGCCGGGATTGGCATGGTCACCCTGTGCACCGGTAGCCGTAATCGCGACGATATGTGGGCACCGCACCCCGACAATGCCACCGCTGCGGCATGGTCGGATATGCGTGACAGCATCGCGCAACTTGTCCCCCACGCGCAGTTGCGTGGCGTGTTTCTGGGCATCGAACCGGAACAGGCCAATGTCGTGCGCACCGTTGCCGATACCCTGCGTCTGGCCGATGAATTGCGTACCGACAGGCTGCGCATCGTCTTCGATCCCGCCAACCTGTTCGAGGCCGCCCCAACTGACACCGTCCGCGCCATCGTGGCACGCGAGCTGGATCAGGCTGTGCCGCTGCTGGGGTTGGTGCATGTCAAGGATCGCTCGGAATCCGGCACGGTCGTGCCGCCCGGCGATGGGGCCGTCGATTTCCCCGACCTGTTCGCCCGGCTGGGGGACATCGGCTACACCGGTGCAGTCGTCACCCACGGCATTTCTCTGGCCGAGGTGCCGCAGACCGCGCGCCGGATGCGGGACTGGCTGTCATGACCGCGCATCGTCATATCACCGCCGATGGCACCGGGCTGCACTGGACCGACACGGGCGCAGGGCCGACGGTTCTGTTTCAGCATGGTCTGGGCGGCAATGACGATCAGGTGGCGGGATGTTTCCCCACCGGGGCGGGCGTTCACCGGATTACGGTGGAATGCCGAGGGCATGGCCAGTCCGGTTATGGCGCCACACCCGCCAGTTTCGATCTGTTCGACGCCGATCTGCGCGGGTTTCGGGCCGCGCATGCCGGGGGGGCAGTGGTGCTGGGCGGTATTTCCATGGGGGCGGCGCTGGCGCTGAAGGCGGCCTGCGCCGACAGCCGGGCCGACAACCGGGATGTGCGCGCCTTGGTGTTGATGCGCCCGGCGTGGGCGGCGGGACCGGTGCGCGAGAACATGTCCTTCGTGCGTCATGTCGCGCAAGATATCCTGGCGGGCGGCACAATTCAGGGCTTTGACGCCTCGGACATGGCCGCCGATATGGCACAACGCTCGCCCGACAATCTGGCGTCTTTGCGCGGCTATTACCTGCGCCCCGATGCGCTGCGTTTCGCCGCCGTTGCCGCCGCGATGGCGGCCGATGATCCGGGCGTCAGCCCACAGGATCTGTCCGCCCTGCGCCTGCCGGTTCTGGTTTTGGCGGCGCCGCGCGACCTGATCCATCCGCTGTCGCTGGCACGCGATCTGGCCGATGCCATTCCCGGTGCCCAATATCACCTGCTGCCCGACAAGGCCCAGGATGGCGCAGGCCACCGTCATGCCGCCGCTACCGCCATCGCAACGTTTCTATCTAGCATTTCAAAGGGTTGATCCGATGCTGAACCTCTTGCCCAAAGACCACCTGATCGCCGAGGTCTCCGTCTGGTCGGCCGATCTGCTGAACCTGCAATCGGATCTGGCCCGGATCGCGCCCTATGCCGATGTGCTGCATATCGACGTGGCCGACGGGCGCTTTACCCCCGGATTTCTGTTTTTCCCCGATCTGGTTGCCCGGATCGTGGAACAAGCCTCCTGCCCGGTGCATGTGCATCTGATGTGCATGCCCGATATCGTGGTGGATCAGGCGCATCAGTTCCTCGAAACGGGCGCCGATCTGATCACCGTCCACGCCGAGGCCGGTGACGCCGGATTGAAGGCGGTCGATGAAATCCGTGCAGCCGGGCGCGCCGCGGGGGTGGCACTGACGCTGGAACAACCATTGGCGCGGGTGCAGCCATTCCTGGATCAGGTGGCGATGGTCACGCTGATGGGCACGCGCATCGGCATCAAGGGGGCCGGACTGGATCCGACGGCCTGTGACCGCATCACCACCATGCGCAAGATGGTGCCGGGGGGGGTATTGGTGGCTGCCGATGGGGGCATCCGGGAAAACACCGTGCCCCAGTTGCGGGCGGCTGGGGCGGATACGGTGGTGCTGGGGTCGCTGGCCTTTGGCGCACCGGATCTGGCGGCACGGTTCGATTGGCTGCGGGGCCTAGGGTGCGGGGTATGACCGTACCGACGGCGCTGGTCTTTGATCTGGGGGGCACGCAGATGCGTGCGGCGCTGGTGGACGGGCGGGGCGGAATGCTGGCCTCGGCCAGCGCCGATACCCCGGCGCACAGCGGCGTGGCCGCCGTGGTGCAGGGCCTGTCGGCACTGGCGCGGCGGGTGATGGCGGGCCAGCCCGCGCCCGCGATGGCCGGGCTGTGCGCGCCGGGGCCGCTGGATGCCGATCGCGGTGTGATGATCTCGCCGCCGACGCTGACCGGATGGCATGACGTGCCGATCCGCGATTTGCTGGCGGCGGAACTGGGCCTGCCGGTCACGCTGGAAAACGACGCCAATGCCGCCGCCCTGGGCGAGGCGGTTCTGGGCGCCGGACGCGGTATGGATACGCTGGTGTTTGTGACCATCTCGACCGGTATCGGCGCGGGGATCGTGGTCAATGGCCAGATCCTGCGCGGACGTCAGGGTCTGGCGGGCGAGATCGGCCATATGAAAATGACCGATCATGGCCCGACCTGCCTGTGCGGCGCGACCGGCTGCTTTGAAACGCTGGCCTCGGGCTCGGCGCTTGGGCTGCGGCTGGCGCGTGATACCGGTGCGGCGCAGGCCCCGACCGGTCAACAGGTGGCCGAGGCCGCGCGTCGTGGCGACCCTGCCGCCCTGGCCGCCATCCAGGCGCATGGCCGGGCAATGGGGCGCGGCTTTTCCAATATTTTTCATCTGCTTGCACCGGATGCGCTGGTGATCGGCGGTGGCTTGTCGCAGGCGTTTGACCTGCTGGCCCCGGCGGTTGCCGCTGAAATCGAACGCTCTGCCATGCCACCGTATCGGGATACGCCGATCCTGCTGGCCGGGCTGGGGGGCGCGGCGGGCCTGCATGGCATGGCGCATCTGGTCAAGGTTCACCAACAGCTTATCGGGAGGGAAGAAAATGTCTGATCTCGAACTCAGGGATGTGCGCAAGACATTTGGGCATCACGACGTGATCAAGGGCGTCAGCCTGGATATCCGCGACCGCGAATTCGTCGTTTTCGTCGGGCCATCGGGCTGCGGAAAGTCGACATTATTGCGGATGATCGCGGGGTTGGAGCCGATCAGTTCCGGCGATCTGATCATCGACGGCGTGCGCGAAAATGAGACCGAGCCGATGGATCGCGGTCTGGCCATGGTGTTTCAAAGCTATGCACTTTATCCGCATATGACGGTCGAGGAAAACATGGGCTTCGCGCTGCGTGTCGCCAAGATCCCCAAGGATGAGCGCCGCCGCATGGTCCGTGCCGCCGCCGATGTGCTGGAACTGGGCCATCTGCTGGAACGCCGCCCGCGCGAACTGTCGGGCGGCCAACGCCAGCGCGTCGCCATCGGCCGCGCCATCGTGCGCGATCCCAAGGTGTTCCTGTTTGATGAGCCGCTGTCAAATCTGGATGCCGCCCTGCGGGTGAACATGCGGCTGGAACTGATGCGCCTGCATGAGAAATTGCAGGCGACGATGATCTACGTCACCCATGACCAGACCGAGGCGATGACCATGGCCGACAAGATCGTGGTGCTGCGCTACGGCAAGGTGGAACAGGTTGGCGCACCGATGGATCTGTATAATCGGCCGTGCAACCTGTTCGTTGCCGGGTTCATCGGGGCGCCGAAGATGAATTTCATTCCTGCCGACGCATTGCCGCTGCCGGGCGGCATGGGGCGCGCGGGGATGACGCTGGGCATCCGCCCCGAACACATTGCGCTGCGCCGGGCCGGTGCGGAAGAGGTCGGCTGGCGCGGCACGGTGCGGATCATCGAGCGCTTGGGCGGGCTGAGCAATCTGTATGTCGCCTTGCCCGACGGACAGGATATCGTGGTGCAGACCACCGGCGCCTTTGAGGGCCAGAGCGGCACGCAGCTGGATCTGGCCGCGCCCCTGTCGCGCCTGCATCTGTTCGACGCGCAGGGGGTGCGGGCCGCCGAGGTCTTCCTGACCGAAGCCGCCTGACCAAAACCGCCACCATTGCACTGCCCTGCGGAAGGCCATGCCTTCCCGGGCCACGCATGTCCGACGCACAGGGAAACGCATGACCAAGGTTCTGACAATCGGTGAAATTCTCGTCGAGATCGTGGCGACGACCCGGGGGGACGGGTTTTTGACGGAACAGCCATTGATCGGTCCGTTTCCCTCGGGCGCGCCGGCGATTTTTATTGATCAGGTCGGCAGGCTGGGCACCCCGGCGGCCATTGTCTCCCGCGTTGGGGATGATGATTTCGGGCAACTGAACCTGACGCGGCTGGCCGCTGACGGGGTTGATACCTCGGGGGTTGCCATCGCGGCGGGCGAGTCCACCGGCAGCGCCTTCGTGCGTTACCGGGAAGATGGCAGCCGCAGCTTTGTATTCAACATCGCCCATAGCGCCTATGGCGGGCTGAGCGCGACACCGCGAACCCGGCTTCTGTTTGAAACCTGCACGCATCTGCATGTCATGGGCACCGCCCTGACGGTGCCGGGGGTGGCGGCGCTGATCCTGAAGGCGTTGACCAAAATCCGGGCACGGGGCGGAACGGTGTCCTTCGACCCCAATCTGCGCCCGGAATTGCTGGGCGCGGCGGGTCTGACCGACACCCTGCGCCAGGTGCTGCGGCAGACCGATGTGTTCCTGCCCTCTGGCGAGGAACTGTTCCTGTTCACCGACAGCCGGGATGAGGCCACGGCCATTGCCGAACTGCACGCCTTGGGCATTTCCACCATCGTGCTGAAACGTGGCGCGCGGGGGGCCAGTCTGTTCGACGCGGCAGGGCGGCTGGATATCGCGCCGCTGGCGGTGGTCGAAACTGATCCGACCGGGGCGGGGGATTGCTTTGGCGGGGCGTTCGTCGCGCTTTGGGCGCGTGGCGAGGATCGCGCAACCGCCCTGCGCTACGCGAATGCCGCCGGGGCCTGTGCCGTCACGCGGCTGGGTCCGATGGAGGGCTGCGCCACACGCGCCGAACTGGACGCTTTGATCGACAGTTGCATGGGGGATATCCGATGACCAGAAACCTGTTGGCCGATATCGCGCAATGGCGCCATCGTTCCGGCCCTGCGGGCATACCTTCGGTCTGTTCGGCCAATCCGTTTGTGATCCGAGCGGCCATGCGGGCGGTTCTGGCCACCCCGCTGCCGCTGCTGATCGAGGCGACCTGCAATCAGGTCAATCAAGACGGTGGCTATACGGGGATGACGCCGGGCGACTTTCGCCGCTTTGTCGAAGATCTGGCCCGCGACATGGGGTTTCCCCTGCCACGGATCATCTTTGGCGGCGATCATCTGGGGCCAAATCCGTGGAAATCCCTGCCGCCCGAGGCGGCATTGCAAAAGGCCGAAGACATGATCCGCGCCTATGCGGCGGCGGGGTTCAGCAAATTGCATCTGGATTGTTCCATGGGCTGCGCCGGGGAACCGCTGGCGTTGGGCGATACGCTGACGGCGGCGCGTGCGGCGCGTCTGGCGGTGGCGGCGGAGCAGGCGCGTCCCGCCGGGGCGGTGGCGCCGGTCTATGTCATCGGGACCGAGGTGCCGGTTCCCGGTGGCGCCCTGGAAGCGCTGGCCGTGCTGGACGTGACCCGGCCACAGGCGGCCCGCGCCACCCTGGATGCGCATCGCGCGGCCTTTGGCGCCGCCGGTCTGGAGGATGCTTTCGGCCGGGTGATCGCGATTGTGGTGCAGCCCGGCGTGGAATTCGGCAATCACAATGTGATCGACTACGTGCCCGCCGATGCCGCCGCGCTCTGTGCGGCGCTGGATGACATGCCCGGTCTGGTGTTCGAGGCGCATTCCACCGATTATCAGACCGTGGAACACCTGGGCTGTTTGGTGCGTGACGGCTTTGCCATTCTCAAGGTCGGGCCGGGGCTGACATTTGCGCTGCGGCAGACGCTGTATGGTCTGGACATGATCGCACAGGAGCTGTTTCCCGCGGCTCGGGCGCGGACCCTGCGTCAGACGATGGAAGCCCTGATGCAGGCGCATCCGGTGCATTGGGACAAATATTATCACGGCACCGATGCCCAACGTGCGGTGCAGCGCCATTATTCCTACAGCGACCGTATCCGCTATTACTGGACCGATCCGCTGGCCGAAGCGGCGGTGGCCGACCTGCTGGCCATATTGCAGGGGGTGGATATTCCCGAACCGCTGATCGGCCAGTTTCTGGGCGCCGATTATGCCGATGTCCGGGGCGGCATGACCCCGCCCCGGGCCGCCGATCTGCTGTCATCGGGGCTGGCGCGGGTGATGCACGACTATGTTCAGGCGACCCAGCCGCCGGGGTAGGGATCAGCCGTCGGCAGCCCAGGGTTTGAGCGCATCGTTGGTGGACACCGACCGGGTCGGGTCCAGTGACAGCATCGTCACCACGATCCGGTCGCGGAACAGCGCGACATGTTCGCCCGCGATACGTTCGGCCGCGTCCTTGTCCTGTGCCTCGATCGCGGCATACAACGCGCGGTGATCATCCAGTGTTGCCGCCAGATGCGACTGCAACGTGGCGGAAACCCCGTCATGTTCGACAAAGCTGACGTGGCCGATGCGCATCCCCTCGACCAATGCGCGATGATGCGAATATTGCAGATAGCTTGACTGGGCCGCATCGCCGATGGCGGCATGAAAGGCGTAGTTGGTCTCGGTGATCCGGTCGACATCCCGCTGTGCGGCGGCGGCCTCGCAGGCCAGAAGATGCTCATGGATACAGACCAGATCCTGCGGTCGCCGCCGCATTGCCGCCAGCCGGGTCAGCGCGCGTTGCAAGATGTCCAGCCCTTCAAAGAAATCCCGCAGGTTCAGCAGATCCATCGCCGCGACACGCGCCCCGCGCCCGCGCCCGGAACTGACCAGCCCCTCGGCGGTCAGCCGGATCAGCGCCTCGCGCACCGGTGTGCGCGATACATCGAATCTGGCGCAGATCATCGCTTCGTCCAGATCGGCACCGGGGCGTAGCTCCAGCCGCAAGATTGCCTGGCGCAGCGCCAAGTAGACGGCCTCCCCCCCGGATTTGGTGATCTGATTTTGTGTCATCTGCCCTCTATCGTGTCATGGGCTAAAATTCTGGTGAAGAATTCAGCAAAATCCAGATCCGTTTCAGCCAATTTGCACGACCTTGTGGATAAAGCCAAGATACATGCTTGACGACCGTAATGTATACGCAATGGATACATTAATAACACGGTGCGGATATCAAGGGGATCAGAGATGGGCAGTTGGGTGATTGGCGTCGATGTCGGCGGCACCTTTACCGATCTGTGCGCGGTCGATCAGGCAACGGGGCGCGTGGCCCTGCACAAGGTGTCCAGCACACCGTCGAACCCCGCCGCGGCGATCATCGCCGGGATCGACGGCATTGCCGACAAGGCCGGGTTCCCCGTGTCGCAGATCGCCGCCGTTGCGCATGGCACGACGGTTGCCACCAATGCCCTAATTCAGCGCCGGGGCGCGAAAGTGGCGATGGTGACCACCCGCAATTTCCGTGATCTGGTGGAAATCGGCCGTCAGATCAGGCCGAAAATGTATGACATGAAGGCCGACTACCCGATGCCCGTTGCCCCGCGCCATCTGCGGTTTGAGGTCGATGAGCGGATTGGCCCGGCAGGTGAGGTGATCGCCTCGCTGGATCCGGCCAGTGTCGATGCGGTGATCGCGCAGCTGCGCGCCGAGCAGGTCGAGGCGGTCGCTATCGCCTTCCTGTTCGCCTATCTGAACCCGGCGCATGAACGTGCGGTGCGCGACCGTATCGCGGCGGCGCTGCCCGATGTGACGATCTCGATCTCGTCCGATGTGCAGCCCGAGTTCCGGGAATACGAGCGATCCTCGACCACCTTGCTGAACGCCTATCTGCAACCGGCATTCGCCACCTACATGCAGACGCTGAAAACCGAGGTGGCGCAGCGCGCACCGCAGGCGCTGCTGGGGGTGAACCAATCCAGTGGCGGGTTGATGTCGGTGGAAACCGCGCGTGATTTTCCCATTCGCACGGCGCTGTCTGGCCCGGCGGCGGGGGCGATGGGGGCGATCCATAGCGCCGGTGCCTCGGGGATTGACGATATCATCACCTTTGATGTCGGGGGAACCTCGGCCGATGTGGCGCTGATCAAGGATTTGCAGGTCAAGCTTTCCTTTGATCGGGACGTGGCCGATTTTCCGGTGCGGATGCCGATGGTGGATATCAACACCGTTGGCGCGGGTGGCGGTTCGGTGGCGTGGCTGGACCGCGATGGCCTGCTGAAGGTGGGCCCGGTCAGCGCGGGCGCCCAGCCGGGACCGGCCTGTTATGGCCGGGGGGGCACCGAACCCACGGTGACGGATGCCAATGTCGTGCTGGGGCGGCTGTCGACACGCGGTCTGCTGGGGGGCGCCATGTCGCTGGACACCCAGGCCTCGCGTCGGGTGGTCGGGCAGATGGCCGATCGGTTGGGGCTGGGGCTGGAACAGGTGGCGCGCGGCATTCTGGACATCATGTCCGCCAATATGGTGCGTGCGATCCGGGCGATCTCGGTGGAACGCGGCCATGACCCGCGTGACTTCGTGCTGATGCCTTTCGGTGGCGCCGGGCCGCTGCATGCCGAAGGCTGCGCCCGTGCGTTGGGCATCCGGCGCATTCTGGTTCCGCTGTTGCCGGGCATCCTGTGCGCACAGGGGCTGTTGGTATCGGATCGGTCCGAGAATTTCGTGCGCTCGCAACGGGTGCGGGTGGGCGGTGAGTGCATGGCGGTGCTGGATGTGCTGGCGGCGGAAATGGCGAACGAGGCCGAGGCCTGGTGGACCGCCGAGGGCATTGAGCAACCCGATCGTGGAATGCGTCTGGCCGCCGATATGCGCTATGCCAGCCAGAACTACGAATTGCAGATCCCGTTGACCGGGGTGACGGATATCGCGGCGCTGAAACAGCGGTTCTTTGCCGCGCATGAGCAGGCCTATGGGTTCTTCAACCCCGAAGACCCGATTGATGTGGTCGCGCTGCGGTTGACGGCGACGGGGGCGCGGATGCGGGTCGATACGCCATCGGCGGCACCGGGCGCCAGCACGACACCCGAACCACGGTCGCATCGGCCGGTCTGGTTCTCGGGGGATACGCCGGTTGACACACCGGTCTATGATCGGGCCGATTTTGCGCCGGGGGCCATATTGTCGGGTCCGGCGGTGATTGACCAGTTCGATGCCACTCTGCTGTTGTTCCCCGGCGACCACGCCACCGTGGACGCTGCGCGCAACATTCTTATTCAACGCGGGAATTCAGACCTGTGACCTTTGCTGCCCAAACCACACTCACGCAACACACTACTGAAACCTGCGCGACAGCGGCGAAGCCTGTGGACCCGATCACCACCGAGATCGTGACTTCGGCGTTTCGCTCTGTCGTGGACGAGGCGTTCATCGCGTTGATGAAGAGCGCCTATTCCACCAATATCAAGGAACGCCACGACCACTCGGCGGCGATCTGCGACCGGCAGGGGCGGCTGATCGTACAGGCGGAATTGTCGCTGCCGATCCATATCGCCTCGATGACCGGTCTGATGCAGGCGGTTTTGGCCAAATATCCGCTGGATCAGATCGAGGAAGGCGATATTTTCGTCGCGAATGATCCACATGTGGCGGGCGGCACCCATCTGCCCGACATCAACTATGCCGCGCCGCTGTTTCTGGAAGGTGAGCTGTTGGGGTTCATCTGCAACATCGCCCACCACGCCGATATTGGCGGCATGTCACCGGGGTCGATGTCGGGCGGCATGTCCGAGATCTACCAAGAGGGGCTGCGCATCCCCCTGGTGCGTCTGTTCCGCAAGGGCGTCGTGCAACAGGATCTGATGGATATCTTCCTGTTGAATGCCCGCATCCCGGATGAGCGTCGCGGCGACCACTATGCCCAGATCGCGGCCTGCCATCTGGGGGTGCGCCGGGTTGGCGAAATCGGTGCGCGTTACGGGCTGGGGCTGATCCGGCAGGTGTGGGATGAATTGCTGCGCCGCACCCAGACGCGGATGCGCGCGGCGATTGCGGCGGTGCCGGACGGGGTCTACAGGTTTGAGGATGTGATGGATGACGACGGGTTCGAGGCCCGCGATATCCCGTTGCGCTTGGCGGTGACGATCACCGGCGATCATGCCGTTTTCGATTTCAGCGGTTCTGCGCCACAGGTCAAAGGCAATATCAACCTGACGCTGAACGCGACGCGTGCGGCGGTGGCCTATGGCTTGCGCACGTTGCTGGACCCGGAAATCGCCAACAATCAGGGGATCATTGATTGCTGCGATATCGTGGCCGATCCGGGGTCGATCCTGCATTGCCATGCCCCGGCGGCGGTGGCGCAGCGGTTGAATACCTCGCAGCGGCTGATTGACGTGATCATCGGCGCCTTTGCCCCCGCGATCCCGGACCGGGTGGTGGGGGCGGCCAATGGCGCCAATACCACGGCGGTATTTTCCGGCACCGATCCACGCAACGGCAAGCCCTACCTGTATCTGGAAACGCTGGGCGGCGGGTTTGGCGGGCGCAATGACCGCGATGGCAAGGACGGGGTGCAGGTGCATATCACCAATACCTCGAACCTGCCGATCGAGGCGATCGAGACCGAATACCCGCTGCGTATCGTCAGCTATGGCTTCGTGCAGGACTCTGGTGGCGCGGGTGAATTCCGCGGCGGCGCCGGGTTGCGCCGGGTGATTGCGCCGGTGGATCATGACTGCATCTTCAGCGGCGCGGGTGAGCGGTTCCGCAATGCGCCCTGGGGCATCTTTGGCGCGGGTGCGGGGCGGCCGGGGCGGTTCACCCTGCATGCCGATGGCGCGGCCGATACCGCTTTGCCGCCGAAACCTTCGGCGGTGCCGGTGGCCGATGGGCAATCGGTCAGCGTCGAGACCCCCGGGTCCGGCGGCTATGGCCCGGCCGCAGCGCGCCGGCCCGAGGCGGTGGCCGATGATCTGCGTTCGGACAAGTTCAGCGCGGCCTATATCGCCCGTAATTATCCGGACCAGTATGTGTCGGGGAAACCGCCGGAAGCCGTTTGATCGACGCACCGCCGGTTTGCCGGGCCGGTGCCATAACCAAAACAGTCAACAGGGAAACGAAAATGATGATGATGCGTTCGGGTGTTCTTGCGACGGCCTTTGCCCTTTTGGTGGGAACGGCGCAGGCACAGCAGGTCAGCTGGGATCTGGCGAATGAATACCCTGCGGGGTCGGTGCATGCGCGCACGGCAGATACGTTCATCGCCGCGCTGGACCGGCTGAGCGGCGGCACGATCAAGATCACCGCGCATCATGGCGGCGCCCTTGGATACAAGTCGATTGATCAATATGACGCGGTGGGGCAGGGCGCGGTGGATATCGCCTCGTCTTTCGCCACACCGTGGTCGGGCCTGAACCCGCTGTTCTCGCTGTCCTCAATCCCGTTCATCGCCAAGACCCCGGCCGAGGAACGCCAGCTGTATGACATCGCCAAGCCCTATTACGATGCCGCATTGCAAGAGGATGACCAGGTTCTGTTGCTGGCAACGCCGTGGCCGCCCAGCGGGCTGTGGGGCAACAAGCCGCTGAATTCCATCGAGGCGCTGAAGGGCGTGCGGCTGCGCACCTATGACGTCAATGGCACGCTGACCTTTGGCAA
>DASWPI010000071.1:0-21875 GCA_036398515.1 Paenirhodobacter sp.
CAAACCTCCGGCCATCAGCACCCAGGCGCCGGGCAACACAACCAGCCACGCCAGCAGCAGGCCCCGTCCCCACACACGCGGCAATGCCGAGACGGTCATCAGGCCAAGCAACCCCAGAACCACCAGCCCCGGCCGCCACAACTGATCGCCGGGATAGAAAGCGAACAGGATGAACCGCGCCTTTGCGCCCAGAAACGCCCAGCACGCCCCGGTGCCCGCCCGGCAATCAGCCATCGTTCCATGGAATGTCGCCCCGCTCAGGGCCCAGCGGCTCAACGACACCGCCGCGACCAGCAGCAAGCCGAACATGATCACGGTGGCCAGGATGTTCCATCGGTGCGACCAGACCGTCATCGCCGCACCTCGCCACGCAACGCGACCCGCGCATTGTACAGGTTCATCACACCCGCCACCCCCAGATTGAGTGCCACGAAGGTCACCGCCATGATCAGCAGCGCCTCTATCGCCTGCCCGGTGGTATTCGCGGTCGTGTTCAGGATGCTGACCAGATCGGGATAGCCGATGGCCACCGCCAGACTGGAATCCTTGGTCAGGTCCAGAAAGCATGAGGTAATCATCGGCACGATGACCCGCAGCGCCTGCGGCAACACGATCAGCCGCATGATCTGCCGTTCGGACAGACCAATGGCCCGCCCTGCCTCGCGCTGGCTTTGCGGCACGGCCAGAATGCCCGCGCGCACGATTTCAGCGATCAGGGCCGAGAACTTCACCGTCAGCGCCACCAGCAGGGCCGCGAATTCCGGCGACATGGACACCCCGCCACGGATATTGAAGCCCTGCAATACCGGGCGGTCCACCCCCATCCCGGCAAGCCAGACCACAGGCACCGCAACGACCAGTAACCCGATCCCCACCGGAATCGCGCCACGGCCCGCCGCATGGCGCCACCGCACGCCCCGGAACGCCAGGCATGTCGCAGGTATCAGCAACACCAGCGGCCACAGCGTCTCGAACGTCGGCGCGGGCAGGAAGACGCCCCGGTTCGACAAAAACACGCCGCCACCGCCAAACGCCTGCCGTGGCCCCGGCAGATTACGCGCCAAGGCGATCCAGAAGAACAGTTGCAGCAACAGCGGCGTATTGCGGATGACCTCGATGTAGATCTTGACGACCTGGCGCAGCACCGGGTTTCCGGCCATGCCCGCGATCCCGACCACAACCCCCAACACCGTCGCCAGCACGCAGCCCGCCACCGCGACCTTCAGCGTGTTCAGCAGCCCCGCAATGATCGCCCGCAGATAGCTGTCACCCGCCACAAAGGGAATTGGCGCCTCGCCGATCTGGAACCCGGCCGCCCGCCCCAAAAAGGCGAAACCGGGCGCGATACCGGCCCGGTGCAGGGCCTGGGCCGTGTTGATCCCGAACCAGACAAGAACCGCGGCGATCCCCAGGATCACCGCGATCTGCGCCCAGGGACGCGGCCCCCACCACGCGACCAGCCTGTGCCATCGGCCAAGCTGGTCGGGGTGGCGCGCAAGCCCGTCTTCAGGCCTGCGCTGGCTCATCGGAACGGCGGCGCATACAGCAGGCCGCCCTTGGACCACAGCTGATTATAGCCGCGTTCCCAGCCCAGAGGCTTCAGGTTGCGGTCATAGATCTCGCCGTAGTTCCCGACGGTCTTGATGATGGTGTAGGCCCACTTCGGATCGAAGCCGATGGCCTCGCCCAGCGACGGATCAACCCCCAGGAACCGCTGGATCGCCGGATCGTCGGATTTCAGGAATGTGTCGACATTTTGCGAGGTGATGCCCCATTCCTCGGCCTGGATCAGCGCGTAGACGGTCCAGTTGATGATTTCCAGCCAGCGGTCATCACCCGCGACAATCGCCGGGGCCAGCGGTTCCTTGGACAGCCGTTCCGGCAGGATCACGAAATCATCCGGTTTTTTCAGCTGTTGCAGCTTGCCCACCAGATCCGAGCTGTCTTGCGTAATCGCATCTACCCGCCCCGATTCCAGCGCCGCCAGGAATTCCGAGGTATCCTCGATCGTGACCGGGGTGAATTTTTTGCCCGTCGCGCGGAAGAAATCGGCGATGTTCAGTTCACCCGTCGTACCGGACTGAACACCGATGGTCGCGCCGTCCAGTTCGGTGGCTGTCGTCACCCCCAGATCCTTGCGGGCCAGGATCGCCTGTCCGTCATAGAAAACCGTCGGGCCGAAATGAAAGCCCAGTTTGAAGGCCCGCGTAATGGTGACGGTCACCCCCGACAGCAGCACGTCAAACTCACCCGCCTGCAACGCAGGCAGACGCTGCTGCGGCGAAGAGCTGGTAAATTCCACCTTGTCGGCGTTGCCGAACACCGCGATGGACAGGGCCTTGCCGATATCAATGAAGAACCCCTGCCATTTGCCATCACTGCCCGGCGAGAAGAAGCCCGGCGTTGTCCCGACGCCAACCTTGATGGCGCCGCGTTCGTTGATCCGGTCCAGCGTCGGTCCGGCAGCCGCCAGGCCGGGTAGCAACGTGGCGCCAATGGCCGTCGCAATGACAAGCCCGCGCAACACGCGTCGGGGAAGGTCTGAAATGCCCATGATTTGCTCTCTTTTTGGCAAAAATGCCGTTATGATGGGCACATTCAGGACAATCTTCATCGCCTTCGTCAATTTTATCTTTTGATTTTATTGGATTTTTCTACCAGGACGGTGGCGCACAGGGGGCGCATTCCCTCAACCCGGTGTCGCGCGAGAAATGTTTTCTCGGCGAAGCAGGAGCGGTTCCGTACCGGGGCCGAATCAGCGCATTCCGAATCCCTGCGCCGCCGAAATGACGCACGGAACCGGATGGAAAAATATCACCGCCGGACCCGCGCGACAGAGCATGTTTGATCTCCACATACGGCCCGAAACGCATCCCCCTCACGCACTGGCCTGCGATATCCTGATGCCATCGGCGGCCCCATCGGGGCGTCGGCCACCGGCAAGGAATGACCGGGCTCTGCAACACAAAAGGGATGCGCACTCATGTATGGTGAATTCGATCCGGGCCTGGTCAGCCTGCTCCTCGAAAATGACGAAACCCGGTCCGATCCGCCCGCGTTTCTCTGGTTCGAGGCCACGTTGGCCGTCGTTTCGGCGGGGTTTGTGATGGTGCTGCTGGTCGTGTAAGGCGACAGGCGGCGACGCCGAAACACGGCCAGCAGGAACATTTTTCTGCCCGACGTCACGGACAGAGACATTCTATCCCTTTCGCCCGACGGCTTTGGAATGGCCGTAAAACGCAACTGTGAATATTCCCTAATGACGACTTGTAAGCCCGTTTCGGGTGGCGCGTCGATTGATCGGGACATGCCATGACGACTGAAAACCGGGCTGAACGCAGCCCCCTGCCACCAGCACCGCCCCGGCGCATCGCCACCCATGACGACGCGATCACCGCGGCGCGGGCTTTGGCGGAAGACTGGGCGCAATCGGCCGCCCGGCGCGATGCCGAAAGGCTGTTGCCATGGGACGAGATCGAGGCCTTCACCCGGTCCGGCCTTGGCACGATCACTGTCCCCAAAGATTACGGCGGGCCGGAATTGTCACTTGTCACGCTGGCCGAGGTTTTCGAGATCCTCTGTGCCGCGGACAGTTCCGCCGGGCAAATTCCACAAAACCATTTCGGCGTGCTGCGCCTGCTGCAAGAGGCGGGCACCCCGGCCCAGAAAGCCCGCTTTTTCGGTGATATCCTGAACGGGCACAGGATCGGCAACGCCGGGCCGGAAAAGGGCCGCAAGGTCGTGACGCACAACACCACCGCCCTGCGCCTCACGCCCGAAGGCCTGCGCCTGAGCGGGCACCGGTTCTATTCGACCGGCGCGATCTTCGCCCATTGGATACCCACCCGCGCAAACGACCCCGAGGGACGCCCGGTTCAGGTCTGGGTGCCGCGCAACGCACTTGGGGTCGAGGTGGTGGACGACTGGTCGTCATTCGGACAGCGCACGACGGCCTCGGGCAGCGTGATTTTCCACGATGTGCTGATCGAAAGCGCGGAACAGGTTTTCCCGATCTGGCAACGCACGGCCATACCGGGGCTGGCCGGGCCGGTCTCGCAACTGATCCAGGCCTCGATCGACAGCGGTATCGCGCAAGGGGCGCTGGAACAGACCATCGCCTTCGTGCGGACAAGATCACGCCCCTGGATCGATGCGGGGGTTGAGCGGGCACAGGATGATCCCTTTGTCATCGCCGACATCGGCCGGTTGCAGATCGAGTTGTGGGCGGCACAACAGGTGCTGCGCGATACGGCACGGACGCTGGACGCCATCGCGGCCGAACCGCTTACCGATGACAGCAGTGCGCGGGCCTCTGTCGCCATTGCCGAGGCCAAGATCCTCACCACGGAAATCGCGCTGAAGGCGGCGGAAAAGCTGTTTGAGCTGGCTGGCGCCTCGGCCACACGCAGCGACCTGAATCTGGGGCGGATCTGGCGCAACGCGCGGGTCCATACGTTGCATGATCCGGTGCGCTGGAAATTCCACCTTTTGGGCAACTGGCACCTGAACGGTATCCAGCCCGCCCGCCATCAATGGAACTGAGATGAACGCACCCCCCCGCCTTGCCGCCCCCGGCACCGTCCACGTCATCGGCTCGGACGACGAGGCCATCGCCGCCGCGGTCGCATTCGCCCGCGACATCGCGCCAGGCGCCGCCGCACGGGACCGTGACCGGCTGCTGCCGTGGGAAGAACTCGACCGTTTTTCGGCCACCGGGCTGTGGGGAATCACGGTGCCCCGCGCGTTCGGCGGCGCCGGGGTCTCCACCGTCACGCTGGCGCGGGTGATCGCGATCATCGCGGCGGCGGACGGGTCCCTGGCGCAGATCCCGCAAAACCATTTCTATGCGTTGGAGGTGCTGCGTTCGGGCGGGACACCCGACCAGCAAGCCTTTTTCAACGCGCTGGCACTGCGCGGGCAGCGTTTTGGCAATGCGGTATCGGAAATCGGCACGCGGGATTTCAGCCGTTCCACCCGGTTGATCCGCGAAGACGGCAAACTGTTCGTGCAGGGGCGCAAGTTTTACTGCACCGGCGCGATCTATGCCCATGTCATCCCGACCGTCACCCTGGACGAAGACAACCGGCAGGTGATGGTCTTCCTGCCGCGCGACAGCGGAGGCATCACCATCACCGATGATTGGGACGGGTTCGGCCAGCGCGTGACCGGGTCCGGGTCGGTCAGTTTCGATCATGTCGCGGTCAACCCGGACTGGATCGTGCCGTTTCAGGCCAGTTTCGACCACCCTTCCCCCATCGGCCCGCATGCGCAGATCATGCATGCGGCGATTGATCTGGGGATCGGCCAGGGCGCGTTCGCCGAAACGCTGCCCTTCATCCGGGACAGGGCGCGGCCCTGGCTGGATGCGGGCGTCACCCGGGCCCAGGATGACCCCCTGACCATTCAGGGCGTGGGCGAGGTCGCCATACGGCTGCGCGCCGCCGAGGCGTTGCTGCACCGCGCGGGCCATCTGCTGGACGCCGCGATCCGCGAGGCGACCGAGGACAGCGTGGCACAGGCCTCCCTCGCGGTCGCTGCGGCACGGGCGCTGACCACCGAGGCCGGACTGCTGGCCGCGACCAAATTGTTTGAGCTGACCGGCACCTCGGCGACGCTGGGGGACGGAAACCTTGACCGGTATTGGCGCAATGTCCGCACCCATACGCTGCATGATCCGGTGCGCTGGAAATATCATGCGGTCGGCAATCATACGTTGAACGGCGTCAATCCGCCCCGACACGGAGCAATCTGATGGCGCCCACGAACAGACATATTCTGGTGAATGCGTTCAATATGAACAGCGTCGGCCATATCAACCACGGGCTGTGGACGCATCCGCGCGACACATCTGGCGATTACCGCAAGCTGGAATACTGGGTCTCGCTGGCGAAGACGCTGGAGCGGGGGTTGTTCGACGGGATCTTTCTGGCCGATATTCTGGGCACCTATGACATCTACGGCGGCAACGTCGACGTGACGCTGCGCGAGTCGGCGCAATTGCCCGTCAACGATCCGATCTTGCTGGTTTCGGCGATGGCGGCGGTGACACGTCACCTGGGGTTCGGGGTCACGGTGAATGTAAACCAGGAGCCGCCCTATACATTCGCCCGCCGGATGTCGACGTTGGACCACCTGACCGACGGTCGGATCGGCTGGAATATCGTCACCGGCTACCTGGACAGCGCGGCACGCGCGGTCGGCCGGGATGCGCAGATCGGCCATGATCAGCGTTACGATCAGGCCGACGAATATCTGGATGTGCTGTACAAGCTGTGGGAAGGATCGTGGGACGATGATGCCGTGCGGCGCGACAAGGTGGCGCGCGTCTTCGCCGATCCGGCCAAGGTGCGCAAAGTCATCCATCACGGCGCCTTTTACGATGTCGAAGGCTATCACCTGTCCGAACCCTCGCCGCAACGGACCCCGCTGTTGTATCAGGCCGGCACCTCCGGGCGCGGGCAACGGTTCGCGGCGCGCCATGCGGAATGCGTGTTTGTCGGGGCGCTGACGCCCGAGGCCGCCCAGAAAACCGCGCGACAGATCCGGGCGGCGGTCGTTGCCGCCGGGCGGCGGGCCGAGGATGTCAGGATTTTCGTCGGCATCTGTGTTGTCACCGACCGCAGCCATGCAGCAGCACAGGAAAAATTCGCCGATTATCTGGCCTATGCCAGCCCCGAGGCGGGGCTGGCACATTTCGCCGCCTCGACCGGAATTGATTTCACCCGCTACGGGCTGGACGATCCGATCCCCTATGGCGAGACGAATGCGATCCAATCGGCCTCAAAACTGGCGCAAACCAACAACTGGACCAAGCGCGACCTTCTGGCCAAACATGCAATCGGTGGTCGGTATCCGCAGATCGTTGGCACCCCCGCCGAGGTCGCGGACGAATTGGAACGCTGGGTCGATGTGGGCGAGATCGACGGTTTCAACCTGACCCGGATCGTGACCCCGGAAACCTATGAGGATTTCGCCGATCTGATCGTGCCAGAATTGCAGGGCCGGGGCCGCTACAAGACGCATTATGCACAAGGCACGCTGCGACAGAAGATTTTCGGCGCGGGCGACCGTCTGCCCTCGCGCCACGCGGCCGGGGCCTTTCGCCCCCACCGCATCGCGGCCGAGTAACCCGCCCCACCTCAGACAGTAAGCCACATCAGAAGGCCCCGGATCCATCATCCGGGGCCTTGCGGTCAGCGCGCCCGCAAACGGCGCACCGCCAGATCCCCCGCGAACTGCACCGCGCAGACCAGCACGATCAGGATCGCGATGACGATCATCATCACCGTTGTATCGAAGCGTTGATAGCCATAGCGGATCGCCACATCGCCCAGACCGCCTGCCCCCACGGCCCCCGCCATCGCCGACGCGCCGATCATCGACACCACGGTGATGGTGAAACCGCCGATGATGCCTGGCAATGCCTCGGGCAGCAGCACATGGCGCACGATATGCCAGCGGCGGCACCCGATGGATTGGGCCGCCTCGATCAGGCCGGGGTCGATCTCTCGCAGGCTGACCTCGGCGATCCGCGCGAAGAAAGGCGTGGCCGAGACCGCCAGCGGCACGATCGCCGCCCAGACCCCGATCGTGGTACCTGCGACCAGCCGGGTGAACGGTATCAACGCCACCAGCAGCACAATGAACGGCACGGCGCGAAAACCATTGACCACCGTGCCCACCACCCGGTTCAACCGCGGCGCCGGAAAAATGCCGTTCCGCTCGGATGTGACCAGAAACACCGCCAGCGGGATACCGGCCAGAACCGCGATGCCCGCCGAGACCCCGACCATCAGCAAGGTGTCCTGAAACGCCTGCCACAGGCGGTTAATCATCTGTTGCGTCAACATACCCGATAACCCTTGTATCATCCGCGATATCGGCCAGCGCCTCCGGGCGGGCCCCGTGGCCAAGCCCGATCAGCAATTGACCGATGGCATGGCCCTGAATCCGCTCGATCTGCGATGACAGCAGCCGCACCGTTCCCCCCGCCTGTTCGGCCAGACGCGTCAGATCGGGCGTGCGATGGCCCGCGAAACGCAGCGCAACCACCGTTTCATCACCGGGTCCACGCGGACGGTCGCGCAGCCGCTGTGCCAGATCCTCCGGCAGACCACTCTCCAGCGGTTGCAACAGCGCCCGTGTCGCGGGCTGGCGCGGTGTGCCGAAGACCTGCCAGACCGGCCCCTCTTCGACGATCTCGCCCCGTTCGATCACCCCCACGCGGTCGCAGATCTCGCGGATCACGCTCATCTCATGGGTGATCAGCACGATCGTCAGGCCAAGCCGATGGTTGATGTCCTTCAGCAGGGCCAGGATCGCGCCGGTGGTTTCCGGGTCCAGTGCCGATGTCGCCTCGTCGCACAGCAATATCTCGGGGCGGCTGACCAGCGCGCGGGCGATGCCCACCCGCTGCTTCTGCCCGCCCGACAGGCGCGACGGATAGGTATCGCCCTTGTCCTCCAGCCCGACCAGCGCCAGCGCCTGTGCGACACGCGTGGCGATTTCCGCCCGCGCAACCCCGGCGGCGCGCAGCGGCAGGGCGACGTTCTCACGCACGGTCTTGGCCGACAGCAGGTTGAAATGCTGGAATATCATGCCGATCCGGCGGCGCAAACCGACAAGCCCCGCCTCATCCAGCAAGGCGATATCCTCGCCGTCGATCAACACCCGGCCAGAGGTGGCCTGTTCCAGCCGGTTGATGGTGCGCAGCAAACTGGATTTCCCCGCACCCGAGCGGCCGATGATCCCGAATATTTCGCCCGCCCGGATATCAAGCCGGATATCGTGCAGCGCCGCCACCTCGCCCGCCGATGACCGGTAGACCTTGCCCAGCCCCTCGAACGAGACCGTCCCCCCCTGGTGGCGCAGGCCGGAAACCGGAACGGCGCCTGCGTCAACATCGGCACCGGCCAATGCGGCAACATCGGTCATTTGGATTGCCATGCAAGGATATACAGCTTGTCACTACCGGCGAAGGATTTGTGGATCTGATCTTTCACCGCCTGTGAATTCTGGAAAATATCAATGAATTGCCGTATCCGCGGATCATCCTTGTTATCCTCGCGCGAGACAAAGCTGACGGCGAATTGCTTGTCCTCGATGCCGGAATACAGCAGGGCGCTGGTCGGATCAAAGGTGCCCGCCGCGACGATGAAATGCGGATAGCCCTGGGCCAGATCGACATCGCCGGTGATGCGGGCCAACTGCGGACCCTCAACCTCGGTGAATTTCAGATGCTTCGGATTCTCGGTGATGTCATCGACCGACCCCAGGAACCCCACACCGTCTTTCAGCGTGATCAACCCCGCCTTTTGCAACAACAGCAATCCGCGCCCCTGGTTCACCGGATCGTTGGCGATGGCGACGCTGCCACCATCGGGAATGTCCGCGAAGGTCTTGTGGCGCAGCGAATACAGGCCAAGATTCTGCAAAATGCCCGGTGCGATGGCGGCGAAATGATAACCACCCTGCTTTTCGGCGTTTTCCATGAATGGGACATGCTGGAAGAAGTTCAGGTCGATATCGCCCGCGTTCAGCGCGACATTGGGCGTGGTCCAGTCGGAAAATTCGATCACCTCGACATCAAGACCGTGGGTTTTCGCCTCTTCGGCGGCGACATTGGCCGCATCGGCATAGGCCCCCGGCACCACGCCGATCTTCAACGGTTCGGCCTGCGCCGCGACCGCGCCAAAGGCCAGTAGTGCGCTCAGCGCTAGGAATTTCAGCTTCATGGTGTTTCCCCGGTTCAGTTGCGCCACGGCAGCGTATAAAGCGCCGGGTCATGGTTGTAGGACGCGTCGATCTGTGCGCTGACGGCCGACGATGTCTGATAAATCTGGATGAACCGCGCCAGATCCGGGTCATCCTTGTTGTCTTCGCGCGCGACGAAGCGGATCGCGAAATAGGTGTCGTTGACGCCCGAATACAACAGCGCCTTGCCCGCGATATCGGCCTTGCCCGCGTTAACGAAATGCGCCGGATATCCCTGTGCCAGATCCACATCCGACAACGCACGGACAAGCTGCGGCCCCTCGATCTCAACGATCTGGAAATGCTTCGGATTTGCCACGATATCATCGGGTGTTGCCTGCACACCAACGCCCGCGCGCAAGGTGATCAAGCCCGCCGTCTGCAGCAGCGCCAATCCGCGCCCGCCATTGACCGGATCACTGGCGACCGCCAGGCGCGCGCCCTGGGGCAGCTGATCCAGCGCGGTGTATTTCTCGGAATACAGACCGATGTTGGGCAAGATGCCCAGCCCCACCGCAACCAGCCGGTATCCGGTCTCGCGCACCGCATTGTCCAGGAATGCCTGATGCTGGAAATAATTGGCATCCAGATCGCCATTTTGCAGCGCCAGATTGGGCGTGGTCCAGTCGCTGAACTCAACGACCTTCACCTCCAGCCCCTGGGCACGGGCCTCGGTCGCGGCGGTCTCGATCGAATCCGCCAATGCGCCGGGAGTAACACCGATGTTCAGCGCCATAGCCGGAACGGCGCTCAGCAGGGCGATGCCGATCCCGGCCAGTATGGGTCGTTTCATGTCAAATCTCCTGCGACGCCCGAAGGGGACAACATCGCTTCTGCGCGGCCTGTCATTGCGAGGACTGCCGCTAAAAACGACCTTATCCGTCGTGTTTCAATCTAGGCAGGAAGGGGGGCCGGTGCCATTTTGTTTTCACGGCCCGCACAGCAAGAAACATGCTTGCCCCGCAACCTTTGCTGACAAAGATTTTCTCGCAAAGGCTGCGACTCCCTGCCTAGGGGGCGGACCCGGCACGGCGTCGATACCCTGCTTGCGCAGGTGGTTTTATTGATCTGTCTGAACAGCTGACCGGCTGCGAACATGTCTCAGGTCGATGCGTACGGCGCTAATGTCGCTGGCCCGTATGGTGTTCGCAGGTCAGGTCCAGATGAAAGCCGCGCAATTGAAGACACTCTGTTGCACACTGGTTCTCCCGATCCCGTCTTACGACGATTGGGCCAAATGGCTCCTTGCCCTCTTTTGCTCCAACGTCCTCGCGACCTTGACGGCTTACGCCACCTCGGGCCATCAGGCCCAGAGTGAGCCCCGAATGCCATGGGTCCGAGAGAGGGGCGAACGCCCGCGATCTTGTTCGCCAGCGCTATCCGCACCAGCATTGGCGGCTTGCGTGTCAGCATGCCGCCCAACCATGCGCCTGATCGGGCCCAGGTATGGACGTGCCGCTTGATGACCACGCTGTTGGCGCCGATGATCAGCAGCCGCCGCAGGGAACGTTTCGCCATCTTCCTCGTAGCGCCAAACCGCTGTTTTCCGCCTGTCGAATGTTGGCCGGGCGTGAGGTCAAGCCAGGCCGCAAAATCTCGCCCCTTGCTGAATGTTTCGGGTGGCTGCGCCAGGACCGCGAGCGCCGTGGCGATCAGCGTACCGATCCCAGGCACTATCATCAACCGCCGGGCGACCTCGTTCCCCTTGGCTCGTCGGCTGATCTCGGCGTCCAGATTCCCGATCTCCGCCTCGGGGTGCTGAAGTGCCGCGACCAGCACATCGGGCGTGGCGATGGCATCGACGGGTAGACTGCAGCCCAGATCGTCGACGATGGCGATCAGCCGCGCGGCATTGCCAACCCCCTGCAGCACGATCTGACCAGACACGCCCAGACGCCCAACAGGGCATTGATCGCCTGCGTCCGTTGCCGGATCAGCAGCTCACGGATACGGAAAAGCGAGCCACAGGGCGCCACCGGTTCGAGCACCATGGTGAGGCGCCGCGCCCTGCGTCTCCTCACTTTTCATTGCCATGAAACGCATCATTGACGCCTCGCAGATCGCCCGGACATCGGCGGCGTCATTCTCTTGGCGTTTGACAAAAGGCCGCACGTAGGCGGGCGGGATCAGCCCCATGCGCCTGGATCGAAGAGGCGCCGAAGGCGACAAACACAGTCTTCGCAAGATCGAGACCGATCGCAATAATTTCCGACATGACCGATCCCCTTTGTGGATCATCGCAGACCCACCCTCGCACACAGATGCCGTCGGACGGCTGTCACAGCAGCAAGGCCTATATGCGCAATGAAATAAGTATACCCAGATCGCCAGCTGGGTTGTCCCTAGCTGGCAGACGGGCGCCAGACCCCGTCGCCCATCGCGCCTGTTACATGATCGCCGCCAGCAAGGCCCGAATTTCCGCCATTGCCGGGTTGGCGCGCGCGGCCTCGACCACCCCCAGCCCCCGGCCCAGCGTCTCGGCATAAATCACCCGATGCGCCAATGTGGTGGGCAGCAGATCGCCCTCAAGCGCGCCGGCCGCCTGCCGCACTTCGGCATCCAGCCGCGTGCGCCCCTTGACCCGGTTCAGCACCAGTTTCGGCCGCTTCCCCTCGCGTCGGGCCAGATCCAGCACGCCTTCGGTCGCCCAGAGATCCACAAGGCTGGCGGCAATCGGCACCACGATCACATCCGCCTCGCGCAGCGCCGGGCGCAGATCGCTATCCACCTTGGGGGGCGTGTCGATGATGATCACATCGACGTGGCGGCGCAGCTTCTCGACCTCATAGCTGACACCCCAGGCGGATGAGGTGGAAAACTCCAGCCCCACATCGTCCAAGGTCGCGCGCCGCGCCATGAACCATCGGCCCAGCGACCCCTGCGGATCGGTATCCAGCAAGGCAACCGAGCGCCCCTGTTGCGCCAATGCCGTCGCCAGGTTTACCGCCAGCGTCGTTTTGCCCGCACCACCCTTTTGTTGTGCCACGGTGATCACCCTGCCCGCCATGCCGTGCCCTCCCTTGCCGGTTCTGCCCGACCCTATACCGGTTTGCGCGGATACGGCGGGAAAAACGCCGCGCCACGACTGCCTGTTTCCTGCGCAATTTCCCCGGGGCGCCGCGAAGATGACAGTAATGAAACAGATTTGTTGCAAAGCCCGGAATTTCGGGCAACTCTTGACCCGTGAATCAATAAAACCGCTTACAGGTGCAGTTACACATACGCATGTCGCATGATTGTCACGGAACGCACTTAGGAGCAGATGGCGCCCGTTACGGGCCCGAACTTCCGACCGATGGGGAGAATTGAAGATGACGAAGCATCCTGCGCGCTGGATGAAAGGTGGTCTCGCCGGAGCCGCCGCCTTGCTGGCAACGACCGCTCTGGTGCATGCCGAAGATCTGGCCTCGCTGGAGGCCGCCGCCAAGAAAGAGGGTATGCTGACCACCATCGCATTGCCCCACAGCTGGTGCGGCTACGGCGATGTCATCGCCGGTTTCAAGGCGAAATACCCCGAAATCACCGTGAACGAGCTGAACCCCGATGCGGGGTCTGCCGATGAAGTCGAAGCGATCCGCGCCAACAAGGGCAATACCGGCCCGCAGGCGCCCGACGTGATCGACGTGGGTCTGGCCTTTGGTCCGCAGGTCCAGGCCGAGGGCCTGCTGCAACCCTACAAGGTCTCGACATGGGATGAGATCCCGGCCGAGGTCAAAGACCCCGATGGCCATTGGTATGCCGATTACTACGGCGTGATGTCCTTCATGTTGAACAAGGATCTGGTGGACAACGTTCCGGCCGACTGGTCCGATCTGCTGAAGCCGGAATATGCCGGTCAAGTGGCGCTGGCGGGTGATCCGCGTGCCTCGAACCAGGCAATTCTGGGCGTCCTGGCGGCGGGTCTGGCCGAAGGCGGCAAGGCCGGTGCAGAAGCGGGCGACAAGGGTCTCGAATTCTTCAAAAAGCTGAATGCCGCCGGGAACTTCGTCCCCACCATCGGCAAGGCCGGCACCCTGGCACAGGGCGCGACGCCCATCGTCATCGCCTGGGATTACAACGCCTTGTCCTGGCGTGATGGCCTGAACGGCAACCCGCCCGCCGAGGTTGTGGTTCCGGCATCGGGCGTTCTGGCGGGCGTCTATGTGCAGGCGATCTCGGCCTATGCACCGCATCCGAACGCGGCGAAACTGTGGATGGAATACCTGTATTCCGACGCGGGCCAGACCGCCTGGCTGAAGGGCTACTGCCACCCGGCGCGCTTCAACGCGATGTCGGCTGCGGGCAAGATCCCGGCCGAGCTGCTGGACGCCCTGCCCCCGGCAGAATCCTATGCCAAGGCCTATTTCCCGACGCTGGCAGAGGTTGACGCCAACAAGGCCGCCGTCACCGGTGGCTGGGACAAGATGGTCGGCGCCAACGTGCAATAAGCACCGGGTTTCGCCAATTCCTGCCTTCGCGCGGCGGTCCCATCCGCCGCGCGGGGGTTATTCTCCAGAAAGCCGGACCCTACGTGACCGACACCCCCCCTCCGGCGCCGCGGCGCCTGCCACTGAACTGGCTCGGGCTGCTGCCCTTTGGGCTGTTCGTGGCGTTGTTCCTGATCGCGCCGACGATGAAGATCGTGATCGGCGCGTTCCAGACCCCTGATGGCGGCTTTACGCTGAAGAATATCCGCGGGCTGTTCACCAGTTCCATTCTCGACAGTTACTGGATTTCGATCAAGATTTCGGTGGCCTCTTCGGCCATCGGTTGTCTGGTCGGCTTTCTGATGGCGGCGGCGGTGGCTCTGGGAGGGTTGCCCAAAATGATCCGCGCCCCGCTGATGACATTTTCCGGCGTGGCGTCGAATTTCGCAGGCGTGCCGCTGGCCTTCGCATTTCTGGCGACGCTGGGGCCGCTGGGTCTGGTATCGGTGTATCTGCGCACCGAATTCGGCATCAACCTGCGGGCGATGGGCTTCAACATCCTCAGCTTCTGGGGCCTGACCATCACCTATCTGTTCTTTCAGATCCCGTTGATGATCCTGATCATCACCCCCGCGCTCGAGGGCCTGCGCCGCGACTGGCGCGAGGCCGCCGAATGTCTGGGCGCCACGGCCACGCAATACTGGCGCATGGTGGCCCTGCCGATCCTATTCCCGGCGATCCTGGGCACATTCGCGCTGCTGTTCGCCAATGCGTTCGGCGCCGTGGCCACCGCCATCGCGCTGACCGGATCGTCATTGAACATCGTGCCGATCATGCTGTTCGCCCAGATCCGCGGCGATGTTCTGGGCAACCCGCATCTGGGCTATGCGATGGCCCTGGGCATGATCGTCGTCACCGGGATCGCCAATGTGGTCTATATCTGGCTGCGGATACGCTCGGAAAGGTGGCTGAAATGAAAAAGGCCGCCTCCTGGACCATATTGCTGCTGGGCATGGTCTATTTCATCCTGCCGCTGATCGGCATGACGGAATTCTCGCTGTCGATGAAGCGCGGCGAATACAGCCTTGAGGCCTATCGCGTCGTTCTGGCCGATCCGCAGTTTCGCGCGACCTTCGGCTATTCGGTGATGATGGCGCTGTTGACCATCGTGTTCGGTGTGCTGCTGGTGGTGCCGACGGCGTTCTGGGTGCGGCTGAAAATGCCGTGGATGCGCCCGTATATCGAGTTCATCACCCTGCTGCCGCTGGTCATTCCGGCCATCGTCATCGTGTTCGGCTATATCCGGCTGTATAATACCTCAAGCTGGCTGCCGCTGACCGGATCGCTGACCGGTACCAACGCCCTGCTGCTGTTTGGCTATATGACGCTGTCGCTGCCCTATATGTATCGCGCCATCGACACCGGGCTGCGCACCATTGATGTCGCCACCCTGACCGAGGCGGCACAATCGCTGGGCGCGGGCTGGGTGACCATTCTGGCCCGGGTGATCTTGCCCAATGTCATGGTCGCGGTGCTGTCGGGGGCGTTTGTGACCTTCGCTATCGTCATGGGGGAATTTACCCTGGCGGCATTGCTGAACCGCCCCGCTTTCGGCCCCTATCTGCAACTGATGGGCGCGAACAAGGCCTATGAACCCTTTGCCCTGTCGACGATCGCTTTCGTCATCACCTGGGCCTGCATGGGGTTGCTGAACCTGGTGACGCGTTTCTCGAAATTCGACAAGGCACCGCGATGAGCTTTCTGAACATCTCGCATCTGGAGAAATCCTTCGGCCCGACGCGTGTGGTCAAGGACTTCAACCTCAGCGTCGAAAAGGGCGAGTTCATCTCGCTGCTGGGGCCTTCGGGCTGTGGCAAGACCACCGTGTTGCGGATGGTGGCGGGGTTTGAAAGCCCGTCTTCGGGCGCGATCCTGATCGGTGGCAAAGACGTGGTCAAGCTGCGCCCGAACCAGCGCAACATCGGCATGGTGTTCCAATCCTACGCGCTGTTCCCCAATCTGACGGTGGCGCAGAACGTGGGCTTCGGGCTGAAGGTTCAGGGCGTGGCCGGCGACACCATTGCTAGGCGCGTCGCCGAAATGCTGGAGCTGATCGGCCTGCCCGATCTGGGCGGGCGCTATCCATTTCAGCTGTCTGGCGGACAGCAGCAGCGGGTGGCGCTGGCGCGGGCGCTGGCACCGAAACCAACGATGCTGCTGCTGGATGAACCGCTGTCGGCGCTGGATGCCAAGGTGCGGGTGTCGCTGCGCAATGAAATCCGCGCGATCCAGAAAGAGCTAGGCATCACCACCATCTTCGTGACGCATGATCAGGAAGAGGCCCTGTCGATGTCCGACCGCATCGTGGTGATGCATGCGGGCATCGCCGAACAGGTGGGCGCCCCCGCCGATATCTATTCGCGCCCCGCTACCCGGTTCGTGGCGAATTTCGTTGGCACGCTGAACACCATAGAGGCCGAGGTGCTGGACGGCACCATCGGCAGGTTGCGGCTGGCAGGCACGGAAACCATCCTGAATCGCCCCGTCAGTGGAAAGACCATTACCCTGGGCCTGCGCCCCGAGGTGATCAGTCTGGGCCAGAACGGGCTGGACACCGCCCTGACCGGCACGATCACCGAGGTCGATTTCCTGGGGTCGGTGATCCGTCTGCGCGCCGATCTGGGTGGCCAGATCATCGCCTTCGACACTTTCAACACCTCGGGCACGGTGCCGCCGGTGGTGGGGGAAACGGTGGTGCTGGGGCTGCGCTCGGCCGATCTGCTGGTGATGCAGGACTGATTATCCGCCAGATGTTGTGACCGGCATGCAACCGCCCACAATTTCCCCAGATTTGTCATTGGCGTGCCTTTCCCCCTCGCGCGCCGATACAAAGCCGTTATAAGCTGCCAAAAAAGACGCTGGAGGGCATGGTGACCAAATTGATCACGCAGGCAAAGCGGGGCGGCAACGGCAAAAGGGCATCGCGCAGGCGTAGCGCCCGCATGGCCGGGGCGCTTGGCATATTCTCTGTTGCCATCACGACCGTGCCTGCGGGCCATGCCGAACCGATGATCGGCAACAGCCGCAGCACCTTTGGCATGTCAGGTCTGATCGACATGCCCACCGCCGAGGTCCGCCCTGACGGCGAACTTGGGCTGGCGCTTGGCTGGTTTGGCGGCGGCACGCAACGCAACAATATCACCTTTCAGATTTCACCGCGGATCACCGGTGCCTTTCGCTATTCGCGGGTGCCGGGCCTGTTGCCGGACAAGGATAATCCGGGCACATATTCCTCGCTCTATGATCGCTCGTTCGACATTCATTTCCAGTTTCTGGATGAGGGCGCCGGCGCGGGCTGGGTGCCCGCCATGGCCATCGGAATGCGTGATTTCGTCGGCACCGGGGCCTATGCGTCGGAATATATTGTCGCAACCAAAAGCATAACCACGCAATTTCGGGCCACGGCCGGTCTGGGCTGGGGGCGGCTGGGCACATCGGGTAGTATCGGAAACTGGGGCCACCGCTCCGACATCGACTACACGTCGACCGGCGGAAAATTCAATGGCCGCAACTGGTTCCGGGGCGATGTTGCACCATTTTTCGGGCTGTCCTACTCGCTGAACGATGCCTGGACCCTGAAGGCGGAATATTCCTCGGACGATTACGCGCAGGAACAGGCCCGCAGCGATTTCGAGCGCAAGACACGGATCAATGTCGGCGTCGATTACCGCGTCAATGAATTGCTGAATGCGCAGATCTACTATCTGCATGGCGACAAGGTTGGTGTGCAATTCGCACTGAACATCGACCCGAAGAACCCGCCGTTTCCTTCGGGGATCGAGAAAATGCCGCTGCCGGTGCGCCCGCGCGTAGCCCCAGCCGCTGACCCCCAGGGTTGGTCCGGTGCTTGGGCCGATGACCCCACGGCACAGCCTGCCATTCAGGGTGCCTTGGCGCAAAGCCTGAAGAAAGACGGGCAAATCCTTGAATCCATGTCCCTGACCGCAACGCGTGCAGAGCTGCGCGTGCGCAATGAGACCTATGGATCCGAGGCGCAGGCGGTGGGCCATGTGCTGCGGATGGCCACGCGGGCCTTGCCGCCCTCGGTGGAAACCATCGTGGTCACCCCGGTCAAGAACGGCGTGGCGCTCTCGTCTCTGACCTTCAACCGCACCGATGTCGAACGGCTGGAAAACACCAATTCCGCCGAGATCGCGCAGCGTGTGGCGATTACCGGCGCGGCGAGTGATCCGGGGCAGGTCCGCACCCCGGATGTCTATCCGCGCTTCCAATGGGCATTGACGCCTTATGTGGATGCGACCTTCTTCGATACCGACGAACCGTTCCGCATGGATGTCGGCGCCGAATTGGCGGCACGCTATGAGGTCGTGCCCGGACTGGTGTTCTCGGGCGCGCTGCGCCAGAAGGTCCTGGGCAATCGGGACAAAAGCCAACGGGTTTCGGATTCCACCGTCGATCACGTGCGCTCGGATCAGGTCGATTACGACAAGCATGGCGATCTGACGATCCCGCATCTGCAGGCGGCCTTCTACAGCCAGCCTGTCGATGATATCTACGCGCGCGTCACCGTGGGTCTGCTGGAACAGATGTATGGCGGGGTTTCAACGGAACTGCTGTGGAAACCGGTCGACAGCCGTCTGGCACTTGGCATCGAAACCAACTGGGTGCAGCAGCGCGACTTTGATCAGCGTTTCAGCTTCCGTGATTACAGCACGATCACCGGCCATGTGTCGGCCTATTACGATATCGGCAAGGGCTACACCGCACAGGTCGATTACGGCCGCTATCTGGCCAAGGACTGGGGCACCACCGTCACGCTGGAGCGTGAATTCGAGAATGGCTGGAAGGTCGGCGCCTTTGCCAGCTTCACCGATATGTCCAGCGACGATTTCGGCGAGGGCTCGTTCGATAAGGGCATCCAGATCATCATCCCGATCGCCTGGGCCACCGGCAAACCGACGCTGGGCAAGATCGACAGCGTGATCCGCCCGGTCACCCGCGATGGCGGCGCCAAGCTGGATGTGGATGGGCGGTTGTATGAAACCATCCGCAACGCCCACACCGGCGATCTGTATGATGGCTGGGGGAGATTCTGGCGATGATCCGTCTGGGGGTGCGTCTGGGCGCGGCCGGCCTGTTGCTGGCGGCGCTGGCGGGCTGTGGTTCCGACCAAAGCGAGAAAGAGGGAACCCAGCTGGCGACCGATACCGCCAAGGGCATCGTTGGCCTGCTGCCGATTCCGTTCCTGAAGCGCACCGGCCCCGCCGCGCCGCCACCCGATGTCGAGGCGATGGCCCTGTCGGCGCTGGAAACGAACCGTGGGCCGCTGATCTTCACTGCGTTCGAGGCGCAGGGCCTGTCCACCATTCTGGGCATGATCGGCGAGAATGGCGCGATGCGCACCTATGCCACGCCTTCGTCGCAGGCGCTGATCCTGCGTGCCGGGGTTCTGGCGGGCACGCGGGGCTTTGGGCATGACATGATCTCGGGCGACGTCGACCAAGTGGCCGTGCTGATCCGCAGCCGCACCGCGGGAACCGCGCCCAAGGTGTTGCGCTATCTGGACGGGCTGGGGTTGGAACGGCCCTTGCCGCTGGAGTGCAGCGTGCGCACGGGCGCCGACAGCACCTATCCGTTTGCCGGGCAAAGCTGGACCGGAACGCAGGTGGTGGAACATTGCACCGGGTCAGGCGCGGTGATCGACAACAGCTATATTGTCGGGGCGGATGGGAACATCCTGGCGTCGCGGCAATGGATCTCGCCAGAACTGGGCTATGTGACGATCCAGACCGTGAGACGGTAAACGGCGCGGATCTTCCGTCACATCCATTCCAGACGACACCGTCCGGCAATCGCCCCAAGTGGCACCGCGCCAAACAGGATGCGGGCCCGTTTGGCGGGCCCGCATCGGTCGTGATTCTTAGAAGCGGTAGACGTAGGCCATGCCGAAGACCCACGGATTGACGTCGACCTGACCGATCTTGTTGCCGTTCAGCTTGACATCGCTGCTGATGTCGATCCAGCGCACATCGGCGCGCAGCGATCCATGCTCGGTGATCGCGTAATCGACACCGGCGTGCAGGGCCAGACCCCAGCTGTCATCGACGTTGATCTTGTTTCCGGCAATCGCGCCTTCGGTATCTTGCGAGAAGAACTTGGTATAGTTCACCCCCGCGCCCAGGAACGGCGTGAATTTCGTTTCATTGGCAAAGTGGTATTGGATCGAGACGACCGGCGGCAATTGCTTGACCGTCGCCACATCGCCCAGCCCGGCCAGGCTGACCTTGTGTTCAAAGGGCAAGGCCGCCAGCACTTCGATGCCGAGGTTGTCCTTGATGAAATATTCAAAGGTGAAGGTCGGACGCACGCTGTTCGAGATATCGGCGCGTGCCCCGGCGACGGTGCCGTTGTTCGATTTCGGATTCACCGTGTGGAACCCGAAGCCCAGCGTGAAATCACCCGCCGATTGGGCGAATACCGGTGCGGCGGCGATACCCATGGCGAGGGCGAGGGCGGCGGAGAGGATGGTTTTCATAGGGTGTACTCCAAGTCTTGTCCCCTCGCCTTATGACGGGGCGATGACGGGGCGGCCTTGATGTGAATCAAGTCCTGACGGTTCTGGCCACGGATAAATTTCTGCCAGACGGCACCGCACAGATTTTCCGTTAACGCCACGTTAACCGACCTGTGGTCACGATGGACCGAACACCAGATCGGGCCACCAGGGGGCTGCATGGTCACCACAACCTATACCGTTGCGTTCGAGGGGGCCGAGGCCCGCCTGATCGAGGTGCAATGCGCGCTGGCCGCCGGGCTGCCGGCCTTCAACATCGTCGGACTGCCGGACAAATCCATCAGCGAGGCGCGTGAACGCATCCGCGCGGCATTGGCGGCGCTGTCCATCGCCCTGCCGATGAAGCGGATCACCATCAATCTGGCGCCCGCCGACCTGCCCAAGGAGGGGCCACATTTCGATCTGCCGATCGCGCTGGCCTTGCTGGCGGCGTTGGACATCGTGCCGCCGGAAGAGGCCGAGGGCATTGTTTCGCTGGGGGAATTGTCCTTGGACGCGCGGATCATGCCGGTGCCGGGGGCATTGCCCGCCGCGCTGCTGGCCGCCGCCGAGGATCGCGCCCTGCTCTGTCCGCGCGCCAGTGGCGCCGAGGCGGCCTGGGTCACCGCCGCGCCGGTTTTTGCCCCCGCCACCTTGCACGATGCCCTGCGGCACCTGACCGGTCAGGCGCCCCTGCCCCAGGCCCGTCCCGGCACCGCCCTGCCAACCCCGCAGGGCATGGATCTGCGTGAGGTCAAAGGCCACGCCCGTGCCAAACGCGCGCTGGAACTGGCCGCCGCCGGGCGGCATCATCTGTTCATGATCGGCCCGCCGGGCAATGGCAAATCCATGCTGGCGGGATGTCTGCCGTCGATCCTGCCCGATCTGACCCCGACCGAGGCGCTGGAAACCTCGATGATCCGCTCGGTGGCGGGGGATCTGCTGCATGGGGCCATCTCACGCGCGCGGCCGTTCCGCGCGCCCCACCATACCGCCTCACGCGCGGCGATGACGGGGGGCGGCCGCCATGCCCGCCCCGGCGAGATGAGCCTGGCGCATAACGGTGTGCTGTTTCTGGATGAATTGCCGGAATTCGCGCCGCAGGTGATGGAAACCCTGCGTCAGCCGCTTGAAACCGGCAT
>DASWPI010000072.1:0-50841 GCA_036398515.1 Paenirhodobacter sp.
GATCCTGCGCGATTTTCTGCATCGGCGCGGCGGTGATCTGTCGGGCGGGCAGCAACAGCAGCTAGCCATCGCGCGGGCGATGCTGATGAAGCCCAGGGTGCTGTTGCTGGACGAACCGACCGAGGGCATCCAGCCCAATATCATCCAGCAGATCGGCCGGGTGATTTCCTACCTGCGGTCCAAGGGCGATATGGCGATCATCCTGGTCGAACAGTATTTCGACTTTGCCTATGACCTGGGGGATAGGTTCTACGTGCTGAAACGCGGGGCCGTGGCGATGCAGGGCACCAAGCAGACCCTGACCCGCGATGCCCTGCGAGAGGTCGTCAGCGTCTGAAATTGCGCCCGATCAGCGCAGGCCCAGTCCCGCCCGCATCAGCCCGCGCCGCACCGGTGGCAGACCATAAAGCGCGCCCAGCAGACCCGCCCGCAGATCGCGTAGCGGCCGGGGCGCGATCATCGACATGCGGTTCAGCGCATCTATGCCGATTTCACGCACCATCACCTCGGGGCGGCGGCGGCGATCATAGGCCGCCAGCATGTCCGGTTCGCCCAGGGTGTCGGGATGGTTCGTCGCCAGATCCAGCAGGCAGTCCAGATCCGCCAGCGACATGTTCAGCCCCTGTGCCCCGATCGGGGGGATGACATGGGCGGCCTCGGCGATCAGGGCCACGCGTTGCGCCGAGAACCGTGCGGCGATTTGCGTCATCATCGGCCAGACCGCGCGCCGGGTGACCAGGGTCAGCGGCCCCAGCAGGCCGGTCGAACGCTGGGTCATCGCGGCCTCGAATTCGGGGACAGGCAGAGCGGCCAGACGCTCGGCCTCGGTGGCGCGTTCCATCCAGACGATGGCCGAGGACGGCACCCCGTCGCGGTCGGGCAGCGGCACCAGGGTGAATGGCCCGCCCGAGCGGTGGATTTCCGTCGAAACGTTCCCGTGCGGCAGCGGGTGGGTGACGGTGAAGGCCAGCGCCTTTTGCCCATAGCGGGTGGTTTTGACCGTGATCCCCGCCGCCTGCCGCACAAAGGAGCCGCGCCCATCGGCGGCGATCACCAGGCGCGCGGTGAGGAGGCGCTGACCATCCGACAGTGTCGCCTGTGCCCCGGTGGTGCGGGTCAACAGCCCGGTGACCGCCACGCCCGGCCGGAAATCGGCCAGCGGCAGATCGGCCAGCCGCGCCACCATTTCGCGCCGCAGCAGCCAGTTCGGGAAATTCCAGCCGAAGGGTTGGTCCGACACCTCGGCGGCGTTGAAATCTCGTGTCAAACGGGCCACCGGTTCGGCGCCACCGGCATCAATGATCCGCATGATGCGCAGCGGCGCGGCATGGGGCGCCAGACGATCCCACAGCCCGGCGCGCTCCAGCACCGGGCGCGAGGGTTGCAGGAACGCGGTGGAGCGCATATCCGCCCCCGCCGCCGTTTCCGAGGTGACGGGGGCCGTCGGATCAACGCACACCGTGCGGAACCCCGCCGAGGCAAAGGCCGCCGCCGCCACCAGACCCGCGACGCCGCCGCCGGAAATCAGGATATCTGTTTCTTGATGGTCTGACATGGCGGATCTCCGGTTCCTTGCGACAGTTTGGCGCCCACAGTTTAGCCCCCGTCGCGGCAAAGGCCAGCGCGGCGATCAGCCGCGGTTGTGCAGACGGCGCAGAAATCCGGCCAGATCATCGGTGTGATGGCCGATATGCGGCGCCGGGCTGGGGCTGGGGGCGACATGGATGGTGCGCATGCCCATCGCATGCGGCACCGCCAGATTGCGCGGGTCATCCTCGAACATCGCGGCGCGGGGCGTGTGAATGCCGGCCTTGGCGAACACGGTTTCAAAGGCCACGGTCAGGGGTTTGGGCTGATACAGCGCATCCTCGACGCCGAAGACACCCTCGAACAGGCCGCTCAGACCGCGTGCGTGCAGCACCTGTTCGGCATAAGGGGCAGAGCCATTGGTGAACACGATCTTGCGTCCGGGCAGGGCGGCAATGGCATCACGCAACGCCGGATCGGGGCGCAGCGGTGCAAAGGAAATGTCATGCACATCAGCCATATAGGGCACCGGATCCACCCCATGTTCGTGCATCAGCCCGGCCAGCGTGGTGCCATATAACCGCCAGTAGTGGTCACGCAGACGGTCGGCCTCGGGGGCGGCTACACCCAGCGTGCGCATCACATAGGCGGTCATCCGTTGTTCGATCTGATCGAATAGACGCATCGACGGCGGATACAGGGTGTTGTCCAGATCAAAGACCCAATCGGTGACAGAGGCGAACTCTGCGGTCAGGTCGGTGTGCAGGGGGGCTGTTTGACGCATGACGTGACAGTACCTTCGCCGGGGCGGGGCGGCAAGCGGCCATGCCATGCGCAGATAGGGCTTGTCATGCGGGCAGACGGTCCGTAACGATCTGCACTTGTTCCGATACTGACAGATGCGAAGCCAAATGCCCAAAGATGCCTATACGATGATCTTGGAAGCGATTGACGGCGGTATCTATCGGCCGGGGGATCGTCTGGTCGAATCCGATCTGGCCGAGCGTTTTGGCGTGTCGCGCACACCTGTGCGCGAGGCTTTGCAGCGGCTGGAAACCCAAAGCATGCTGGCGCGTGACGGGCGTAGCCTGATCGTCGCCTCGCTGGATCACAACCAGTTGGCCGAGTTGTATGTCGTGCGCGCCGAACTGGAGGCGCTGGCGGCCGGGCTGGCGGCCAAACACGCCGCCCCCGAAGAGGTGCGGGTGTTGCAAGACATGGTTGACCGCGATTGGGAACAGGCCACGGACGCCTTTGAACTGGCCAAGTCGAACAAGCTGTTCCACCGCCAGATCCATCTGGCCTCGCATAACCGCTATCTGGTGCAGCAACTGGATCTGGTGCATCGCTCGATGGCGCTGCTGGCGAATACGTCCCTGGCGGCGGACGGGCGGCGCGATGCGGCGCTGCGCGAGCATCAGGCGATTGTCGATGCGATCCGCAATGGCGACGAGGCCGGGGCGGCGGCGGCGCTGCGCACCCATATTTCCAAGGCGTTTGAAACCCGGCTGAAGCTGGATGCCGCGGCCGGGCGCAAGGATCGTTACTGAACGGATCTGGGGCCGGTGGGGGCGGGCTGCACCTCGATCGGTTGCAAGACCGGGTCCAGATCGGGGTCGCGCTCGAAAATGCCGTGATCGGTCTTTTCCCAATGGAACGGGCGGGTCACGGCCTCGTAGATCGCCCGCCATCCCGCCAGCGCGCCCAACGGAAAATACAGGTTCATCGTGATGGTCCAGGGCATCAGATGCCGGTGCGCGGGGCCGCGCACCGCCCAGGCGGCGACGGTGATATTGATCAACTCGCTGGCCACCAGCGTCACCACCAGCGCGGTGATCCAGGGTTGCGGCAGGAGCGCCGAAACAGGATGCCACAGCCCGAACAGCATCAGCCAGCAGCTCCACAGAAATGGTGCCAGCAGATATTGCGACAGTGAGCCCAGAAACAGGATCTGCATGCCGATGAACCGCTTTGGCCCCAGATCACGCCACAACGCCCGCGGGTTGCGCATATGCACCGCCCAGGTCATCGCATAGCCCTTCAGCCAGCGCGAGCGTTGCCTGACCCACGGCAGGGCGCGGCAGTTGGCCTCTTCATGCGTCACCGTGTCGATCAATTCGGTCCGATAGCCGCGCCGCGCCAGACGCAGGCCCAGATCGGCATCCTCGGTGACATTGTGCGCATCCCAGCCGCCCAGCTTTTCCAGCGCGTCGCGGCGAAAGAACAATGTGGTGCCCCCCAATGGCACGACAAACCCCAGCCGCGCCAGACCCGGCAGCATGGCCCGGAACCACGCCGCATATTCGATGGTAAAGCACCGTGCCAACCAGTTGCTGCGGGGATTGTAGTAATCCAGAATGCCTTGCAGGCAGACCACATCCGCAGGCGCGGCGGCGAAATGGCGCGCGACGGTGTGTAGCTGTTCCGCATCGGGGCGGTCTTCTGCATCATAAACCCCGATGATCGAGCCGCGACAGAAATTCATCGCGTAATTCATCGCCCGTGGCTTGGTCTTGATCGGCCCACCCGGCACGGTGACGACGCGCATCCAATTCGGCAGGCTGGTCTGTGCCAGCGCGTCGCGCGTGGTGGCGTCATCGGCCTCGACGATCAACAGCACATCCAGCAATTCACGCGGATAGTTGAGCCGGTCGATCCGCGCCACCAGTCGGCCTGCGATATCGGGTTCACGCAGCAACGGCAGCAGGATCGAGATCACCGGCAACCGCATCGCCATCGGTGTCGCCGTGGGGGGCTGATCGCGCATCCCGCGTCTGGCCCAGATCTGGGCGGCGCAGGCGATCAGTTTCAAGCCCATCGTGGCGATCAACGTCACCATCGCCCAGCCGAAGATCAGGGTGAAGGTCATCATCGGCATCGCCAGCAGCCCAAGCGCCAGGGCGAAGATCACCCCGATCGCCACGTTCGAGGCGGTGGCGGGGTTGCTGGTGCGGCAGCTTTCCGCAAAGTCCACCCGATGCTCCGCCCGGCGGATCAAGGCGGTTTGGCGCCGCGACAGCAGGGCGGCATGGATCGCGCTTTCCGAGGCGATCACCATGCGGCAGTTCTGGAACGCGGGTGGCAGGCGCGGGCGCAGATCGGCGAAATCCTCGGGGCGGGCGGTGGCGATCACCACGGTGTCGCCGATCCGGCGCCAGGGCAGGATCGCTTTCTTCAGGCAGGTCTCGGCGCCGATGTCGTCGATCAGGCGCGGGTCCGGCGCATCGTGGCGCAAATCGACGCAAGAGGCCGACCATTGCCGCGCCAGCGCGGTCATCAGATCATCTTCCCTTACCCAGCCATGCGCCAAAAGGATATCCCCGAACCGCACATCTTCGCGCGCGCGGATGGCGACGGCCTTCAGCAGATCGCCGGGGTCGATTGCCCGCATCTCGGTCAGGATCTGACCCAGCGGCGGGCGCCGTTTAGGGGGAATTGCAGCGACGGGCCGGCGCAGGCGGATGGTGTTTCCGGTCACCTGGTAGTCATTGCCACCGACCACCCGCAACCTGACGTGTTCTTCCATCATGACCTCATCACTCGTAATGGGCCTGTGGCCGCATTTTTAGCGAGAATCACCGATGGTTGGTTAATGAACGGTTAACAACGTGTTAATATAAATGAATAATTCTGTTTTGCGGGGGTGGCCCCGCAAAACAGATCAGGCGCCGCGACGATCTTGCATGGCGCGGGCGAAGCGGTCGAACAGATAGTGGCTGTCTTGCGGACCGGGGCTGGCCTCGGGGTGATATTGCACCGAGAACACCGGATGATCGCGCAGGGCAATCCCGCAATTGGATCCATCGAACAGGGATACATGGGTCTCCTGCACATCCGACGGCAGGGTTTGTGCATCGACGGTGAAACCGTGGTTCATAGAGGTGATTTCCACCTTGCCCGTGGTCAGATCCTTGACCGGGTGGTTGGCCCCGTGGTGACCGTGGTTCATCTTGATGGTCTTGGCCCCAAGCGCCAACGCCAGCATCTGGTGCCCCAGGCAGATACCGAACACCGGCAGGTTCTTGTCCAGAATGCCACGGATCATCGGCACGGCATAAACGCCCGTCGCCGCCGGATCGCCCGGACCATTCGACAGGAACACGCCTTCGGGGTTCAGTGCCAGCACGTCTTCGGCGGTGGCGGTGGCAGGCAGCACCGTCACATCACACCCGGCCGAGGTCAGGCAGCGCAGGATATTGCGTTTTGCCCCGTAGTCGATGGCGACAACCTTCAGCCCGGCCGTGGTGCGGGCGGTGTAGCCCTCGGGCCAGGCCCAACGCATTTCGTTCCAGCTGTAGCTTTGGGCGCAGGTCACGTCCTTGGCCAGATCCAGCCCGACCAGACCTTTCCAGTCGCGCGCCTTTTTCACCAGCGCCTCGATATCGAAATTGCCTTCGGGATCATGGGCGATGGCCACATGTGGCGCACCTTGTTGGCGGATCGCACGGGTCAGGCGGCGGGTATCGACACCGCCAACGCCAATCCGGCCCTTCTTCGTCAGCCAGGCGATCAGATCACCGGTGGCCCGCCAGCTGGAGGGTTCGGTCGGGTTCCACTTCACCACCAGACCGGCCGCAACCGGTTCGGCGGTCTCGTCATCTTCGATATTCACGCCGACATTGCCGACATGGGGAAAGGTGAAGGTCACGACCTGACCGGCATAGCTGGGGTCGGTCATGATTTCCTGATAACCGGTCATCGCGGTGTTGAAGACCAGCTCGGCAACCGTATTTCCGGTGGCGCCGAAGCCCTTGCCGTAGAACAGTTGCCCATCCGCCAACGCGATCAGCGCGGTGGGTTTATCCGATGACTGGGTATTGACAGACATGGCGCGACTCCCGGGGCAAAATCTGCCGGAAACTACGAGGGGTGGGCGGCGGGGTCAATAGCTTTAGGATAAAACTTGTTATCATGAAAAATCAATATGTTACATTTGTTGCCCCGCGAGGGCATCCGGTCTATTGTGCGGGCCTGAACCGAAATCGGGAGAAATGCAGATGCAGATGCGCGAGCGGCTTGCCGTGGCTCTGAAGGATGCGATGAAGGCCAAGGAAGCGGACAGGTTGTCGACGCTGCGGCTGATCAATGCGGCGATCAAGGATCGGGAAATCGCGCTGCGCGCCCAGCCCGATGCCACAGGTGTCGGCGATGCCGAAATTCTGGCCATTCTGGGCAAGATGGTGAAACAGCGTCAGGAATCGGCCCGCGCCTATGAAGAGGGGGGGCGGCTGGAACTGGCGGAGAAGGAACTGGCCGAAATCAAGGTGATCGAGGAATATCTGCCGCGGCAGTTGACCCCGGATGAGGTGTCTGCGGCCATCGACACGGCGGTGACCTCGCTGGGGGCCAGCTCGATCCGCGACATGGGCCGGGTGATGGCCGATCTGAAGGCGAAATATACCGGACAGATGGATTTCGGGGCCGTGGGTCCGATGCTGAAGGCCCGTCTGGGCTGAGGCCGTTTACCACATCGAACCGGAGCCGCGCCGATGCGTGACGCGATCTTCAAAGGCAGATGGCTGCGGCTGCGTGATCGCGCCGCAGCGGCGACGCAGGATGCGGCGGCGGCGGCGATTGCGGTCGGTCTGTCATGGTTGCTGGCGCGCTGGCTGGCGGGGCATGAGCGGCCGATGTTCGCGGTGGTGACGGCGGTGATCTGTCTGGCGCCGGGGTTGCCCAATCATGGTCGACAGGCGATGTCGATGCTGATGGGGGTGTTTACCGGTATCGCGGTCGGTGAACTCAGCCTGCTGCTGCCGGTGGGCGACGATTTCGGTGCCATCGTGCTGCGGCTGTCATCGGTGACGTTTCTGGCGATCATGCTGGCATCGCTATGGGGGCAGGGCGCGGTAACGGTGATTCAGTCCGGGGTTTCTGCCCTGATGGTGCTGACGATGGGGCCGGTCGCGGCGGGGCCGGAGCGGTTGATCGACGTGCTGATCGGCACCGGCGTCGGGCTGATCTTCAGTCAGGTCCTGCTGACGCCTGATCCGTTGAAAATGCTGGAAACCGGGGCGCGCAGCCTGTTGCGGGAACTGGCGCAGGGCATGTTGATGGCCGAAAAGGCGGTGCGCGACGGGGATGTAAAGCAGGCGCAGGCGGCCGCGCGCCGGTTGGGGGCCGCGCGCGGACAGTTGCTGGCCCTGGATGGCGGCATCAGCCTGGCGCGCGACAATGCCCGATGGACATTGCGGGGATTGGGGGCGGGGGCGCGGGTTGCGGCACTGGCGGCGCGATATGACCGGCACGCGGCACGGATCTACGCACAGGCGTTGCTGCTGGGCGACGATCTGTATCATGCGCTGCGCGACGAACAGGGGCAAACGCCTGCGGCGATTGTGGATTTGCTGCATCTGGCGGCGTGCAACCTGTCCGATCCCGATCATGCCCACCCGATGGCACCGGGCGAACTGGCCGTGCTGATGGCGGCGATTGATCCGCAAGCAGTGCATTGGCGCGCGGTGGCAACACAGGCGGTCACGCTCAGCGCGGCGGGGCGGCAATTGCTGGCCCTGCCGGTTCAGGCGCGGGCGGAACGGACATAGGATGGGCGGCCCGTGGGCCACCCATCCCCGTATTTTACTTGGGCAATTCGCCCGCAACGCCAGCGACGAAGAAATTCATCCCGGCCAGTTCACCATCCTCGGGCGTCTTGCCCTCGGCCAGCCAGTCGGAACCGTCCTGTTTCTTCAGCGGGCCGGTGAACGGGTGATAGGCGCCCGTGGCAATGCTTTCCTTCAGCGCCAGCGCCTCGGCCTTCACCTCGGCGGGCACGGCATCCGAGATCTCGCCGATCCCCACCATGCCGGTGCCGATACCGCCCCAGGTCGCTTCCGACGCCCAGCCACCGTCCAGTGCCGCGCCGATGCGCTTGATGTAGTAGGGGTCCCAGTGGTCGATGGTCGAGGACACGCGCGGCTTCGGGCCAAAGGATGCCATGTCCGAGGCCTGACCAAAGGTGAACACATTGCCCGCCTCTTGCGCCTTGGCCTGTGGCGCGGTGGAATCGGTGTGTTGCAGCACGAAATCGCAGCCCTCGGCGATCAGCGCGGCGGCGGCGTCGGCCTCTTTCGCCGGGTCGAACCAGGTGTAGGCCCAGACCACCTTGATCTCGACCTCGGGGTTGACTTTCTTGGCGTGGATATAGGCGGCGTTGATGCCCTGAACCACCTCGGGGATCGGGAAAGAGCCGATATAGCCGATCTTGTTGGTCTTGGTCATGCGCCCGGCGATGGTGCCCTGAATGGCGCGGCCCTCATAGAAGCGCGCGTCATAGGTGGCGACGTTTTCGGCGCGTTTGTAGCCGGTGGCGTGTTCAAACTTCACCTTGGGGAATTTCTTGGCGACGTTGATCGTGGCATCCATGAAGCCAAACGAGGTCGCAAAGATCAACTGGTTGCCCTGTAGGGCCAACTGGGTCAAGGCGCGTTCGGCGTCCGGGCCTTCGGGCACGTTTTCGACGAAAGAGGTGATGATCTTGTCGCCATATTCCTTTTGCGCGGCCAGACGGGCCTGATCGTGTTGATAGGACCAGCCCATATCGCCCACCGGGCCGACATAGATGAAGCCCACCTTCAGCGGGTCGGCCGCGCGCGCGGGCAGGCCCGAGGCGGCGACAACGGCGGTCGCGGCGGTGGTGGTCAGAAAGGATCTGCGATTCATGGGGATCTCCCGATGTTGGAGGTGACCGAAGCCACCCGGATGTGGACGCAAGCGATCAGCTTGCGGCGTGGAAAGACCGTCCGAGCGCGGCAGGCGCGGCCTGCACCCCGCGACGATGCATGACGGACAACAACACAAGCACGACAATGGTCAGCACATAGGGCGCCATCGACAGCAGATGCACCGGAATGGCATAGCCCGCCGCCTGCAATTGCAATTGCAGCGCGGTGATGCCGCCGAACAGATAGGCGCCGATCAACGCCCGTTCCGGCCGCCAGCTGGCGAACACGACGATGGCCAGCGCGATCCAGCCCGCGCCGGCGGTCATGCCCTCGGTCCATTGCGGCACGCGGATCAGGCTGAGGTAGGCCCCGCCCAGCCCCGCCAGTGCCCCGCCAAAGGCCAGCGCCGCACAGCGCACCGCGATGACCCGATACCCCAGGGCATGCGCTGCATCATGGTTTTCACCGACGGCGCGCAGGATCAGCCCGGCGCGGGTATATTTCAGGAACGCCCATGTCAGCGCCACCAGCAGCAGCGACAGATACACCACCCAGTCATGCGAAAACAGGATCGGCCCAAGCACCGGGATATCGGCCAGCGGCCCGAACGGCACCTTGCCGGTGGGGGGCGGGCGCACCCCCTCGAACGGCTTGCCGATCAGGGCCGACAGCCCCAGCCCGAACAGCGTCAATGCCAGCCCGGTGGCGGTCTGGTTCGACAGGAAGACCTGGGTCAGGATGGCGAACAGCATGGCCATCGCCGCCCCCGCCAGCGCGCCACCCAGAAACCCCAGAACCGGGCTGCAAGTGCTGACAGCGGTGGCGAACCCGGCGACGGCGCCGGTGATCATCATGCCTTCGACCCCCAGGTTCAGCACACCCGATTTCTCGGCCACCAGCTCGCCGGTCGCGGCCAGCAGAACCGGGGTCGAGGCCACCATCAGCATGGAAATCAGCGTGATGATGTCGATGCCACCGATGATCATGCGCGGCCCCCCCCGATGCGGACACGGTAATTCGTCAGCAGGTCAAATCCCAGCAGGAAAAACAACAACATCCCCTGGAACACCTGTATCGCCGAAGACGGCAGCCCCAGCACCAGTTGCGCCATGTCGCCGCCGATATAGGTCAGCGCCATCAGCAATCCGGCCAGCAAGATACCCACCGGATGCAGACGCCCCAGAAACGCTACGATGATCGCGGTATAGCCGTAGCCGACGTTGAAACTGTCGGTGATCTGTCCCGAGGGTCCCGCCACCTCGAACAGCCCGGCCATACCGGCCAGCGCGCCTGACAGGCACAGGCAGAACACCACCATGCGTGCCGGAACCACCCCGGCGTAGCGCGCGGCGCGGGGCGCCTCACCGGCCACGCGGATGCGGAACCCGGCGATATGGCGTTGCATCAGCACATAGATCGCCACCGCCGCGCCAAGCGCCGCCAGAACCCCCCAATGCACGCCGGTTCCGGGCAGCAGCTCGGCGTTGAAGGCCGAGGGATAGCTTTGCAGGTTCCGCGACCCCGGAAAGCCGAAGCCCTCGGGGTTTTTCAGCGGACCGAACGCCACATAGGCCAACAGGTTCTGCGCGACATAGACCAGCATCAGCGACACCAGGATTTCCGATGTGCCAAACACCACCTTCAATACCGCCGGTATCAGCCCCCACAGCAGCCCGCCGATCGCCCCCAGCACCACCATTGCCGGAAACAGCAACGGGCTTTCGGCCGGATAGACCGCCAGGGCCAACGCTGCACCGCAGATGGCCCCGATGATATATTGCCCCTCGGCGCCGATGTTCCAGATCCCGGCGCGAAACCCGACCGCCAGCCCGCAGGCGATCAGGATCAGAGGCGCCGCCTTGACCAGCAACTGGCTGCGGAAATAATCGGCGTTCGGGCCAAACAGCGGGTCCCAGAAGATCACCCGAATGGCCTCGACCGGGTTTTTGCCCAGCAGGGCGAACAGTGCGCCACCGGCGATCATCGTGGCGATGACCGCCACCAATGGCGTGGTCCAGGACCAGAATTTCGACGGTGTCGGGCGTCGGATCAGCCGGATCATTGGGTGGCCTCCATGCCATGTGCGCCGCCCAGCATCAGGCCGATCTCGTCGATGGTCAGCCCTTCGGTCGGGCGCGGGGCCGACAGACGGCCTTCGTTCAGCGCACAGAAGCGGTCGGCGATTTCCATCAATTCGTCCAGATCCTGCGAGATCACGATGAGCGCCGCGCCCTTTTCCGCCAGCCGCAACAAGGCGCGGCGGATGGCGGCGGCGGCGGCGGCGTCCACCCCCCAGGTGGGCTGGTTGACGATCAGCACCTCGGGCTTTTGCAAGACCTCGCGGCCGATGACGAATTTTTGCAGGTTGCCGCCCGACAGCGCCCGTGCCGCCACATGCGGCCCCGGTGTGCGCACGTCGAATTCGCGGATGATATCCTCGGCAAAGGCCTTGGCCTCGGCCATGTTCAGAAAACCATTGCTGACCAAAGGCATGCGGATCGTGCCGGTCAACAGGGTGTTGTCGGTCAGGCTCATCGCGGGGACGGCGGCATGGCCCAGCCGTTCCTCGGGGGCGGACAGCAGGCCCAGGGCCCGGCGTGGATTGGGGGCCAGCGTGGAAATATCGGTGCCCTTCATCAGCACCGTTCCCGGCGCCGAGGGGCGTTCGCCCGAAAGCGTCGCCAGCAGCTCTTCCTGGCCATTGCCTGCCACGCCGCCAATGCCCAGGATCTCACCCGCCGCAATCGACAGGGTGATGTCCTTCAGCGTCGGGCCGAATTGCGACAGGGGCGGCAGGTTCAACCCCCGCACCTGCAACATCGGCGCGCCATGCGGCCGTGCCAGCCGTTCGGTCGCGGCGAATTCACCACCCACCATCATTTCCGCAAGTTCGCGGGCCGATTTTTCGCGTGGGATACAGGACCCCACCACCTTGCCGCCGCGCAGAATGGTGGCCCCGTCGCAGATGCTGCGGATCTCTTCCAGCTTGTGCGAGATATACAGGATCGCCGTGCCCTCGGACGATAGCTTGCGCAGGGTCTTGAACAGGATCTCGACCTCTTGCGGGGTCAGCACCGAGGTCGGTTCATCCATGATCAGCAGCTTGGGGTCCTGCAACAGGCAGCGCACGATTTCCACCCGCTGGCGTTCGCCCGCCGACAGATCGCCCACCAGACGCGCCGGGTCCAGCGGCAGCCCGTAGGCCTGCGAGATTTCACGGATACGCTTGGCCAGATCGCGCATCGGCGGCGGGTTTTCCATGCCAAGCGCGACGTTGTCGGCGACGTTCAGCGCCTCGAACAGGGAGAAATGCTGAAACACCATCGCCACGCCGGTGCTGCGCGCAGCGCGGGGTTCGGCGGGCGCATAGGGGGCGCCGCGAAATTCCATCGTTCCGCTGTCGGGTTTGACCAGCCCGTAGATCATCTTGACCAGCGTCGATTTTCCCGCGCCGTTTTCGCCCAGCAGGGCGTGAACCTCACCTGGCGCAACAGAAAAACCGACATGGTCATTGGCGACCACACCGGGATAGGCCTTGGTCAGCCCGTCGATTTTCAGCAATATCCCCGTCACCCCGTGCGTCCCTCTCTGGCTGCGGCCTTGTCGGCGCGGCGCGCACATAATTCCTTCAGTAGCGCGGCGGCGACCGAAATCGCAATGGCTTGCGGTGCTTTGCCCAGGGCTGGATCGCCTATTGGGCAGGCAATGCGTAAAATCTGGGCGTCCAAATGCCCCAAATCGCGCAAACGATGCCGGAATCGCGCCCATTTAGTCGCCGATCCGATCAATCCGCAGGCGGTGAACCCGTGATGCAGCAGGCTGTGGCACAGCTCCAGATCCAGCGCATGTGAATAGGTCAGGATCAGGTGGCGGGCATCGCGCGGCGCCAGATTGACCAGATCGGCGGGATTTTCCGCAATCAGCGGAGTCACCGTGTCGAAACGGATTTCGGGGAAGCGGTCGGCGGCCATATCGGCCCAGCGGATGCGCAGATCGGGCAACGGCGCCAGCACATCGACCAGCGCCCGCCCGACATGGCCCGCGCCCCAGATCCACAGCTCGTCCGGCGGGGCGGTGACCTCTTCCAGCAACCACCCGCCGATCAGCAGGGCCGGGCGTTCGCCACGGTCCCGCGCCCGGGTCAGGGCGCGGCGCACCGCCAGCGGCATCTCGGTCAATCCGCCAACCGGTCGCGCGTGCCAGCCGGGCGCCAGCGTGCCCAGCCCATCCGAGGGCTCATAGGCCAGCGTCACCGCCCCGCCACAACATTGCCCCATCGCCGGGCCAAGGGCGATCCGGTCCAGATGGGGCACGCGCGTCTGGCGCGCGCGGGCGATGGCCTCATATTCCAGCTGACCGCCGCCGATGGTGCCGCTGATCGTGTCGGGCCAGACCAGCATGGCGGCACCGGGTTCGCGCGGGGCCGATCCGCGCACCTCGGCTACCACCACGCGCACGAATGGCCCCCGTGCCGCCGCGCGGGCCATCATGTCCGGGTCGAGGCTCATTCCGGTATTCCCCTAGCCGCATCCCAGGGGGTGCCAAGGGCGCGGGCGATGGCGGCCAGAACCGCCTCGGCGGTGGCGGGGGCGCGCAGGGCGGGCCAATGCGGGCCGCAGGCGGCGCAGGCCGATTGCAACGCCAGCAGTGCCGAAATACCCAGCATGAAGGGCGGTTCACCCACTGCCTTGGATCGGAAAATAGTTTCCTCGCGGTTGGGTTCATCCCACAGGTCCACGTTGAAAATCTCCGGCCTGTCGGAGCAGGCGGGGATCTTGTAGGTCGAGGGCGCGTGCGTCATCAGCCGTCCCTTGCCGTCCCAGACCAGTTCCTCGGTGGTCAGCCAGCCCGCGCCTTGCACATAGGCGCCCTCGACCTGGCCGATATCCAGCGCGGGGTTCAGGCTGTCGCCCGCATCGTGCAGGATATCGGCGCGCAGGATGCGGTTTTCGCCGGTCAGGGTGTCGATCACCACCTCTGTCACCGCCGCGCCATAGGCGAAGTAAAAGAACGGACGCCCGCGCCCTGCCACCCGGTCCCAACTGATTTTCGGCGTGGCGTAGAACCCGGTCGAGGACAGCCCGATGCGCGAGGTATGCGCCAGATGGGCGACCTCGGCAAAGGACCAGCTGTGGCCCGGGGTGCTGACGCGGCCCTGGGCGAAGGTCACGTCGCCGGCCGCACAGCCCTGACGTTCGGCCAGAAATTCCACCAGCCGCGCCTTGACCGTCTCGCAGGCGATCTTCACCGCCATGCCGTTCATGTCCGCCCCCGAAGACGCCGCCGTGGCCGAGGTATTGGGCACTTTGGACGTGTCGGTGGCGCTGATCCGCACATGATCGGTGTCGATGCCAAACACCCGCGCCGCCACCTGACAGCATTTCCGGTGCAGGCCCTGACCCATTTCCGTGCCGCCGTGGTTCAGCAAGACCGAACCATCGGCATAGACATGCACCAATGCCCCGGCCTGATTCAGATGGGTCAGGGTGAAGGAGATGCCGAATTTCACCGGACTCATCGCGATGCCGCGCTTCAAGGTGCGATTCTTGGTGTTCCATTCGGTGATGGCGGCCTGACGTGCGGTGAAATCGGCCCGTTGCAACAGGCGCGGCACCAGCCGGTCCAGTATGGAATCGTCGACTTCCTGTCCGTAATGGGTGGCCTGATAAGGCGCCTGCGCGGGGTAATAGTTGCGCGCGCGCAGCTCGGCCGGGTCCAGCCCGATGACATTGGCCAGATGTTCCACCGCCACCTCGCAGCCCAGAACGCCCTGCGGGCCGCCAAAACCGCGATAGGCGGTGTTCGACTGGGTATTGGTGCGCAGCCGATGGCTTTCGATGCGAATGGCGGGGATGTAATAGGCGCCGTCCGCATGCAGCATGGCGCGGTCGCAGACCGGCAGGCTGAGATCGGGCGACCAGCCACAGCGGGCCAGATGCAGGAATTCCGCCCCCAAGATCTTGCCGCTCGCATCGGCGCCGATCCGGTAGCGGATCTGGAAATCATGGCGCTTGCCGGTGATCACCATGTCGTCGTCGCGGTCGTAACGCATCTTGCAGGTGCGGCCGGTGGCGCGTGCGGCGATGGCGCAGGCGATGGCCAGATGGTTGCCCTGCGATTCCTTGCCGCCAAAGCCGCCGCCCATGCGCCGCATTTCCACGCGCACGTCATGCATGTGCAGGCCCAATGCCTCGGCCACCTTGTGCTGGATTTCGGTCGGGTGCTGCGACGATACCTGCACCAGAACGCCCTGATCCAGCGGGTGGGCGATGGCGGCCTGACCCTCCAGATAGAAATGTTCCTGGCCCCCCATGTCAAAGGTGCCCTCGGCGATATGCGCGGCCCGCGACAGCGCATCGGCGGCATCGCCGCGTGACCAGATCACCGGTCCGCCCTCGAACCGGCTGCCGGCGGCAAAGGCCGCCTCGATGCTCAGCACCGCGGGGCGGGGCGTGTAGCGGATCTTGGCACGGCGCGCGGCGATGCGCGCGGCCCGGTGCGAGGTGGCGATGACCAGAAAGATCGGCTGGCCGATGTAATGCACCTCGCCCTCGGCCAGAACCGGTTCCGGGATCGGCGCGGGCGAGGCGTCATTGGCAAAGGGCATGTCGGCGGCGGTCAGCACCCGCACCACGCCGGGGCTTTGGCGCACCGGTTCCAGATCAAGGGCGTCCAGGGTGGCGCTGGCCTCGGTCGACAGTCCAAAGGCCAGATGCAGGCTGCCCGCGGGCACCGGCGTGTCATCGACATAGCGGGCCTGACCGGTGACGTGCAGCTCGGCGGAATCATGGGGTAAGGACAGGCCGACGGTCATGCCCGCACCTCCAGCACCGAAACCGTTTCCCCCTGCGCCGCACGCCAGTAGCGCAGGGCCATCGCCTGCGCCGTCTGCATCCGGTAGCTGGCCGAGGCGCGCATATCGGACAGCGGCTGAAAATCACGCGCCAGTTCCGGCAGGGCGGTGGCGATGGCGCGCTCGGTAAAGGGCTGGCCGATGAGGGCGGCCTCGAACGCGCGGGCGCGGCGTGGCGTGGCGGCCATGCCGCCAAAGGCCACGCGGGCGACGGTGATGGTGCCCTCTGTCACCGTCAGGTTGAAACAGCCGCAAACCGCCGAGATATCCTGATCAAAGCGCTTCGACAGCTTGTAGCACGCCAGACCGGGGGCGGATTTGGGCACGGTGACCGATTCGACGAATTCGCCGGGCTGGCGGTCCTGCTTGCGGTAATCCAGGAAGAAATCTTCCAGCGCGATGGTGCGCCGTGCGTCGCCCCGGCGCAGGGTCAGTTGCGCCCCCAGGGCGATCAGGGCGGGCGGCCCGTCACCGATGGGCGAGCCATTGGCGATATTGCCGCCGATGGTGGCCGATTGCCGTACCTGCTCGGACGCAAAGCGGCGCAGCAGCCCGGCCAGCGCCGGATGCGGCCCGTTCGCCCAGGCCCGCAGCGCGGCGATGGTGACCCCCACGCCGATGACGAAGCCGTCATCGGTTTCGGTAATGGTTTGCAGATCGCGGCAATGGCCCAGAAACGCGACCTCGGGCAGATCGCGCAGCTGTTTGGTCACCCACAGCGCCACATCCGTCGCCCCGGCGATCAGCGTGGCATCGGGGTGGGCCAGATACCACGCGGCCAGTTCGTCGCTGTTTTGCGGCAGCACGGCGGCCTCTGTCCCGTCCTGTATGGCGGGGAGTATGGCGGCCAGATCCGTCTGGAACCAGTCCGGGACGGCGGCAGTGGCGGCGGCTTCGGCGGCGCGGATGATCGGCGCATAGCCGGTGCAGCGGCACAGGTTGCCCGCCAGAATATCATCATGATCGGTGCGGTGATTCAGATGCGCCACCGCCATCGACACCACGAAACCGGGGGTGCAGAACCCGCATTGGCTACCGTGTTTTTCGACCATCGCGCATTGCACCGGGTGCAGGGTTCCATCGGGGGCGGCGATCCCCTCGACGGTGCGCAGCGCCTTGCCCGCAATCTGCGGCAGCATCAGGATGCAGGCGTTGACGGCACGGGCGCCGGTTTCATCGCTGAGCATGACGGTGCAGGCCCCGCAATCGCCCTCATTGCAGCCTTCCTTGGTGCCACTCAGGCCCTGGGTGCGTAACCAGTCCAGCACACTTACGGTCGGGCGATCAATATGCGCGACCCGGGTTTCTCCGTTCAGAAGAAACGAGATTTCCATATAATATATCCGCCGCGATACTGTGCGTATGGCCACCGCCCGATGCGGCGTAGAACGGGGGCCTTGTCGTCAAACAGACCCGAGCCTTGCACGGTTGGCAAGTCTGGCGAGGCCGTGATTGCCGTCTGGCACAGCACATGCTGAAAATATAGGCGCCCTGACGGCGGTGTCAGCACATCGCGTTTGGCAGCATCCGGGCGGTATCGCGGATATCCGTCTTCCGGGTTTTGTGGTGATCCGGGCAAAGCCCCTTCCGCCCGCTGGCGCGCGGCCCTATTCTGCGGTCATGGTCCAGCCCCGATTCATCCATCTGCGCGTGCATAGCGAATATTCCCTGCTCGAGGGCGCGGTGCATGCCAAGCAGATCATCAAACTGTGCGACAAGGCCAAGATGCCTGCCGTCGCGCTGACCGACACCAATGTGATGTTCGGTGTGTTCGAGTTTTCCAGCTACGCGACCGAAGCCGGGTTACAGCCGATCGTTGGGTGCCAGATGGCCTTGACGGTCGAGGAAACCCGTCCCGGCGACCGGCCCAAAATGCCCGCGCCGGTGGTGCTTCTGGCGCAAAGCGAGGCGGGCTATTACAGCCTGATGGCCCTGTCGAGCTGTATGTACAGCGACAACCGCGGGCTGATGCCGCAAATCACGCTGGCGCAACTGGCGGCCCATGCCGAGGGGTTGATCTGTCTGGCCGGCGGTGCCGACGGGCCGGTGGGCAAACTGTTGCAGGGTGGCCAGGTGCCCAAGGCCCGCGCCTATGCCGAGCAATTGGCGGCAATCTTCCCCGACCGGCTGTATATCGAATTGCAACGCCACCCCGGCGAGGGCGGCCGTCTGACCGAGGGGGAGCGCCTGACCGAGCGCCCCTTGATCGAGATGGCTTATGATATGAATCTGCCGCTGGTGGCGACCAATGACGTGTTCTTTCCAACGGCGGACATGTATGAGGCGCATGATGCCATGCTGTGCATCGCCGAGGGCACCTATGTCGATCAGGTCGAACCGCGCCGCCGTCTGACCCCGCAGCACTACTTCAAATCCGAAACCGAGATGTGCGCGCTGTTCGCCGATCTGCCCGAGGCGCTGGAAAACACCGTTGAAATCGCCCGGCGCTGCGCCTTTGCGGTGGGCAAGCGCCCACCATTGTTGCCGAAATTCGCCCCTGATGAGGTCGAGGAACTGCGCCGTCAAGCGTGGGACGGTCTGAAGCGGCGCCTGGATGTCATTCCGCATGCGGCACCGGTGGCCGAATACGAATCCCGGCTGACGTTTGAGCTGGGCATCATCGAGCAGATGGGCTTTCCCGGTTACTTCCTGATCGTGGCCGATTTCATCAAATGGGCCAAGGCGCATGACATCCCGGTGGGTCCGGGTCGGGGGTCCGGGGCGGGCTCGCTGGTGGCCTATGCGCTCAGTGTCACCGATCTGGACCCGATCCGGTTCTCGCTGCTGTTTGAACGGTTCCTGAACCCCGAACGGGTGTCGATGCCCGATTTCGATATCGACTTTTGCATGGATCGCCGGGAAGAGGTGATCAAATACGTTCAGCACAAATATGGTGCGGAGAAGGTCGGCCAGATCTCGGCGTTCGGGGCGCTGTTGTCCAAGGCCGCGGTGCGCGACGTGGGCCGGGTTTTGCAGATGTCCTACGGTCAGGTCGATGCGCTGTCCAAGATGATCCCGGTCGAGGGGGTGAAACCTGTCAGCATCGAAAAGGCGCTGGCCGATGAGCCGCGCCTGCGCGAAGCGGCGAAGAACGAAGAGGTCGTCGCCCGGCTGTTGGGCTATGCCCAGCAGATCGAGGGGCTGTTGCGCAATGCCTCGACCCACGCGGCGGGGGTGGTGATCGGGGATCGGCCGCTGAACCGCCTGGTGCCGTTGTATCAAGATCCGCGGTCGGACTGGCCCGCGACGCAGTTCAACATGAAATGGGTGGAAAAGACCGGGCTGATCAAGTTCGACTTTCTGGGTCTGAAAACCCTGACCGTGATCCAGAACGCGGTCGATCTGGTGCTGAAATCGGGGCGGCCGTTGCATGTCGATGCGGCGGGCAACCGGTTGTATGAACCGGCCGAGGGGGCGGAAAACCAGATTGGCGCCATCCCGATCGACGATGCCAAGGCCTACGACCTGTATACCCGCGCCCACACCGTGGCGGTGTTCCAGGTGGAATCCACCGGCATGATGGATGCGCTGCGGCGGATGAAGCCGACCTGTATCGAAGACATCGTGGCGCTGGTGGCGCTGTATCGTCCGGGGCCGATGGAAAACATTCCGGTCTATTGCGAGGTGAAACACGGGCTGCGTCCGCTGGAGAGCCTGCATCCCACCATCGACCCGATTCTGGCCGAAACCCAGGGGATCATCGTCTATCAGGAACAGGTGATGCAGATCGCCCAGGTGATGGCGGGTTATTCGCTGGGCGGCGCCGATCTGCTGCGCCGCGCGATGGGCAAGAAAGACCCGGCGGAAATGGCGCGCGAGCGGCCGAAATTCATCGAAGGCGCCAAGGCCACCCACGGCATCGACGCCAAGAAGGCGGGCGAGATCTTTGATCTGCTGGAGAAATTCGCCAACTATGGCTTCAACAAGTCGCACGCCGCCGCCTATGCCATCGTCTCGTATCAGACCGCCTGGATGAAAGCGAACCACCCGGTCGAATTCATGGCCGGGGTGATGAACTGCGATATGCATCTGACCGACAAGCTGGCCACTTATATGGGCGAGGTGCGCCGGGCGCTGGATATCACCGTGGTGCCGCCTTGCGTGAACCGGTCCCTGGCGACGTTCGATGTGATGGATCAGCAACTGGTCTATGCACTGGGGGCCCTGAAAAACGTCGGTGTCGAGGCGATGAACCTGATCGTTGCGGCGCGCGATGGCGTGGCCTTTGCCGATCTGTTTGATTTCGCCCGCCGCTGTGACCTGAAACGTATCGGCAAGCGGCCGTTGGAAATGATGGCGCGCGCCGGGGCGTTCGACCAGATCGATCCGAACCGCAAGCGGGTCTTCGAGAGCCTTGAGGGCCTGATGGCCTGGTCTGCGGCGGTGACCGAGGCGAAACACTCGGCGCAGGTGTCGTTGTTTGGCGATGCGGGCGATGATCTGCCGCCGCCGCGTCTGGCCGATACCGATGACTGGCTGCCCGCCGAACGTCTGGCCGAGGAACACAAGGCCATCGGGTTCTATCTGTCCGGCCATCCGCTGGATGATTACCTGCCGGCGCTGAAACGCAAGAAGGTGATGACCTTCGCCGAGGTGCAGGCCAAGGCGCTGAACGGCCCGTTCATCGGCAAGATCGCCGGGCAGGTGGCCGTGCGTCAGGAACGCAAATCGGCCAAGGGCAACCGGTTCGCCTTCGTGTCGCTGTCCGACCCGACCGGCCCGTTCGAGGTGACGGTGTTTTCCGACACGCTGGAGGCCACGCGGCAATTCCTGGAGCCGGGGCAGGGGGTGATCCTGACGGTCAAGGTCGATGTCGAGGGCGAAACCGTCAAGATGCTGGCGCAGGGCGCGCAGCCGATCGACGCCGTCGTGGCGCAGGACGTGGGCATGACCGGGTTGATGATCCACATCGACACGCCCGAGGCAATCGGCTCCATCGCCGCGCTGCTGCAACGGCTGGCGGATGAGGGTAAGGTGCGCACGCGCGGCCCGATCCATTTCGCGGTCACCGATCCGGTATCGGGCAACCGCTTCACCCTGAATGCGGGGCCTGATTTCCCGGTCAATCCGCAGGTGAAAGGGGCGATCCGGTCGCTGCGCGGGGTGGCGCTGGTCGAAGAGGTTTGATGACGTTTGCATGACAGGCGGGCGTTTTCGCGCCTGCCCCCTGTTGCCTGCCCGCATCCGCGGGTATTGTGCCCGAAACACCACATCGGGGGCGCCATGACGGAAGAACGTGCGATCGAACGGGCCGAGGATGAGGGGCGCGAGGACGAAGATTTCGCGCTGGACCACGCGCTTGTCGAACGCATCGTTGCGGCGGCCGATGATGGCGATGCCGATCTTCTGAAAACGCTGATGGCGCCGCTGCACGCGGCCGATATCGCCGACCTTCTGGAACAGGTCTCTGCCGCCGAACGGCGCGAGATCCTGTTGCTTTGGGGCAGCGAGATGGACGGCGAGGTGCTGTCCGAACTGGATGAGTCGATCCGCGAAGAGGTCATTGCGACCTTGCCGAAACATGTCCTGGCCGAAGCGGTGCGGGAAATGGATTCGGATGACGTCGTTGACCTGATCGAGGATCTGGAAGAGCCGCAGCAGGAAGCCATTCTGGACGCGCTGGATGACAGCGACCGGGCGGCGGTGGAACAGTCGCTGGCCTATCCCGAATATTCCGCCGGGCGCCTGATGCAGCGTGAGGTGGTGACCGCGCCCGAACACTGGACCGTGGGCGAGACGATTGATTTCCTGCGCCGCGATCAGGAACTGCCCGATCAGTTCTACCACGTGATCCTGGTCGATGCGGGACACCATCCGCTGGGCTATGTGACGCTGGGCAAGCTGTTGGCGCAGCGCCGCGACATGCCGCTGAAGGAGATCACCGAAGACAGCTTTCGCACCATATCCGCCACCCAGCCCGAGGCCGACGTGGCCTATGCCTTCAACCAGTATCACCTGATTTCCGCCCCGGTGGTGGATGATGATGGCCGGCTGGTGGGGGTGATCACCATTGACGACGCGATGGCGGTTCTGGATGACGAGCACGAGGAAGACATCCTGCGTCTGGCGGGGGTGGGCGACGAAAGCTCGATCTCCGATACCGTGCTGGAAACCGTGCGGCAGCGGTTGCCGTGGCTGGCGGTGAATCTGTGTACCGCGCTGGCGGCGGCCAGTATCATCAGCCTGTTCGAGGCCTCGATCAGCCAGATTGTCGCGCTGGCGGTGCTGATGCCGATTGTGGCCTCGATGGGGGGCAATGCGGGTACGCAGACGCTGACGGTGGCGGTGCGCGCCCTGGCCACCAAGAACCTGACCGAGAGCAACGTCTGGCGGGTGATCCGGCGCGAAGCGTTGGTGGGGCTGTTGAACGGGGCGACATTCGCGGTGGTTCTGGGGTTCGTCGCGGCGTTCTGGTTCTCGATGCCGGAGCTGGGTCTGGTGATTGCGGCGGCGATGGTGATCAACCTGTGCGTGGCGGCGCTTGGCGGGATCATCGTGCCGGTGACGCTGGAAAAGCTGGGGGCTGACCCGGCGCTGGCCTCGGGGACATTCGTCACCACGATGACCGACATGGTCGGATTTTTCGCGTTCCTCGGGCTGGCCACGCTGGTTCTGCTGTGAAGGACGCGCTGCGCAAAGTGGCCTTTGCCGCGCGACGGGTGGCCCATAGGGCGCAAGACGGGGCGTCGCAGGACGTGGCGGCGGCCAATGCGCATCTGGCACGGTTGTTGCAAGGCTTCGGGGCGGCGCCGCTGGCGGGATATATGCCGATCCGCACCGAGATCGACCCCGTTCCCGCGATGTCGGGCTATTCCGGCCCGGTGGCGGTACCGGTGATCGTCGCCGCGGGCGCGCCATTGGTGTTTCATCTCTGGCAACCGGATATGGACATGCAGCCCGGCCCGTTCGGCGCCAAGGTGCCGCAGGTGGCACAGGAAATCACCCCGCAGGTTCTGATCGTGCCGCTGGTCGCCTTTGATCGGCACGGCTATCGGCTGGGATATGGGGGCGGGTTTTACGACCGCACGTTGCAGCAGTTGCGCCGCATGGGACCGGTCACCGCCATTGGCTTCGCCTATGCCGCGCAACAGGTGTCACAGGTGCCGATAGAGCCGACCGATCAGCCGCTCGACCTGATTGTCACGGAAAACGGTCTGATCACACCGCTGACCGCGCCGTGACGACGTGATGGATAACCGCCCGAAGGTGCGATGACATGTCGCACCCTGCGGTGCGCTGAAATCCGTAAAAATCGCAGCAATCCGCACCGTTACGGTGACGGCCCAGCCGCCGTTCCGGCGCGCGGAATTGCCCGATGTTCCGGTGCCGTTTCAGGCGTCACTGAACAGTATCCGACTGAAACAGTCAAGATTGACGTCGCGTTACGTTAAAGCTGTATCCAAGATAAAGCATTTATTTAAAAAGATTTCTTCTCTATCCTGCGCAACAATCCAGACTGTTTCGTTCAGTCTGCCGGGGGCTGCGAAAAACGCTTTTCACTGGCAAAAATGCCGCCATCCAGTTGACCTGCGCGGGGGGGGCAGATAATGCTCTCCTTAGCCGGAACCTGCGCGATGATTTGTCGCGATCTGAGGGAGCCAAATGATGCACGATCTGTTGCGCGAATACCTTCCCATTCTCGTCTTTCTGGCATTGGCTGTCGTTCTGGGACTGGTTCTGGTTCTGTCGGCAGTGGTGCTGGCGGTGCGCAATCCCGACCCGGAAAAGGTGTCGGCCTACGAATGCGGGTTCAACGCCTTCGACGATGCGCGGATGAAATTCGACGTTCGGTTCTACCTCGTCTCGATCCTGTTCATCATCTTCGATCTGGAAGTGGCCTTCCTGTTCCCCTGGGCGGTGGCCTTTGCCGATCTGAGTATGACGGCATTCTGGTCGATGATGGCCTTCCTGGGCATCCTGACCGTCGGCTTTGCCTATGAATGGAAGAAGGGGGCGCTGGAATGGGCGTGATGACCTCGGCCAATACGGCGGGCGCCGACCGGGAGGTCGCGACGCGGGCGCTGAATACCGAATTGCAGGACAAGGGGTTCTTGCTGACCTCTGCCGAGGATCTGATTTCCTGGGCGCGCAACGGTTCGCTGCACTGGATGACCTTCGGGTTGGCCTGTTGCGCGGTCGAGATGATTCATGCCTCGATGCCTCGCTATGATCTGGAACGGTTTGGCACCGCGCCGCGTGCCTCGCCACGGCAGTCGGATGTGATGATCGTGGCCGGCACGCTGACCAACAAGATGGCGCCGGCCCTGCGCAAGGTTTACGACCAGATGCCCGAGCCGCGCTATGTGATCTCGATGGGGTCCTGCGCCAATGGCGGCGGTTATTACCACTACAGCTATTCGGTAGTGCGCGGCTGTGACCGGATCGTGCCGGTCGATATCTATGTGCCGGGCTGCCCGCCTTCGGCCGAGGCGCTGCTGTATGGCGTGCTGCAATTGCAGCGCAAGATCCGCCGCACCGGCACGCTGGTGCGATAGGAGGGAACGATGAGCGACGCGCTTGAAGAACTCGCGGCCCATATCGTGGCAAAGCGTCCTGCTGACGTGATCTCGACGCAGGTGGCCTTTGGTCAGTTGACGGTCACCGTCACGCCGGGATCGATCGTGGAATTCGTCGAATTCCTGCGCGACGATGCCAGTTGCAAGTTTTCGACGCTGGTCGACCTGACCGCCATCGACTGGCCCGAACGTCCGGCACGCTTTGATATCGTGTGGAATTTCCTGTCGATGTGGCGCAATCAGCGCATCCGGGTCAAGGCTGCGGTCCGCGAGGAGGAAATGGTCCCCTCGGTCACCTCGGCCTTTCCGGCGGCGAACTGGTATGAGCGCGAGGTGTTCGACCTGTTCGGTATCCTGTTCTCGGGGCACCCGGATTTGCGCCGGATCCTGACCGATTACGGTTTCCGCGGCCACCCGCTGCGCAAGGATTTCCCGACCTCGGGCTACACCCAGGTGCGCTATGACGAGGTGCGCAAGCGCGTCGTCTATGAACCGGTCACGCTGGTGCAGGAATATCGGCAATTCGATTTTCTGTCGCCATGGGAGGGTGCGAAATACGTGCTGCCCGGCGATGAAAAGGCGGAGGCCAAGGGATGACCGAGGTTCAGACCGGCACCTGCCTGTGCGGCGATTGCACCTTTACCGCGCGTCCGAAACATGACGCCGGGGTCTGTCATTGCTCGATGTGCCGCAAATGGTCCGGCGGCATGTTCATCAGCGTCGAAAGCGAAACGCCGCTGGAACTGATCCCCGGCGCACCGCTGAGTGTCTATCCGTCCAGCGAATGGGGTGAGAGGCTGTTTTGCGGCCATTGCGGATCGCATATCGCCTGGCGGACGGTGGATGGCAGCAGCACGTTTGTGTCTATTCAATGCTTTGAAGACCCGGCGCAGTTTGAATTGACCCAACAGATCTTCATTGATTGCAAACCCGGCAATTATGCGATCGCCAACGCGACGCAGACGATGACCGAGGCCGAGTTTCTGGCCCTGGTTGTGCCCGGCACGGAGGGGAACGCGTGATGGACGGCGGCATCCGGCAGAACCATTATGACGACGGCTCGAAAGATCTGCTGACGAACGAACAGCAGATCCGCAATTTCAACATCAACTTCGGTCCGCAACACCCTGCAGCGCACGGGGTGTTGCGTCTGGTGCTGGAGCTGGACGGGGAAATCGTCGAGCGGATCGACCCGCATATCGGGCTGCTGCATCGCGGCACCGAAAAGCTGATGGAAAGCCGCACCTATCTGCAAAACCTGCCGTATTTCGACCGGCTGGATTACGTCGCGCCGATGAACCAGGAACATGCCTGGTGTCTGGCGATCGAGAAGCTGACCGGCACCCAGGTGCCGAAACGAGCGCAGATCATCCGGGTGCTGTATTGTGAAATCGGTCGGATCCTGAACCATCTGCTGGCCGTGACGTCGCAGGCGATGGACGTCGGCGCGCTGACCCCGCCGCTATGGGGTTATGAGGAACGTGAAGACCTGATGATCTTCTACGAACGGGCCTGTGGTGCGCGTCTGCATGCGAACTATTTCCGCCCGGGCGGGGTGCATCAGGATCTGCCGCCCGCGCTGATCGACGATATCGAGACCTGGGCGAACAAGTTCCCCCGGCGTCTGGATGATATCGAAACGCTGCTGACCGAAAACCGGATCTTCAAACAGCGCAACGTGGATATCTTCAACATCACCGAGGAAGACATCACCCGCTGGGGGTATTCCGGGGTCATGGTGCGTGGCTCGGGGTTCGCATGGGATTTGCGTCGTTCGCAGCCCTATGAAAACTATGATGAATTCGACTTCAAAATTTGCACCGGCAAGAATGGCGACTGCTATGACCGCTATCTGGTGCGGATGGCGGAAATGCGGGAATCGACGAAAATAATCCTGCAGGCCTGCGCCAAATTGCGCGAGGTCAAGGGCGAGGTTCTGTCGCGTGGCAAGATGGCTCCACCCAAACGCGCAGACATGAAGCAGTCGATGGAATCGCTGATCCACCATTTCAAACTGTATACCGAAGGCTTCCACGTTCCCGCCGGTGAGGTTTATGCCGCCGTCGAGGCGCCCAAGGGCGAATTCGGTGTCTATCTGGTGTCTGATGGCACCAACCGGCCTTATCGGGCCAAGCTGCGCTCGCCCGCCTATGCCCATCTGCAATCCATGAACGATTGCGCGCGCGGGTATCAGTTGGCCGATATTTCGGCGATTCTTGGCACGCTGGACATCGTTTTCGGGGAGATCGACCGCTAATGTTGCGCCGCCTGTATCAAGAACAGCCCGCGTCCTTTGAATTCACCCCGGCGAACCAGGCCTGGGCCGAGGCGCAGATCACCAAATATCCGCTGGGACGGCAGGCTTCGGCGATCATTCCGCTGTTGTTCCGCGCCCAGCAACAGGAAGGCTGGTTGACCAAGCCGGCCATCGAATATGTCGCACGGATGCTGGATATGGCCTATATCCGCGCGCTGGAGGTGGCGACCTTCTATTTCATGTTCCAGCTGAACCCGGTCGGCTCGGTCGCGCATTTGCAGATCTGTGGCACCACGCCGTGCATGCTGCGCGGCTCCGAGGATCTGATCGCGGTGTGCAAGCGCAAGATTGCGGCGCATTCGGGCGAATTGTCGGCGGATGGCAAGCTGTCATGGGAAGAGGTCGAATGTCTGGGCGCCTGTTCCAATGCGCCGATGGCCCAGATCGGCAAGGATTATTTTGAGGATCTGTCCGAGGCGAGTCTGGAGACCCTGATCGACGAACTGGTTTCCGGGCAAACGCCCCGGCCCGGTTCGCGCATCGGGCGGTTCTCATCCGAACGGGCGGGGGAACAGGTGGCCTTGCTGGAATCGGCCGGGGCGCGTGAGGAATTCAACGCCACCACCGGTCTGGCCGTCGCCATTGGCGATACGTTCAAGCATATCGACGGCACCGAGGTGGCGCTGCGTGCCCCTTGGCAAATGTCGGGCCAGCGTGGACCGATTGGCGTGATGGGCACCGACCGGCCCAAATCGGCGGTGCAACAGGCGGCGGTGGCCAAGGCGGAACCCAAACCGTCCGAACACAAGCCGGTGGATGTGACCGGTATCGCCAAGCAGCAGGCCGTTGTGGCGGATAAGGGCAAGCCCGAAGCAGTGACCGAAACCGCGCCCGGTGGCACCGCCATGGCCGCGCCGGGACAGAAGGTGGCGCAACCCGTGGCCCAGATGGGCCGCCAGCCCGTGGGCTTACCGGCGGCACGCGGCGCGCAGGCCGATGACCTGAAGATCATCGAAGGGATCGGCCCGGTGCTGGAAGAGCGGCTGCATGGCTGGGGGATTTTCCACTTCGACCAGATTGCGGCCTGGAGCGCCGAGGAAATCCTGTTCGCCGATGAAAATGTGCCGGGTTTCAAAGGCCGGTGTTCGCGCGACAAATGGGTGGCGCAGGCGAAAATCATCGTGAACGAGGGGGTTGAACGCTTCCTCGAACGGGCGAAGACCAACGATTACTGACCCTTACGGGGTCACAAGGCGGGGCGACCCGTATCCGCAAGGCCGGGGACCGATGGTCCACCAACTGAGGGAAACGAGATGCTGAAAGATCAGGACCGGATCTTTACCAACCTCTATGGGATGCACGACCGCTCGTTGAAGGGCGCGATGATGCGCGGCCATTGGGACAATACGGCGGGCATTCTGGCGAATGGCCGCGACTGGATCATCGAACAGATCAAGGCGTCTGGGCTGCGTGGCCGGGGGGGGGCCGGGTTCCCGACCGGGCTGAAATGGTCGTTCATGCCCAAGGCGTCGCCCGACGGGCGGCCTTCGTTCCTGACGATCAACTGTGACGAATCCGAACCCGGCACCTGCAAGGACCGGGAAATCATGCGCCACGATCCGCATTGCCTGGTCGAAGGCGCATTGATTGCAGGCTTTGCGATGGGGGCGGCGGCCGCATATCTGTATATCCGGGGCGAATACACCCGCGAAAAAGAGGCGCTGCAACAGGCGATTGATGAGGCCTATGACGCCGGTTTCCTGGGCCGCAACGCCTGCAAATCGGGCTATGACTTCGACGTCTATCTGCATCACGGTGCGGGCGCCTATATCTGCGGCGAGGAAACCGCGCTTCTGGAAAGCCTTGAGGGCAAAAAGGGAATGCCGCGGATGAAGCCGCCGTTCCCGGCGGGGGCGGGATTGTATGGCTGCCCGACCACGGTGAACAATTGCGAGTCGATCTCGGTGGTGCCGACCATCTTGCGGCGCGGCGCCGATTGGTTCGCGGGTTTTGGGCGCCCGAACAATACCGGCGTCAAGCTGTTCGCCATGTCGGGGCACGTCAACACGCCCTGCGTGATCGAGGAATCGATGTCGATCCCGATGCGCGAATTGATCGAGAAATACGGCGGCGGCGTGCGTGGGGGCTGGAAGAACCTTAAGGCGATCATTCCGGGCGGGGCCTCGTGCCCCATCCTGCGCGCCGAGCATTGCGAAGACGTCATCATGGATTTCGATGGCCTGCGTGAGGCGAAATCGTCGATGGGCACCGCCTGCATGATCGTGATGGATCAATCCACCGATGTGGTGAAGGCGATCTGGCGACTGTCGAAATTCTTCAAGCATGAGAGCTGTGGCCAATGCACGCCCTGCCGTGAAGGCACCGGCTGGATGATGCGGGTGATGGAACGCATGGTGACCGGCGAGGCCGAGGTCGAAGAAATCGATATGCTGTTCAACGTCACCAAACAGGTCGAAGGCCACACGATCTGCGCCCTTGGTGACGCCGCATCATGGCCGATCCAGGCGCTGATCCGCAATTTCCGTGAGGAAATCGAAGACCGTATCAAGGCCCGCAAGACCGGGCGCATGGGGGCGATGGCGGCGGAATGAAACGTGCGTTTTCCCTGATCGGGCCTTTGGCCCTTGCGGCCTGCGCTGCGCCACCTGTGCCTGCACCGGTGGTCGCGGGCTATGCCGCATCGCAGGGGGAACAGGGGTTGTTCGTCCATCGCACGACGGTGCCATTCACCTATTCCGACGGGGCCGAGGCGCGCCGCGCCGCGGATCGGCTGTGTGGCGGACGGGTGAAATCCTCGACCGAAGACAATTTCCGGGATGGTGCCTGGATCTATCCGCAGGGCTGCGCATGAGCTCGGCCAATCAAACCACGGGCCTCGCCCGCAACCGCAACAGACAGGTCTGATCATGTCGAACCTTCGCAAAATCATCGTTGATGGCCAAGAGGTCGAGGTGGACCCGAACTTGACCATCCTGCAGGCCTGCGAACAGGCCGGCGCCGAGGTGCCGCGGTTCTGCTATCATGAACGGCTGTCGATCGCCGGCAACTGCCGGATGTGTCTGGTCGAGGTGATGGGGGGCCCGCCCAAGCCCACCGCGTCCTGTGGCATGCAGATCAAGGATCTGCGTCCCGGCCCGAATGGCGAACCATCGGTGATCAAGACCAATTCGCCGATGGTCAAGAAGGCCCGCGAAGGGGTGATGGAATTCCTGCTGATCAACCACCCGCTGGATTGCCCGATCTGCGATCAGGGCGGCGAATGCGATCTGCAGGATCAGGCGATGGCCTATGGCGTTGATTTCTCGCGTTACCGCGAGGCGAAACGGGCCTCGGACGATCTGAATCTGGGGCCTTTGGTTGCCACCAAGATGACGCGGTGCATTTCCTGCACCCGCTGCGTGCGGTTCACCACCGAGGTGGCGGGTATCACCCAGATGGGCCAGACCGGGCGCGGCGAAGATGCCGAGGTCACATCCTACCTGAACATGACGCTGGATTCGAACCTGCAGGGCAATATCATCGACCTGTGCCCGGTGGGGGCGCTGACCTCGAAACCCTATGCGTTCACCGCGCGGCCCTGGGAATTGTCCAAGACCGAGTCCATCGACGTGATGGACGCGCTCGGGTCGAATATCCGTATCGACACCAAGGGGCGTGAGGTGAAACGCATTCTGCCGCGCAACCATGACGCGGTAAATGAGGAATGGATTTCCGACAAATCCCGCTTCATCTGGGATGGTCTGCGGCGGCAGCGGCTGGATGTGCCCTATGTTCGTGAAGGCGGTAAACTGCGCAAGGCCAGCTGGGCCGAGGCGCTGGCCGCCGCCGCGCGTGCGTTGACCGGGCGCAAGGTGCTGGGGCTGGTGGGCGATCTGGCCCCGGTCGAGGCGGCGTTCTCGTTGAAACAGCTGATCAACGGGCTTGGCGGTGCCGTTGAATGCCGCACCGATGGCGCGCGGCTGCCGGTGGGCAACCGTTCGGCCTATGTCGGCACGGCGGCGATTGCCGATATTGATACCGCCAAGAGCATCATCCTGATCGGCACCAACCCGCGCGATGAGGCGCCGGTGCTGAACGCGCGTTTGCGCAAGGCCTGGGGCAATGGCGCGAAGATCACTCTGGTCGGGGGCGAGGTGGACCTGACCTACGAATATACCCTGGCCGGAACGGATCGCGCCGCGCTGGCCGATCTGCTGGCGCAGGCTGAACCGACCGAGGACGCGCTGGTCATTCTGGGCCAGGGCGCGGTTTCCGAGGCCGATGGCGAGGCGGTGATCGCCCATGCCATGGCCTTGGCCGAAAAGCTGGGCGGCAAATACCTGATGCTGCACACCGCCGCCGGACGTGTCGGCGCGATGGATGTGGGCGCGGTGACCGAAGGCGGTCTGGCCGCCGCCGTGCAGGGCGTCGAGGTGATCTACAATCTGGGCGCCGATGAAATCGACATCAAGCCGTTGTCCGAGGGTGGTCCGCTGGTGATCTATCAGGGCAGCCACGGCGACCGGGGCGCGATGCGGGCTGATATCATCCTGCCCGCCGCCGCCTATACCGAGGAAAACGGCCTGTTCGTCAACACCGAGGGGCGGCCGCAACTGGCCTTCCGCGCCGGGTTCGCGCCGGGCGAGGCCAAGGAGAACTGGGCGATTTTGCGTGCGCTGTCGGCCGAACTGGGCGCCGTGCAGCCGTGGAACGATCTGGCCGGTCTGCGCCGGGGGCTGGTGGCGGCGGTGCCGCATCTGGCGCAGATCGACATGGTGCCGGAGAACGCCTGGACCCCGGTGGCCCTGCGCGACATGGGCCGCGCGACGTTCCGCCCGGTGATTGCGGATTTCTATTTCACCAACCCGATTGCGCGGGCCTCGGTGGTGATGGCCGAATGTTCGGCCCTGCACAAGGCACGCGCGGCGGGTTCGTCGCTGGCGGCGGAGTAAGGCGATGATGGCAAGGGCGCAAATCGTGGCAATGGCTCTGGTGGCGGCAATGGTCTGCCCGCCGGTTCTGGCCGCATCGCCCGAGACCAAGCCCGAAACCAAAACCGGGGCCGAAGCCGCACCGGTGGAAGATATCACCTATCTGGGCGTCGAAACCCGGATGCTGGATGCCGAACTGGTCGATCTGCGCGTTGCGCTGAAGGGCACCGAGACCGATGCCGCCGTGGCCGCCTATCTGAAATGCGCGGCGGCGCAATACACATTGATCCGTGGCATGGATACGGCGCGCCAGATCCGCACCGTGGTCAGCAAGTCGGGCGGCACCTGGCGCGGGCAGGCGGTCTACATGATCGGCAAGGGCAACCCGCGCGGCTTCGACAAGGTCGAGGCGCGGGCAATGATGAATGAATGCGCGGAAAAGAACATTCCGGCGATATGATGCAATTGAGGACGCGGCAGGCGTGGGCGGGGCATCAACCACCCTCGCGGTCGAAGGCAAGGCGGTCAGAGGGACAAAATGGCTGAGTTTCTGGCAACACCATTCGGAACATTCCTCTTGATTCTGGGGCAATGTCTTCTGGTCACGGTCTGTATTCTGGTCGCACTGGCCTTTCTGATGTATGCGGATCGCAAGATCTGGGCGGCGGTGCAGATGCGGCGTGGCCCGAACGTGGTCGGCGTCTTCGGTCTTCTGCAAAGTTTTGCCGACTTCGGTAAATACATCATCAAGGAAATCGTCGTGCCGGCGGGAGCCGACAAATCGGTGTATTTCCTGGCGCCGATGCTGTCCTTCATTCTGCCGGTGATCGCCTGGGCGGTGATCCCGTGGAATACTGGCTGGGTGATTTCCGATATCAACGTGGCCATCCTCTATATCTTTGCCGTGTCCTCGCTGGAGGTCTATGGCGTGATCATGGGGGGATGGGCGTCGAACTCGAAATACCCGTTCCTGGGGTCGCTGCGCTCGGCGGCACAGATGGTGTCCTACGAGGTGTCGATCGGTCTGATCATCATCGGGGTAATCATCTCGACGGGATCCATGAACTTTGGCGATATCGTCGCGGCGCAAAAGGGGTCTTTCGGCCTGCTGAACTGGTACTGGCTGCCGCACCTGCCGATGGTGGCGCTGTTCTTCATCTCGGCGCTGGCGGAAACCAACCGCCCGCCGTTTGACCTGCCCGAGGCGGAATCGGAACTGGTCGCGGGGTATCAGGTCGAATATTCTTCGACGCCGTTCCTGCTGTTCATGATCGGTGAGTTGATGGCCGTCGTGCTGATGTGCGCGCTGATCTCGCTGTTGTTCTTTGGCGGCTGGCTCAGCCCCATTCCCGGTTTGCCCGATGGGGTATGGTGGATGGTGATCAAGATGGCGGCCTGTTTCTTCGTGTTCTCGATGATCAAGGCGATCACGCCGCGCTACCGCTATGACCAGCTGATGCGTATCGGCTGGAAGGTATTCCTGCCGTTGTCACTGGCCTGGGTGGTGATCGTGGCATTCCTGGCGAAATTCGAAGTTCTCGGCGGCTTCTGGGCCCGCTGGACGATGGGGGGCTGAGACGATGGCATTCGATTATGCACGCGCGGCGAAATATTTCGTCCTGTGGGATTTCATCAAGGGCTTCGGCATCGGGATGCGGTATTTCTTCGCGCCCAAGGTGACGCTGAACTATCCGCATGAAAAGGGGCCGTTGTCGCCGCGTTTCCGGGGGGAACATGCGCTGCGCCGCTATGCCAACGGTGAGGAACGCTGCATCGCGTGCAAGCTGTGCGAGGCGATCTGCCCGGCGCAGGCGATCACTATCGACGCGGAACCCCGGGCCGATGGCTCGCGCCGGACCACGCGTTACGATATCGACATGACGAAGTGCATTTATTGTGGTTTCTGTCAGGAAGCCTGCCCGGTCGATGCCATTGTTCAGGGGCCGAATTTTGAATTCGCCACCGAAACCCGCGAAGAACTGTTCTACGACAAGGCCAAGCTGCTGGACAATGGCGCGCGTTGGGAATCCGAGATCGCCCGCAACATCGAAATGGACGCACCCTACAGATGAACGAGGAATTCTCGAAGCTGTTCAATACGATGATGGAGCAGGGGACCGAAATGGCCCGCCTGTTCAATCCCGCATTGGAAAATTTCAGTCCCCTCAATTTCGAGAAATTCTTCCCCACCATGTCGAAGGACATGATGGAAATGTGGTTTGGCAAGACCTTCAACCGCGAGGGGCTGGATGCGCGTACCCGGTTGTTGCTGACCATCGCGGCGCTGACGGTCCTGGGGGCGCAGGCCGATGCGCAGCTGCGCCTGGCCATCCGCCATGCACTGGAAGCGGGCGCGACACAGCGCGAGATCGCAGAGGCGATCTTTCAGATGAGTATGTTCGGCGGCGTGCCCGCCATGACCCGCGCGCTGGAAATCGCGCGCGCGGTCTTTGACGAGAAATCGGGAGAAAACACATGATGGTGTTTGCATTCTGGCTGTTCGCGGTTGTGGCGGCGGTCGCGGGCTTCATGGTGGTGATGGCGAGGAACCCGGTGCATTCGGTGCTGTGGCTGATCCTGACATTCCTGTCAGCCTCGGGGCTGTTCGTGCTGATGGGCGCGGAATTCGTCGCCATGTTGCTGATCATCGTCTATGTCGGCGCGGTGGCGGTGCTGTTCCTGTTCGTCGTGATGATGCTGGATGTCGATTTCGCGGCCCTGCGCGGAGAGTTGGTGAAATATCTGCCGCTGGGCCTGTTGATCGCGTTGGTAATGCTGATGCAACTGGGCATCGGGTTCGGGGCCTGGCAATCGGCCGATGGCGCATCGGCACTGCATCAGGCGCCGGCGCCGGTGGATGTGCAGAACACCAAGGCGCTCGGGCTGCTGATCTATGACAAATATCTGTATCTGTTCCAGGCCTCGGCGCTGGTTCTGCTGGTGGCGATGATCGGGGCGATCTTGCTGACGCTGCGCCACCGCACCGATGTGAAACGGCAAAACGTGATTCAGCAGATGCACCGTGATCCGGCCAAATCGCTGGAACTGGTGGATGTCAAACCGGGGCAGGGGCTGTGATGCGGACGGAATTTGTATCGGGGAAAACCCCGGAGGGACGCGATGATCGGGCTTGAACATTATCTGGGGGTGGCGGCGGTTCTGTTCGTCACCGGCATTTTCGGCATCTTCGTCAACCGCAAGAACGTCATCGTCATCCTGATGTCGATCGAGTTGATGCTGCTGGCGGTGAATATCAACCTGGTCGCCTTTTCTGCCTTTTCGGGCGATTTGGTGGGCCAGATCTTCACCATGTTCGTGTTGACCGTTGCTGCGGCCGAGGCCGCCATCGGCCTGGCGATCCTTGTCGTCTTCTTCCGCAACCGTGGCACGATCGCGGTCGAAGATGTGAACGTGATGAAGGGGTAAGGGTATGGAAACGATCATTCTTCTTGCCCCGCTGTTCGGTGCGGTCGTGGCCGGTTTCGGCTGGCGGCTGATCGGGGAAAAAGGCGCGCTGGCGCTGACCACAGGGTTGTTGTTTCTGGCCTGTGTGCTCAGCTGGATCGTGTTTCTGGGCTTTGACGGCACGACGCGGCACATCACGCTGATGCGGTTTCTGGAATCCGGCACGATGGATGTCAGCTGGGGGCTGCGGCTGGACCGGCTGACCTCGATCATGCTGATCGTGGTCACCACGGTGTCAGCCTTGGTGCATCTGTATAGCTGGGGCTATATGGCGCATGACCCGGAATTCGACCCGGATGAGCCCTACAAGGCCCGCTTCTTTGCCTATCTGTCGTTCTTCACCTTCACCATGCTGGCGCTGGTGACCGCCGACAACCTTTTGCAGATGTTCTTCGGCTGGGAGGGGGTGGGCGTCGCCTCTTATCTGCTGATCGGGTTCTATTTCAAGAAGCCGTCGGCCGGGGCGGCCTCGATCAAGGCCTTTATCATGAACCGGGTCGGGGATTTCGGGTTCCTGCTGGGGATGTTCGGCTGTTTCTATCTGGCCGGGTCGCTGGATTTCGACACGATCTTTGCCGCCGCGCCGGTGATGGCGCAAACCACGGTGCCCTTCCTGTGGGGGCATTGGAACGCCGTTGAGCTGGTCAGTTTCTTCCTGTTCGTCGGCGCGATGGGGAAATCGGCGCAGTTGTTCCTGCACACCTGGTTGCCCGACGCGATGGAGGGGCCGACACCGGTGTCCGCCCTGATCCACGCCGCCACCATGGTGACCGCCGGGGTGTTCTTGCTGGCGCGGATGTCGCCGGTCTATGAATATGCTACCGATGTCCGGCATTTCGTCGTCATCATCGGCGCCACCACCGCGTTCTTCGCAGCGACGGTGGGGTTGGTGCAAAACGATATCAAGCGGGTCATCGCCTATTCGACCTGTTCGCAACTGGGCTACATGTTCGTCGCGGCGGGTGTGGGTCTGTATCCGGTGGCGATGTTCCACCTGTTCACCCACGCGTTCTTCAAGGCGATGCTGTTCCTGGGGGCGGGGTCGGTGATCACCGCGATGCACCATGAACAGGATATGCGCAATTACGGCGGCTTGCGGTCAAAAATCCCGCTGACGTTCTGGGCGATGTTGCTGGGCACGCTGGCCATTACCGGGGTGGGTATTCCGCTGACCCATATCGGTTTTGCCGGGTTCCTGTCCAAGGATGCGGTTATCGAGGGCGCCTGGGGCGGTGGTTCGGGCTATGCGTTCTGGCTGCTGGTGATCGCGGCGATGTTCACCGCGTTCTATTCCTGGCGCCTGATGTTCCTGACGTTCTTCGGCGCGCCGCGTGGTGACAGCCATGCGCATGATCACGCGCATGAAAGCCCGCTGGTGATGCTGATCCCGTTGGCGGTGCTGGCGGTGGGTGCGGTCTTTGCCGGGATGGTTTGGTATGGCAGTTTCTTTGGGGATGAGGCCGGGATCGCCACCTTCTTCGCAATGGAAGGCGCCGAAATCAGCAGCCCGGCCCTGAACACCCATGTGCTGGAGGCCGCGCACCACGCCCCGGTCTGGGTCAAGGCCTCGCCCTTCGTCGCCATGCTGATCGGCTTTGCGGTGGCCTGGCTGTTCTACATGCGTGATCCGGGCCTGCCGGCGCGGATGGCGGGGAAATTTGGGCTGCTCTACCGGTTCTTGCTGAACAAGTGGTATTTCGACGAAATCTACAACGTGCTGTTCGTGCGCACCACGACCGGTCTGGGCAATCTGCTTTGGAAGAAGGGTGACGTGAAGATCATTGACGGCACCGTCAACGGGATCGCGCTTGGCATCGTGCCGATGCTGGCCCGTCTCGCCGGTCGGGCGCAGTCCGGCTATCTGTTCCACTACGCATTCGCCATGGTTGTCGGCCTGGTCGTCCTGATGTTCTGGGTCGTACTGGCCGGGGGGTCTCACTAATGGAAAACCTGCTTTCCATCATCACGTTTCTGCCCCTTGTCGCGGCAACCATTCTGGCGCTGGTGCAGCGCGCCCAGAATGAGGCGGCTGATCGCAACGCGCGCTGGTTCGCGCTGATCACGACGGTCGTCACCTTCCTGATTTCGCTGTTCCTGCTGTTCGGGTTTGACCGCAGCAATCCCGGGTTCCAGTTCGTCGAGGAATACGACTGGGTTCTGGGGATGAAATACAAGGTCGGCGTCGACGGCCTGTCGGTGCTGTTCGTGGTGCTGATCACCTTCCTGATGCCGATCACTGTCGGCGCCGCCTGGATCGAGAACCGGCGCGTCAAGGAATACATGGTTACCTTCCTGATCCTGGAAGGGCTGATGATCGGGGTGTTCACCGCGCTGGATATGGTGCTGTTCTACCTGTTCTTCGAGGCCAGCCTGATCCCGATGTTCCTGGTGATCGGCATCTGGGGCGGACGGCAGCGGATCTATGCGACGTTCAAGTTCTTCCTGTACACGTTCTTCGGCTCGGTGATCATGCTGGTGGCGATGATCGCGATGTTCGTGCAGACCGGCACCACCGACATCACCGAGTTGATGAAATACGGCTTCCCCACGGAAACCCTGCATGTGCTGGGCATCAGCATTCCGGGCGGTATGCAGACCCTGCTGTTCCTGGCGTTCTTTGTGTCCTTCGCGGTCAAGGTGCCGATGTGGCCGGTGCATACCTGGCTGCCCGATGCCCACGTTCAGGCGCCCACGGCGGGCTCGGTCGATCTTGCGGCGATCTTGCTGAAGATGGGCGGATACGGGTTCTTGCGCTTCTCGCTGCCGATGTTCCCGGCGGGGGCGGCGCAGATGGCCGATTTCATCATGGTGCTGTCGGTGATCGCCATCATCTGGACGTCTCTGGTGGCGCTGATGCAGACCGATATGAAACGGCTGATCGCCTATTCCTCGGTCGCGCATATGGGCTTTGTCACCATCGGGATCTTCGCGGTCAACCAGCAGGGGATCGACGGCGCGATGTTCCAGATGCTGTCGCACGGGGTGGTGTCGTCGGCATTGTTCCTGTCGGTCGGTGTTTTGTATGAACGGCTGCATACGCGCGAAATCGCCGCCTATGGCGGCATCATGAAGCGTATGCCCGCCTATGCCGCCATCTTCATGTTCTATACGATGGCCAATATCGGGCTGCCGGGGACATCCGGGTTCATCGGGGAATTCCTGGCGCTGACCGGGGCGTTCAAGGCGCATAGCACCATCGGGTTCTTCGCGGCGACCGGGGTGATCCTGTCGGCGGCCTACGGGTTGTGGCTGTATCGCCGCATCTTCCTGGGGCCGCTGGTCAAGGACAGCCTGAAAGGGTTGAAGGATCTGGATCTGCGCGAAAAGCTGATGTTGGTGCCGCTGGTGGTGCTGATCGTGGTTTTGGGTGTCTATCCTGCCTTCATCACCGATATTGTCGGCCCGACGGTCGCGCAACTTGTGCAGAATTATGATGCTGCCATCGCCGCCCTGGCGGTTGGTCAGTGAAGGGGAAAAGACGATGACTTCTGCGGATTTCTCCACCGTCCTGCCCGAGTTCCTGCTGGCGCTCTATGCCATGGCCGCGCTGCTGTTCGGGGTCTGGACCGGTAAGGACAAGGCGGCGCCGATCCTGCTGTGGGCGACCATCGGGGTGATGTTGCTGCTGGGGCTGTGGATCGGCGCGGGCGGCACCGGGACGCGGGCAGCCTTTGGCGGGCTGTTCATCGATGATGCCTATGCGCGCTTCGTCAAGGTGGTGGCGCTGTTCTCGGCTGCGGCCGTCATGGCGATGAGTGCAGATTACATGCAACGCCGCAACCTGCTGCGGTTTGAATTCCCGGTGCTGGTGGCGCTGGCGGTGGTCGGCATGATGATGATGGTCTCGGCCGGGGATCTGATGGCGCTGTATCTGGGCCTCGAGCTGATGTCGCTGTCGCTGTATGTGGTGGCGGCGCTGCGGCGGGATTCGGCGCGTTCGTCCGAGGCCGGGTTGAAGTATTTCGTTCTGGGCTCGCTCAGCTCGGGCATCTTGCTGTATGGCGCGTCGCTGACCTATGGCTTTGCCGGAACCACCAGTTTCGCCGGGATCCTGACCGTGGTGCAGAACGGCCATCTGCCGATTGGCGTGCTGTTCGGCATGGTGTTCATGATCTCGGGGCTGGCGTTCAAGGTCTCGGCGGTGCCGTTCCACATGTGGACGCCCGATGTTTATGAAGGGTCGCCCACACCGGTCACGGCCTTCTTTGCGACGGCACCGAAGATCGCGGCGATGGCCTTGATCGGCCGGCTGCTGTTTGACGCGTTCGGTCAGGTCACCGCCGATTGGGGCCAGGTGATCGCGCTGATCGCATTGGCGTCGATGTTTCTGGGCGCCATCGCCGGGATCGTGCAGACCGATATCAAGCGGTTGATGGCCTATTCCTCGATCAGCCATATGGGCTTTGCGTTGCTGGGCCTGTTGGCGGGCACGGCGGCGGGGGTGCAGGCGACCTTGCTGTACATGACGATCTATGTGGCGACGAATATCGGGGCCTTCGCCTTCATCCTGTCGATGGAACGTGATGGACAACCGGTCACCCGGCTGACGGCGCTGAACGGTTATGCGCGGTATCAGCCTGTGCGGGCCTGGGCGGTGCTGGTGCTGTTCTTCTCGCTGGCCGGGGTGCCGCCGATGCTGGGGTTCTTTGCCAAGCTGGCGGTGATCAAGGCGGCGCTGACGGGCGGCTATGTCTGGGTTGCGGGTCTGGGTATTCTGGCCTCGGTGATCGCGGCCTATTATTACCTGCGGATCATCTACTACATGTATTTCGCAGAAGAGAGCGACACTTTGGACAACCGGATGCCGGTGGTGCAGCTGGGCTTGCTGATGCTGGTGGCGCTGGTCACGCTGGCGGGGGCGGTCAACCTGTTTGGCCTGGAAGGCGCCACGGCGACGGCGGCAGCCTCCCTTGTCCAATGATCTGATGCCCAGCGATCTGGCCGAATGGCCCCAGGGGGTGGCACGCCATGCCCTGGGTTCCATCGACAGCACGATGTCCGAGGCGGCACGGCTGGCACCGCATCTGAGCGAACCTGCCTGGATCATGGCACGTGAACAGACCGCGGCGCGGGGGCGTCGTGGTCGTGCCTGGCGGATGCCTGCGGGCAATATGGCGGCAACGATCCTGTTCCGGCCGCAGATGGATCTGGCGCATACCGCGTTGTATTCCTTTGTGGCGGCGCTGGCGCTGGATCAGGCACTGGCGCGGGTGGCGGGGCCACATGCGCGGCTGGCGATCAAATGGCCGAATGACGTGTTGCTGAACGGCGGCAAGATCGCCGGGATCTTGCTGGAAACCATCGGTGCGGGGGCGACGCATCTGGCCATCGGCTTCGGGGTCAATCTACAGGCGGCGCCACCCTCATCGCAGGTCGAACCCGGCGCGGTGGCCCCTGTCAGCCTGTTGGGGGAAACCGGCATCACCATTGCGCCGGATCTGTTCCTGCCGCCTCTGGCGCTGGCGTTTGATCAATTGTCGCGGGTCTACCAGACCCAGGGTTTTGCCCCGATCCGCACCGCATGGCTGGCACGGGCGGCACGGCTGGGACAGCCGGTGATCGCACGCACCCAGACGCGCACCAGCGAAGGTGTCTTCGAGACAATCGATGATACCGGCGCGATGATCTTGCGCACCACACGCGGCACCGAGGCCATCTCGGCCGCCGATGTGTTTTTCTGATCTTGTTTTTCGCCGCATATTGCGGGCCATTCAACCGGCCGTTTTAAGGGGGCGCCATGCTGCTGTGCATCGATTGTGGCAATACCAACACCGTGTTCTCGATCTGGGATGGCGACAGCTTCGTCTCGACTTGGCGGATTGCCACCGATCATCGGCGCACGGCGGATGAGTATTTCGTCTGGCTCAGCACGCTGATGACGTTGAAGGGGATCCCCGCACGGATCTCCGAGGCGATCATTTCCTCGACCGTGCCGCGCGTGGTGTTCAATCTGCGGGTCCTGTGCAACCGCTACTATGAATGTCGGCCCTATGTGGTGGGCAAGCCGGGGTGTGAATTGCCGGTGGCGCCGCGCGTCGATCAGGGGACGACGGTGGGGCCGGACCGTCTGGTGAACACCGTGGCGGGGTTTGACCGTCATGGCGGTGATCTGGTCGTGGTCGATTTCGGCACGGCGACCACCTTTGATGTGGTCGATACCGATGGCGCCTATATCGGCGGGGTGATTGCGCCCGGCGTGAACCTGTCGCTGGAGGCCCTGCATATGGCCGCCGCCGCGCTGCCGCATGTCGATATTACCCACCCGGAAAAGGTGATCGGCACGAATACGGTTGCCTGTATTCAATCTGGTGTGTTTTGGGGGTATATCGGTCTGGTCGAAGGGGTCGTCCGGAAAATCCGGGCGGAACGTGACCGTCCGATGCGGGTTATTGCAACAGGGGGGCTTGCGACTTTGTTCGATCAGGGGTTTGACCTGTTCGACAAGGTCGAGGACGACCTGACGATTCACGGGCTGCGGCTCATCCATGATTATAATAGGGGGCTGGCTGCGTGAGTGACCGTCTGATCTACCTTCCTCTCGGGGGCGCCGGTGAAATCGGCATGAATGCCTATGTGTATGGCTACGGACCGGTGGGGAAGGAAAAACTGATCGTCATTGATCTGGGGGTGACCTTCCCGGATATGGACGGCACGCCGGGGGTTGATCTGATCATGGCCGATCTGGCCTGGCTGGAACAGAATGTCGCCCGGATTGAGGCGATTTTCATCACCCATGCCCATGAAGACCATATCGGTGCGCTGGCGCATATGTGGCCCAAGCTGAAAAAGCCGGTCTATGCGCGGAAATTCACCGGCCGGCTGGGGGCGCTGAAAATGGAAGAGGCGGGCCTGCCTGGCGATGCCATCACCATCGTCGAACCCCGCCCGAAGGTGATCGAGGCCGGCCCGTTCCGGGTGCAATTCGTGCCGCTCAGCCATTCGATCCCCGAAAGCTCGGCGCTGGTCATTGATACGCCCGCCGGGCGCGTGGTGCATACCGGTGATTTCAAGCTGGATGGCAATCCGGTGGTGGGCGAGGCCTTTGACCCGGTGCTGTGGCATGAGATCGCCAACGAGGGGCAGGGGGTCAAGGTGCTGACCTGCGATTCCACCAATGTGTTCTCCCCCCATCCGGGCCGGTCCGAAGCGACGCTGGCCGAACCGCTGCGGGCCTTCATGGCCGAGCAGACGGGCATGGTGGTCGCCACCACCTTCGCGTCGAATGTCGCGCGGCTGAAGACATTGGCCGAGGCGGGCAAGGCAGCCGGGCGCTCGGTCTGTCTGCTGGGCCGGGCGATGAAGAAAATGGTGACGGCGGCCGAGGAAACCGGGGTGCTGCTGGGGATGCCGGGCACGATCTCGGTGGAAGACGCCGCCGAGGTCCCGCGCGAGAACCTGTTGCTGATCGTCACCGGATCGCAGGGCGAACGCCGCGCCGCCACGGCGCAGCTGAGCCGGGGCAGGTATCTGGGGCTGGAACTGAAGGCGGGGGATACGTTCCTGTTCTCGTCGCGGGTGATCCCGGGCAATGAACGCGGCGTGATCCGTATCATCAATAGCTTCTCGGAAATGGGCGTCGATGTGGTTGATGACCACGACGGCCTGTATCACGTTTCGGGCCATGCCAATCGCCCGGATCTGGAGGCGGTGCATGAACTGCTGCGCCCCAAGGCCCTGATCCCGATGCACGGCGAACATCGCCACCTGCGCGAACATGCGAAACTGGGCGTGGCCAAGGGGATTCCCTCGGCGGTGGCAGTGAACGGCACCATGCTGGACATCACCGGCGACGTGCCGAAAATCGCCGAATATGTCGATGCCGGGCGGATCTATCTGGATGGCTCGGTGCTGATCGGGGCGATGGACGGGGTTGTGCGCGACCGGATGCGGATGGCGCTGAACGGTCTGGTGCTGCTGACGGTGATCATCGACGAGGATGATCAACCGCTGGGTGATGCCTGGGTGGAAACGATGGGCCTGCCGGAAGTGGGCCGTTCCAAGACCCCTCTGGGCGACCTGATCGAGGACGAACTGGCCGATTTCCTCAGCCGGGTGCCGCGCAAGGTGATCACCTCGGATGACAAGATGGATGAGGCGCTGCGCCGCATCGCCCGTCAGGTCACCATGGAAGAGGTCGGCAAGAAGCCCGAGGTTGTGGTCATCGTCTCGCGCCTGATGGCCGAATGATCCTGCGGTGGCGTGAAATCACGCGCCGCCCCCTGTAAATCCTTTCCGTCAGCCCCTATCCTTCTGAAAAGACGCGAAGGGGCTGGCCTTGGGAATATCCGACATTGCCGATGGCATCGGTCGCAGCATCGAAAATCTGGGGGCGCAGGTCACCGGGGCGCTGTTTGAGCCGACGATCCGTCTGGGCGTGACCGGCCTGTCGCGGGCAGGCAAGACGGTTTTCATCACATCGCTGGTGGCCAATCTGCTGGACCGGGGGCGGATGCCCGCGCTGACCGGCGCGGCGAATATCCGCGCGGCCTTCTTGCAGCCGCAGCCCGATGATACCGTGCCGCGTTTTGACTATGAGGGGTATCTGTCGGCGCTGACCGGCCCCGCGCCGCATTGGCCCGAGGGGACGCGGGCGGTGTCCGAGATGCGGCTCAGCTTTCGCGTTGCGCCCTCGGGGCTGCTGGGGGGGCTGCGCGGCCTGCGCACCGTGCATCTGGATATTGTCGATTATCCGGGCGAATGGCTGCTGGATCTGGGGCTGCTGGACAAAACCTATGCGCAATGGGCGGCGGGCGTTCTGGCGCGTTTGCCGCTGCGACCGGGGGCCGAGGCCTATCTGGCCGCTTTGGCCGCCGCCGATCTGGCGGGCAAATTCAACGAGCCCGCCGCCAAAGCCCTGGCGCAGACATTCACCGACCATCTGCATGCCGCGCGGGCGGCGGGGTGGTCGGATTGTTCGCCGGGGCGGTTCCTGCTACCGGGGGAAATGGCCGGATCGCCGGTGCTGACCTTCGCCCCTGTGCCCGAGGCCGATTATCCGCGCGGATCGCTGGGCCGGGAAATGGCACGCCGGTATGAGGCGTATAAGGCGCAGATCGTCAAACCGTTCTTCCGCGATCACTTCGCCCGTATCGACCGCCAGGTGGTGCTGGTCGATGTGCTGGGTGCCATCCATGCCGGCCCCGCCGCGCTGGAAGATCTGCGCCAGTCGATGGCCTCGATCCTGATGGCGTTCCGGCCCGGCGTGACGGGGTTTCTGGCGTCCTTGCTGGGTGGCAAGCGGGTCGAAAAGATCCTGTTCGCCGCGACCAAGGCCGACCATCTGCACCACATGCAGCACGCCCGCCTGACCGCGATCACCGCCGCGCTGCTGCGCGAGGCGCGCGACCGTGCCGATTTCGCCGGGGCCGAGACCGCCGCCATGTCGATCGCCGCACTGCGCACCACGACCGAGGACATGATCGCGCAGGGTGCCGATATGTTGCCTGCGGTGCGGGGCCGGTTGGCCGATGGGCGCTCGGTCGCGCTGTATCCGGGCGAATTGCCCACCGATCCGATGCAATTGCTGGCGCCCGCGCGGGATGGGGCGCAACGCTGGTTGGGCGGGGATTACGCGATCATGGATTTCGCCCCGGCGCCGGTAACCCTGCGCCCGGGCGAGGGGCCGCCGCATATCCGGCTGGATCGGGCCGCTGAATTCCTGATCGGGGACAAGCTATGAAACAACCGCTGATCGTTGAGCTGGACGAAACCCCGGCCTCGCCCGCCGAGGCGCCCCCGGTGATCGACATCCCCGATCCGGCAACCGCGACCGCAGAGCAGTTGCAGGGCCGCGCCATGCAGATCGCCGCGCGGCTGGCGGCGCGGCCGCGGTCACGGATCGGGCGGTTCTTCTGGTGGGCGGCGGGCACGCTGGTGGGGTTTCTGGCCTCGGTCGCGGCATGGCGGTTTGTCGAGGGGCTGATGGCGTCAAACCCGGTGCTGGGGTGGGTGGCCACCGCCCTGTTCGGGCTGTTCATTCTGGCTGCGGTGCTGGTGGCGGGGCGCGAAGTGGCGGCCTTTGCGCGGTTGGCGCGGCTTGATCATGTCCAGCGCGCGGTGGGGCAGGCAATCGAGGCCGATGACCTGAACCGGGGCCGCAAGGTGGTGGATCAGCTGGCAGGGCTTTATGCCGGACGCGCCGAGATGGCCTGGGCGCGGGACCGGCTGCGCGACCGCGCGCCCGAGCAGCTAGATACCCACACGCTGATGACCTTGGCGGAAACCGAGCTGATGACGCCCCTGGATGCCGCCGCGCGGCTGGAGATCGAGGCCGCCGTGCGCACGGTTGGCACCGTCACCGCGCTGGTACCGCTGGCGCTGGCCGATGTGTTCGCGGCGCTGACGGCGAATCTGCGGATGATCCGGCGGGTGGCGGAAATCTATGGCGGGCGGGCCGGGGCCCTGGGGTCGATCCGGCTGGCACGGGTGGTGATGACGCATCTGGTGGCGACGGGGGCGGTGGCGGCGGGCGATGACCTGATCGAGACCGTGACCGGTGGCCATCTGTTCGCCAAGCTGTCGCGCCGCTTTGGCGAAGGGGTGGTGAACGGTGCCCTGACGGCGCGTGTGGGGGTGGCGGCGATGGAGGTCTGTCGTCCGATGCCGTTTCGCGCCCTGGCGAAGCCACGGGTCACCAACCTGACCGCGCGGGCCCTGGCGGGGGTGTTCAGCCGCACCAGCAGCGGCGGCAAGGAGACGGGCGCGGCCGATTAACGCAGCTTGGGCACCGTGCCCGGCGTGGCGCCGATATCGGCGACGCCCTGGCGCAGGCCCATGCCGATCCGATGCGCCAGCGCCGACCACGCCGCCGCCTGATCCGGTGTCAATGTCTCGTGCAGGGTTGCATCGAACGCCCCCAGCCAATCGGGGAAATGATCGGGGCGCACATCGCCCGCTCGGCGATGCGCCATCATCGGCGATCCGTCAAAACCGGGTTGGAACAGGATCGCGCCCTTCCAGAATCGGGCAATTTTTTCCTCATGCACGGGCCAGTCATGAATATGACGGGCGAAAACCGGGCCCAGCACCGGGTGCGCACGCACCCGCTCATAGAACCGGCGCACGACCAGATCAATCTGGTCTTCCGTGATGTCGAAACGGGGCGGCGGCAGGGTGCTCATGCCCGAGACATAGGCGCGGGGCTGGCTGGGGGCAAGTCACTCGTCAAACAGCGCGCCTTGCGCGGCGGGCCGGGGCGGCTCCAGCCCCAGATGTCGCCACGCGCGATGGCCCAGCATCCGGCCGCGCGGGGTGCGGCTGATCAGGCCCTGTTGCAACAGATAGGGCTCGATCACCTCTTCGATGGCGTCACGCGCCTCGGACAACGCGGCGGACAGGGTTTCCACCCCCACCGGACCGCCGCCGTAATGGTCGGCCATCAGCCGCAGATAGCGCCGGTCGGCCCCGTCCAGCCCCAGATCATCCACCCCCAGCCGGGTCAGCGCCTGGTCGGCAATGGCGCGGGTCAGATGACCGTCGCCCTCGACCAGCACGAAATCCACAACCCGGCGTAGCAACCGCCCCGCGATACGCGGCGTGCCCCGGGCGCGTTTGGCGATTTCGCGGGTGCCCGCCGGTTCGGCCGGGATGCCCAGCAATCGTGCGCCGCGGGTGACGATCAGGTCCAGTTCATCCTCGGTATAGAACTGCAACCGGGTCGGAATGCCAAAGCGGTCGCGCAGCGGCGTGGTCAGCAGGCCCAGACGGGTGGTAGCGCCAACCAGGGTAAAGGGCTGCAATTCGATCCGCACGGTGCGGGCTGCGGGACCCTCGCCGATCACCAGATCCAACTCGAAATCCTCCATCGCCGGATAGAGAATTTCTTCCACAGCCGGGTTCAGCCGGTGGATTTCGTCGATGAACAGCACATCACGGGTTTCCAGATTGGTCAGGATCGCCGCCAGATCGCCAGCCTTGGCCAGAACCGGGCCGGAGGTCATCTTGAAATTCACCCCCAGTTCGCGCGCCATGATCTGCGCCAGCGTGGTCTTGCCCAGACCGGGGGGACCGAAAAACAACGTGTGATCCATCGCCTGGCCACGCATCTTGGCGCTTTCGATGAAGACACGCAGGTTGGCGCGGGCCTCGGCCTGACCGACGAAATCCTCCAGCGTCTGCGGCCGCAAGGCGCGGTCGGCATCATCGGGCAGGCGGTCTGGGCGGAGGGTTGGATCGGGTTCGGTCATGGCCTAATGTCGCGCCTGTACAGGGGAAGGGCAAGGGGGACCGCCGACCGCCGCCACCATTGGCCGGGCTTCGCGGCTATTCAGGGACGGTGGCGCGGTCAGTCCTTGGGGGCCAGCAGGCGCAGGGCGGTGCGGATCAGCTTGGCGGTATCGGTGGCGTCGGGGTTCGTACTGGCCTCGGCGACGGCGGCGGCGGCATCGGACGGGGCATAGCCCAGATTGGTCAGGGCGCTGAGCGCTTCGGCGGTAAAGTTGGTGCGCGGTGCGGCGGCGGGGCGCGGGCGGGGTGAGGGGGTGGTCTCGATCACCTCTTCCGAGGGCGCGGCATCAACGGTCAGGGCACCGCCAAGCGCCATGATCGTGGGGGCCTTGTCCTTCAGTTCCAGCACCACACGCTGCGCCAGTTTCGGTCCGACACCGGGGGCGCCGCGCACCGCGTTCCAATCGCCAAGCGCGATGGCGCGGCCGATCCCCTCGGCGCCCAGCGTGCCAAGAATGGCCAGCGACGCCTTGGCCCCGATCCCCTGAACCGAGGTCAGCAGCCGGTGCCATTCCTTTTCCAGCAACGTCGGGAAGCCGAACAGCTGCAACAGATCCTCCCGCACCAGAAGATCGGTATACAGCGCACAGGGCTCCCCCACCCGTGGCAGGCCCTGCGCCGTGCGGGCCGAGACATGCACGATATAACCCACGCCGCGCACGTCAATCAGCACATGATCCATAGCCCGGTGCAAGATGGTGCCTGCAATACGGCCGATCATGGCGTCACCCGCCGTATCCGTGTCTGCCCGGCGGTGATTTCCAATACGCCGCGTCCCAGCATCGCCGCCTGCGTGCGGCGCACCGCCTGGGTGTGAAAGGCGTGGCAGATGGCAATGGCCAGCGCATCGGCGGCATCGGGCCCCTCGAATGTGACGCCGGGCAACTGATGTCTGACCATATGCTGCACCTGTATCTTGTCGGCGTGTCCGACGCCGACCACCGATTTTTTCACCGCATTCGGGGCGTATTCGCCAATCGACAACCCGGCCTGCGCCGGGACCAGCAAGGCGATGCCGCGCGCCTGGCCCAGTTTCAGTGTCGCCACGGCGTCTTTATTGACGAAGGTTTGCTCAACCCCCGCGGTCTCGGGGGTATAGCGGGCGATAACCTGGGTCAGCCCGGTGTGCAGGACCAATAGCCGCGCGGCCAGATCGTCCCCGGCCGAGTGGATGATTCCATTGGCGATGTGGCGCAGCCGCGAGCCATCCGCCTCGATCACTCCCCAGCCGAGGTTTCGAAGCCCCGGGTCGATCCCGATCACGCGCATTGTGCCTGTCCCTGCTGTGACATTTTGTCAGTGACTAGCACGAAAAGGGAACATCGCAAACAGGAAAGCACCGTGCAGGGCAGACCGACAGGGACGAAAGGACGGGAAACCGCAAGGAATGACGGGTATTTACGGCATGTTTCCGGCGTTTTGACCGATGTTTCCGACATTTCGCCGGATTACGTCCAAATGATGAAATTTTGCTAATTTTCCCATGCGTTTTTTGCATGACGGGACTGTCGCGCCAGCTGTTGTTTTCGCAAACCGCTCAATCTATGTGCGTTGTCGAAGGCAGGATGATCCCTGCAACAGCAACATAAAAACGCAAGAATAAAGGAAATTGAATTATGGCACTGCTCGACACCTCCCGCTCGGCCTCGCACGCTTCGTTCTCGGGCATCATCTCGCGGCTGTTCGATACCGTTGCAAACTGGAACGATCTGCGCACCACGCGCAATGCGCTGGCACAGCTGAGCGATCGTGAACTGGCCGATATCGGTCTGACCCGTTTCGACGCGGAAAACATCGGCCGCTAAGCGCGCCGCAGGAATGCCTGTCCCGGACAGGGTGTTCCATCCGAAATAACAAGGCCGCGCTGGCATCTGCCGCGCGGCCTTTCATATTTCTGCGCTCGGATGCCTTAGCGGCGCATCACAAGGGTCGTCCAGTCGCCGAATTCATCACGCGCGGCGGTGGCAAAGCCTTGGGCATGATAGGCGGTGACCACCTCATCTGCCTGATCGTGCAGGATACCGGACAGGATCACATGCCCGCCGGGGGCGCAGTTGCGGCCCATATCGGGGGCCAGCGCAATCAGCGGCGCCTTGAGGATATTAGCGAAAATCAGGTCATAGGGCGCGCCGTCCAGTAGTGCGGGATGGGCAAATCCCGCCGCCTCGACACAGATCACCCGCCCCTCCAATCCGTTCGCGCGCACATTCGCCGCCGCCGTTTCCACCGCCACCGGGTCGATGTCCGAGGCCAGCACGGTTTCGGGCCAGATCTTGGCCGCCGCCATTGCCAGAACGGCGGTGCCGCAGCCGATATCGGCGACCTTGCGGGCCTGCAGGCCCGCGCGTTCCAACCGGTCCAGCGCCGTCAAACAGCCCAGCGTGGTGCCGTGATGGCCGGTGCCAAAGGCCATCGCCGCCTCGATCAGCAGGGGTACGCTATCGGCTGGAACCTTGTCGGCATCATGGCCGCCATAGACAAAGAACCGCCCCGCCACCACCGGCGTCAATTCGCGCTTCACATGCGCTACCCAATCGGTCTCGGGCAGTTCGGATATGACAAAGGGCGTGGCGCCATAGGCCGCCGACAGCAGATCCAGCACCAGATCATTCGGGCGTTCCAGGAAATAGGCGCCGATCTCCCAGCGTTCCGAGCCATCCTCGATCTCGAACACGCCGACGCCATAGGGCGCGGGGTCCAGATCCTCGATCAGCCCGGCAAGGGTGTCGGCATTGTCGCGATCGGCCAGAGTGGCAAAGGCGGTGAAGGTGGGCATGGGGGCTCCTTTCGGCTGCTCCGGGCAATGGCGCGTTGGTGCGGGCGCGTCAAGACATAGCGCGGCGCATTTCCTTTGACAGCGGTGCGGCTTTGCGATACCGGGAAAAAATGATCAACAGGAACGCACATATCGCCCCTATCCGACGTCGCCGTAGCGCCTGACGTCTGATCATCCGTGCCCGGTCATACGGGCATACCCCCTTCATCCTTTGCCCAAAATGGCCACGACCCGCTGAAACCGGGCAAAGCCGTTGACAGCCAGATATGGCTCGGGCACCCCTTTGGCGTCCTAAACGGAGATTGACGATGATTTCCCCCATCCTGCCCACCTATAACCGCGCGCCCCTGGCCTTTGTCCGGGGGCATGGCTCTTGGTTGGAGACTGCGGAGGGGACGCGATACCTGGATCTGGGCGCGGGGATCGCGGTCAATGCGCTTGGCCACGCGGCGCCGGAACTGGTCGCGGTGCTGACCGAACAGGCGCAGAAGCTGTGGCATGTGTCGAACCTGTATCACATCCCGCAACAGGAACAGCTGGCCGATCTGCTGATCGCCGCGACCTTTGCCGACACCTGTTTCTTCACCAATTCCGGCACCGAGGCCTGCGAACTGGCGGTCAAGATGG
>DASWPI010000073.1:0-40520 GCA_036398515.1 Paenirhodobacter sp.
AGGCGCTGCTGCGCTCGGCCGAGGTGTTCCACCTGATGCACCGCGCCAAGGAATTCGGCCTGAAGGCCGGCGATATCGGCTATGATCTGGATGCGGTCGTGGCGCGTTCGCGCGGCGTGGCCAAGCAATTGTCGGGTGGCATCGGTCATCTGTTCAAGAAGAACAAGATCACAACCATCATGGGCGAGGCGACCCTGACGAAAAAGGGTGTGGTCTCGGTCAAGACCGATAAGGGCGCCGAGGAACTGACCGCCAAATCCATCGTGCTGGCGACCGGCGCGCGGGCCCGCAGCCTGCCGGGGCTGGAGGCCGATGGCGATCTGGTCTGGAGCTACAAGCACGCCCTGGTGCCGAAACGCATGCCCAAAAAGCTGCTGGTGATCGGGTCGGGCGCGATTGGCATCGAATTCGCCAGCTTCTTCAACACACTGGGTGCCGATACCACGGTGGTCGAGGTGATGGATCGGGTGCTGCCGGTTGAGGATGCCGAAATCTCGGCCTTTGCGAAGAAGCAGTTCGTGAAGCAGGGGATGAAGATCCTGGAAAAGACCACGGTGAAAAAGCTGGATCGTGGCAATGGCAAGGTCACCGCGCATCTGGAAGATGCCAAAGGCACCACCACCGCCGAGTTTGATACCGTGATTTCCGCCGTTGGCATTGTCGGCAATGTGGAAAATCTGGGGCTGGAGGCGCTTGGCGTCAAGATCGACCGCACCCATGTGGTGGTCGATGAATTCTGCCGCACAGGCGTAGAGGGGCTGTATGCCATCGGCGATATCGCCGGGGCGCCGTGGTTGGCGCATAAGGCCAGCCATGAAGGCGTCATGGTGGCCGAACTGATCGCGGGCAAGCATCCGCATCCCATCCGTCCGGGCGCCATCGCCGGTTGCACCTATTGCAGCCCGCAGGTGGCCTCGGTCGGCATGACCGAGGAAAAGGCCAAGGCGGCCGGATATGAGGTCAGGGTTGGCCGTTTCCCGTTCATCGGCAATGGCAAGGCCATCGCGCTTGGCGAACCCGAGGGGCTGGTGAAAACCGTGTTCGACGCGAAGACCGGTGAGTTGCTGGGCGCCCATATGGTCGGCGCCGAGGTGACCGAGCTGATCCAGGGCTATGTCATCGGCCGCACGCTGGAAACCACCGAAGCCGAACTGATGGAAACCGTCTTCCCGCATCCGACGCTGTCGGAAATGATGCATGAATCGGTGTTGGATGCCTATGGGCGGGCGATCCATTTCTGATCCGCCTGACAGGGTGTTGCAAAGGGGGCCATCTGGCCCCCTTTGTCATTTATGCGGCACCGCGGTAAAATGTTCCCCTTCCGTTCGATGATTTTATTTGGAAACCGTCGCCCTGTCGCCTATTTAGGGAGGAATTAACCGGGGGCAGTCATGGCCGAGCAGAAGTTCATCGAAATCCGCGGGGCGCGCGAACACAACCTGAAGAATATCGACATTGATATTCCGCGCGATCAGTTCACGGTGATCACCGGGCTGTCCGGGTCGGGGAAATCCAGTCTGGCATTCGACACGATCTACGCCGAGGGACAGCGCCGTTATGTCGAAAGCCTGTCGGCCTATGCGCGGCAGTTCCTGGACATGATGGGCAAGCCGGATGTGGATCACATCTCGGGGCTGAGCCCGGCGATTTCGATTGAGCAGAAGACCACGTCGAAAAATCCGCGCTCGACCGTTGGCACCGTGACCGAGATCTACGATTATCTGCGGCTGCTGTTCGCGCGGGCGGGCACCCCCTATAGCCCGGCGACGGGCCTGCCGATCGAGGCGCAGCAGGTGCAGGACATGGTTGACCGTGTCATGGCCATGCCCGAAGGCGCGCGGGGGTATCTGCTGGCGCCGGTGGTGCGCGACCGCAAGGGCGAATACCGCAAGGAGTTTCTGGAATGGCGCAAGGCCGGGTTCCAGCGCGTCAAGGTCAACGGTCAGTTCTATGATCTGGAAGAACCGCCGACGCTGGATAAGAAATTCCGCCATAATATTGATGTGGTGGTGGACCGGATCGTGGTGCGCGAGGGGCTGGAAACCCGGTTGGCCGACAGTTTCCGCACCGCGCTGGATCTGGCCGATGGCATCGCCTTCTTTGAAGAGGCGCTGCCCGCAGATGCGGCCGAAGGCACCGAAGCCGCCCGCGTGACATTCTCGGAGAAATTCGCCTGTCCGGTGTCGGGTTTCACCATCCCGGAGATCGAGCCGCGGCTGTTCTCGTTCAACGCGCCGTTCGGGGCGTGCCCGGTGTGCGACGGGCTGGGGGTTGAGCTGTTCTTCGATGCGCGTCTGGTGGTGCCGGACCAGTCGTTGAGCATCGCCGCCGGTGCCATCGCGCCCTGGGCCAAATCGAAAAGCCCCTATTTCACCCAGACCATCGAGGCGCTGGCAAAGCATTACGGTTTCGACAAGCGCGCCGCGTGGAAGGATCTGCCCGAGAAGGTGCAGAAGTTGTTCCTGTACGGTTCGGGTGAGGAAGAGATCCCGTTCCGCTTTGACGAGGGCGGCCGGATCTATCAGGTCAGTCGTACGTTCGAGGGGGTCATTCCGAACATGGAACGGCGCTACCGCGAGACAGATTCCGCCTGGTCGCGCGAGGAAATGGAGCGGTATCAGAACAATCGGCCCTGTGGATCATGCCACGGCTACCGGCTGCGCCCCGAGGCGCTGGCGGTGAAGATCGCCGGGTTGCATGTCGGTCAGGTGGTCGAAATGTCGATCAAGGACGCCTTCGTCTGGATCGCCACTGTGCCAGATCAATTGAGTGTGCAGAAGAATGAGATCGCCCGGACCATTCTGAAGGAAATCCGCGAACGTCTTGGATTCCTTGTCAACGTCGGTCTGGATTATCTGACCCTGTCGCGTGCGGCGGGCACGTTGTCGGGCGGTGAGAGCCAGCGGATCCGGCTGGCCAGCCAGATTGGGTCCGGTCTGACGGGGGTGTTGTATGTGCTGGATGAACCCTCGATCGGGCTGCATCAACGCGACAATGACCGGCTGCTGCTGACGCTGAAAAACCTGCGCGATCAGGGCAATACCGTGCTGGTGGTGGAGCATGACGAAGACGCCATCCGCCATGCCGATTTCGTCATCGACATCGGGCCGGGGGCCGGTGTGCATGGTGGCCATGTCATCGCCAAGGGCACACCCGAGGAAATCGCCCGCGATCCGGCGTCATTGACCGGGCAATATCTGGCGGGCACGCGCCGGATAGAGGTGCCGCAGGTGCGTCGCAAGGGGAATGGCAAGACGCTGACCGTGGTCAAGGCCACGGGGAACAACCTCAAGGCGGTGACGGCGGCCTTTCCCTTGGGCAAGTTCGTTTGCGTCACCGGGGTGTCGGGCGGCGGGAAATCCACCCTGACCATCGAGACGCTGTTCAAGAATGCGGCGATGCGGCTGAACGGGGCGCATGAAACCCCGGCGCCCTGCGAGACGATCAAAGGGTTCGAGCATCTGGATAAGGTGATCGACATCGACCAACGTGCCATCGGGCGCACGCCGCGGTCGAACCCTGCCACCTATACCGGTGCCTTTGGGCCGATCCGCGACTGGTTTTCCGGTCTGCCCGAAAGCCAGGCGCGGGGGTACAAGCCCGGCCGGTTCAGCTTCAACGTCAAGGGCGGGCGGTGTGAGGCCTGTCAGGGCGATGGGGTGATCAAGATCGAGATGCACTTCCTGCCCGATGTTTATGTCGAGTGTGAGACCTGCAAGGGCAAACGCTACAATCGTGAAACATTGGAAATAAAGTTCAAAGACAAGAGCATATCGGACGTTCTTGAGATGACGGTCGAGGATGCGCAGGACTTTTTCAAGGCCGTGCCCTCTATCCGCGACAAGATGGATGCGCTGGTGGAGGTGGGGCTGGGCTACATCAAGGTCGGCCAGCAGGCCACGACCCTGTCGGGGGGCGAGGCACAGCGTGTCAAGCTGTCCAAGGAACTGTCACGCCGCGCCACCGGCCGGACATTGTATATTCTGGATGAGCCCACCACGGGGCTGCATTTCGAGGATGTGCGCAAGCTGCTGGAAGTGCTGCACAGTCTGGTCGAGCAGGGCAATACCGTCGTGGTGATCGAGCACAATCTGGATGTGATCAAGACCGCCGACTGGATCATCGACATTGGCCCCGAAGGAGGCGAAGGTGGCGGCCGGATCGTGGCCGAGGGCACCCCCGAACAGGTCGCGGTCAATCCGCACAGCCATACCGGTCGCTATCTGGCCCCTTTGCTGGGGATCAGTCTGGCGGCGGAATGATCCACCGCCAGAAGGGGGTTATTTCAGCAGGTCTTTGCTCAGCCCCAGAATGGCGACGACCTTCATGGTCTTGTCGTCGACGCGCACCACCCGGTCATCCATGATCCGGTAGTGCTGGTTCTTCGGCAGGGTCGGCAGGCGGCTGTTCTTGGCCTGCTGCAAGGTGCTGGCCTTGCGCGCGGAATCCCCGACATGGGGTGCCTTCGCTTTGCCGCTGGTCTGTTGCGTGACATTCTTTGTGCAGGCCTGTTTGGACCCGGTGCAGGGCTGCACCTTCTGCCCTTGGGCTGCGGGTTGTTGCGCCATGACGGCGGGTGTTGCGCCGATGATGAAAAACGCGGTTGCCACGGTCAGGATGGCGGAATTGATGCGCATGACTGCTCTCCTATCAGAGTCCGTTATACGCCGGCACGTGGGGTTTCCGGCGCTGCCCTCACGCTTGATCGGTGAAATCGATGCGCCACTCCGCAGGCAGGGGCGCCAGCATTTCCCGTAGTTTCGCCGCGTGCAGGGTGGCCAGCGTCCAGCCCCATTGCGGCGTCCGATCCTTGTCGATCAACTGCGCGCGCACGCCTTCCATGAAATCGCCCTGTTCCGCCGCCCGTAGGGTAAAGCGGAACTCATTCGACAGCGCCTCGCGGATTGTGGGGTTTGCCCGGGTCATGCGCACCAATTGCAAGGTGGCCTCTTCGGACAGCGCAGAATTGCGCCGCAGGGTGGTCAGGGTTTCGGCGGCGAAATCACCGGGGGTTTGCGCCAGCGCGTCGGTGATCGCACGGATGTCGGGCAGCGCAAAGATCCGCGCGATCAGTGCCTGCTCTGCGCCCAGACGGCCGGGCGGCGGTTCGCCCCCGGGCGGCAGTACGCCGGGATCCCCGGTTTCCGCCAGCCGCGCTTTCAGTGCGGGCCAGTCTGCCTCGGGGATATAGTGATCGGCAAACCCCGCCAGAATTGCGTCCGCCGCCCCGATCCGACTGCCGGTGGTGCCCAGATACTCGCCGATCCGCCCGGGCGCGCGGGCCAGGATCAGCGTGCCGCCCACATCCGGTACCAGGCCGATGCCGGTTTCGGGCATGGCGATGCAACTGCTCTCGCCCACAATCCGATGCCGTGCATGCCCCCCCACGCCTACACCGCCACCCATGATGAAGCCTTGCATGAAGGCGATGACCGGTTTGGGATATTCAGCGAGCATCGCGTTCATCCGGTATTCGTCACGGAAAAACTGCCCACCGGTATGAAAATCCCCCTTGCGCCCGGCATGCCAGACCGCCGCGATATCGCCGCCCGCGCAAAAGGCCCGCGCCCCCTCGGCGTCAATCAGCACCAGATCCACATCGGGGTCATCACGCCACGCCTGCAACGCCCGCACGACAAACGCCGCCATTTCGCCATCCAGTGCGTTCAGCGCCTGTGGACGGGTGAATGTCAGCCAACCGGCACGGCCGTGCTTGCGTGCGGTCATCTTGGGCGGGTTTTGGTTGGACGGGTTTTGGATCATCTGTTCCTCCTCGAACGCATGGGCCCAGATTGCGCCGGGTTTGCGGTAGGCACAACTGTGGCGGCCAAAACTGCGGCGGCCAAAACGCGACAGGATGTCGGGTTGACAGACGGGCGCGGCCTTGGGACGCTGAACCGGTATATTGGGGGGAAATCGTGATGCAGGTTTTGCAAATCCTGAAGGCCAAAGGCGATGCGGCGGTGATCACCGTGCCGCCGGATGCGACAATCGGCGCCGCGGTGCAATTGCTGGCGGAACGGCGGATCGGCGCCGTGATCGTCTCGCGCGATGGCACCACAGCCGATGGCATCTTGTCGGAACGTGATATCGTGCGGGAGTTGTCGCGTCAGGGCGCGGCGGTTCTGGAACAGCCGATCGAAACGGTGATGACCCGCAAGATCACCACCTGCCTGCGTACCGATACCATTCAGGATGTGCTGGAGCGGATGACGGCCGGGCGGTTTCGTCACATGCCGGTGGTCGAGGACGGGCAGATGCTGGGGCTGATCTCGATTGGCGATGCGGTCAAGGCCCGGCTGGAGGCGCTGCATATGGAAAAAGAGGCGCTGACCGGGATGATCATGGGGAACTAGCCCCCCAGGGCAGGTCTGGGTGCTTGCAAAAGCGTGCGCGATATTGTTGCGTGCGCCCATCCGCACCCTTGCGGCGACGAGGAGAACCAGATGCGCATCGGACTTTATCCGGGGACGTTTGACCCGGTAACGCTTGGCCATATGGATATTATCCAGCGGGCGACGGCCTTGGTGGACCGGTTGGTGATCGGGGTGGCGATCAATCGTGACAAAGGGCCGCTGTTCACGCTGGAAGAGCGCGTGGCAATGCTGCAATCGGAATGTGCGCATCTGGCCGAGACGCATGGCTGTGAAATCGTCGTGCATCCGTTCGAGAACCTGCTGATCCATTGCGCCCAGGATGTCGGGGCGAATGTGATCATTCGCGGGCTGCGGGCGGTGGCCGATTTTGAATATGAATTCCAGATGGTCGGGATGAACCGGTCGCTGGATGCGCGGGTCGAGACGGTGTTCCTGATGGCCGATGCACGTCGGCAGGCGATTGCGTCCAAGCTGGTCAAGGAAATCGCCCGGCTGGATGGCGATGTGACGAATTTCGTGCCTGCGGCCGTGGCCGAAAGGTTGCGCGTGCGTCTGGGGAAATGAGCGGGAGCGTGTAATGTCGGCTGAAGATCGGGCGTTTCTGACGGACTTGTTTCAGGCGGCGGTGCGGGCGGCCGATCCGGGTGCGGCGCTTGCGGCGCATTTGCCCGCTGTTCCCAAGGGTCGCACCGTGGTGATCGGGGCGGGTAAGGGCGCGGCGCAGTTGGCGGCGGCGTTCGAGCGGTTGTGGCCCGCGCCACTGTCCGGGGTTGTGGTGACACGCTATGGCTATGGCTGCGCGACCCGCGATATCAAGGTGCTGGAGGCGGCGCATCCAGTGCCCGACGCGGCGGGATTGCAGGCCTCGGACGCGCTGATGGAGGCTGTGTCCGGGTTGGGCGCGGATGATCTGGTGGTTGCGCTGATCTGTGGGGGCGGCTCGGCGCTGTTGCCATCACCGCCGGGGGATTTGACGCTGGCGGATGAGCAGGCGCTGAACCAGGCGTTGCTGGCCTCGGGCGCGCCGATCTCGGTGATGAATGCGATCCGGGCGCAGGTGTCGGGGATCAAGGCCGGTCGGTTGGCGCAGGCGGCGTGGCCCGCGCGCGTGGTCTCGCTGATCGTGTCGGATGTGCCGGGGGACGATCCGGCGCAGGTGGCCTCGGGGCCGACCGTGCCGGGGGCGCCGGACCGGGCGGCGGCGCGCGATCTGGTGCGAAACTGGCGCATTGACCTGCCGCCGCGTGTGGCGGAGTGGATCGCGGGCGATGTCGGTGTGCCGCCCGATCCGGCCGATCCGGTTTTTACCGGCAATACGGTGCAGGTCATCGCCTCGGCGGGCCTGTCACTGGAGGCCGCCGCCGCGCGGGCGCAGGCCGCGGGAATTCCCGCCGTGATCCTGTCCGATGCGATCGAGGGCGAGGCGCGTGAGGTGGCCCGTGTCCATGCCGCCGTGGCGCGCGAGGTCGCAACCCGCGACCGCCCGTTTACCCGCCCGGTGGTGATCTTGTCGGGCGGAGAAACCACGGTCACCCTGCGCGGCAAAGGCCGTGGCGGGCGGAACAGCGAATTCCTGCTGGCGCTGGCGCTGGCGGCCGATGGCATCCCCTTCGTCGCGCTGGCGGCGGATACCGATGGCATTGATGGCAGCGAAGACAATGCAGGGGCCTTTGCCGATGGGGCGTCGATGGCGCGGCTGCGCGCGATGGGCGTGGACCCGCTGGCATTGCTGTCGGCGAATGATGCCTATACCGCCTTTGAGCGGCTGGGGGATCTGTTCGCTCCGGGCCCCACCGGCACCAACGTCAATGATTTCCGGGCGATCCTGATCCGCTAGCGGCGCTCAGATCTGCGCCGCCTGCGGGGTGTTTTTCAACCGGCTTTCGATCAGCAGCCCGTCTTCATCCAGGATCGGATGCGCAACGGTCACGATGTGCGCATTCACCCGCTTCAGATCGCGCAGCATGTCCAGATGCAGCGAGGATGTCTGCTGGCTCTCGGCATGGCCCTCACGCAGGCGCATCAGGTGGCGTTGCGACGACAGCCGTTCCAGTTTGCGGATATCGACCTTGACCTCCATCATCCGGCGCGCCAAGGCCCGGTCCCGGGTCATGAAGATCGTCTGCCCGACGCGCATGTTTTCCAGCGTCATCAGAAACATCGTATTCAATTCGGCATAGCCTTCGTCGGAAAAGCGCAGCCGCAGGCCGACCTTTTTGCGCACCTCGGGCGCCAGACCCTTGTCGATGATATCGCCGATATGTTCCAGGTTGATCACGTAATCCAGGATGACGATGGCACGCCGCCGGTCTTCGTCATCGGCGGCGCGTCCCAGACGGGACAGATAGGTTTTCACCTCTTGTTGCAACCGGTCGACCCGGTCTTCCAGCAACGCGACCTCGGCCAGTGGCGCGGCATCGTTTTTCTGAAACGCGGTCTGGGTTTGCAGCATCATCCGCTCGACCAGATCGCCGATGGCCAGAACCTCGCGGCTGGCCCCCGCCAGCGCCAGCGCCGGGGTTTCCAGGGCCGTTTCATCCAGCCATTGCGGGCGGATATCGCCGGGAACTTCCTCATCGGGCAGGGCGCGCGCGACCAGCGCCGACAGCGGCCCGACAAAGGGCCAGATCAACAGTGCCAGCACCAGATTGAAGGCCAGATGCACCTCGACCGCCAGGCCGGTATGCAGGGGCAGGGCCGCGATGGCCGCGCCGATCTGCGCGCTGAATGGCAGGGCGATCAGCCCGCCAAGCGCCCGCATCAGCACATTGCCCACCGCCACGCGCCGCGCCGCCACCGATGATTTCGCCGTCGCCAGAACCGGCGTGATGGCCCCGCCGACATTCGCCCCCAGCACCATCGCCACGGTCAGATCGGCTGGCATCCCCAGCGTCAGCACCAGCATCACCACCGCCAGCGACGAGGAGCAAACCACCGCCAGACCCGCCGCGAACGCAAAGGCCACCGGCCAGGCACCGTTCAGCAGCGCCAGGAATGCCGCCAGCGCCGGGGCCGCCCGCAGCGGTTCGGTGGCGATCTCCAGCAGGCTCAGCGACAACAGCATCAGCCCCAGCCCGATCAAGGCCCGACCGCTACCGGTCCACAGCGGGGACGGCCGCCGCCCGACCAGATATCCGGCCAGCAACAAGGCCGGCGCCAGCGCCTGCATTCCGGCGGCCACCAGAACGGCGGTCAGCGCGGTGCCGACATTCGCGCCCAGCAAGACGATCTGCGCCATGCGGGGGCGGATCATCTCGCGGTCAACGAAAGACGCGGTCATCAGGGCCGTCGCCGTCGAACTTTGCAGCCCCAACGTCGCCAGCAACCCTGATCCAAAGGCGCGAAGGCCGGATTTCGTGCCCTGACCTAGGATCATCCGCAACCGCATGCCAAACGCCTCGGTCACGCCATCGCGGACCAGGCGCAGGCCAAACAGCAGCAAAGCCACCGCCCCCGCAAGTTGCAGAAAAGTCAGAACAGATTGCACGGCGCGGCCACCCCCTTGGGTTGGATTTTCATCAAATTGACACCCATATGTTACAATTTGATGTATTCCGCAGGGGGTCAAGGGGCCTACACGGAAAATTGCCCGCGTGACGGGCAATTCCATGATGAGATCTTTGGCATATGCCGCAAGACTATGCGGCCATCAGGGTCAGATCAGCTTGCCCATCGCAACGGCGGTATCCGACATCCGGCAGGAAAACCCCCACTCATTGTCATACCACGCCAGAATCCGCACCATTGACCCTTCCATCACCTTGGTCTGGTCCATGTGGAAGACCGAGGAATGGCTGTCATGGTTAAAATCCATCGAGACGTTTTTGTAGGTCGTATAGCCCAATATGCCTTTCAGCGGTCCGTCGGCGGCGGTCTTGATCGCGGCGTTGACCTCTTCCACCGTGGTGCTGCGTTGCGCGTTGAACACCAGATCGACGGCCGAAACATTCGGCGTCGGCACCCGGATCGCCACCCCATCCAGTTTGCCCTTCAACTCGGGCAGCACCAGTCCGACCGCCTTGGCCGCGCCGGTCGAGGTCGGAATCATGCTGAGCGCAGCGGCCCGGGCGCGATACAGGTCTTTGTGCAGCGTATCCAGCGTCGGTTGATCGCCGGTATAGCTGTGGATCGTGGTCATGAAGCCATTCTTGATGCCGATTGCGTCATTCAGCACCTTGGCAACCGGCGCCAGACAGTTGGTCGTGCATGAGGCGTTGGAGACGATAATGTCCGCATGGGTCAACGTCTGGTCGTTCACCCCGAACACGATGGTCTTGTCGGCATCGGCGCCCGGTGCCGAGATCAGCACCCGTTTGGAGCCGTTTTCCAGATGCGGCAGACATTTCTCACGCGAGGTGAAAATGCCGGTGCATTCCAGAACCACATCCACATCGGACCAGGGCAGTTCGGCCGGATTACGCAACGCGGTCACCCGGATCGGGCCGCGCCCGGCGTCAATCCAATCCGCGCCGGTGGTTACCTCGGACGGAAAGCGGCCATGCACGGAATCGAAACGCAACAGGTGCGCATTCGTTTCCACCGGTCCCAGATCGTTGATCGCCACGACCTCGATATCGGTCCGACCGCCTTCAATGATCGCGCGCAGCACGTTACGCCCGATTCTGCCGAAACCGTTGATTGCAACCTTCACTGTCATCGTCGCCTCCTATGGCCCCCAACGCATTTAGTTAGCGCTAACATCCAGAGATTATGCGAAAGGTCAACGGCAGATTGCAGCAGTCAGCGCCAGAACGCCAGCCACTCAATCAGATCCGTGACCTTGATGGCCAGAAAAATTGTCGCAGCCCAGTGGTTCAGCAGCCCGTCAGCCGCAACCGCGCCGAAAACCAGCAAGGCGAGCCCGATAGCGATGGGATTGGTCATTCGTCCCTTTCGCCCCGGGATCAGTGCAGCAGGCGCCCCATCGCCCCGGCCACATCGGCCATGCGGCAGGAGAAGCCCCATTCGTTGTCATACCACGCCAGAACCCGCACCAGCCGACCACCGGTCACCTTGGTCTGATCCGGGGCGAAGATAGACGATTGCGTCGTATGATTGAAGTCGATCGACACCTTCGGTTCCGGGTCATAGCCCAGAACATGGCCCAGATGGCCCTGCGCGGCCTCGCGCATGATCTCGTTGATTTCGTCCTTGGTCACCGATTTCGAGGCGAGGAAGGTCAGATCGACCGCCGAAACATTCGGCGTCGGCACCCGGATCGAGCTGCCATCCAGCCGCCCGATCAGTTCGGGCAGAACCTCACCAATCGCCTTGGCCGCGCCGGTCGAGGTCGGGATCATCGCCATCGCCGCCGCGCGGGCGCGATACAGATCCTTGTGACGCCGGTCCAGCGTTGGCTGATCGCCGGTGTAGCTGTGGATCGTGGTCATGATACCGGATTCGATCCCGACCGAATCGTTCAGAACCTTGGCCAGCGGCGCCAGGCAATTCGTCGTGCAGGAGCCGTTCGACACCACCAGATGTTCGGCCCGCAATTCGCGGTGGTTCACGCCATAGACCACGGTCTTGTCCACGCCGGTTGCGGGGGCCGAGACCAGCACGCGTTTGGCACCACGACCTAGGTGGACCGAGGCCTTGTCCTTGGAGTTGAATTTGCCGGTGCATTCCAGCACCACATCAACGCCCTCCCAATCCAGATCGTCGGGATTATAGGTCGACATGACCTCAATCGGGCCCTGACCCAGATCCAGCGTCTTGCCCTCGACCGTGACCGGTCCACCGAAACGACCGTGGACCGAGTCGTATTTCAGCAGATGGGCGTTGGTTTCGATCGGTCCGGTGGCGTTGATCTTGACGACCTGAACGTCATTGCGCGCGGCCTCCGCGATATGGGCCAGCGTGCAGCGCCCGATACGTCCGAAACCGTTGATGCCGATGGTGACGGTCATTTGGCTCTCCTGTCTGGGCGGTGCGTGGACACCGCGCGTCAATATTCGTTGCATGGATTTGATGCGCGAATACCACGGTATTCAATACAGGAAAACTCACGATTTCAGAGTGATAGCGGAAACATTGACTGGTTGCGGTAACATCGGTGCCGGATCGGGATTTTGGCTGTCACGATTATGCTGATCTGCTTACTCCTCCTCCTCTTGCGAAAGATAGACCAGCTCGCCTGCGGCCTCCAGATCCCGGGCCGCGCCGACGATCTGTGCACGGGCAGCCTCGCCCTCGCTTTCCTTGATCTTGCCCAATTGTTCGATTTCCTCACGCAGGGTGGTGGCCAGGCGCTGTGAGATATTGGCGAAAATGAACTCCACCGCGGCCGCATCCGCCCCGGTTGCCGAGGCCAGGGCCGTCATCAGCACCTTCTGGTCGACGCCGCGCAGGATCTTGGGCACATCGCGTGCCTCAATCCGCTGCGGGATCAGCGCGAAGGTGAAGATCGCCTTTTTCACCTGTTCGGCGAAAATCTGGTCTTCCTCTTCCAGCCCTTCGATCACCGCGTCCCGGACCCTGGATTGCGAGTGGTTCAGGATCGCCCCCACGCGTTCCACCGGCCCGGAGGTGAAGGCCTTGGCGGTCACCACATCTAGTTGCTGTGCCAGCACGGTGCCGATCCGCTGGACGATTTCGGGGGCGACATTGCCGGTCAGCGAGACCGCATAGGCGATGCGTCGCGCCTTGTCCCCCGGCAACTGTCCCAGCAGTTCGGCCGAGGTCGGCACCGGCAGCTTCGACAGGACCACCGCCGCCACCTCGGTGCTTTCGTCCAGCAAAATCGGCAACAGCGTTTCCGGCGGTAGCCCGGCGATACGGTGCCACGGGTCGCTGTTCGATCCATTGCTGATCATGCGGCGCAGCCGACTGGCGGCCGTCGAGGATAATTGCCCATCCAGCAACGACAATGCCCCATCCAGCCCCTTGGGAAAGGTCAGCCCGATGGATTCCAGCTGCGTGCAGAATTCCTCGATGATTTCGTTCAGCGTCTCGCGGTCGATCGGGCGCATCTGCGCGATCTGTCCCGTCAGCAGGGTCTGCTGCTCATCGCTGAGGTCGGTCAGCGGCAGGTTCATCCCCTCGGCATTCAGAAGGCGGACGATAACCGCCGCCTTCTGCCGGGGCGAAAGCATAGGCCGAACCTTGCCGGTGGTATCGGCGGTCGCGTTCGAATGTGTCTGCGCCAAACTTTGCACCCTGTTCCTCCGGCTGACGATTCTGCCAGAGAGCAGGGTGTCAGCCGCATGTTAAGGGCTGGTTAGCGCCGACCCGCCTAACTTGTGGTCGAAACGCATTTATGTGTTTGGGCATCCCAGCTCTGACCCATCTCGCAGGTCATCGCGGTCTTGGCCTTCACCGGACAATCGGCAAAGGCCATAGCTGGCAGGAGCGTCAGGGCCAGCGTCGCAAAGATCGTGGTTTTCATGGTCGTCTCCTTTCCTGAAAGGGAAATGACACCACGAATCATCGCGATCCTTGCATCACGCTTGTGTGATCAGGCGCCGAATACCCGGCGGAAGATCGTGTCGACATGTTTGGTGTGGTAGCCCAGATCGAATTTTTCCTCGATTTCGGCGGGCGACAGGGCGGCGGTCACCTCGGGGTCGGCCAGCAGCTCGGTCTTGAAATCCGCGCCCTTTTCCCAGACCTTCATCGCGTTGCGCTGCACCAGGCGGTAGGAATCCTCACGCGATACCCCGGCCTGGGTCAGCGCCAGCAAGACCCGCTGCGACATCACCAGACCCTTGAATTTATTCATGTTATTCAACATGTTCTGTGGGTAGATTGCCAGCTTTTCGATCAGCCCCGCCAACCGGTTCAGGGCGAAGTCCAGCGTCACCGTGGCGTCCGGGCCAATGCCACGTTCGACCGAACTGTGCGAGATATCGCGTTCATGCCACAGCGCAACGTTTTCCAGCGCCGGCACCACCGCCATCCGCACCAGACGCGCCAGGCCGGTTAGGTTTTCCGACAGCACGGGGTTGCGCTTGTGCGGCATCGCTGATGAGCCCTTTTGCCCCGGGCTGAAGAATTCCTCGGCCTCCAGCACCTCGGTGCGCTGCATGTGCCGCACTTCGATGGCGATGTTTTCCATCGAGGACGCGATCACCCCCAGCGTGGCAAAGAACATCGCGTGGCGGTCGCGCGGGATGACCTGGGTGCTGATCGGTTCGGGCGTCAGGCCCATCATCTTGCAGACATGCTCTTCGACGAAGGGGTCGATATTGGCGAAGGTGCCGACCGCGCCGGAAATCGCACCCGTCGCCACCTCGGCACGCGCCGCGATCAGCCGGGTCTTGTTGCGATCCATTTCCGCGTAGAACCGGGCAAAGGTCAGCCCCATCGTGGTGGGTTCGGCGTGAATGCCGTGGCTGCGCCCGATCCGCACGGAATCCTTGTGTTCATAGGCGCGCGCCTTCAGCGCCGCCAGAACCCGGTCCAGATCCGCCAGCAAGATATCCGCCGCCCGCACCAGCTGCACGTTCAGCGTGGTGTCCAGCACATCCGACGAGGTCATGCCCTGATGCACGAAGCGCGCCTGTTCCGGCCCGATATGTTCCGACAGGTGGGTCAGGAAGGCGATGACGTCATGTTTGGTCACCGCCTCGATCTCATCGATGCGGGCCACGTCGAATTCCACGTCCTTCGCGCGCCAGACCGCCTCGGCATTGGCTTTGGGGATCACGCCCAGCTCGGCCTGCGCATCGCAGGCATGGGCCTCGATCTCATACCAGATCTTGAATTTCGTGGCGGGCTCCCAGATGTCGACCATCTCTTTGCGGGAATAACGCGGGATCATGGCGTGTCTCTCGGTTGTCTAGGGTTCGGCCCGCTTCTAGACTGCGCGGGCCTGTGGGGCAAGGCAAAGGGGCGGCGATGGCGTTGGATCTGATGGATTTCGAGGGCGAGTGGGGGCTGGCGCGGCGGATATTCCAACAGACGCAGGCAGTGCATTTCACCGGCCGGGCCGTGTTCCGGGCCGATGGCGACGGGCTGCATTATCACGAACAGGGCTTGTTGCACCTGCCGGGTGCAACGCCGCTGCGGGCCGAGCGCGACTACCTGTGGCGGCGATCGGGTGACCGCATCGCCATATTCTTCGCCGATGGCCGCCCGTTTCACGATTTTTCCCCCGGTGATCCTGCCTGTCAGGCCGTGCATTGGTGCGACCCTGATGATTATCACGTCCGCTATGCCTTCCACCTGTGGCCGGAATGGCGGGCGGAATGGCGGGTGCGTGGCCCGCGCAAGGATTACCGCATGATCTCGCGCTATACCCCCTTGCGCGATGGTGCATCCGCGGGAAATCTGCACCGATGAGCGATATCCGTCAGACCCGCCTGTCCTTTGCCCCCTGGGCCGATCCGCGCACCCGCCGTCTGCCGGGGGTCATCCCGATCACCTATGCCGAATGGCTGGAGGTCGATGATGCCTATGGCGCGCAGATGGCGCTGCGCGATCGGTTGATCGGCACGTCTCGCGACCGGGTCATTGCCTGCGCCCCCGATGCGCTGGAGGCCGTGCAAGAGATGTCGGCGCTGGTCATGGCGCAACTGCCCGATCTGGGCTTCGTGCGCGTCGGGAACGGTTTGCGCCGCCCGGACGGGGTGGTGATCACCCCCGATCCGACAGATATGCTGGGGACGCTGGGGCGGCTGGTGCAACAGGATCTGTGCCTGATGCGCGCGGGGCCCGATGGCCATGTGTTGGTGGCGGCAGTATTGTGCTTTCCCGCGGGCTGGACGCTGGCCGAGAAATTCGGGCGCCCGATGATGGGCATCCACCGGCCGGTGGCGATCTATACCCCGGATATCGGCGCCCGCGTGCAGCGTCTACTGGATGGTGTGCAACCCGGTCGCCCGCTGATGCGGGGCACGGCGCATCATTCCGATGCGCCGCTGTTCAACCCCCGGACCGAGGCGCAGGGCCGCAAGCCCCCCGCCGATCTGCCCTATCTGCGGGTGGAACGTCAGGTGCTGCTGCGGTTGCCCGAAACCCGCCATGTGGTGTTTTCGATCCATACCCAGGTGGTGCTGCCCTCGGCCCTCAGCCCGGAACAGGCGGCCCTGCTGGCGGAATTTCCCATTCGTTCGGCGGCCTGAACCGTTGTGGATCCGGGGGGGCACGGCGCAGGGACAGGGCGCACGTCTTGCCTTCGCCGTCAAATCCTTTAACTCAGATCCCGATGACGAGGAGCGTAACGATGCCAAAGGGGTCACGATGACGGAGCCGACCGGTCTGTCCCCGACCCGGTCCCATACGGGCCGGATGCGGCACCTGGCCCCGGTTCTGGTTGGGCTGGCGCTATTCGGCGTGGGTTTGTGGGCGCTGCATCGCCTGCTGAAACCGGTCGATGCCGCCGATGTTCTGGCGCAGATGCAGGCAACGCCGCTGCATGTGATGCTGATCGCGTTCGGGGCGACGGCCTTGGGCTATCTGGCGCTGATCGGTTATGATTTCTGGGCGCTGCGCTATCTGGGCAAAGAATTGCCGGTGCGGGTGGTCGCGCTTGGCGGGTTTCTGGGCTACGCCTTTGGCAATACCATCGGCGTCAGCGTGCTGTCGGGCGGCGCGGTGCGCTATCGGATCTATTCCGCCTTCGGGTTGAATGCGTTCGAGGTGGCGGCGCTGGCATCCTATATCGCCATCGCGATGGGCACCGGGCTGAGTCTGGTGGGGGTGATGGCGCTGGCGCTGCATCCGGGGGCACTGACCGGGATCCTGCCGCTGTCGGCCGATATGATCCGCTGGCTGGCGCTGCTGGGCGGGGGCGGTACCATCGCGCTGCTCTATGCGCTGGCGTTTTCGGGCAAGTCGCTGCATTGGCGGCGGTTTGAGCTGTCAATGCCCAGCCCGCGCATCCTGACGGGTCAGATGGTGGTGGCGCTGTTCGATTCCTCGATGGCCTCGCTGACATTGTATGTGCTGATGCCCGTCGGCACGCCCGATTTCGTCACCTTTCTGGCGATCTATGCCGCCGCCACCATGGTCGGTGTGATGAGCCACGTTCCCGGCGGTGTCGGCGTGTTTGAAACCGTGGTGATGGCCGCGATGCCACATGGCGTCAACGCCGGTGAGGTCGCCGCCGCGCTGCTGATGTTTCGTATCATCTACTATCTGCTGCCCTTTGCCATCGCCTTCATCGTGGTGTCGCTGAACGAGGCGCGCCTAGCCGGGGGCTGGGCCGGGCGGCTGTTCGGCGAGGTGTCGGAACCGATGCGTCCAGCGTTCACCGCGCTGTCTGGGGTGGTGCCGTGGCTGGCGGGGGCCTGGGCGTTCGGGTTCGGCGGCTATTTGCTGGCGGTGTCGCTGATGCCTTCGGTGCGGGCGGCGGCGGTGGATGACAATGATCTGGTGGGCGCCATCGTGCTGGAGGGGGGCACGCTGACCTCGGCGGTGGCCGGGATCGTGCTGCTGGTGTTATCGCAGGGATTGGTGCGGCGCATTTCGGGGGCATTCGTGCTGACGCTGGTGGCGATTGGCGGCGGGGCGCTGGCGGCGCTGCTGAACAATCTGGATATCGACAGCGCGGCGTTGTTGCTGGGCGGGGCCGGGTTGTTGTTGCCGTTCCGGCGCGAATTCTACCGTCAGGCCAAGATCACCGAGGGTGTTCTGGGGCCGTCCTGGATCGCGCTGGTGCTGGCGGTGGTTCTGGCGGCGGGCTCGTTCTTTTTCTTCATCCATACCGCCACGCCCTGGTCCAGCCAGATGTGGTGGGATTTCACCCTGTCGGCCAATACCCCGCGCGCCTTGCGGGCGGGGTTGCTGGCATCGGCGTTGCTGCTGGTGTTCACGGTGTTCCTGGCGCTGCAACCGGTGCGCCGCCGCCCCGATCCGGCCTGCGGCAAGCCGCTGGATCAGGCCGCGCGGATCGTGGCGGCACAGGATCGGCCACAGGCCTGTCTGGCGTTGACCGGCGATAAGGAGTTCGTGTTTTCCCCGGATGGCCGCGCCTTTGTGATGTTTGCCCGACGCCGGGGCAACTGGATCGCGCTTGGCGATCCGGTCGGGCCGGCAGAGTCGCTGCGGGAGGCCGGATGGGCCTTTGTCGAGGCGGCGCAGATGGCGAACACCCGCCCGGTATTTTACGAAATCGCCGAGCGTAATCTGCCCCTGATGGGGGAAATGGGTCTGGCGCTGCACAAACTGGGCGAAGAGGCGGTGGTGCATCTGCCGGATATCGCGCCGAAACGGCAGGTCGAAATGCAGGCGGTCTATGCCCGGTTCCTGCAAACCGGCGCGACGATCCGCATCCTGCAACCGCCACACTCACCCGCGCTGATCACCGAGTTGCGCACGGTTTCCGATGCCTGGCTGGCCGATAGCGCGGGGCTGGACAAGGGCTTCTCCGCCGGGCGGTTTCAGTCCGACTATCTGAACCGTTGCGCCATCGCGGTGGTGCGGCGCGAGGGGCAGGTGGTGGCCTTTGCCAATATCCTGGCGCCGGGAACGGGGCGGCGGGTGACGGTGGATCTGCTGCGCTATGTACCGGGGGAAGGGGTCCCGACGATCCACGCCCTTTTTGTCGCGCTGATCCGCCACTACCGCGATGCCGGGGCGCAGGAATTCAGTCTGGGCATGGCGCCGCTGGCGGGCCTGTCCGAGCGGCGGCGGCTGTGGCGTCACTTTGGCCGTATCATGTTCCGCCACGGTGGTGCCTTCGAGGATTTTGAGGCGCTGCGGGCCTTCAAGCAGCAATTCGGCCCGGAATGGCGTGCGCGCTACATCGCGCTGCCGGTGGGGGTGTCGCCGATGATGGCGCTGGCCGATGTCGCCTGGCTGATCGCGGGCGGTGCAGGGCGCGGCGAAGACGACGGCTAGGGGCCCGCGCAACGAAAAACGCCCGGGGATTTGCCCCGGGCGTTTGCTTCAGTGCCGTGACCTCAGGATTTGGCCAGTCAGGATTTGGCCAGATTGCGCAGCACGTAATGCAGCACGCCACCGTTCTTGAGGTATTCGATCTCAACCTCGGTATCGATCCGGCTCTTGATTTGGATCGTCTTTACCGTGCCATCGGCATAGGTGATCGTGCAAGGCACCAGCGACAGCGGGGTGATATCGCCTTCCAGCCCCTCGATGGTGACCACCTCATCGCCCTTCAGGCCCAGCGTCTTGCGGTTTTCGCCGCCCTGGAACTCAAACGGGACCACGCCCATCCCGATCAGGTTGGACCGGTGGATACGTTCAAAGGATTCCGCGATGACGGCCTTGACGCCCAGCAGGTTGGTGCCCTTTGCCGCCCAGTCGCGCGACGATCCCGCGCCGTATTCGATCCCGCCAAAGATCACCAGCGGAACACCCTCGGCCTGATATTCCATCGAGGCGTCGAAAATGGTGGTCTGTTCGCCGTCGGGCCCCTTGGTGTAGCCGCCCTCGACGCCCTCCAGCATCTCGTTCTTGATGCGGATATTGGCGAAAGTGCCGCGCATCATGATTTCATGGTTGCCCCGGCGCGATCCATAGCTGTTGAAATCCTTGGGCGAAACCTGACGTTCGATCAGGTATTTCCCGGCCGGCGTGGTGGGTTTGAACGACCCGGCGGGCGAGATGTGGTCGGTGGTGATCATATCGCCCAGGATTGCCAGAATACGGGCGTCACGCACATTGCTGATCACCCCCGGATCCTTGGACATGCCCCGGAAATAGGGCGGGTTCTGGATATAGGTCGAGGTCGGCGGCCAGTCGTAGGTCTCGCCCTCGGTGACCTTCACCGCCTGCCAGCGTTCATCGCCCTTGAACACATCGGCGTATTTTTCCATGAACGCCTTGCGGGTGACAACGGCATCGACCAGATCGGCGATTTCCTTGTCGGTCGGCCAGATGTCCTTCAGATAGACCGGGGTGCCATCGGTGGCGGTGCCCAGCGGTTCCGAGGTCAGGTCGATATTCATGTCGCCCGCGATCGCATAGGCCACCACCAGCGGCGGCGAGGCCAGATAGTTGGCCCGCACGTCCGGCGAAATCCGGCCTTCAAAATTGCGGTTGCCCGACAGCACGGCGGTGGCGACCAGGTCGTTCTCGCCGATGGCCTTGGAAATCGCCGGATCGCCCAGCGGCCCGGAATTACCGATGCACGTCGTGCAGCCGAAACCCACGATGTTGAACCCGAGCGCGTCCAGATCGCCCTGCAGATCCGCCGCCGCCAGATATTCCTGAACGACCTGCGATCCGGGCGCCAAAGAGGTCTTCACCCACGGTTTCCGCGTCAGCCCCAACGCCCGCGCCTTGCGGGCCACCAGACCTGCGCCGATCAGCACATAGGGGTTCGAGGTATTGGTGCAGGACGTGATCGCCGCAATCACCACCGACCCGTCGTTGATCGTATAGTCCTTGCCCTCGACCGCGACGGTCTTCAGCACCGAGATCTGCTTGGTTGCCACCGGGCCTTCGTCGGCCATGTCCTTCGCGGGCGCCGAGATGTCGATGCCACGATACGAGGCCACGACATTGCTGAACGCGGTCGAGGCTTCGGTCAGCGGCAGGTAATCCTGCGGCCGCTTCGGCCCGGAAATCGCCGGGACAATCGTGCCCATGTCCAGTTCCAGCGTCGAGGAATAGATCGGCGCATAATCCGCGCCACGCCAGAAACCGTTTTCCTTGGCATATTCCTCGACCAGCGCAATCCGCGCCTCGTCGCGGCCGGTCTGGCGCAGATAGCGGAGGGTTTCCGCGTCAATCGGGAAAAAGCCGCAGGTGGCGCCATATTCCGGCGCCATGTTGGCGATGGTGGCGCGTTGCGCCAATGGCAGCCTATCCAGACCGGGGCCATAGAATTCCACGAATTTGCCGACCACGCCATGTTTGCGCAGCATCTGCACGACCTTCAGCACCAGATCGGTGCCGGTCGTGCCTTCCACCAGCGCGCCGGTCAGCTTGAAGCCCACAACCTCGGGGATCAGCATCGACACCGGCTGGCCCAGCATCGCGGCCTCGGCCTCGATCCCGCCCACGCCCCAGCCCAGAACGGCCAGGCCGTTGACCATGGTGGTGTGGCTGTCGGTGCCCACCAGTGTATCTGGATAGGCGATTTCCTCGCCGCTCTGATCGGTATCGGTCCAGACGGTCTGCGCCAGATATTCCAGGTTCACCTGGTGGCAGATCCCGGTTCCGGGCGGCACCACGCGAAAGTTTTCAAACGCGCCCTGGCCCCATTTCAGGAACTGGTAGCGTTCCATATTGCGTTCATATTCCAGATCGACGTTGGCCTGGAAGGCGCGGGGGGTACCGAATTCGTCGATCATGACCGAATGGTCGATGACCAGATCCACCGGCACCAACGGGTTGATTTTGGTGGCATCACCGCCGAGCGCCTTGATCCCGTCGCGCATCGCGGCCAGATCGACCACCGCCGGAACACCGGTAAAATCCTGCATCAGCACGCGGGCCGGACGATAGGCGATTTCGCGCGGGTTCTTGCCGCCCTGCTTCGCCCACTCCCCGAAAGCCTTGATATCGTCGACCGAAACCGAGAACCCGCCGTCCTCGAACCGCAGCAGGTTTTCCAGCACGACCTTCAACGAAGCCGGCAGCTTGGAGAAGTCACCAAGACCCGCTTTCTGTGCGGCTGGAATGGAAAAATAGGAATAAGACTTGCCGCCGATTGACAGTTTGCGGCGCGTTTTGGCTGTATCCTTGCCCGTGACGATAGACATAATGGCCTCCCGTGGCTGATAGGGTGTCGCTGTGGGTTATGTGCCCCATCATACAGAGTCGATCAAGGGGGCGCGCCGAATATTTGTATACCGTCGCATACCGAAACAATCAGGAATTGTCGTTTCGGCGCAACGTTGGCCGCCGCAGGTCGCTATTGAACAACGGTTTTCCGCTTGTTGTGGTCGCTGTCGCGCCCAGGCCGTGGCTGTGGCGACATTGCCCAAGGCGGGAAAAAATCGCAAAACCTTGATTGGCAAAGGACCCGCCGCCGTCTTAGGTAGGAGGCGCAATGGAGCGAGGCGGAATGACACGGGTATGCACGATCATCGGTGCCGCTGTCGGAGGATGGCTGGTGCTTGGTCTGTTGCCGGGGCTGGGACAACCGGTTGCGGCACAGGGGCTATCCGGGCCTTCGGCTTCGCCTGCGCATCAATCCGGTGGGGCTGTCGGTGGTGGACCGGAGATCGGGGCGCTGGCGGATGCGATCAGTGATGCGCCTGCCGCACCGGGTGGTGCGGCCGCGACGGGATCGGTGCCGGATGGCCCGATGACGGGATCTTCGCTGATCGAGCATCTCAACAGGGCGCTGGATAATGCCATCGCCGGCTCGGTTGGCGCGGTGACCGGAAACGGGTCCCTGCCGCTGGTCGCCACGCGCAAGGCGCGCCCCAGCCGTGGGCCGGTGGTGGTGGAAATGTTCACCTCGCAGGGATGTTCATCCTGCCCCCCCGCCGATGAGATGTTCGCCCGCTTCGCCGCCCGTCCCGATGTCATCGCGTTGTCGCTGCATGTCGATTACTGGGATTATCTGGGTTGGGCCGACCCGTTTGCGCAACCCGCCTTTACCCAGCGGCAAAAGGGCTATGCCCGCGCCGCGCACAGCAAATCCATCTTCACCCCGCAGTTGATGATCGAGGGGCGGCAATCCCTGATCGGGGGCGACGAGATGGCGCTGGATCAGATGGTGCGCGACGAACAGGCCCGGATGCCCACCGTGCTGATGGCGGTCTCGGGCACCGATGGCCAATATCAGATCGAGCTGAGCGTGGAACAACCGTTGTCCCAGGGCGCGATCGTGCAGATCGTCCGCTATGCGCCGACGGCACGGGTCGAGATCTTGCGCGGTGAAAACGCCGGTCTGGTGCTGAATTACGCGAATGTGGTGACGGCCTGGCATGCCGTGGCCGAGTGGGATGGCCGCACAGCCACCCGCTTCAATGCCCGTATCGAAGGCGGCGACCCGGCCGTGGTGATCGTGCAATCGGCGCTACCGGGGAAATCGGCGCCGCTGCCGGGGCCGATCCTGGCGGCGGCCCGGCTGAACTGATCAACCGCCCTTGACGTCTTTCCATCGCCGATGCACCCACAGCCATTGATCCATATGGCTGCGGATCTGCACCTCCAGCTGATCGTTCAGCGCCTGGGTCATGGTCTCGGCATCGGTGTGCGGCACCGGCGCTTCGACCAGAATGCGAAAGCTCAGCCGGTCAGGCTGGCGGATCGCGTAGATCGGAATCAGATCACAGCCCAGCTTCAAGGCCATTTCCGCCGCCGAGGTCGGGGTTTTCGCGGGCAGGCCGAAGAACGTCAGCGGCGCGCCCTTGCGGAAATACTGATCGAAGCCAAACGCCACCATCCCCCCCGAGCGCAGGAACCGCAGCATGTCGCGCAAATCCTTGTCACGGGCGAACAGGGGTTTCGCGATGGCCGAAATCGCCTGAACATAGTGGTTGTTGAACAGCACGTTATCCATCGGCCTGTAGATCGCGCCCACCGGATAGCCACGCCCGGTCAGCACGCCGCGCCAGGCATCGTAATTGCCGAAATGTCCGGCGGCCAGGATGACCGGGCGGTTGGCGGCATGGGCGGCGGCCAGCGCCTCGGCGCCCGGCCCCTCCAGCGGCAGATCGCGGACCCGGCGCAGGAATTCTTCGCCCGAATAAATCTCGGCGACCATCCGGCCCAGGTTTTCCGGCACGGAACGGACCAGATCCTCGACTTGATCGCGCGGCATATCGGGAAATGTCAGGCCCAGATTGCGCCGGATCCGGCGCCGATACCCGGCCACCGGCGCGATCAGCCGCGACACGATCCAGCCCACCATCGGCACCCGCCGTTCATAGGGCAGGGCGCGGGCCACGGACATCATCGCCCGAAAGGCGGCGTCGGAAATCCGGTCGGTCAGACTGGGAGGGGGTGGGGTATTGTGTGGCATCGCTCAGGTGCTTTTCCGTTCACGATACCAGACATAGATACCCGCCGCCACGATCACAAGCGCCCCGATCACCGTCCAGAGATCTGGCAGTTGCGCAAAGAACAACCAGCCCCAGAACCCGGAAAACAGCAGGCTGAAATAGCCAAATGGCGCCAGAATAGAGGCCTGGGTCAGCGAAAAGGCGCGTATGACCAGGAACTGGCCGATGGTGCCCAGGATCCCGATGGCCAGAAAATATGGCATGTCGGGCCAGGCGACCTCTTTCCACACGAACGGCAGCGCCACCGAGGCCAGAACCGTGCCGACCGTGGCCGACCACATCACCGAGGTGGCAATGGAATCGCTGCGCACCGCGCGGGTCAGCAGGTTGCCCGCCGCATAGGAAAACGCCGAGGCAAAGGCGAAAATCGCCCCGGTTTCCATCACGCCCGCGCCGGGACGCAGAATGATCATCGCCCCTATGAAGGAAATGACGATGGCAATCGCACGGCGCGGCCCGATCCGCTCGCCCAGAAACAGCGCCGCGCCAAGGGCGATCAGCACCGGGTTGATATCGAACAGCGCGTCGGCCTCGGCCAGACCGATGGTTTGCAGGGCCATGAAGAACAGGGTGATGGTGATCACCTGCATCACCCCCCGCGCGATCTGCATCAGCGGTTGGCGGGTGCGCAGCAGCGGCAAGGTCTGGCCACGATACATCAGGCCCACAATCGCCAGATTGATGGCAAAGCGCGCCCAGATCAGCTGCGCCAGATGATAATCATTGCTCAGATGCTTGGCGGCGGCATCCATCAGGGTGAACACCGCCAGCGCGCCCAGTAGCAACAGCACCGCCAGCCCCAGCCGTGAGGGCGCAACGACAGGGGGGGCCGTGACCGGCCCCCCCGTGGTCTCCTGGCTTTGGACTGGGCTCAAAGCAGGCTCATGACCTTTTCGGCGACCGCCTCGGGGGTGATGCCGAATTCCTCATACAGCCGGTCGGCCGGGGCCGAGGCGCCAAAGCCCTGCATCCCGACAAAGCCCGCCTTCTTTTCGGTGCCGCGTTCGCCCAGTAACCAGCGGTCCCAGGGTTGACGCACGGCGGCCTCGACGGCCACACGCACCGTGCCGGGCGGCAGGATCTTGCGCCGATAGGCCTCATCCTGCGCGGCGAACAGCTCCATACACGGCATGGACACCACGCGGGTGCCGATGGCCTGCTCCTGCAAGATGTCGCGTGCCTTCATGGCGATTTCCACCTCGGAACCGGTGGCCATCAGGATCGCCTGACGTTTGCCCGCGGCTTCCTCGATCACATAGGCGCCCTTGGCGGTCAGGTTGGTGTTGGTATGCACCTTACGCAGCGTCGGCAGGTTTTGCCGCGACAGCGCCAGAACCGAGGGGGTCTTTTCCGACGACAGCGCCAGTTCCCAGGCCTCGGCGGTTTCGATCACATCGGCGGGACGGAACATCCAGGTGTTCGGCGTCGCACGGCAGATCGCCAGATGTTCCACCGGCTGGTGGGTCGGGCCGTCTTCGCCCAGGCCTATGCTGTCATGCGTCATCACATAGACCGCGGGCACGCCCATCAACGCCGACAGCCGCATCGAGCCGCGGGCGTAATCGGTGAAGCAGAAGAACGTGCCGCCATAGGGCCGCACACCGCCATGCAGATACAGCCCGTTCATCGCTGCCGCCATGCCGTGTTCACGGATGCCGTAGCGCAGATAACGCCCCTTGCGGTTGTCGGGCATGAAATCGCCCAGACCCGGCGTCAGCGTCAGGTTCGACCCGGTCAGATCGGCCGAGCCGCCGATGGTTTCCGGGATGACCGGATTCACCGCTGCTAGCACCATTTCCGATGCCTTGCGGGTGGCGACCTTGGGGGCGGCCTCGGATTGCGCCTTCTTGAAGGCACGGATCGCGGTTGCCAGCTTTTTCGACACGACATGCGCCATCTGGCGCTCGAATTCGGCCTTTTTGGTGTCGCTCAGCTCATTCAGCCGGTCTTGCCAGTCGGCGCGGGCGGTGGCGCCCTGCGTGCCGATGCGTTCCCATTCGGCCTTGATTTCGGCCGGAATTTCAAACGGGCCATAGGGCCAGCCGTAGACCTCTTTGGTGGCGGCCAGTTCCTTTTCGCCCAGGGCCGAGCCGTGGACGGAATAGCTGTCGGCCTTGGTCGGGGCGCCAAAGCCGATGATCGTTTTGCAATCGACCAGAACCGGGCCCTTGGCCTTTTTCGCCGCACTCAGCGCACGCTCGATATCGGCGGGATCATGGCCGTCGCAGGCAAAGACCGTCCAGCCCGACGCGGCAAAGCGGCCATGCTGATCGGTGATGTCCGACACCGTCACGCGACCGTCGATGGTGATGTTGTTGTTGTCCCAAAGAACGATCAGGTTATCCAGCTGCTGTTTGCCGGCCAGCCCGATGGCCTCTTGGCTGATGCCCTCCATCAGGCAGCCGTCACCGGCAATCACCCAGATCTTGTGGTCGACGACCTTGGCGCCAAACCGCGCCTTCATCGATTTTTCCGCGATCGCCATGCCGACGGCGGTGGCGATGCCCTGACCCAGCGGGCCGGTGGTGGTCTCGATACCCTCGAGGTGGCCGTATTCCGGGTGTCCCGCCATGCGCGACCCCCATTGCCGGAACGATTTCACCTGTTCCAGCGTGGCCTGTTCATAGCCGGTCAGATGCAGCAGCGCGTAAAGCAGCATCGAGCCATGCCCCGCCGACAGGATGAACCGGTCGCGGTCTGCCCAATGCGGCGCCTTGGCATCGAATTTCAGATGATTGCGATACAGCACCGTTGCCACATCGGCCATGCCCATCGGCATGCCGGGGTGACCCGAATTGGCCGCCTGCACCGCATCCATCGCGAGGGCGCGGATGGCGGTAGCGAGTTTCCAGTGATCGGGGTGATCGGCGCGGAGCGTGGCGATATCCAAGAGCCTCTCCTCTAAGGTCTGGTGGCGTTAACGTACATTCCTGATAGCAGGGATCGAGGCAAGTTCAAGCGTAACCCCCAAGTCTTTGAAGACAAAGGCCGGACGGGGGGTGGGCGGGCCACGAACTGCACGATAAACTGCCCATGTGCCGCTACGGCGCGCGATTCGCCCGTCCCGAATGGGCAGGGGTGGAAGTTGAAAGGGTGCCGATGACCGACATCGCGGAGTATGAACGCCGGATTTCTTATGCGCTGGAGCGGATCGGCCGACAGGTCGAGGCCCTGAAGGCCGGTCCGGTGGCGATTGCGGCGACCGATGACATCACGCCAGACGGGCAAGGCGATGTCTCGCCGGTGATGCCTGCCACCGATGTGGCGGGCGATCCATCGCCCCCGGTGGCATTGGCGGAGGCCCTTGCGATTGATGATGCCGATGCCGCGATGATCGCCGCGGCCGAGGAAATCCATAGCCTGCGTGCCGAACTGGAAACCGAACGCGCCGCCAGCGCGCAGATGTCGGACCGTGTCCGCGCGCTGCGCGACAAGCAGGAAACCACATTGTCGGCGATGGAGCGGCGCCTGGTTGCCGCCGGACAGCTGGCCGAGGCGGCACAGGACGAGTTGACCCGGCTGAAACGCGCCAATCTGGATCTGGCGGCGGCAAACCGCGCGCTGATCGAGGCGGCGGGCGACCCGGCACCGCATCTGATCAACAGCGCCTTGCAGGCCGAGGTCGAAACCCTGCGTGCCGCGCGTGCGCTGGAGGTGGCCGAACTGGACCAACTGATAGGGGCGCTGGCGCCGATCCTGACGGCGCGTGCGAAACCGGAGGCCGAACAGGATGCCTGATCTGAAAATCACCATCGGCAGCCGCGATTTCGAGGTGTTCTGTCAACCCGGTGAAGAGCATTTCCTGCGCACCGCCGCCGCCTTGCTGGATGCCGAGGCCAATCTGGTTCTGGGGCAGATCGGGCGTATGCCGGATCTGCGCCTGTTGCTGATGGCGGGGCTGATGGTGGCCGACAAGGCCGCCGCGATGGAGGATCAGCTGCGCGATCTGCGGGCCCGTCTGACCGAGGCGGAAATGCAGGTCTCTCGTATCCAAAGCCTGCTGGATCAGGCGCAGGTCAATCCCGTCACCATCGAGGTGCCGGTGGAGGTTCCCGTCGAAGTGCGGGTCGAGGTTCCGGTCGAAGTATCGGTGATCCCGGACGACGTTTACAGCACGCTGGAAAAGCTGGCCGAGGATACCGAGGCGCTGGCGGACCGGGTCGAAGACGTCGCATCATGAGGCACCTGTGCTGCGGCGTAATCCTGTTGGCGGCGCCCGCGGCGGCTGATGTCATGCAGGTGGACTATCTGTGCGAACGCGGCGCGCGGGTGCAGGCCAGCTACATCAATGATCTGGAACCGCAGATCCTTGTGATGCAGGTCGAGGCGCAACAGGTGCTGATGACGCAGACCATATCGGCCTCCGGGGCCTTTTATCAGGCCGCGCCGCAGGGACAGGACGGTTATTTCTGGCGAACCAAAGGGGATTGGGGCGCGTTGAGCTGGCGCAAGGCGGACTGGAGCGAGACTGATCTGCTGCGCGATTGCACGGCCATCCCCCGCATTTCGCAAAAATGAAAACGCCGCGCGGACAGCGCGGCATTTTCGTTCAAGATCAAGTGCTTACTCGGCCGCCTTCATCTCTTTCATCTCAAAGCCTTTGGCCATCTGATCGGCCGGGGCCACCGGATATTCTCCCGAGAAGCACGCGTCGCAATATTGCGGACAATCGTTGTTGCGCCCTTTCACTTCGCCAGCCGCACGATACAATCCGTCCAGCGATACGAATTTCAGGCTGTCGACACCGATCCAGTCGCGCATCTCGGCCTCGGTCATCCTGGCCGCCAGCAGCTTGGAGCGGTCAGGCGTATCGACCCCGTAAAAACACGGCCAGGCGGTGGGTGGCGAGGCGATACGGAAATGGACCTCGGCGGCACCGGCCTCCAGGATCATTTCCTTGATCTTGCGCGAGGTGGTACCACGCACCACCGAGTCGTCGACCAGAATCACCCGCTTGCCCTTGACCAGCGACCGGTTGACGTTCAGCTTCAGCCGCACGCCCATGTTGCGGATCTGCTCGGTCGGTTCGATGAAGGTGCGGCCCATATATTGGTTGCGGGTGATGCCAAGCGCAAAGGGGATGCCCGATTCCTGGCTGTAGCCAATCGCCGCCGGGGTGCCGCTGTCGGGCACGGGGCAGACCAGATCGGCCTCGACCGGGGCTTCGCGGGCCAGCTCCACCCCGATCTGACGGCGGGTTTCATAGACGGAACGGCCACCGATGATGCTGTCGGGGCGCGAGAAATAGACATGCTCGAACACACAGAACCGCGGTTTTGAATCGTGGAACGGGCGTGAGCTTTCGATCCGGCCGTCCTGGATGATGACCATCTCGCCGGGTTCGATCTCGCGCACGAATTGCGCACCGATGATATCCAGCCCGCAGGTCTCGGACGACAGGACATAACCGTTGTCGCCGATCCGCCCCATGACCAGCGGCCGAACCCCCAGCGGATCGCGCACGCCGATCAGCTTGGTGCGGGTCATGGCGACGACGGAGAACGCCCCTTCACACCGGCGCAGCGCATCGGCGATCCGTCCGGCATGGGTTTTCTGGAAAGACCGCGCCATCAGGTGGATGATGCATTCGCTGTCCGAGCTGGACTGAAAGATCGCGCCGTGGTCGATCAGTTCCCTGCGCAGGGATTCGGCGTTGGTCAGGTTGCCGTTATGCGCAATCGCCGCGCCGCCCATCGAGAACTCGCCGAAGAAGGGCTGCACGTCGCGAATGGCCGCCGCCTTCTTGCCTGCGGTGGAATAGCGCACATGCCCGATGGCCAGTGGGCCGGGCAGGGTTTCCATCAGGGAGGCTTTGGTGAAATTGTCGCGCACATAGCCAAAGCGATGCGCCGAGTTGAAGCCGTGTTCGGCGTCATGGGCAACGATACCGCCCGCCTCTTGTCCACGGTGCTGCAACGCATGCAGTCCGAGCGCCACGAAGTTCGCGGCATCGGTCACGCCGCTGACCCCGAAGATACCGCATTCTTCCTTCAGTTTGTCATCGTCGAAAGGATGGGAATAGAAATCTGGGCTGGCCGGTTGGGTCATGGGGAGTGCTCCGGGTCCGGGGGGCTTGCAGCGTCCATGTAGTGCGAAACGGGAAGGCTGTTAAGCCCTCCCGTCATCTGAATGTCATTATCTGCGCACCGGATCTGTGCGTAATGGTCAACCCAAGGATATCATTGCGCGATCAATTCTGGGTCGGCGTGGTGACCTCGGTGGGGGTTGCCGGGGCGGGGCAGGACGAAACCAGCTGTTCATAGCGGCCAACGATCCAGCCCGGCGCATCGCTGGGCACCGATTCTTCCAGTTTGGAGCTGAAATTGGCGAAGATCTGCGCCGAGCGGGATTGATCGACAATCGCCACCGCCTCATCGGCCACCAGCCGGTCATAGACGACAAAGGCCACCGCGATCAGCACGATGCCGCGCAGCACCCCGAACAGGAACCCCAGCCCCTGATCCAGCCCGCCCAGGGCCGAGCGTTGCACCACCGAGGCGAACAGCGGCGTGATGATCGAGAATACCACCAGCGCCAGGGCGAACACCGCGGCGAAACCGCCGATGGTTGCCAGCTCACAGCTTTCGCCCAGAAACTTGTTCACGAATGGCAGCTGCGCGATCAATGGCCGCGCGGCCGAGGCAAAGACAAAGGCCACGATGGCCGCGCCGATCCAGCCGACAATGGCCAGCCCTTCGCGCACGAAGCCCCGGCTGTAGGCGAGGATCGCCGACAGGATGATGACGATCGCCACGATGGCGTCAACGATGGTAAAGCCTTCCATGGTCCCTGCGCTTGCCCGTCGGTCGCTTATCCAGCGCCGAACATGTCCCCAACAAAAGTCACGAGATCGGGCAACTTGCGCAGCCGCATCCCGCCGTCCCCTTCGACCTTGGTCCCCCGGGGCGCGATTGCCTGTGTGAAACCAAGTTTCGCCGCCTCTTTCAACCTGTTTTCGGCCTGACCGACCGGTCGAAGCGCCGCAGACAGCGAGATTTCCCCAAAAATCACCAGATCGGCGGGCAGGGCGATGTCTTCGCGCGCACTCAGCAGGGCGGCGGCGGCGGCCAGATCGGCTGCGGGCTCGTTCACTTTCATCCCGCCCGCGACGTTCAGGAACACGTCCAGCCCGGTGAAGGGAATACCGCAGCGGCTTTCCAGCACCGCCAGGATGGTCGAGATCCGGCCCGAATCCAGCCCCACCACCGTGCGGCGCGGACTGGCCAGGGTCGAGGGCGCTACCAGCGCCTGGATTTCCGTCAACACCGGGCGGGTGCCCTCGATCCCGGCAAAAACCGCCGAGCCGGGGCTGGCCTCGCCGCGTTCGGACAGAAACAGCGCCGAGGGGTTGGCGACCTCGGCCAGGCCCGCGCCGGTCATTTCAAACACCCCGATTTCCGAGGCCGGGCCAAAGCGGTTTTTCACCGCGCGCAGGATGCGGAACTGATGGCCGCGCTCGCCCTCGAAATACAGCACGGTATCGACCATATGTTCCACGACGCGGGGGCCGGCGATCTGGCCCTCTTTGGTGACATGGCCGACCAGAATGACCGATACGCCACGGGTCTTGGCGAAGGTCACCAGTTCATGGGCCGCCGCGCGCACCTGACTGACCGATCCGGGCGCGGACGCGACCATATCCGCCCAGACGGTCTGGATCGAATCGATCACCACCAGATCGGGGCGTTCCGCCTCCATTGTGGTCAGGATATCGCGCAGGTTGGTCTCTGCACCCAGCCCCACGGGCGCATCCGCCAGCCCCAGACGCCTTGCGCGCATCCGCACCTGCTCGGACGATTCTTCACCCGAGATATAAAGACATTTCAGCCCTTTGCGGGAAAAGGCCGAGACCGCCTGCAACAGTAACGTGGATTTTCCGATCCCCGGATCGCCGCCCACCAGAATAGCCGACGCAGGCACCAGGCCGCCGCCCAGAACCCGGTCGAATTCCTGCAACCCGCACAGGGTGCGTTGTGGCGGCGCTTCTTGCGTGGCCAATGTCGTCAACGCGATGACCTTGCCCTTGGCGGCGCCCAGGGTGCGGCTGGCCGGGCCGTTGCTCAGGGGGGCTTCCTCGACGATGGTGTTCCATGCGCCGCAGGCCTCACACCGCCCCGACCATTTGCGATGGGCGGCGCCGCAGGCAGAGCAGGTGAACTGGGCAGAGGTCTTGGCCATTGATAAACTTCCGCCGCTTGAGGGGGCAATTGCTGCCGATATCCGGGATTATTAAGAACGGCTGAAGACCGGCCCTGCGCTGGATGGGCCCGGAACTGAATGCTCAGCGCAGGGCGGTGATCGGCCCCTCGGCACGGCCATGAATGAACTGGCTGACATAGGGATCATCGGTCGCATCCATCTCGGCGACGCTGCCGTGCCAGTGGACCCGGCCCTCATGCAACATCGCCACCTTGTCGGCGATGGCGCGCACCGAGACCATATCATGGGTGATGGTGATCGCCGTCGCCCCCATTTCCGTCACGATCGAGCGGATCAGGTCGTTGATCACCCCCGACATGATCGGGTCCAGCCCGGTGGTGGGTTCATCGAAAAAAATCACCGCCGGATCGGTGGCAATCGCCCGCGCCAGGCTGACGCGCTTTTGCATCCCGCCCGACAGTTCGGCCGGATACAGATCGGCGACATCGGCGCCCAGGCCAACACGGCGCAGCTTTTCGATTGCGATGGCGCGGGCCTCATCCCTGGGTTTGCGGGTTGCGCCCCGCAGCAGCCGAAAGCCGACATTCTGCCACACGGGCATACTGTCGAACAGCGCGCCGCCCTGGAACAACATGCCGAACCGCGCCAGGAATGCCTCACGCCCGGCGTCATCCAGCGGCTTGTCCTCAATGCGGATCTGACCCGCGTCGGGATGCACCAGCCCCAGCACGCATTTCAGCAACACCGATTTGCCGGTGCCCGACCCGCCGATCACCACCAGGTTCTCGCCTTTTTCCACCTTCAGGTTCACGTCGCGCAGCACGACCTTTTTGCCGAAGGATTTTTTCAGACCTTTGATGTCGATCATGAGGAGAAAAATACCTCTGTCAGCAGATAGTTGGTCGCCAGGATCAGCACCGAGGCCGCGACCACAGCGGTTTTTGTCGCGCGGCCGACGCCCTGGGCGCCGCGCCCGGAATTCATCCCGTAGTAGCAGCCCATGACCGAGATTACGAAGCCGAACACCGCGCCCTTGACCAGACCCGATCCGACATCCCAGAACTCCAGATAAGACCAGGTATTTTTCAGGTAGGTGGCCGAGTTGAAGCCCAGCCGTTCGGTGCCCACCAGCCAGCCGCCCATGATCCCGATGATATCGCCGATCCCCACCAGGAAGGGCAGCGACACCACCGCCGCCAGAACCCGTGGCACCGCCAGATATTTGATCGGATTGGTCGACAGGGTCACCAGTGCGTCGACCTGCTCGGTCACCTTCATCGTACCGATTTCGGCTGCGATGGATGAGGCCACCCGCGCCGCCACCATCAGCCCGCCCAAGACAGGGCCCAATTCACGCGTCATGCCGATGGCCACGATCGACGGCACCACCGATTCCGCCGAAAACCGCGCCCCGCCCGCATAGATCTGCAAGGCCAGTGCCGCGCCGGTGAACACCGCCGTCAACCCCACGACCGGCAAGGACAGCCAGCCGATCTGGATCACCGATTGCAGAAATTCCTTCCAGTAGAACGGCGGGCGGAACAGATGGGACACGATGTTCAGCGCGAACAGCGCGATGCTGCCCGCCCCGGCCAGACCGTTCAGCACAAAGCGCCCGACCGAAGCGAGAAAGCGTGCGATCACGGATTGCCTCCGACATAATGGCGGCTGTAGCGGTGGCCCAATGCGGTCATCACCTCATAGCCGATGGTGCCGATGACGTCGCCCACAGCATCCACCCCCTGATGCGGCCCCAGCAGATCCAGCGTGCGGGGGGTATCGTTCAGATGGGTGATGTCGACGGTGATAAGATCCATCGAGACCCGACCGATGACCGAACAGGGCACGTCGCCGAACCAGACCTGCGCCGCATTGCCCAGACGCCGTGAAAGCCCGTCGGCGTAACCGGCGCCGACAGTGGCGATACGGCTGGGCACACTGGCGGTCCAGGCGGCGGAATAGCCCACGGTCTCACCCGGTGTCACATCACGCACCTGCAGCACCGGCAGCGATAGCCTCACCACCGGCTTGGCCGAAGCAAAGGGCAGGCCGCCATACATGCCCATACCGGGGCGGGTGACATCAAAATGGTAATCCTTGCCCAGCAAGATACCGCCCGTTGCCGCCAGTGAACGCGGCACATCCATGCCTGCCGTCATCCGGCGGAATTCCGTCAGCTGTGCCAGATTCGCCGGATGTTCAGGCGTATCGGCGCAGAACAGGTGGCTCATGATCAACTGCGGACGGGCGTGCAGCACGGCGGGCGCGGCGCTCAGCCAGTCATCGGCCTCAAACCCCAGCCGGTTCATGCCGGTGTCCAGCTGGATGCCGAAGGGGCGGCCGGGCAGCGCCTCGAAATGCCGTGTCAGCTGTTCGGGCGAATTCAGCAACGGGATCAGGTTCAGATCGCCGATCATGTCGGTATCGCCTGCCGCGTGACCGCCGAAGATGAAGATCTGCGGGGTTTCCCCAATTGCCTGACGCACATCGGCGCCCTCTTCGGCGCAGGCGACAAAGAATTTGCGGCACCCGGCATGGGCCAGAACCGGCGCCACGCGCGCCGCCCCCAGACCGTAGCTGTCCGCCTTGACGACGGCGCCCGATTCCGTTTGCGGGCCGCTCAGCGCGTCCATTGCGCGCCAGTTCGAAAGAATGGCATCGAGGTCGATGCGAAGGGATGCAGTAGCCATGTTGGATTTCTTGGACTTGGGAACGGGAAGGTCAAGCATATTCGGGGGCAGGCCGGGGGTGGGGCGGGATCAGAACCCGTCCTGACCCTCGCCCTGCCAGGGTTTCGCCAGATCCGAGAACCGGGTGAAGCGGCTCTCGAATTGCACTTCGACGGTGCCGATGGGGCCGTGTCGCTGCTTGCCCAGGATCACTTCGGCGCGGCCATGCACGCGTTCGGCCTTTTGCATCCATTCGGCAAACTTCGGATCATCTTCGGACGGCTTCATCCGTTCATGGTAATATTCGTCGCGGTAAACGAACATCACAACATCGGCATCCTGTTCGATCGAGCCGGATTCGCGCAGGTCGGACAGTTGCGGGCGCTTGTCTTCGCGGCTTTCCACCGTCCGCGACAGCTGTGACAGTGCCACCACCGGCAGGTTCAGTTCCTTGGCGATGGCCTTCAGCCCCATCGAGATCTCGCCGATTTCCTGCACCCGGTTGTCGGTGCGCCCGGTGCCACGCAGCAGTTGCAGATAGTCGACGAACACCACATCCAGCCCATGCGTGCGTTTCAACCGCCGGCAGCGTGCCGCGACCTGGGAAATCGGCAGGGCCGGCGTATCGTCGATATACAGCGGGCAGGTTTCCAGCGCCTTGGCCGCCTCGACAAAGCGGCGGAATTCGGTCTCGGTCATGTCGCCACGGCGGATCTGTTCCGAGGGCACCTCGGACGCCTCGGACAACACCCGCGCCGCCAGCTGTTCGGCCGACATTTCCAGCGAGAAGAAGCCAACCACCCCGCCCTCGACCGCCCCCTCGGTGCCGTCATGGCGCAGGCCCCGTTTATAGGCCTTGGCGATGTTGAACGCGATATTGGTGGCCAGCGAGGTTTTCCCCATCGACGGCCGCCCCGCCAGGATCAGCAGATCCGATGAGTGCAAACCACCCAGCTTCTTGTCCAGATCGGTCAGCCCGGTCGACACCCCCGCCAGCCCGCCTTCGCGCTGATAGGCGGCATTGGCGGAATGAACCGCCTCGGTCACCGCCTTGAGAAAGCTGACAAAACCCTTTTCCGCGGTGCCGGTTTCGGCCAGCTTGTACAGCGCACCTTCGGTCCGAACGATCAATTCATCGGGTTCCATGCCGATCTCGACCTTTTGCGCCGCCGAAGACAGATCCTTGCCCAGCCGGATCAATTCACGCCGCAGCGCCAGATCATGGATCATCTGCGCGTAATCGCGCGCCGCATAGGACGAAATCGCCGCCCCCGCCAGACGCGCCAGATACGCCGCCCCGCCCAGGGCCTGCAAACCCTGATCATCCTCCAGATAGGCCTTGATCGTCACCGGCGAGGCCAGCGCGTTTTTCTGAATCCGCGCGATCACGGTTTCATAGATCGTGCGGTGGACGGGTTCAAAGAAATGCTCTGGTTTCACCACCGCGGCGATACGGTCGAAGATGTCATTATTGGTCAGGATCGCGCCCAGCAGCTGTTGCTCGGCCTCGATGTTATGGGGCAGGGCATCGGGCTCTGTCTCGGCGGGCAGGGTCTGTGCGTCGCGGATCGGGGTGGTATCGTTCATCGCTGCCTCATGCCGTAAGGCACCCGGATAACCGATCACGACAGAAATCCCAATCGGGATAACTTTGGGGATAACCGGCCCTTGCGGGCATCATTTAGGGTGTTTCTTGGGGTTGGTCGGGTGTCGGCACACCACGGATTGTGGTGTGCCGCGCGGCAGGGGGATTCGCGGGCGGGGCTGTCCACAGCCCGCCCACAGGGTTATCCCCAGAAAACATTCCGTCAGATCATTTCTGCCGGGCTTCCTGCCAGGCACGCGGTGCGCGCAGGAAGGATTCGACTTCGTTCAGGGTGTCATCGTCGAAGCTGCCCTGGGCGCGTGCCTCGTCCAGCACGTCCCACCAGGTGCAGAGATAGTGCAGGTTCACCCCGTGTTCCTGCAACTTGCCGACGGTTTCCGGGAAAATGCCGTAGTAGAAGATCACCGCCGTATGGGCGCAGGTCGCACCGGTTTCGCGGATCGCATCGACAAAGGACAGTTTCGAGCCGCCATCGGTGGTCAGGTCCTCCACCAGCAAGACCCGTTGCCCCTCGGTCATCGCGCCCTCGATCCGGGCGTTGCGGCCATAACCTTTGGGTTTCTTGCGCACATAGGTCATCGGCAGGGCCAGCCGCTCGGCAACCATCGCGGCAAAGGGAATGCCCGCCGTTTCGCCACCGGCGATATTGTCGAAGGCCTCAAAGCCCGCATTGCGCATCACGGTGACCGACATGAAATCCATCAGCGTGCTGCGGATCCGCGGGTAGCTGATCAGTTTGCGGCAATCGATATAGGTAGGGCTGGGCAGGCCCGAGGCCAGAATGAACGGTTCGGCAGCATTGAAATGCACCGCCTTGATTTCCAACAACATCCGCGCCGTCAGACGGGCGATTTCTTCCTTGGAGGGGTAAGAGCTGGGGATCATCGGATCAGCCTTTCACATGCCAGTAAACCGGAAAACCCGGATCGAACACTGTTACCGGCCCGGCGCCGGTGTTGATTTTCGCGGGCCATTCTGCGGGGGTATCGGTCTTTTCCAGAACCAGCGTGCCGGTATTGACCGGAAGCCGGTAGAAGGCCGGGCCGTTTTCGCAGGCAAAGCGCGACAGGTTTTCCAGTTTGCTCTCGCGCTCGAACACATGCGCCAGCAGCGCCAGCGTATTGGTCGCGGTGAAGCACCCGGCGCAGCCACAGCCGCATTCCTTGGCCGGATCGGCATGGGGCGCCGAGTCGGTGCCGAGGAAGAAATGGCCATCACCCGAGGTCGCCGCCGCAACCAGCGCCAGGCGGTGTTCTTCGCGCTTGGCCACCGGCAGACAGTAGTAGTGCGGCTTGATCCCGCCCACCAGGATGTGGTTGCGGTTGATGATCAGGTGATGCGTGGTGATCGTCGCGCCCATGTCATCGCCCTGGGCGGCGACGTAATCCACGCCGTTCTTGGTGGTGATATGTTCCATCACCACCCGCAGCCCCGGCGTGCGGCGGCGCAGCGGGTCCAGAACGGTGTCGATGAACACGGCCTCGCGGTCGAAAATATCCACCGCCGGATCGGTGACCTCGCCATGCATGCACAGCGGCAGGCCGATTTCGGCCATCCGCTCCAGCACGCCGGCGACACGGGTGAAATCACGCACACCCGAGGCGGAATTGGTGGTGGCCCCCGCCGGATACAGCTTTACCGCCCTGATCAGCCCCGAGGCATGTGCCGCCGCGACATCGTCGGGATCGGTGTTCTCGGTCAGATACAGGGTCATCAGCGGGGTGAAATCGGCGCCTTCGGGCAGGGCTGCGCGGATGCGGGCCAGATAGGCGGCGGCCTGGTCGCCAGTGACGACCGGCGGCACAAGGTTGGGCATGATGATCGCGCGGGCAAAATGGCGCGTGGTTTCCGGCAAGATGCCCTGCAACATGGCGCCGTCGCGCAGATGCAGGTGCCAGTCGTCTGGGCGGGGAAGGGTGATCTGGGTCATGCGTTTCAGCTACACCGGGACGGACGCCAAATCCAGTAGGGACCGCGCCCCTGATATCGAATTGGCGGTGTGAGGGGGTATTGGCGGGGGATTGTTCCCGGACGCGGCATTTGGCAAGTTGGGCGCCAAGTTGGCGTGGTCCCCGTAACGGGATCGCGGCCGCGGCAGGATCGGAGAACCGTTATGAAAGCCATTTTATTGCCCACGCTTGCCTTCGCCCTGATCGCCGGATGCAACGATCCGGGGTTTCGCGGCACCACGGCGGTGCGCGTCGCCAGCGCAGATGAGGTCGGCGCCTGCCGGTTCATCGAGAATGTTTCGGTCAAACCTGGCGTCTACGGCCCCATTCTGGGCGATCAGGGGGTGAAATATTCGCGCAACCAACTGCTGGACATGGCCCGCGCCGATGGCGCCAATACCGTGGTCTTTGATCAGGTCGATCCCTGCGCGGCGGTCTATGTCGTATCGGCGCGGGCTTTTGCCTGCTGAACCGCTTGGTTTCGTGTGCGGCAGGGTCTATAGCCGCGCAAGATGCCTTGATGCGGAACCATGCCCGTGAATGCCGAAGATTTGACCATCGTCTTTCCCGTCCGGCCGGGGGCAAGCAGCCTGATGGCACGGATACTGGTCTGCTCGATCCGTAAATTCATGCCGGCCGGTGTGCGCATCACCGCCGTCGCGCCACGCCACGCCACGCCGCCGCAACCCGATACGCTGGATCTGTTTGAAGAGCTGCGGGTGGAGCGGCGGGCGATCGAAACGCCGCTGTTCTTTCGGCACAATGTGCAAGGGCTGCTGAAGGTGGATGCCGCCTCGGCGGGATATGACACCCCACAGGTTCTGTTGTTGAACCCGAACTGCATGATTCTGGCGCCCTGCGACCTGCGGGACCTGCGGTTGGCGGCCAACGGGTTTTCAGCGCGTCCAACATTTCGCAAGACCCTGTTCGAGGGTGAGGACGCCGAGGCGCTGAACGCCCTGGCGGCAGAACGGTTCGGCCTCGACACATCGGCGCCGCAGGGCGGGATGGGATTCCAGACGTTCAACAGCGGGGTGGTGCTGTTTGCGCGCGATTCCTGTGTGCCGGGGCAATGGGGCCGGGTGGTTACGGAATTTCTGGGCTCCAAGGCCGGGGGCGATGCGGTGATGGCCGATGTCGATCAGCTGGGCCTGGGGGTGATGGCGGCACGCGCGGGCGGCGATTTCACGCAGTTGGCGGCAAAATACAACATGCTTCCCTGGGAACGCCGGTCGGCGACGCTGGTGCAATATTTCGGCCTGGCGGAATTGATCCGCACCGCGCGCACCCGCGACGTGCTGTTGACGCTGGCGGCCGTGGCCGATGATCGCGGGCTGAACCTGCTGGGGGAAATCGAGCCGCGCGATATCCGGCAGCTGGCGCAGGGCTGAGCGCGGGCCCGGGTTTCGAATGCGAATGCGGCTTGGCAAGGCCGGGGCGATGTGGTCCCATGCCGCGAGGATCGAGACATCATGACCGATAACCACACCCCGGGGCAGCGCCCCGATACGCCGCCCGAAACCGCCTCACGCAGGGCGGTGATCTTGCAAGAGGTGCAGCCCGCCTTGCTGGGGCTGATGGATGGATCGGTCTCGACCCTGGCGCCGATCTTTGCCGCGGCGGGGATTGCCCAAACCACCTTTTCCGCCTTTCTGGTCGGGCTGGCCGCCTCACTGGGGGCGGGGATCTCGATGGGGCTGTCCGAGGCCCTGTCGGATGATGGTGCGATCACCGGGCGCGGCAGCCCGGTCAAGCGTGGCGCAATCACCGGGGTGGCCACGACGCTGGGCGGGATGCTGCATACGCTGCCCTTCCTGATCCCGGATCGCGGCACGGCACTGAATATCGCCTATGTCGTCGTGGTGATCGAATTGATCGCCATCGCCTGG
>DASWPI010000074.1:0-5779 GCA_036398515.1 Paenirhodobacter sp.
CAGCCACCCAACCAACCAGCAACATCACTGCGTCTCGTCGGTGAGGGGGCTTCTACAAACACTCAACACACCACGCAACCCCAATTCATAAAGAAAATCACAGAGAAACATGAGAACGCGCGAAAACCCCTTATTCCATTGGGGATTGCGCGTTTCCCGAAACCCGTCGTGATCGGGGCAACAGCGCGCTACAGCCTGAATCGTGCCGTCAAATCCCACTCCAGCCGCCGGAATCACCCGAATCTGGTGCGTCCGAACCGGATTCGGGCGTCACGATGCGCCCCATTGCATATGATTCCGAATCCGTTCAGTCATAGATGTATGTGTGCAGCGCTTCGATCATGGCTGACCGGGATTGCGGTGGTGACCTTGCTTGTCGCCTCGACCGCGATGGCTGGATTTGCGCATCGGGCGCCGTCGGTTCAGGAACAGCAAATCCTTGCGGCCGCGCTGTCGGGCCTGGATATCGTGGATATCTGCGCGGGAACCGAGGGCAATCTGCATTTCGGCAATCACTGCCCCGCCTGTCATATGGGTGATGGCGCAGTGATCCCGCCGCGCCTGCATATCACGATGGATGCCGAACTGCGCTTTGTCGCCAAGGTCGTCGCACCGCGTGAGAACAAATCGGTCCGAATGGTTCTGGACCCCGCGCATGGGCTGCGCGCGCCCCCCGTGAACGTCTGACACCGGGCCCCTGCGCCCCACTCGATCCAGACCCACGATTCCTGTTCAGGAGACCGCGTATGAAACGCGCCCTTTGTCTTGCGGCGGCTTTTGCCATGACCGCTTCCGCCGCCTTTGCCCATATCAACTTTCTTGAGCCGACCGCCGCGCAACAATCCACCTTCAAGGGCGCCCTGGGCGTCGGACATGGTTGCGCCGGTGCGCCGACCGTCAAGGTCAGCGTGCAGATCCCCGAAGGCGTGATTGCGGTGAAACCGATGCCCAAGCCCGGCTGGAGCATTGAAATCATCAAGGGGCCGTCTGCCCGCAGCTATGATTACTACGGCACCGCAGTCAGTGAGGTCGTCAAGGAAATCGTCTGGAGCGGCGGCAATCTGCCCGACGCCCATTACGATGAATTCGTCTTCCGGGCCTATCTGACCGATGCGCTGCCGGTGGGATCCACCGTCTGGTTCCCGATCGTGCAAGACTGCACTGCAGGCAAGACCGAATGGACAGAAATCCCGGTCGAGAACGCCGAAGAACCTGAACACCCCGCTGCGGGGGTGCTGATCACCGCGCCCAAGACGGCGCATTGAGCCCTGGCCCAGCCCCACCGCGTTGCCCAGCCGCACCGTGTTACAAGGAGAACCGAATGCGCAAAGCACTGTTGATCATCGCCGCCCTGGGGCTGGGCGTCCCGGCCCCCTTTGCCTGGGGCCAAGCCGCATCCGACGCGGTTGAGCTGGGCGCATTGCGCCTGACGGCGGCCTTCACCCGCGCCACCTACCCCGGGGCACCGGTGGCCGGGGGGTTTGTCACCATCACCAACACCGGTTCACAAGATGATCGTCTGACCGGCGGCACGGCGGCCTTTGCCCGCGATGTGCAGGTGCATGAAATGGCGATGCAGGGCGAGGTGATGCAGATGCGGCCCAAGCCCGATGGCCTGCTGATTCCCGCAGGCCAAACCGTCACGCTGAAACCCGGCGGCGATCATCTGATGTTCCTGCAACTGAACCGCCCGCTCCGGCAAGGCGTGACCGAGACCGTCACCCTGACCTTTCAGAACGCCGGTTCGGTCGACGTGGACATGCCGGTTCTGGCACCTGCCGCCCGTGCCCTGAACTGAACACATCCCGGTCCGGCAATCCCCCGGTCCGGGCGACATTTTCCTGAAGGACAAGACATGACCCTGTTCAAATCACTGATCGCCGCTACACTGCTGACCGTCATTGCGGGCGGCGGACCGGTTTTGGCGCATGCGCATCTGGGCGCCTTGGTACCGAACGCCGACAGCACCGTCGCCAGCCCCGAGCAGATCCAGGTAACCTTTACCGAACCGCTGAATCTGCGCCTCAGCACCGCCATGCTGATGGATGCCGCGGGCGCACATATCGCAACCGGTGCCCCGGTGCTGCTGGCTGATGGCATGACGCTGGTGCTGCCGGTGACAAAACCGCTGGCCAGCGGGAAATATCAGGTGATGTGGAATATTCTGTCGGTCGACGGCCACAAGACCAAGGGCAGTTACAGTTTCTCCGTGCGGTGACATGGGTGCCGCCGAGATATTGCTGATCGGGTGCCGCTGCGTGGTTTTCGCGGCGGCACTGATGCTGTTCGGGGCGGCGTTGTTCCGTTGGCGCTTGATGCCGGACACCCCGCCCCTGCACGGTCACACCGGGATGATCGCCGCCCTGATCGCCGCCATCGCCCTGACGCTGCCCGCGCGGATCGCGCAAATGACCGATGGTTGGGGCAGTGTCGCCGATCCCGGCATGATCGGGCTGGTGCTGATCGGCACCGGCGCGGGCCACGGCTGGACAGTGCAGGCAGTGGCGGTGATTGTGCTGGCCATCGCCGCGCGGCGCGATGCACGGATGGTCGTCACGCTGGCCGCCGGGGTTATCCTGGCGGCGCAGGCGCTGAGCGGGCACGCCGCCGCAACACCGGGATGGATAGGCGTGCTGCGTCAGGCGAATGATGTATTGCACATGCTGGCTGCGGGGGCATGGCTGGGGGCGCTGCCACTGGTGCTGCGCCTGTTGCCCCGGATCGGGCAGGACAACACCCATCACCTGCTGATCCGATACTCGCGCCAGGGTCACGTCTGGGTCGCATTGGTGCTGGTGACCGGGATGATCGCCACATTGACAACCGTCGAGGGAATCCCCGTCGACTGGTCCAAACGGTATCAGGTCCTGCTATGCCTGAAAATCGCGGTAACCGCTGCGATGGTCGGGCTGGCCATCCGCAACCGTTATATCCTGGTGCCGCGCTTCAGCGCGGATATCCGTGCGCGCCGCGCCCTGACGCGTGCCACGCGCGGGGAAATCGTGCTGGGTTTTGTGGCCGTTGCGCTGGTGGCGTGGTTCGGAATGCTGGACCCGGCGTAACCATCACGCGAGGCCCTCGCGCCGTCATTCCCCGTTGAATGCCACCGACGCGGCGGCCCGTCGCCGCCCCAACAGCACCAGCGCCAGACCCGCCGCCGCCAGAAGACCGCCCGCCACCGGCACGACGGCATACCCAAGGCCCAGCCCGATCACCGCGCCCCCCACGGCCGCGCCCAGCGCATTGCCCAGATTGAACGCCCCGATATTGATCGACGAGGCCAGCCCCGGCGCCTCGGACGCCGCCTGCATCACCCGCATCTGCACCGGCGGCACGATGGCAAAGGCCGCCGCCGCCCAGACCAGCAACACGGCCGCGGCACCGCCCGTACTGCCAAGAACCCAGGGCATCACCAGCATGATCACCGCCAGCGCACCCAGAAAAATCGCCGTGGCCCCATCCAGCGACCAATCCGCCACGCGTCCTCCCAGCCAGTTGCCAATAGTAAACCCCAACCCGATCAGCACCAGCGCCAACGTCACAAAACCGCCCGAAGACCCGGTCAGCGTTTCCAGCAATGGCGAGACATAGGTATACAGCGTAAACATCGCCCCCGCCCCCATGACCGTGGTCAGCAGCGCGATCAGAACCTCGGGACGGATCAGCACCGCAAGCTCACGCCGCACCTGCGGTCGTTGTCCGGGCGCACCACCGGGCAATGCCAGCACCAGCCCCGCGATGGCGATCACCCCCAGAACCGCCGTCCCGGCAAAGGACATCCGCCAGCCGATCTGCTGACCGATCCACGTCGCCGCCGGAACCCCGCCGATATTGGCGATGGTCAGCCCCATGAACATGGTGGCCACCGCACTGGCCGCACGATCTTTGGGCACCACACTGGCCGCGACCACCGCGCCCAGACCGAAAAATGCACCGTGGTTCATGCTGGTCACCAGGCGCGCGATCAGCAGCGTCCAGTAATCTGGCGCCAATGCCGACATGATATTGCCCAGCGTGAATATCCCCATCAAGGCCATCAGCGCCGTCCTCTTGCCAAAGCGACTAAACAACAGCGTCATCACCGGCGCGCCGATCATCACCCCGATGGCATAGGCACTGACCAGCATCCCCGCCGCCGGGATCGACACATCAACCCCCGCCGCAATGACCGGCAACAGGCCCATCGGCGAAAACTCGGTCGTGCCGATGCCGAAGGCACCAATCGCCAGCGCCAGCAGCGGCCAGTTCACCCCTCCGCGCGTTGCAGTCGTGTTCATCGTCACTTCCTTATCCATTCCGGTCCAGCCTTGGATGACCCAATCGAGGGCCGGGCCCTGCGGGTTTATAGATCCCCAGATACGGCGCAGGAACGGTCTTGATAATTGCCCCGATCCGCACATAATCTGTGAATAAAAATCACAGATGGGATTAATCATGGATAATCGCGCGGGCGAAATGCAGGTGTTCGTGCTGGTGGTTGAGACCGGCAGCTTTTCCGATGCCGCGCGCACCCTGCGGATGACGCCGTCAACCGTTTCCAAACTGATCAGCCGGATCGAGGCACGGCTGGGCGTGCGCCTGCTGGAGCGCTCGACCCGGCGGCTGTCGCTGACCGCCGAGGGGCGGGTGTATTTCGAGCGCAGCCAATCCCTGCTGGCGGATCTGGAAGAGGTCGAGCGCGACCTTTCACAGGGCGCGGCCCGTTCCGGCGGCACGGTGCGGGTCAGCGCCTCGGTGGGCTTTGGCCTGTGCGGGCTGCAACCGCTGTTGCCTGCCTTCTGGGCGGCATACCCGAACATCACCATCGACCTGTCGCTGTCGGATGAAATCGTCGATCTTTATCTGGACCGCACGGATGTGGCATTTCGTGTCGGGCGCCTGTCCAATTCCGGCGTGACCGCCCGCAAACTGGGCACCGCGCCGCGCAAGATCGTGGCATCACCCAGCTATCTTGCCCGCCACGGCACACCGCAAACGATGGAGGATCTGGCACATCATAGCTGTCTGGGATTCAACTTTCGGCGCTCCGCCCCGGTGTGGCCGTTGCGCGACAGCGGCCGAATCGTTGATCGCAGCGTATCGGGGCCACTGATCGCCAATAACGGCGAAACCGTGCGGCACATGGCCCTGGCCGGTATGGGGCTGGCCCGCATGGGGGAATTCCACATCCGGCAGGATCTGCAGGCAGGCCGCTTGATCGAGGTCCTGACCCAGGCCGTCGCAGGCGACAACGAAGACATCCACGCCCTGTTCCTGGGCGGAGAACGCATCCCCCATCGCGTGCGCGCCTTTCTGGATTTCATGACACCCGGATTACGCGCCTTTCTTGGATCATAATTCCTACCTTATTCCGGCCCTGCAAATGGAAGCTTCATATTAAGATACTGATTTATATATTTATCAGAAATAGCCGTCCCCCCCCAAAAATCGGCGCTGCCTAGGACATGTTGACAAAAGGGATTCCGGTTATCGACGCTCTGTGATTCAAGGTCATCTCGACATGGGAGAAGAGCTTGGCACGCAACCTGATATCCGACGATGAATGTGCCTTCTTCGAGCAGTTCATCCAAGCCGTTCGACATCCAAACGGACATAAACCCTCCGATCATCGCCTTGTTCTGGATCGATTTTTCTGGACATCGCGAACCGGCGCACCCTGGCGTGACCTGCCCGAAGAGTTCGGCAAGTGGTCCTCGGTCTACCGCCAGTTCCGCCGCTGGCCCCTGGCAGGGCTGTGGGAGGATATCCTGGACGCGCTGAACCACGCGGGGATTGCGCC
>DASWPI010000075.1:0-26784 GCA_036398515.1 Paenirhodobacter sp.
CCTGCTCCAACGAAAACAGCAGCAAGACGGGCGTGTCTGCGGGTACATCAAGCGTCAGGCTCAGAACACTCTGGAAGGTGCCGCCACCGCTGACCGTGCTCCCTGTAGCAAACACGGGCACCGTGACGGCATTTCTCGCGAGCATGAGCGTTTCGACCCATGCTTCACCGATCATCGCCTTGTTCATGTAGACATTGCCGCTGTCGACGATGAACGGGAACACGCGCCCGTCGCCGTTTGCGATCGCAAAGCGGTCCGCCTGAAGGGCGATGCGCGACAGCCCGCCCGCCAATGCCTCCAGCCACATCGCGGCCTGCCGTTCCGAGATCGCCTCGCCCGTCGAGGCGAGCAGGCGCAGCGCGGCCCGGGCGAGCACGCCCGCTGGCCCGGCCTCGGCCGTCACCTGGAACGTGCCCGAGGCCGAGGCCGCGCCGAGGTTGGCGCTGACCGTGTCGATCCGCTCGGCCAGCGCCGAATCCGCCGTGGTCAGGGTCTGCTGTGCAGAGGTGATCGCGGCGGCGTTCTCGTCGACGGAGGCCTCCAGCGCCTCGATCTTGATGGCCTGCGCCTGCGCGTCCTGGACGATGACCGTGATCCGTTCAGTATATTCGGCCTGCACGTTGTCGATGCTGACCCGCAGGTGACGCTCCGACATCTGCATCTGCAGCCAGCCCTGCGCCGCCGCCTCGATCGCATCGCCCAGCGTATCCTCGAGCTGATCGCGCAGATCCCGCGCGTCCCCCGCCCAAGCGTTCATGCTGGCGAGCCAGTCGCTCATGTCGGCCGCGAGATCGGCCATCGTCAACTGGATGTTGCCGGTGCGCGCGCTGACCCATGCGGTCCAGACGCTCTCGCGGCCCGGCACGATCAGGTGCCCGTGCGCCTCGTAGGTGGTATCGGCGATCACCCCGTCCGAGATCTGGAAACCACGGCGCTTGAGCGCTTCATTGTAGGCTGGCCAGTGAGTGATCTTGCAGATCGCGGGTCTCGGTCTGCTCATGACACCCAACGACAACGCTGAATTCAAAAGATGAATCCCGAAGGGGATTTGTCCAAAATAGCCAGCGGCGATCACCCTTTAGCAGGCCTCTGGCAAATGAGACTGATGTCCTCAGAGTGGATATTAGAGCAGTTCATACCCCCGAATCGCCCGAAGGACTTGGGTTTTGGGTGCGACCGATGTCCTTCTCGCTCTCCGCGTGTAGCGGTCGATGGCATCGGCCAACGTGCGGCCATTGCGAGGCCGCACGATGTTGTGGAGCCTGCCAACTTTTTTCGCATCAGCCTCTTTTCTCGCAATCCATGCGTCGGCGGCAGAGCGTCGGTCGAAGGTCGATGATATCGAGGTTTTCTTGCCGTCTCGCATTGCGCGCACTTGTGCGGTAAACACAACGCTGCCGTCCTTTAACCGGCGCGCGGAGATGGTGCCCATTTGCTAAAACTCGCGGCCTATTCTCGCTAAACGTTAGAAGCCCTAGAAGGGGAATGGGTAAAACTAACAAAAACAACTAAAAATAAAACAAGAATAGTGGCGATGCGGAATGCCGAAATGCAAATAAATTACAATAAAAACAATATGATGACGATATCTGTCGCGCCGATGATCGACTGGACGGATCGGCATTGCCGGGTATTTCACCGGATGATCAGCCGTAATGTGCTGCTGTATACCGAGATGATCACCGCCCCGGCGATCATCCATGGTCCGCGCGCCCGCTTGTTGGATTATGCCCCGGACGAGCATCCCGTGGCGCTGCAGATCGGCGGTTCGACCCCGCAAGAGCTGGCCGAGGCGACGCGGATCGCCACCGACTGGGGCTATGATGAGATCAACCTGAATTGCGGCTGCCCGTCGGATCGGGTGCAATCGGGGTGCTTCGGTGCGGTCTTGATGAAGACCCCTGATCTGGTGGCTCGCGCGGTCGCGGCGATGATTACGGCCTCGCCGGTCGAGGTGACGGTGAAATGCCGGATCGGGGTGGATGATCAGGATCCCGAAATTGTCTTGCCTGATTTTCTGCGCCGGATCCGCGATGCCGGTGTGCGGCGCGTGATCATCCATGCGCGCAAGGCCTGGTTGCAAGGTCTCAGCCCCAAGGACAACCGTGAGATTCCGCCCCTGGACTATGCCCTGGTGCATCGGATGAAGGCCGAATTCCCCGATCTGCATATCTCGATCAACGGCGGTATCCGCACGCTGGCCGAGGCGCGGGCGCAATTGGCCGCCGGTCTGGACGGGGTGATGATCGGGCGCGCCGCCTATCAGGAACCGATGAATGTCCTAGGGGCGGCGGATGCCGAAATCTGGGGGCAGGGCGCCCCGGTCGATGCCTTTGCCGTGGCCGAGGCGATGAAGCCCTATATCGCGGCGCATCTGGCCGCGGGCGGTCGGCTGCATCAGGTGACGCGGCACATGCTGGGGCTGTTTCATGGGCGCGGCGGCGCACGTAGCTGGCGTCGGGTGCTGTCCGATGGCGCCTCGCGCGATGGCGCGGGGTTGCCGCTGTATGATCTGGCCCTGGCCGAGGTGGACCGTGCGGCTATTTGATGCCCGCCGCCTTGGCGGCATCCCAAAGCGCGTCCATTTCCGCCAGATCACTGTCGGCCGGGGTCTTGCCGCGCGCCGACAGGGCGGTTTCGATATAGCCGAACCGGCGGGTGAACTTGGCATTCGCGGCCCGCAGCGCGGCCTCGGGGTCCAGCCCCAGGTGACGGCCCAGATTGACCATGACGAACAGCAGATCGCCATATTCCTCGGCCACCTCATCGGGCCCCAGATCGTCGCGGGCCTCTTCCAGCTCGCGCGCCTCTTCGGCGATCTTGGCGATGACTTCGGTGGTCGAGGGCCAGTCGAACCCCACGCGTGCCGCCCGCTTTTGTAGCTTCAGCGCCCGTGTCAGCGCCGGCAACCCCATCGCCACCCCGTCCAGAACACCTTTTTCGGCACGTCCTGCGCGCTCGACAGCCTTGAGCTTTTCCCAATCCTCGGTCTGTTGTGCCGCCGATTTGTCGCGGCTTTCCGTGCCGAACACATGCGGATGCCGGGCGATCATCTTGGCCGAAATCGCCCGCAGCACGGCGGTCAGATCAAAATACCCGGCCTCATCGGCCATTTGCGCGTGATAGACCACCTGTAGCGCCAGATCGCCCAGCTCGCCTTGCAATTCATCCCAGGCCCCGCGTTCGATGGCGTCGGCAACCTCATGCGCCTCCTCGATGGTATAGGGCATGATCGAGGCGAAATCCTGTTCCAGATCCCACGGACAGCCGGTTTTCGGGTCGCGCAGACAGGCCATGATCGCCTGAAGACGACGCATCTGTGCCCCGGTATCGCCACTGACGTCAAACAGCATCGGATCGGTCGGATCGCTCATCGCAAGGGGCCTCTTCGCTCTTGTACCTGCCCGGTTTCGGGGCCAGATAAGGTCTAACTGTTGCAGCCCGTCAGGTCCATCATGCCCGTCATCAATCGCATCGCCTCTTTCGCGCCGGAAATGACCGAATGGCGGCATTGGCTGCACCGGCACCCGGAGCTGGAGTTCGATCTGCCGCAGACGGCGGGATTCGTGGCGGACAAGCTGCGGGAATTCGGTGTGGATGAGGTGCATACCGGGATCGCGATTTCGGGCATCGTCGCGATCATCCATGGTCGTCAGCCGGGGCCGGTGATCGGGTTGCGATCCGATATGGATGCGCTGCCGCTGACCGAGGTGACGGGCAAGGACTGGGCCTCGGAACATCCCGGAAAGATGCATGCCTGCGGTCACGACGGGCATATGACCATGTTGCTTGGCGCGGCGAAATATCTGGCTGAAACCCGCAACTTCGCCGGTTCGGTGGCGCTGATCTTCCAGCCCGCCGAGGAAGAGGGCGGTGGCGGCGAGGCGATGGTCCGCGCGGGCATCATGGACCGGTTTGGCATCAGTCAGGTTTACGGCATTCACAATGCCCCCAACCTGACGCTGGGGGCGTTTGAAACCGGACCCGGCCCGGTGATGGCGGCGGTCGATACCGCGCGTGTCACGGTCATCGGCAAGGGCGGGCATGGCGCCACCCCCGAGGTCTGCGTCGACCCAGTGCTGTCGATCGTGGCGATGGTGCAGGCGCTGCAGACCATCGTCAGCCGCAATACATCGGCCATCGACCAATTGGTGGTCTCGATCAACGAAATCCACGTCGGCACTGCCAATAACGTCGTGCCCGAAAGCGGCTGGTTCAGCGCCACGATCCGCTCTTTCGATCCGGTTGTGCGCGATATGGTCGAGGACCGTTTCCGCGCCATCGTCGCCGGGCAGGCGGCGGCCTTTGGCGTGACCGTCGATCTGGACTACGAGCGGGGATATCCCCCCACGGTGAACACGGCCTCGAATGCGGCCTTTGCCGCCGACGTCGCGCGTGAGGTCTGCGGTGGCGATCTGGTGTGCGACGATGTCGAACGCGATATGGGCGCCGAGGATTTTTCCTATATGTTGCAGACGCGTCCGGGGGCCTTCGGCTTTCTGGGCATCGGACCGGGGGCGGGGTTGCACCATCCGGCCTATGACTTCAACGATGAGGCCGCGCCCTTCGGAGCCAGCTATTTTGCCCGTCTTGTTGAACGTGCGCTGCCAATAGACTAAGGCGTTCTGACGCATTCGTGAGGCGCCGGATCGGTGCCTTGCCATACCGGGGGGCCGCAGATAGGGTGCGCGCCGACAACCCCGGGGATTTCAATCCGGGGTTTTCCCCAACGGCCCCAATCAAGAGGACCTTTCTATGTTCATTTCTCCCGCTTATGCACAGGATGCCGGTGGCGCGGCTTCCGGTATGGCCGCGCTTGGTCAATTCCTGCCGCTGATCCTGATTTTCGTGATCATGTATTTCCTGCTGATCCGTCCGCAGCAGAAAAAGGCCAAGGAACACCGTGCGATGATCGAGGCCGTCCGTCGTGGCGATCAGGTCGTCACCCAGGGCGGCATCATCGGCAAGGTGGCTGCGGTCAAGGAAAACGGTGAGCTTGAGATCGAAATCGCCTCGGGGGTCAAAGTCCGTGTGGTGAAATCCTCGATTACTCAGGTCTTGTCGAAGACCGAACCGGCCGCGACCGCCGAATAAGGCTAAAGAAGGCCACACTCATGCTGTTGTTCCCGCTCTGGAAGCGTATCTTCATTCTCGGTCTTTGCGTGATCGGGCTGATTTTCGTCGCGCCGAACCTGTTTTACAAAACGGTCGAAGCGCATAACGACGCCATCACGGCGCAGGAACGCAGCGGTATGCTGACCGACGAACAGGCCGTCGCCCGGACGGGCTGGCCCGATTGGCTGCCTTCGGGGCTGGTCAATCTGGGGCTGGACCTGCGGGGCGGCGCCCATCTGCTTGCCGAGGTGCATCTGAACGACGTCTACAAGGCGCGCATGGATGGGCTCTGGCCGGAATTGCGCAGGCTGCTGGCGGCCGAGCGTGGCACCATCGGCTCGATCCGCCGGTTGTCGTCAGACCCCGGTGAAATCAGGATACAGATCGGCAACGCCGCCGGTCTGGCCCGCGCCGTCGAGGTGGCCAAAACCCTGGCCACGCCGGTGGTGACACTGACCGGTGTCGGGCAAAACGATATCGACGTGACCGCGCAGGGCGATACCCTGACCATCCGGCTGTCGGATGCGGAGAAGGCCTCGACCGATGACCGTACGATGCAGCAATCGCTGGAAATCGTGCGTCGTCGCGTGGATGCGGCCGGCACCCGCGAACCCACCATCATGCGTCAGGGCAGCGACCGTATCCTGATCGAAGTGCCCGGCATCGGCTCCGCCGCTGAATTGAAGGCGCTGATCGGCACCACGGCGAAGCTGACCTTCCATCAGGTTGTCGGTCGCGCCACCTCGGCCGATCAGGCACCGGGCGCCGGACAAGAGGTGCGCCCCGATGCGAATGAGGCGGGGCTATATTACATTTTGGAAACCTTGCCGGTGGTTTCTGGCGATGAGCTGACCGATGCCCGCCCCGAAACCGACCAGAACGGCATGCCTTCGGTGGGCTTCCGGTTCAATACGGCCGGTGCGCGCGCCTTTGGCGATTATACCGCCAGCCATATCGGCGAACCCTTTGCCATCGTGCTGGACGGCAAGGTGATCTCGGCGCCGGTGATCCAGACCCATATCGCGGGGGGATCGGGCATCATTACCGGACGGTTCGACGTGCAGCAGGCCACCGATCTGGCGCTGTTGCTGCGGGCGGGGGCCTTGCCCGCCGGGATGACCTTCCTGGAAGAACGCACGATCGGGCCGGAACTGGGCGCGGATTCGGTGCAGGCCGGGGTCTATGCCTCTATCGTCGGCTTCTCTGCTGTGGTGATCTTCATGATCGCCTCTTACGGGTTGTTCGGGTTCTTCGCGTCGGTGGCGCTGGCCTTCAACATCATTTTCATCATCGCCTTCATGTCGGTGATCGGTGCGACGCTGACCATGCCCGGGATTGCGGGGATCGTGCTGACGATGGGCACGGCTGTCGATGCCAACGTGCTGATCTTTGAGCGCATGCGAGAGGAGCTGCGGCGTGGCCGCAATCCGGTGCGGGCGTTTGAACTGGGCTTTGAAAAGGCGATGTCGGCCATTGTCGACGCCAACGTGACCCATTTCATGGTCGGGATGATCCTGTTCGTACTGGGGGCAGGACCGGTGCGCGGCTTTGCCGTAACGCTGCTGATCGGGATCATCGCGTCGGTGTTCACCGCGTTGTGGCTGGTGCGGATGATGATTGCCGACTGGTACCGCTGGCGCCGTCCGAAAACGCTGGTGGTGTGAGGAGCAGAAATCATGGCATTCCGTCTCAAACTTGTTCCCGCCCATACCGAGTTCGATTTCTTCCGGCATCAGTGGCTGACCTTCTGGGCGGCGATGATCGCAACGGTGCTGTCGGCGCTGTCGATGTTCTGGCCGGGGCTGAGCTTCGGCATCGACTTCAAGGGCGGCACCACGATCCGCACCGAGACGTCCCAGGTGCTGGATGTCGCGGCCTATCGGCAATCGCTGGAAACGCTCAATCTGGGCGATGTGGTGATCGCCGAGGTGTTCGATCCGAATTTCCGTGCGGATCAGCATGTGGCGACCATTCGCATCCAGGCCCAGGGCGAAGGTCCAAGCGCGATGGGCGGCGAGCAGATCGCCGGTGTCGAAACCGCGCTGAAAACCATTGATCCGGCGGTCCGCATCGTTTCGACCGAATCGGTCGGGCCGAAGGTGTCGGGGGAGTTGATCTGGACGGCGGTCTGGTCCGCCATCGCGACGATCATCGGCATCATGATCTACATCTGGATACGGTTTGAGTGGCAATTCGCCGTCGGCACCGCCATCGGGCTGATCCATGACCTGTTTCTGACCATCGGTCTGTTCGTCGTGTTCCAGATCAAGTTCGATCTCAGCATCGTGGCCGCGCTGCTGACGATCCTCAGCTTCTCGGTCAATGACAAGGTGGTTGTGTTCGACCGGCTGCGCGAGAACCTGATCAAATTCAAGACCATGCCGCTGCGCGATGTGATGAACCTTTCGGTCAACGAGACCCTGGCGCGCACCGTGGCGACAAGTGTCACGACACTGCTGGCGCTGGTGCCCTTGCTGGTTCTGGGCGGTGATGTGATCCGTGGCTTTGTGTTCGCAATGGTGTGGGGGGTGTTCGTTGGCACGTATTCCTCTATCTTCATTTCCAAGAACATCGTGCTGATGCTGGGTGTGAATCGCGACAAGAAAAAGGTCGACCCTTCCACCAAGATCTTTGGTGATAAGGTTGAGGTGATGGATGCCGATAACCGAGGCTGAATTCGGATCTGCGCTGCCGGTGGATGGCTATGGCCCGGGGTTTTTCCGGGTCGGGGGCATCGTCTTTCACAGCGCGGTGGTGGTTCACGCGGCCGGGGTTGCCCCCTGGGGCGGTTATTATGATCTGGCGCCGCTGTTGGCCCTGGCCAACCAAGTCGATCTGTTGTTTGTCGGCACCGGGGCGGATATCGCGTTCTTGCCCAAACCCTTGGTGGCAGCGCTTGATGCGGTGGGGATCATGTGCGAACCGATGTCCTCCCCCTCGGCCGCGCGCAGCTACAACGTCCTGCTGTCCGAGGGGCGCAGCGTTGCGGTGGCGCTGCTGCCGATGCCCGTGACGGCCTGAGCCGGGATGGTCAACGCGCTGACCGTGCGGGATCTGACCGTGACGCGCGGTGGGGTGGCGGTTCTGTCGGGGCTTTCATTTTGTGTGGCGGCGGGGCAGGCGCTGGTGTTGCGCGGTCCGAATGGCGTGGGCAAGACCACGGTGCTGCGCACCATCGCAGGCTTGCAGCTACCCGCGACGGGGCAGGTGATCTGTCCGGTCGATCGGGCCTATGCCGCCCACGCGGACGGGCTGAAACCGGCGCTGACGGTGTGGGAAAACCTGATGTTCTGGGCGCGCCTGCATGGGGATATGCCGGTTGAGCCGGCGTTGATGCGGATGGATCTGCGCGGATTGGCGGATCGTCCGGCGGCAAATCTGTCGGCGGGGCAGAAACGGCGGCTGGGCTTGGCACGGCTGCTGGTGACCGGCGCGGCGCTGTGGGTGATGGATGAACCCACGGTGTCGCTGGATGCCGCCGGGGTTGCGCTGTTCGGCCAGGTTCTGGCCGAACATCTGGGCGCGGGTGGCGCAGCCCTGATCGCCACGCATGTTGATCTGGGCGTTGCTGTCGCGGAGCTGGATCTGACCGCCTACAAGGCCCCGCAGATCGACGACTTTGACATGGCCTTCGGATGAGGGCGCTGTTGCTGCGTGACCTGCGTCTGGCGGTGCGGGGGGGCGGGGGATTTGGCCTGGGGCTGGTGTTCTTCCTGATCGTGGTGACGCTGGTACCGTTTGGCGTGGGTCCCGAGTCCGGTGTTCTGGCCCGGATTGCGCCGGGCATCCTGTGGCTGGGGGCGTTGCTGGCGTGCCTGCTGTCGCTGGACCGGATCTTCGCGCTGGACCACGAAGATGGCACGCTGGACCTGCTGGCCACCGCGCCGATCCCGATGGAAGCGGTGGTGGCGGTCAAGGCGCTGGCGCATTGGATCACCACCGGGGCCCCGCTGGTGGTGGTGGCGCCGGTTTTGGCGCTGTTGCTGCATCTGCCGTCCGAGGGCTACCCTTGGCTGGTGTTGTCGCTGGCGCTCGGCACGCCCGCGCTGTCGGTGCTGGGCACATTCGGGGCGGCGCTGACGGTCGGGCTGCGGCGCGGCGGGTTGTTGCTTTCGCTGCTGGTGTTGCCGCTCTATATTCCGACGCTGATCTTTGGGGCGGAACTGATGCGGCGCGGCATGGCGGGGATGGCGGTGCAGGTGCCGCTGCTGATGTTGGCGGGGATCACGACAGCCTGCATCGCGGTGATGCCCTTTGCCTCGGCGGCGGTGATTCGCATGAACCTGCGCCAATCCTAGGGCCGGAACGATTTCGTGACTTGTCGGGAAACCGGCGGAAAGGTAGCAAATTTCCATGTCGATCTGGGAATATGCCAATCCTGTCAAATTCATGCAGCTGTCAGGCCGGGTGCAACCCTGGGCCTGGGCGCTGACGGGGATATCGCTGGCCATCGGCCTGGTCTGGGGGTTCTTTCTGACCCCGGATGCCGAGAATTTTGGCGCCTCGGTCAAGGTGATCTATGTGCATGTGCCGGCGGCGATGATGGCGATCAATATCTGGGGAATGATGCTTGTCGCCTCACTGATCTGGTTGATCCGGCGGCACCATGTTTCGGCTCTGGCGGCGCGGGCGGCGGCATCGGTGGGGGCGGTGATGACGCTGATCGCGCTGATGACCGGGGCGATCTGGGGACAGCCGATGTGGGGCACGTGGTGGGCGTGGGACCCGCGGCTGACATCCTTTCTGATCCTGTTTCTGTTCTATCTGGGCTATATGGCGCTGTGGTCGGCCATCGAGAATGCCGAAGCTGCGGCGGATCTGACTTCGGTTCTCTGTCTGGTGGGGTCGGTCTTTGCGATCCTTAGCCGCTATGCGGTGAACTTCTGGAATCAGGGCCTGCATCAGGGCGCGACTCTTAGTCTGGACGCGGAACAGCATATCGCCAATGTCTATTGGGTGCCGTTGCTGTTCTGCATCGCGGGATTCATGATGCTGTTCGTTGCGCTGCTTTTGCTGCGCACCCGCACTGAAATCCGCCTGCGCCACCTGCGCGCGTTGGAACAGCGCGAGCGTACGGCATGATCCCCGATCTGGGAAAATACACCGTGACGGTGTTGGCCGCATGGGGGCTGACGCTTGGCCTGCTGGCCATTCTGGTGGCGGTTTCGGTGTGGCGTGCGGGGCAGGTAAAACGGACGTTGCAGGCACAACAGGAACGGATGCGAAAAAATGGTTAAACCTCTGATGCTTTTGCCGCCGTTGGTTTTCGCCGGGCTGGCCGGGATGTTTTACTGGGGGATGAACGGCACCGACCCGACGCAGTTGCCGACCGCGTTTCAGGGCAAGCCCGCGCCCGCTGTGCAGGTCGAACCTTTGGGTCAGGTACCGGGCTTTACCGATGCCGATCTGCGCGACGGCAAGATCAAGCTGGTGAATTTCTGGGCCTCATGGTGCGCGCCGTGCCGGATGGAACACCCGCAACTGGAATCGCTGGCCGAGGAAGGTATTGAAATTCTGGGGGTCAATTACAAGGATAACCCGGATAAGGCGCAGGGCTTCCTGAGCGATATGGGCAATCCGTTTGCCCTGCTGGGCGCCGACCCCCAGGGCAAGATGGCGCTGAACTGGGGGGTCTATGGCGTGCCGGAAACCTTTGTTGTGGATGGTGACGGCACGGTGATCTTTCGCTTTGCCGGGCCGATCACGCCCGAGGTTCTTGAAGACCAGATCGAGCCGCTTCTGGCTGGCGACGACGAATAATCAATACCCCGCCGGCGCCCGTGGCGGGCGGCTCATATGCGCCCAGTCCGGCCACAGCCCGGCCCAGTCGGCGGCGACGATGGCCACGGCGATGGCCAGAACCACCGCCGCGATCCTCACCTGCCGTCGGGACGGCGGGTGCCGCACCCATTGCGCCATTTTCAGCAGCCAGAACAGCTTACTTTTCCTCTTCGGATGAATCCAGAAACCGCACCGTGCCGATATAAGGCAGGTTACGATGATTTTGTGCGAAATCAAGACCATAGCCGACCACGAACTTGTCGGGGATTTCAAATCCGGTCCAGCCTGCGTGGACATCCACTTCGCGGCGCGAGGGTTTGTCCAGCATCGCGCAGCATTCGATCCGGCGCGGGCCACGGGCGCGCAGCAATTCCATCACCTTCGAGATCGTATGCCCGGTGTCGACGATATCCTCGACCACCAGCACGTCGCGGCCGCCGATATTGCCGCGCAGATCCTTCAGGATTCGCACCTCGCGCCCCGAAGTGGTCTCGTTACCATAGCTCGAGGCCTCCAGGAAATCGACCTCGCAGGGCACCGATATTTCACGTATCAGATCGGCGATGAACACGAATGATCCGCGCAGCAACCCGATCACCACCAACCGGTCGGTGCCGGCGAAGCTGTCGGATATCTCGGCGCCCAGGGCCTCGACGCGGGCGGCGACGCGCTTGGCTGAGATCATCTGGCTGATCTCATAGGTGCGCCCATCGGTGGTGTGCTGCAACATATGGCTCTCCTGCGGCCTCGGGGTCTTGCATTTCCCTTTCGCTTTAGCGCAACAAGGGGCGGTTGCAAACCGTGCAGGACCGGGGGACAGATGCCAACACATACCGAAAAACGGGTCATGCCGTATACGGCGCGGCAGATGTATGATCTGGTGGCCGATGTGCCGAAATACCCGCAATTCCTGCCGTGGAATTCGGCGGCACGTATCCGGTCGCGCAAACCCGGCCCCGAGGTTGGCTCGGAAATCCTGGAAGCCGATCTGGTGATCTCGTTCAAGGTGTTTCGGGAACGGTTCGGATCACGGGTGACGCTGTTTCCGATGCTGTGCCGGGTGGATACCGAATATCTGGACGGCCCGTTCCGTTACCTGAAAAGCTGGTGGCAGTTTACCGATCGCGCCGAGGGCGGCTGCGACGTCGAGTTCTTCGTCGATTTTGAATTCCGCAACGCCATCTTGCAAAGCGTGATCGGCGTGGTTTTTGATCAGGCGATGAAGAAAATCGTCAAGGCCTTCGAGGACCGTGCAGCCGTGCTGTATGGTGTCGCCTGAGCCGGGTTGACATCCACAAGGGCGCCGATCAACCGTCAAGTGCCGCCAGCAACAATGCCAGCGCATGATCGCACGCGGCCGCCCGCACCTTCGCCCGGCCCAAGGCCCCGAATTCCACGGTTTCCGTCTGCGTGATCCGTCCGGCACAGGCTATTGCGAAACAGACCCGGCCTTCGGGTTTGAATTCCGATCCACCGGGTCCCGCGATGCCGGTGATTGCCACCGCCAGATGGGTATCGGAATGGGTCAGTGCGCCCTCGGCCATTTCACGCGCCACCGGTTCCGATACCGCGCCATGCGCCGCCAGCGTTTCACCGCGCACGCCCAGCATCTGTTGCTTTGCCAGATTGGTATAGGTGACAAAGCCGCGCTCGAACACCGCCGAGGACCCGGCGATATCGGTCAGCGCCACCGCCACCATGCCGCCAGTGCAGCTTTCGGCGGTGGCAATACGCCAGCCCCGCGCCTTGGCCAGATCCAGAATGCGCGCAGCACTCATCGCAACATCACCCCGTGATACAGCCCGGCCAGCACGATGGTGACCAGCCCGGCAAACACCCCGGCGATGATGTCATCCACCATCACGCCCGCCGGCGTGTGCCACCGATCGGCCCGCCCGACCAGCCACGGTTTCCAGACATCGAACAGCCGGAACAGCAGGAACGCCGCCAGCGGCCCCGGCCAGACCATCGGTACGCCGCGCATGTAGAACCCGACCAGCGGAAACAGCAGCGCGATCCACTGGCCCGAGACCTCGTCGATCACATAATGCGACGGATCGGCGGTGGGATCATCCTTCAGCCCCTGCGCCACGGTATAGAACCCCAGGGCCGTCACCGCGATCAGCGCCACGACAAATACCCAAAATCCCAGATAATGCGAAATGGCCCAGCCCAGCAGGACGGCCGCCAGTGAGCCCCAGGTGCCCGGCGCGGGCGTCAGCAGCCCGACATAGCCAAAGGTGTTGATGAACCGCAAAAGGGCAGGCGACATGGGTGTTCTCCGATCTCAGTCCTGAATCAGCGTGACGGTGGCGATGGCGGCAATGCCTTCCTCGCGGCCGGTGAAGCCCAGCCGCTCGGACGTGGTGGCCTTGACCGAGACCCGCCCCGCGTCCAACCCCATGATGCGACCCAGTTCCGCGCCCATGTCAAGCGCATGTGGCCCGATCTTGGGCCGCTCGCAGATCAGCGTGACATCGCAGTTGGAAATCCGATAGCCCTGCGCGGCGGCCAGTTTCACCGCGTGATCCAGAAATATCCACGATGCGGCGCCCTTCCATTGCGGGTCGGAGGGCGGGAAATGGCGGCCGATATCCCCCTGCGCCAGCGCGCCGTAAATGGCATCGGTCAGGGCGTGCATTCCCACATCCGCATCGGAATGCCCCAGCAACCCCCGGCTATGCGGCACCTTGATCCCGCATAGCGTGACATGGTCACCCTGGGTGAAGGCATGCACGTCATAGCCATTGCCGGTGCGGATATCCATTTGTCGTTCCTTCCGTTGCGTCAATATCGCCTCGGCACGGTCGAAATCGCGTGGCCAGGTGATCTTCAGATTGTCTTCGGCGCCCTCGGTGATGCGGACGCGCCATCCCGCGGCACGGGCGACCTGAACGTCATCCGCCGCCCCGCCCGGATGCGCCCGGTGCGCGGACAGGATATCGGGAAAGCGGAACCCTTGCGGGGTTTGCGCCCGATACAGGCCGTCGCGATCCTGGGTGCCGCTGACCTGGCCATCATCGCCGCGCCACAGCGCATCGGTCACCGCCAGGGCCGGGGCGGCGGCGGGCATGCTGTCCAGCGCCGCCAGAACATCACCAATCACCCGCGCGGGCACCAGCGGCCGGGCACCGTCATGGATCAGCACCCGGGTCACATCCGATCCCTCCAATGTCTCCAGCGCGGCGCGAACCGAGGCGTCGCGGCTATTCCCCCCCGCCACCAGCCCGACGCTGCCGCCGAACAGATCCAGCCCGCGCGCCATATCGTCGGCATGCAGCACGACGATGATCCGCCCGATTCCGGCAAAGGCCCGCACCGTATGCGCCAGCACCGGTTCACCGGCCAGCAACCGCCATTGCTTGGGGTCGCCAGCGCCCGCGCGGGTGCCGCGCCCTGCCGCCACGATGATCACCGCAACCGTCATGCTGTCTCCTGCGTTGTTGCGATGGACTTAAGCCATGCCCGCGTGCGGTGCAATCGTGACCAAATCCGGTGGGCTGGGGCGGATCATTCCCGTTCTGCCCCCGGAAGGACCGAGGGGTAGATTAAAAATCAGGCATCTGCTAATTTTTCTCGCCTTGAATGTGCCGCCGGAATTGTGATTCCCCCCGCGAATGGCTAGCTGAAAGAAAACTAATCGGGATGTGTGCGTGTCATTGACCCTGAACCCCTTGCGGATCGACCCTCCGGTCCTGCTGGCCCCGATGGCGGGGATCACGGATCTGCCGTTTCGGCGGATCGTGGCACGCTTTGGCGCGGGGCTGGTGGTGTCGGAAATGGTCGCATCGGGCGAGATCCTGACGGCCAAACCCTCGGTCCGGGCCAAGGCGCGGACGGAACTGGGGCTGGATCTGCCCTGTTCGGTGCAACTGGCCGGGCGCGAGGCGGCGCCGATGGCCGAGGCGGCCCGTATCGTGGCCGACATGGGGGCGCAGATCATCGACATCAACATGGGCTGTCCGGCGAAAAAGGTGACGGGTGGCTATTCGGGATCGGCCCTGATGCGGGCCCCCGATCACGCCCTGTCGCTCATCGCGGCGGTGGTCGGTGCGGTCGATGTGCCGGTGACGCTGAAAATGCGGCTGGGGTGGGATAGCGATTGCCTGAACGCCGCCGAGATCGCCGCCCGCGCCGAGGCGGCGGGGGTGCGGATGATCGTCATCCACGGGCGCACCCGGATGCAGTTCTATCAGGGCCAGGCGGACTGGGCCGCGATCCGCGCGGTGCGCGATGCGGTGTCGATCCCGGTGGTGGCGAATGGCGACATTGTGGACACCGCCACCGCCCGCGCCGCGCTCGCCGCGAGCGGTGCCGTCGGGGTGATGGTCGGACGGGGCGCACAGGGCGCCCCCTGGCGTCTGGCCCAGATCGCCCATGCCCTGCATGGCACGCCCGCGCCGGTGGAACCGGTGGGCGCCGCATTGGCCGACCTCGTGGCCGAGCATTACGAATCCATCCTGTCGTTTTATGGGGTGCCGCTTGGGCTGCGCCTCGCCCGCAAGCATCTGGGTTGGTATTGCGCGACGGCCAATGCGCCGTTGCGTGCCGAGATGATGGTTTCCACCACGCCAGGCGCAACGCTGGATCTGATCCGGCGTGCCTTCGGCGAAAGGATCGCTGCATGAACCTGCCTGCCCCCGGCATCATCTGGAGTTCGCTGCCCACACCCGCCCTGTTGATTGACCAGGACGACCGGGTGGTCGAGATCAACCCTGCCGCCGAAGCCTTTCTGAACCTGTCGACCAAGATGATCACCGGGCAGCCGGTGCTGGAACGGCTGGTGATTTCCGCGCCGCTGGAAGAAATCTTTGAACGCGTGCGCAAGAACCGCTCGGCGCTGTTCGTCAATGATGTCGATCTGACCACCGGCGAAAAGGCCCCGGTGCAATGCAATCTGCAGGCCGCGCCCTTGGGCGATGACCCGTTCACCGTGCTGCTGCTGATCTTGCCGCGCGAACTGGCCGACCGGCTGGGCCGGGCCAGCATGGTCAAATCGGCGGCGCGTTCGGCCATCGGCATGGCGGAAATGCTGGCGCATGAGATCAAGAACCCCCTGGCCGGGATTGCCGGTGCGGCGCAGCTGTTGTCGATGAACCTGACCGGCGACGATCTGGAACTGACCGATCTGATCGTCGATGAGACCCGCCGGATCGTCAAACTGCTGGAACAGGTAGAGCAATTCGGCAATGTCCGCCCGCCCGAGAAGAAGCCGGTGAACATCCACGATGTGCTGGATCGGGCGCGGAAATCGGCGGCGGTGGGGTTTGGCACCCATATGTCCATCGTCGAGAACTACGACCCGTCCTTGCCCTCGACGCTGGGCGATGCCGATCAGCTGACGCAGGTGTTCCTGAACCTGCTGAAGAACGCATCCGAGGCGCAGAAGGGCGAAGGCACGATCCGGCTGCGCACGTTCTATGATTTCTCGCTGCGGCTGCGGCGGGCCGATGGCAAGGGGCAGGCATTGCCCCTGCAGGTCGAGATCATCGACGATGGTCCCGGCATCCCGCCCGATATCGCCGCCTCGATCTTTGAGCCCTTCGTTTCGGGGCGCGAGAACGGCACGGGGCTTGGCCTCGCGCTGGTGTCCAAGATCATCTCGGAACATGATGGTTGGGTCAGTGTCGATTCCGTGCCCGGCCGCACTGTGTTCCGTATTTCCCTGCCTGTCGCGCCCAAGGAGACCTGACCCATGGACGGCACCGTTCTTGTTGCAGATGACGACCGCACGATCCGCACCGTGCTGACCCAGGCGCTGACCCGCGCGGGATGCAAGGTGCATGCCACCGCCTCGTTGATGACGCTGATGCGTTGGGTCGAGGAAGGCAAAGGCGATCTGGTCATTTCCGATGTGGTCATGCCTGATGGTAACGGGCTGGAGGCCTTGCCGCGCATCGCGCAGGAACGCCCCGGCCTGCCGGTGATCGTGATATCAGCGCAAAATACCATCATGACCGCGATTCAGGCGGCTGAGGCGGATGCGTTCGATTACCTGCCCAAACCGTTCGATCTGCCCGATCTGATGAAGCGCGCGGCCCGCGCGCTGGAACAGAAACGCAAGGCGCAGATCACCCCGAAGATTGTCGAGGCACGAACCGAGGGCACCGATCTGCCACTGGTCGGGCGGACAGCGGCGATGCAGGCGCTGTATCGTCTGGTGGCGCGGGTGATGAATGCCGATCTGCCGGTCTTGATCCTGGGGGAATCGGGCACCGGAAAATCGCTGATCGCGCGCGCGATCCATGATTTCTCCGACCGGCGGACCTTGCCGTTCGTAGTGGCGCAGGCCGCCGATCTGCAAGGTGCCGAGGGGCCATCGGCCCTGCTGGCGCGGGCGCGGGGCGGTTCGCTGGTATTTGATGAGGTCGGCGATTACGACGATGAGACCCAGGGCCGTATCGTACGGATGCTGGATGCGCTGCCCGATCCTGCGCCGCGAATCATGGCAACGACGCAGGTGGATCTGAGCAGTCTGATGGAGGCGGGTAAATTCCGTCAGGATCTGTTCTACCGGTTGGGGGGCGTCACACTGGCGGTGCCCGCGCTGCGCGAGCGGGTCGAGGATATCCCGCTTCTGGCCGACCATTTCCTGACGCGGGCCGAGCGCGATGGTCTGGGCACGCGGCGGTTTTCCAATGAGGCGCTGGCGCTGGTGCGGGCCTACGCCTGGCCGGGCAATGTGCGGCAACTGGAAAACACCGTGCGGCGTCTGGTCGTGACCTCCTCCGAGGAAGAGGTCACCCGGGCCGAGGTGGAATTCGTGCTGGGCAATCAACCGGCGATCGAACCGCTGCGCTCGGGCGGGGAGGGCGAAAAGCTGTCGGCCTCCATCGCGCGGCATCTGCGGCGGTATTTCGATCTGCATGGTGGCAACCTGCCTGCGCCGGGTCTGTATGACCGTATCCTGCGCGAGATGGAGGCACCGCTGATCGAAATCGCACTGGATGCGACCGGCGGCAATCAGGCCAAATGTGCCGATCTGCTGGGGATCAACCGCAATACCTTGCGTAAAAAGATCACCGACCTTGATATTCAGGTGACACGCCGCCGCAAACTGATGTAAAACCGCCACAGGGTATTGTTGCCGATCCGTCGCAGGATCGGCGGCCTGTGACCGGGGGGCGGTTTGTCGACAGCAACTGAACGCACGGCGTGGGACCGTCTGTCCCGCTTGCGCCGCCAGCGCAAAGTGCAGAACATCCTGACGATCGGATTGACGCTTCTGGGGCCATTGCTGGCGCTGGCGACATTCCTGATCATGGGGCCGATGAAGCAGGGCGCGGATTCAAACGCGCTGCGGCTGATCCTGCTGGCCGATTTCATCTATTTCCTGCTGCTGGCCGGTCTGATCGTGATGCGGCTGATGCAGATGCTGGCGGCGCGGCGGGCGCGGGCGTCCGGGTCGCGGCTGACGTTGCGGCTGACGGCGGTGTTTGCCGGGATCGCGCTGGTGCCGACGGTTCTGGTGGCGCTGTTCGCCGGGTTGACGGTGAATATCGGGCTGGAGGGGTGGTTCTCGGATCGGGTTCGTTCGGTGCTGGGCACGTCTCTGGCGGCGGCCGAGGCCTATCAGGATGAACATCGTCAGGATCTGGTACAGGATGCGCAGGCGCTGGCGAAATTTCTGAATGCGCGGCGTCAGACTTCGGTGTTCATGTCGGATGGCGATCTGCGCGAACTTCTGGTGGCCGGGCAGGCGGCGATTCAACGGGGCCTGAAAGAGGCCTATGTGATCGACGGCACCGGCCAGATCATCGCGCGCGGGGACCGCAGCTACCTGTTCGATTTTGAAAAGCCCGCGCCGGATAAGGTGGTCGCCGCCAGCAAGGGCGGTACCGTGCTGATCGAGGACTGGCCTAATTCCGAGCTGCGCGGCCTGGTGCATCTGGATAATTTCGTCGACCGCTATCTGTATGTCTCGCGCAAGGTCGATGGTGAAATCCTGTCGTTGCTGGATGATACCCGCGCGACGGTGGGGCTGTATCAGCAACTGGAAAGCACGCGTGGGCGGGTGCTGTTTGAATTCGGTCTGGTCTATGTGGGATTCGCGCTGATTTTGATTCTGGCCGCCGTCTGGGTGGGGTTGTGGTTTGCGGAACGGCTGTCGCGTCCGATCGGACGCCTGGCCTCGGCGGCTGAGCGCGTGGGCGCGGGCGATCTGGACGTGCAGGTGATCGAAGAGAAGGCCGATGATGAAATCTCCACGCTGGGGTCTGTGTTCAATCGCATGACGCGACAGTTGAAAGGCCAGCACGACGCGCTGATCGCGGTCAACCAAAGCACCGAGGAACGGCGGCGGCTGTTCGATTCCGTTCTGTCTTCGGTCACCTCGGGGGTGATCGGGCTGGACGCGGAGGGCCGGATAGATTTCCTGAACCGCTCGGCGGTGAAATTGCTGGACCTGTCGGGGCAGGAACAAGGCCGCGACCTGTGTGAATGCGTGCCGGAGTTCGGTTCTCTTTTCAAACGGCTGAAGGATGTTATTCATCCGGTCGTGCAAGATGAGGTCCGGGTCTCGCGTGGCGGACGGCTGGAAAGCCTGCTGGTGCGCATGGCCGAACGGCGTGCCGATGATGGCACGCGTGAAGGGTTCGTTGTGGCGTTTGATGATGTGACCGAACTGGTCTCGGCGCAACGGATGGCGGCCTGGGGCGATGTGGCCCGTCGCATCGCGCATGAGATCAAAAATCCGCTGACGCCAATCCAGCTGTCGGCCGAACGGATCAAGCGCAAATACATGCGTCTGGTGCAGGGCGAGGATGCCGAGACGCTGGAACAGTTGACCGGGGTGATTGTCCGTCAAACCAATGATTTACGTCGTATTGTTGATGAATTTTCGCGGTTCGCCCGGATGCCGGAACCTGACCGGCGGGATCATGATCTGGTGCGCTTGATGCGCGACGCGGTGGTGCTGCATGACGGCGCATTGCACGGCGCACGGTTGCTGGCCGATCTGCCCGAGGGGCCGATCACGGTTGAACTGGACGCGACAATGATTTCGCAGGCGATCAACAATTTGATAAAGAACGCGGGAGAAGCGATTGAAACACTTTCGGAAAGCAAGAACTTGCCGGATTGGAAACCAGAGGTTCATGTGACGATGCAGGCCAGCCCCGAGGCAATCATCATACGCATCGCCGACAACGGGATCGGCCTGCCCGAGGATCGCGCCCGCCTGTTTGAACCCTATGTCACCACCCGTGCCAAAGGCACCGGACTGGGGCTGCCGATCGTCAAGAAAATCATCGAGGAACACGGCGGGGTGCTTACCCTGACCGATGCGCCTGAATTTCAACCCGGCGCCCATCGTGGCGCTCTAGCCGAAATCCGACTGCCCCGCGCCCGCACCGGCCCCCGTGCCGGTCAACGCGCCAAAAAGGATAGTGTGAGCCATGAGTGACATTCTGATCGTTGATGACGAAAAGGACATCCGCGAGTTGATCGCTGATATCCTCAAGGACGAGGGCTTTGCCACCCGTCTTGCCAGCAATTCCGATGAATGTATGGACCGGATCAATGCCGAGGCTCCGGCGCTGATGATCCTGGATATCTGGCTGAAGGATAGCCGGATGGACGGGATTGATATCCTGAAAACGGTCAAGCGCGACAATCCCGATATCCCGGTGATCATCATTTCCGGGCATGGCAATATCGAAATCGCCGTCGCGGCGATCAAGCAGGGCGCCTATGACTTTATCGAAAAACCCTTTAATATCGACCAGTTGATGGTGGTCATTTCACGTGCGATGGAAACCGCGCGGTTGCGGCGGGAAAATTCCAGTCTGCGGCGACGCGATCTGCATTCAGGTGAGATGCTGGGCAATTCGGCCGGGTTCCGGCGCCTGAAAGATCAACTGGACAAGGTGACCAAGTCCAACGGACGGGTGATGCTGTCGGGAGAGCCGGGGTCGGGCAAGGAAACCTCGGCGCGATTCATTCACGGCAATTCCAGCCGTGCCTCGGCGCCGTTCATCACGGTGAACTCGGCCTCCATCGCGCCGGACCGGATGGAAGAGGTGTTGTTCGGTCGTGAAAGCCAGGAGCGCGGCACCGAAAAGGGCCTGTTGGAACAGGCGCATGGCGGGGTGATCTATTTCGATGAGGTGGCCGAGATGCCGCTGGGAACCCAGTCGAAAATCCTGCGGGTATTGACGGAACAGCAATTCAGCCGGGTTGGCGGCAGTGACAAGGTCCGGGTGGATCTGCGGGTGATTTCCTCGACCACGCGCGATCTGGCGCAGGAAATCGCGGCGGGGCGGTTCCGGCAGGAACTGTATGATCGGTTGAACGTGGTGCCGATCCTGGTGCCCGCGCTGACGGATCGGCGTGAGGATGTGCCCTTGCTGGCCCGGCATTTCATCGAGGTGTTCAACCGCACCCAGGGCCTGCCGCTGCGTGAGCTATCGGATGAGGCCGCCACCGCGATGCAGACGATGGAATGGCCCGGCAATATCCGCCAGTTGCGCAATGTGATCGAACGGTTGCTGATCCTGGGCGAGGGAAACGGCCCGATCGAGCCGCGTGAGTTGCCGGGCGATGCCCTGCCGGGCGATGACAGCCGCATCGTGCTGGGCGGGCAATTGGCGACCTTGCCGTTGCGCGAGGCGCGTGAGCTGTTTGAACGGGAATATCTGCTGACGCAGATCAACCGCTTCGGCGGCAATATCTCGCGCACCGCGTCGTTTGTGGGGATGGAGCGCTCGGCGCTGCACCGCAAGCTGAAATCGCTGGGTGTTGTGACCTCATCCAAGGCGGGCGGGCGCATCGCCCATATCGAGGATGAGGAAGATGAGGACGAAGAGGTCTGATTGACCCCGGCGGGCGCGGGACATAGAACGGATATCTGATTGGCTGCGGGGCATATATGAAGGTCATCATCTGCGGTGCGGGTCAGGTCGGCTGGCAAATCGCGCGCCACCTTGCGGGCGAACGGAATGATGTGACGGTGGTGGATTCCAACCCGGAACTGGTCCGCAGGGCGGCAGATACATTGGATGTTCAAGGGGTTGTGGGCTTTGCCTCACACCCGGACGTGCTGGAACGTGCGGGCGCGCGCGATACCGATCTGATCATCGCCGCGACCTATTCCGATGAGGTCAACATGGTGACCTGCTACGTTGCGCATTCGGTCTTCGGCATCACCCGCAAGATCGCGCGACTGCGGGCGCAGGCCTATCTGGCCCCGGAATATGAGAGCCTCTACCGTCGCGACCAGTTGCCTATCGACGTGATCATCAGCCCTGAACGCGAGGTGGCCGAGGCCGCGTTGCAGCGGCTGGCGGCCCCTTCGACCTTCGATACCGAGAGCTTCATGGATGGCAAGGTGCAGCTTCTGGGCATCGCGCTGGATGCCGATTGCCCGGTGCTGAACACGCCCTTGCGACAGTTGACCGATCTGTTTTCGACATTGCGGGCGATGGTCGTGGGGGTGCGCCGGGATGGCCGCCTGTTCGCGCCAGAACCGGGTGACCAGCTGTTCGCCGCCGATCAGATTTATGTTTTCGCCTTCAGTGATGACGTAAACCGAACGCTGGAAATATTTGGCAAGACAACAAAAAAGCAGGAACGGATCATCATCGTCGGGGGCGGCAATGTCGGCTTGGCGGTGGCGCGGGAATTGGAAAACCGCACGGATCGGATGCGCGCCAAGATCATCGAGCGCGACCGCGCCACGGCGGAACGCGCCGCCGATCTGCTGGAGCGCACCATCGTGCTGAATGGCGACGGGATGAGCGCCGAGCTGTTAGAAGAGGCCAATGTCGGACGCGCCGATGCCGTTCTGGCGGTGACCGATGATGACAAGACTAACATTCTGGTCGCGGTGCGGGCGAAACAGGCCGGGTGCCGGATGGCGATCTGTCTGGTCAATGATCCGACCCTGGTGCCCTTGATGGCGGCGGTGGATATCGACGCCTATATCAACCCGCGCGCCACCACGGTGTCCTCGATCCTGCGCCACATCCGGCATGGCCGGGTGCGGGCGATCTATTCCGTTGGCGATGCCGAGGGCGAGGCCATCGAGGCCCAGGTGCTGGGATCTTCGTCGATGGCGGGCAAACTGGTGCGCGAGATCGAGCTGCCTGAAGGGGCCTTGTTCGGGGCGGTGCAAAAGGGCGATATGATCGTCAAGCCGGTGGGCGACACCAAGATCAACGAGGGCGATGTGGTGCTGCTGTTCGCCCTGGCCAAGGACGTGCCCGAGATCGAGCGCCTGTTGCAGGTCTCGGTCGAGTTCTTCTGAGCGATGCGCGCCCTGACCGATGCCCCGCTTTATGTCGTTCTGATCGCGATCGGGGCGCTGGCGATGCAGGTGCCCGCGGTGCATGCGGCGCTGACCGGCCATTACGCGGTGGCACGGTCGTTTTTCTATTCGGGCGGACTTTTTCTGGGGCTCAGCCTGTTGCTGGGGCTGGCGGGGGCGGCAAACCCGCAGGGCCGTACCGGGCGGGCGCATCTGATGACGATGCTGGCCAGCTTTCTGCTGCTGCCGCTGGAGCTGGCAACGCCGTTCTATCTGGCGGTGGGGGATACCACGATGTTCCGCAGCTGGTGGGAAATGGTGTCCAGCCTGACGACGACGGGGGCGACGCTCTATGCGCCCGAACGGCTGATCGGCAGCCTGCATCTGTGGCGGGCGATGGTTGGCTGGTTGGGCGGGTATTTCATCATGGTGATGGCCATCGCCGTGCTGGCGCCGCTGCGTCTGGGTGGGTTCGAGATTTTCGGATCGGGCATGGCGACACATAGCGCCAATCTCAGCTGGGACCCTACCCGCGATGGTGGCGGTGGTGAGGCGCCCATGTTCTTCACCGATGACATCGCCGAACCGGGGGAGCGTATCCGCCATTTCGCCGTTGTGCTGATGCCTGCCTATGCCGGGCTGACGGCGGTCTTGTGGTTGTTGCTGGTGACGGTGGGCGAGGATGGGCTGGTGGCGCTGTGCCATGCGATGTCGACGCTGTCGACATCGGGCATTTCACCGGTGGCATCGCTGTCGCAGGACGGTGGCGGGGTGCCCGCCGAAATGCTGATCTTTATGTTCTTGATCCCGGCGTTGTCGCGGCGACTGTGGCCGGGCGGCGGCGAATTGCGGGCCTCGTCCCGGCTGCGTAATGACCCGGAGCTTTGGCTGGCGGCGGTTCTGGTGTTGCTGGTGACGGCGGTGCTGTTCGTGCGCCACTGGCTGGCGGCGCTGGAAATCGACATGCCGGTTTCGCCGGGACAGGTGCTGAATTCGATCTGGGGCAGCCTGTTCACCTCTTTGTCGTTTCTGACCACCACCGGGTTCGCTTCGGATAGCTGGGATGAGGCCCGGACATGGTCGGGGCTGGGCACGCCGGGGCTGATTCTGGCGGGATTGGCGATTACCGGCGGGGGGATCGCCACCACCACGGGTGGGGTGCGGCTGTTGCGCATCTACGCGCTGCTGCGTCATGGCGAACGCGAACTGATCCGTCTGGTCCACCCTGCCGCCGTGCATGGCGGCGGTCCCACCGCGCGCTGGTTGCGCCGTCAAGGTGCCTATATCGCGTGGATCTTTTTCATGCTGTTCATGCTGTCCACGGCGGTGGTCATGCTGGCGGTTTCCTTTACCGGGATGGCGTTTGAGCCGGCCTCGGTGATGACGATCGCGGCTTTGTCGAACACCGGGCAACTGGCGTCGATCGCTCTGGACACACCGTTGCAGTGGTCGGAACTGGATGGCGGGGCCCAGTTTCTTCTGGCGCTGGCGATGGTGATGGGACGGCTGGAAACGCTGGCGATCATCGCGCTGTTCAACCCGGAATTCTGGCGCGGTTAGGGCATTCTTGCAACGGCTTGATTCGGCATGCGATTTTGGGGGTGGAAAGTCCTGGTCCGTTGCGCATATTCTGGCGCTGCGGATGCCACCAACGGGTCCGCCGCGCGAATAACAACAGCTGCATAGGCATAAAAACGAATGGCTGCCGATAAACAAAACCTGCAGGATGCGTTCCTGAACCATGTCCGCAAGACCAAGGTTCCAGTCACGATTTTCCTGATCAATGGCGTAAAGCTGCAGGGCGTGATCACCTGGTTTGACAACTTCTGTGTGTTGCTGCGCCGCGACGGACAATCGCAACTGGTTTATAAACATGCGATTTCCACCATTATGCCGGGGCAGCCGATCTCTCTGTACGAGGGCGAAGACTGAGCGATTCCATCCCCTCCGCCGAACGGCCCACCCGGGCGTGGGTTCTGCATCCCGATCTGAAGGCGGTTGATAGCCGCCGTCTGCCGGAACACCGCTTGGCCGAGGCGGTGTCCTTGGCCGTTGCCCTGCCAAATATCGAGGTGGTCGGCCATGAGGTCGTGCGGCTGGCCAAGCCGCATTCCGGGCATCTGTTCGGCACCGGCAAAATGGCCGAGCTGAAAGAACGTCTTAACGCCGCCGAGGTCGATCTGGTGCTGGTCGACGGCCCGGTCAGCCCGGTGCAGCAACGCAATCTGGAAAAGGAATGGGGCGTCAAGCTGCTGGACCGGACCGGATTGATCCTGGAAATCTTTGCCGACCGCGCCCGCACCCGCGAAGGCGTGCTGCAGGTGGAACTGGCGGCGCTCAGCTATCAGCGGACGCGGCTGGTGCGGGCCTGGACCCACCTGGAACGCCAGCGTGGCGGGCTTGGGTTTGTCGGCGGTCCCGGCGAAACCCAGATCGAGGCCGACCGGCGTGCCATCGATGACCAGGTGATCCGCATCCGCCGTCAGTTGGCGAAGGTGGTGAAGACGCGTGAATTGCACCGCGCGGCACGGCGCAAGGTGCCGTTCCCCATCGTCGCGTTGGTCGGCTATACCAACGCCGGTAAATCGACGCTGTTCAACCGCATGACCGGGGCCGATGTTCTGGCCAAGGACATGCTGTTTGCCACGCTGGACCCGACGATGCGGGGGGTGACGCTGCCCTCCGGGCGCAAGGTGATCATGTCGGATACGGTGGGATTCATCTCGGATCTGCCGCATGAGCTGGTCGCCGCCTTTCGCGCCACGCTGGAAGAGGTTCTGGAAGCCGATCTGATCTTGCATGTACGCGACATCGCCCATCCTGAAACCGAGGAACAGGCCGAGGATGTCGGCGAAATCCTGGAATCGCTGGGCGTGTCCGAGGCTGTGCCGCTGATTGAGGTCTGGAACAAGATCGACGCGCTCTCGGCACCGCTGCGTGAGGCGCTCTTGGTGCAGGATGCGCGGCGGTCCGATGTGCAGGCGGTTTCGGCGTTGACGGGGGATGGTTTCGGGGCGTTGCTGACGGCGATCGAGACCCGTCTGGGTGAAGAACGCCATGATGAGACCCTGGTTCTGGCCTTTGACGCCGGGCGCCAGCGCGCCTGGCTGCATGCACAGAATGTGGTGCGTGGCGAGACCGAAACCAAAGAGGGCTGGACCGTCATGGTGAACTGGTCCGACAGTCAGCGCCAACGCTATCGCGCGCTGTAGCGCGCCGGAACAGACTTGAATGCGCGCCCTTGGGCGCGCATTTGCCATTTGGTTGATACAGATCACTGCGCCGGGGCGGGCTCCAGCCGGGTGATGCCCGCCGCCGCCGCCCGTGCCAGGGCGGGGTCCAGCGACATCGGCACATATTCCCCCCGGCGCCACAATTCCGACAGGTCATCGTAATGGCGGCTCAGCGGATGGCCCGATTGCCCGGTGGCGATGATGAACACCGAACTGTCCGGGTCGGCGAAATCATAGACGCCGCGATAGCCCGCGCCATGCACGTTCAGGAACGGATTGGGTCCGCTGCCCGCCGTCAAGCCGCGATTCAGGGTGAAATCCCCGCCCGAGGTCGATTGCCGGATATTGGTGAGCCATTTCAGGATCGGCGTATGGCCCAGAACCGGGTGGTCTTGCGTGGCTTCATGCGCA
>DASWPI010000076.1:0-29796 GCA_036398515.1 Paenirhodobacter sp.
GGGTTCTTGACCCGCCAGCCCTTGACCACCTCGCCCGGTGTGCCGCCCGCCGCCGAGATCAGGGTGTCGTTCGGCCCCGCCACCTTGTTCAGCACCGCCACGACCTGCGCATAGGAGGGCACCGGATCGTTCGTCGGCGCCTGAAGGTCATCGACCAGCTTGTTCCATTCGCCAAACAGCGTCTTGGCGTGTTTCAACAGCGCCGCATCCGCCTTCCAGCCGCCCAGCGCGGCATCGAGTTCAACAATCGTCTCGCGCGCATCGCCCACCACCGACAGCGCCCGGTGCTTGACCGCATCGAACCGCGCCGCGTTGACGGATATGAACTGCGCATCCTGCGCGAAGGCCGTCCATGACCCGGTGGTGAAATCCTGCAACCGCGTCCCGATGGCGAGGATGACATCCGCCTCACGCGCCAGCGCATTGGCCGAGGTCGAGCCGACGATGCCGATGGGCCCGGCGTGGACCGGATCCTCATGCGTCAGCGTGCCCTTGCCGGCGATGGTCTCGACCACCGGGATGCCGCGCCCGGCCGCGAATTTCGCCAGCGTCTCGCCCGCCAACGCATAGCGCACCCCGCCGCCCGAGATGATCAGCGGCCGTTTCGCGGTCTTCAGCAGCTCCGCCGCCGCAGCCACCGCATCGCGGTCCGCACGCGGGCGCGGAACCTTCCAGACCTTCGGTTCAAAGAAGACCTCGGGGTAATCGTAGGCCAGTTGCTGCGTATCCTGCGCGAGGCCGATGAAGGCCGGGCCGCAATCGGCCGGATCGAGCATCGTCGCCACCGCCTGCGGCAGCGATTGCAGGATCTGTTCGGGCAGCACGATCCGGTCCCAGTAGCGCACGACCGGCTTGAACGCATCGTTCGCGGTGATCGACGGATCGCCGAAATGTTCGACCTGTTGCAGCACCGGATCCGGCAGGCGGCTGGCAAACGTGTCCCCCGCGATCAGCAGAACCGGCAACCGGTTCGCCATCGCCACGCCCGCGGCCGTCACCATGTTCAGCGCGCCCGGCCCGATCGAGGTGGCCGCCACCATGATCTGGCGCCGCCGCTTGGCCTTGGCAAACCCGATGGCGGCGAGCGCCATGGTCTGTTCGTTCTGGCCGCGCCAGGTGGGCAGCACGTCCTGAACCTGTTCGAGTGCCTCGGACAGGCAGGTCACATTGCCATGCCCGAAGATGCCGAACACCCCCGCGAACAGCGGAACGCGCTCCCCTTCGATTTCGGTAAACTGGTTGCACAGATAGCGTACCAGAGCCTGAGCCATGGTCAGGCGCACGGTCTTGCGGGTCATCTCGCCTCCTCCTGCGGATGTATGTCGCTCGATCTTACGGAATGTATATTGACAATGCAACCGTCTCGCAATGAATATTGCACACAGATCTCGGGAGGAGATACCATGCTAAGAATTGCTGTGTTGGGCGTGGGCCGCATTGGCCGCATGCATGCCGAAAACATTGCCGCGCACCCGCGTGCGGCGCTGGCCGGGGTGTTCGACACCTATGCCCCTGCGGCCAAGGAAGTCTCTGAAAAACTTGGCGTTCCCAATTTCGAATCGGTCGATGCGGTGCTGGCTTCGGGCGATGTGGATGCGGTCCTGATCGCTACATCCACCGCCACCCACGCCGACCTGATCGAGAAGGCCGTGGCCGCCGGCAAGCCCATCCTGTGCGAGAAGCCGATCGACCTTTCGCTGGCCCGCGTCAACGCCTGTGCAACGAAAATTGCAGGAACGCCCCTGCCGATCATGCTCGGCTTCGTGCGCCGCTTCGACACCGGACATGCCGCGGTGCGGCGCGCGATCGAGGATGGCACCATCGGCGATCTGCATCAGGTGGTCATCACCTCGCGCGACCCGGGCATGGCGCCCGCCGCCTATATCGAGGTCTCGGGCGGCATCTTCCGCGACATGACCATCCACGATTTCGACATGGCGCGGTTCATTCTGGGCGAAGAGGTGACCGAGGTTTCGGCCACCGGCTCGCGCCTTGTCGATCCGGCGCTGATGGCGAAATGCGACGATTATGACACCGTGACCGTGGTGCTGACGACGGCCTCGGGCAAGCAGGCGATCATCAACAACTCGCGCCGCGCGGTCTATGGCTACGATCAGCGGGTCGAGGCGCTCGGCTCGGCGGGTATGGCGGTCTCGGACAACCGGCGCCTGAACCATCTTCGCCTTTCGACCGAGGCGTTTACCGATCAGGCCGCACCCTTGATGAACTTCTTCATCGACCGCTACGCCGATGCCTTCGCCGCCGAGATCGGCGCCTTCGTCGATGCCGTCGAACAGGGCAAGACCCCGCCCGTGACGTTCGAGGATGGCCGTCAGGCGCTGATCCTCGCCGATGCGGCGCTGCGTTCGGTGCGCGAGGGGCGTGTGGTCAAGACGAGCGAGGTGGCCTGAGATGTACGGCTCCTTCGGATTGTTCATCGACGGTGTCTGGCGCGCCGGGACGGGGCGCGAGACCGAGATGCTCTCCCCCGTCAGCGGCAAGCCCATCGGCACCATCACTGCCGCCAGCGCCGAAGATACCCGCGAAGCATTGAACGCCGCCGCCCGCGCCCTGCCCGCATTGGCGGCACTGGGGGGATTCGGGCGCGCCGATGCGCTGCACCGCGGCGCGGATGAAATGATCCGCCGCACCGACGAAGCGGCGCGGATGATCGCCACCGAAACCGGCAAGCCCATTGCGCAGGCCGGGCGGGAATGGGTCCTCGCCTGCGACCAGTTCCGCTGGTTCGCCGAAGAGGCCCGCCGCATCTATGGCCGAATCATCGCGAGCCGGGTTCCGGGCGGGCGATTCGAGGTGACGCACGAGCCCGTGGGCATCGTCGGCGCCTTCACGGCGTGGAACTTCCCGGCCGCGCTACCGGCGCGCAAGCTGGCCCCGGCGCTGGCCGCCGGGTGCCCGGTGGTGCTGCGCCCCTCGTCGCAGACGCCGGGCGTGGCGATGGTGATGGTCGATTGCCTGCGCGCCGCGGGCCTGCCGGATGGCGCGGTCAACCTGGTCGTCGGCACGACGGGCGATACCTACGGACCGATCATGGCCGATACGCGGGTGCGCAAGGTCTCGCTGACCGGCTCGACCCGCGTGGGCCAGCAGATGATCCGCGATGCCGCCGAAACGGTGAAGAAGGTGTCGATGGAACTTGGCGGCAACGCGCCGCTGATCGTCTATGACGACGCCGATCTGGAAAACGCGCTCGATCTGACGGTGCCGACGAAATTCGCCAATGCCGGGCAGGTTTGCGTGACGCCCGACCGGATTTTCGTCCACGACAGCCTGCATGACGCCTTCGTTCAGGGCTTCGTTGCGCGCACGGCGAAGATCAAGCTCGGCGACGGGCTGAACCCCGACACCGGGATGGGCCCGCTGATCAACGAAAGCCGGCTGACCGAGATCGAATCCACCGTCAACGACGCGGTGGCGCAGGGTGCGACCCTTGCCCACGGCGGCAGGCGTCCAGCAGGCTTCAACGCCGGGTTCTTCTTTGAGCCCACGGTGCTGACCGATGTGACCGATGACATGAAGGTCTTCGCCGAGGAAAACTTCGGCCCCATCGCCGCCATCACCCGGTTTTCGACCGAGGAAGAGGCGCTGACCCGCGCTAATGCCTCGGACATGGGGCTGGCGGCCTATGCCTTCACCCGCTCGCCCGCCCGGGCGCGGCGCACGGTGGCGGCGCTCAAGGCGGGGATGGTCGGCATCAACAGCTTTGCCATGGCGGCGTCCGAGGCGCCCTTTGGCGGCACCAATCATTCCGGCATGGGCCGCGAGGGCGGCACCGAGGGGATCGCGGATTACCTCGACACCAAGCTCGCGCAAGTTGTCTTCCAGGAGGGGTGAGATGTTCACGAACAAGCTCAGACAGCAATGGGCCGAGGGCCGCCCCGCCATCAACGGCTGGCTTTCCATCGGCAACCCGTTCGTGGCCGAGATCATGGCCGCGCAGGGCTATGACAGCGTCACGATAGATGCCCAGCACGGCGCGCTGGACTACACCTCGGTCCTGCCGATGTTGCAGGCGATGCGGGCCTCGGGCGTGACGCCGATGGTGCGGGTACCGTGGCGCGACCCCGGCGCGATCATGAAGGCGCTGGACGCGGGCGCGCAGGGGATCATCTGCCCGATGGTCAATTCGGCCGAAGAGGCCGCCGAATTCATCAGCTACCTGCGCTACCCGCCGCTCGGGCAGCGCAGCTTCGGCCCGACGCGGGCGGCCTTCGCCTATGGCGGCTACGGCGTCGCGGCGAATGACGAGGTGCTTGCGCTCGCCATGATCGAGACGCAGCACGGTGTCGACAACCTCGAGGCCATCGCGGCGACGCCGGGGATCGACGGGATCTACATCGGCCCGGCGGACCTGACGCTCGGCACGCAGAACGGCACCCTGCCCCCCGGCTTCGACCGCGAGGAAGAGGTGATGGTCGCCCTGATCCAACGCATCCTGGCGGTGTGCAAGAAAAACGGCATCCGCGCCTGCCTGCATTGCGGCTCCGCCGACTATGCGGCGAAAGCCATCGGCTGGGGGTTCGACCTGACCACGGTGGGCGGCGACAGCCGCTTTCTCGCCGCCTCGGCGGGCGCCTCGGTCGCGCGCTGGCGCGAGCTGACGGGTGGCGCCGCCACCAAGCCCGCCGTGAAAGGAGGCTACTGATGCCCCACCTTCTGGTTGCCGGAAAACTGCACCCCACGGGCGAGGCGCTGTTGCGCGCGCTGCCCGCCAAGGGGGTGACGGTGGATTACGTCGAGGAGGTGTCCGAACCCTCTTATGCGCCGCTGATCGGGCGGGCCGATGCGCTCGTCATCCGCACGCAGCCCCTATCGGCGCGCACCATCGCCGAGGCCGGACGGCTGCGCGTGGTGTCCCGCCACGGGGTCGGCTACGATTCGGTCGATCTGCCCGCGCTGAACCATCGCGGCATCGCGCTGACCATCGTGGGCGATGTGAACTCGGTCTCGGTCGCCGAACACGCGATGATGCAGCTGCTGGCGGCATCCAAGCGCGTACTGCGGGCGGATCGTGCGGTGCGCGAGCCGGGCGGCTGGGGCTGGCGCAACCGATTGGAAGCGCAGGAGATTTCGGGCAGGAACCTGCTGATCCTGGGCTATGGCCGGATCGGGCGGCATCTGGCGCGGATGGCCTCGGGGTTCGGGATGCAGATCCGCGCCTATGATCCCTTCCTGGAACGGGCGGGCTGGCCCGAGGGTCCGGTGACGCCGGTGGCCCTCGACGAGGGGCTGGCCTGGGCCGATTGCATCTCGGTGCATATCCCCAAGGGCGACCGCCCCGCCATCGGCGCGGCCGAGATCACCCGCATGAAGCGCGGCGTGATCCTGGCGAATACCGCGCGCGGCGGCGTGGTGGACGAGGCGGCGCTCGCGGCCGCACTCGCCTCGGGCCAAGTGGGGGCGGCGGGCGTCGATGTGTTCGACGATGAACCGCCCACCGGGGCTTCGCCGCTTTCCACGCTGGATACGGCGGTCCTGTCGCCGCATATCGCCGGGCTGACGGCCGAATGCGGCGAACGCATGGCCGTCGCCTCCATTGAAAACGCAATCGACTATCTGGCGGGCACCATCGACCCGCGCCTCGTCGTCAATCCGGATTTCGCACATGTCTGAAAAACCCGCTCTCCGCATCGGCCTCATCGGGACCGGCTTCATGGGCAAGGCCCATGTCTTCGGCTTCGCCTCGGCGCCGAAGGTCTTCGACCTGCCCTACCGGCCGGTGCTGCACACCGTCGCCGACGTGACCGAAGAGGCCGCGTCCCGCGCCGCCGCCGAATTCGGCTTTGCCCATCACACCACCGACTGGCGGGAGATGATCCGCAACCCCGAGATCGACCTGATCGACATCACCGCGCCGAATGCACTGCACAAGGAAATGGCGCTCGCCGCCATCGCGGCGGGCAAGCACGTCTATTGCGAAAAGCCGCTCGCCCCGCTCGCGGCGGATGCCCGCGAAATGGCCGATGCGGCGGCAGCCAAGGGTGTCGTCACCCAGGTCGGCTTCAACTACCTGTGCAACCCGATGCTGCGCATGGCGCGCGAGATGATCGCGGCGGGCGAACTCGGCGAAATCCGCGGCTACCGCGGCCTGCACGCCGAGGATTACATGGCCGATCCGATGGGTCCCTGGACCTTCCGCCACGATCCGGCGGGCGGTGGCGCATTGGCCGATATCGGCAGCCACGCGCTCGCCACGGCGGAATTCCTGCTCTGCCCGATCTCCGAGGTCATGGGCGATTGCATCACCCTGATCCCCGAGCGCCCGGATGGCAAAGGCGGCACCCGCAAGGTCGAGGTCGATGACATCGGCCGCGCCTTCCTGCGCTTCGCAAACGGCGCGCAGGGCTCGATCGAGGGCAACTGGATCGCGACGGGGCGCAAGATGCAGCATGACTTCGAGGTCTATGGCACCAAGGGCGCGCTGGCCTTCACCCAGGAACGCTTCAACGAGCTGCACTTCTACTCCACCGCCGATGCCCCCGGCCGGCGCGGTTTCCGCCGCATCGAGGCCTCACCCGATCACCCGCCCTATGGCCGTTTCTGCGTGGCGCCAGGCCATCAGATCGGCTTCAACGACCTCAAGGCCATCGAGATCGAGGGCTATCTGCGCGCCATCGCCGGGCAGATCCCGGAACCCTTTGGCTTTGCCGCCGGACTGCGCATTCAGCGTCTTGTCGAGACGATCCAAAGGTCATCGGCCACAAAACAATGGATGAAGGTGCCCACCTGATCCTTGCGCGAAAGCGGGTCGCCCCCCGCTTTCGATATATCCGCAGGTCGAGGGGCCTGGACAACCCACGCGTTTTCCCCGTCCGGCCACCGATGCCCCCCCGGCCTGCGCAGCTTGTCTTCGCATCCCGTATGCTTATACCTGAGAAGCGAGGGGGATGGCCGGGGTAAACTTGGACCTGCCCAGAACCGGGAACCACCGCTACGGCGATGGTCAGATGCCTTGGATGACGCTGATGGATGCTTTGCGCGGCAAGAATGATGGCCTGGATCGGCAAATGAGGCCCGAAACGCATCGCAATATCGGCGTCATGCGACACCGCGCATCGCAGATCAAGACGGCAGGCATCTGCGTTCTTGTGGGGCTGGCGCTGTCTGGATGTGGGCTGTTTCAACGGCACAGTCCGCAAGAGTGCATGGAGCGGGCGATGTATTTCGAATCCAACCGTTCCAGCCGGGATGGCATGATTGCGGTCGGCAGCGTCGTGATGAACCGCGCCGGATCCGGTCAGTATCCCAATTCCGTCTGCGGTGTCGTCGGTCAGCGCGGCCAGTTCGCACGCGGCATCATGAGCAAGGACATGAACCCCAAGTCATTGCCACCGGTGCGCGAGGCGGCAAGGGCGGTCTTGCGCGGCGAACGTCACCCGCTGATCGGCAACGCGATGTTTTTCCATACCGCCGGATATCGCGCCGGTTATGACAACATGCACTATGTTCTCGTGACCGGCGGCAACGCGTTCTACGAACGACGCAGCAGCGACAGGGTAACCCAACCGGCGCCCCCGGCCCCGATCGAGGGCATCACCGGGCGCTGACAGGCGGATGTCATCTTACGAACGTTGGGTCTGGGGCCGACAGGGGCACCCGGCGGCGGGCCATGCGAAAAACGTCCGCCCAGAACCCCGCAAGGTCGCTGGCACTCCAATAAAACCGGGGGCCGATGGTGAACATAGGCCCCCGCGTCCTTGTGGTTAATTGCCCGCGATCCAAGGATCGCCGGTCAATTCCTTAGAAATGGACCGAACGGGCCATTCCCGGCTTTTCCAGCGGCGGGGCAAATTTGGTCAGATCAATCCCCTCGACCGCGGCCTTGTATTCCGCCGCACTGGGCGTGCGCCCCAAAATGGCCGACAGGACGACAACCGGCGTCGAGGCCAGCAGGGATTCACCCTTCTTTTCCGCCGAGTCCTCGACGACCCGACCCTGGAACAGGCGCGTCGACGTGGCAATGACGGTATCGCCCTTTTCGGCCTTTTCCTGGTTGCCCATGCACAGGTTACAACCCGGCCGTTCGAGATAGAGGATATTCTCATACTCGGTCCGGTTGGTCGTCTTGGGCATCAGGTCGTTGAACTCAAAGCCCGAATATTTCTGCAAGATTTCCCAGTCACCCTCGACCTTGAGTTCGTCGATGATGTTGTAGGTCGGCGCCGCAACCACCAGAGGGGCGTGGAATTCGACCTTGCCCTGGGCCTTTTCCAGATTCTTCAGCATCTGGGCGACGATCTTCATATCGCCCTTATGCACCATGCACGAGCCCACGAACCCAAGGTCGACCTTCTTGGTGCCGCCGTAATAGGACACCGGCCGGATGGTATCATGGGTGTAGCGCTTCGAGACATCGGCGTTGTTCACATCCGGGTCGGCGATCATCGGTTCGTCGATCAGGTCCAGATCGACGACCACTTCGGCAAAATATTTCGCATTGTCATCGGGGGCCAGCGCCGGTTTCGCGCCGGACCGGATTTCCGCGATACGCGCGTCCGCCTTGGCAATAAGGCCATGCAGGGTCTGTGCGGTATTCTCCATCCCCTTGTCGATCATGATGCGGATGCGGCTCTTGGCGATCTCCAGCGATTCAATCAGGGTCTCGTCTTGCGAAATGCAGATCGAGGCCTTGGCCTTCATCTCGGCGGTCCAGTCGGTGAAGGTGAATGCTTGGTCGGCCAGCAACGTGCCGATGTGAACCTCGATGATCCGGCCCTGGAACACGTTGTCGCCGCATTGCTTCAGCATCTGCGCCTGCGTCGCATGCACCACGTCACGGAAATCCATGTGATCTTGCATGGTGCCCTTGAAGGTCACCTTCACGGATTGCGGGATCGGCATCGTCGCCTCGCCCGTCGCCAGCGCCAGTGCAACGGTGCCGGAATCGGCGCCGAAGGCCACGCCCTTGGACATGCGGGTATGGCTGTCGCCGCCGATGATGATCGCCCAGTCGTCAACCGTGATGTCGTTCAGCACCTTGTGAATCACATCCGTCATGGCGTGATACACGCCCTTCGGGTCGCGCGCGGTGATCAGGCCGAAGTTGTTCATGAAGGACATCAGCTTCGGAATATTCGCCTGGGCCTTCTTGTCCCAGACCGAGGCGGTGTGACAGCCCGACTGGTAGGCGCCATCCACGATGGGGGAAATGACGGTGGCCGCCATCGCCTCCAGCTCCTGCGCGGTCATCAGCCCCGTGGTGTCCTGCGAGCCGACGATATTCACCCGCACCCGCACGTCCGATCCGGCGTGCAGAACCGTGCCGGGCGTCACGCCGACGGCGTTGCGGTTGAAGATCTTCTCGACCGCCGTCAGGCCCTGCCCCTCGACGGTGATTTCCTTGTTCGGGGCGAAAACCCGCGTAGGTTCAACGCCCAGCGTCTCGGCGGCAAAGGTCTGCAGTTTCTTGCCGAAGACGATGGCATAGGAACTGCCCGCCTTCATGAATTCCACCTTCTGCGGCGTGAAGGCTGCGGCGACGTCGACCAGCTCATTACCCGCTTCGTCGCAGAGCTTTTTGCTCTTTGTGTCGATGTTCAGGACGGTGCCGGTTTCGACAGAATATTTCTGTTCCAGGATCGGGTTGCCGTCGTTGTTCAGGATCGGCTTGCCGTCCTCGCCGGTTTTCTTGACCCAGTTCTTCAGGTTGATGCCGATGCCACCGGTCACATCGACCGTGGTCGCGAAGATCGGCGAAATGCCGTTCGTGCCGCCGACGACCGGGGCGATGTTGACGAAGGGCACATAAGGGCTGGATTTTTTGCCGGTCCACAGCGCGACGTTGTTCACGCCCGACATCCGCGAAGAGCCCACGCCCATCGTGCCCTTTTCCGCGATCAGCATCACACGCTTGTCGGGATGCTGGGCCTGAAGCGCCACGATTTCCTTTTGCGCCTCGGGGGTGATCATGCACTGGCCATGCAATTCACGGTCCGAGCGCGAGTGCGCCTGATTGCCCGGCGACAGCAGATCGGTGGAAATATCGCCTTCGGCGGCGATATAGGTCACGACCTTGATCTGTTCCTCGATGTCCGGCAGCTTGGTGAAGAACTCGGCCTTGGCATAGCTTTCGAGGATATCCCTGGCCACGGTATTTCCGGCCTTGTAGGCCGCGCCCAGCCGGGCCATGTCCGCGTCATACAGGAACACCTGAGTCTTCAGCACATCCGCAGCCTGCTGCGCGATCTGGACATTCTCGCCCAGCGCCAGATCCAGCAGAACCTCGACCGACGGCCCGCCCTTCATATGCGACAGCAATTCCAGCGCGAAGGCCGGTGTGATCTCGGGCACAACCGCGTCGCCCAGAATGATCTTCTTCAGGAATGCCGCCTTGACGCCAGCCGCGCTCGTGGTGCCCGGCAAGGTATTGTAGATAAAGAAATTCAGCGACCCGTCTCTGTGCGCGCTACCGGCATCTTCGATTTGCGTGACAAGCTCTTGCACCAGCGCACCATCGTCGATGGGCTTGGGGTGCAGGCCGTTGCCCTTGCGCGTTTCGATTTCAGCTAGGTAGTCTGTGTACAAGCTCATGACGATCCCTACGATTCAGTGCTGGTTTAAGCTGGAATACCGGCCCGCGGGCATTTGTGGCTAGCGGCGGCAAGCTAATTGTATGCACCAGTATACTGATCATGACAGGGTAGCAAGATGTTCGACACCAGCATATTGCCTGCGGGCCTCAAAGTCGCGCGATATCCGGCGACAGGATCAACTGGTCTGCACATCCTGTATCAAGGCCCGTTTCGCCGCCTTGCAGACCTCGTCGCTCAGCGGTGCCAGACGATCCGCCGCCAGCTTGCTGACCTGCCAGTACAACGGCGTATCAAGATAGGTGCCCGGCACCATTTCCACCAACCGACCATCGGCCAGATGCGCCTCGACCAGTTTGGCCGGGTTCATCCCCCACCCCATTCCGGCCAGCGTGCCATCAACGAAGCTCTGCGTCGAGGGCAACCAATGGGTCGGCAGCTCGATCATTTGCGCAAAGACCTTTCGGACCCAATCCTGTTGCAGACGATCCTTTTGATTGAATCGCAAGGCCGGGGCATGGGCAAGCGCCGCGGGCGTCACACCCTGGGGGAAATGGCGGCGCATGTAATCGGGGCTGGCGGTCGCATGATAACGCAACCGGCCCAGCGACCGCAGCCGACACCCCTGCACTGCCGTGTCATGCGCGGTGACCGCCGCGACCACCTGCCCGCGCCGCAGCCAGTCTGCGGTGTGATCCTGATCGTCGATGTCGATGTTCAGCAAGGGGGTGGCGTGACGGGTGTAGGCGACCACAGCGGGCAGGAACCACGACCCCAGGCTATCGGCATTCACCGCGATGTTCAGGGTCACCCGCGCCGATAGCGGATCGAACATCCCCGGCAGATGTTGCAGCAGATCCCCTTCCAGCAACCCGACCTGTTCGATATGCCGACACAGCCGGGCGCCCTGCTCGGTCGCCGTGCAGGGCGCGCCACGGCGGATCAACACCGTGCCCAGACGGTCTTCAAGCTGTCGGACGCGCTGTGACACGGCCGAGGGGGTGATGCTCAACGCACGTGCCGCGGCCTCAAAGCTGCCGGTCTGGACGATCAGGGCGACGGCCTGCGCGGCGGGATAGTCGATCATAGATCAAATTCTCTAATGTTGGCTTATCTTATTTAATTTTACTAATCCCGCTGCGGGCCTTAGCGCAAGACAGAACACAACAGCAGGTCTCCGATCATGGACTTTCCGATTTTTCTGACGGGGATAACGATGGGCCTCAGCCTGATCGTGGCCATCGGGGCACAAAATGCCTTTGTGTTGCGACAGGGGCTGCGGGGGGAACATGTTCTGGCGGTATGCCTGATCTGTGCGCTGTCCGATATGGTCCTGATCGGGCTGGGCGTCTGGGGGTTCGGTGCGCTGGCCGCGCGGCTGCCCTGGCTGGACCCGGCGATGCGCTACGGCGGGGCGGCGTTCCTGATCTGGTATGGGGCGCAAAGCCTGCGCGCGGCGATATCATCCGGCGCCGCATTGACCGTTGGGCAGGATCAGGCGATCCGTGCCTTGACCCCGGTGGTGCTTGGCGGTCTGGCGATCACATGGCTCAACCCACATGTCTATCTGGACACGCTGGCCCTGCTGGGAACGATCTCGACACAGTTTCCGGGGGCCGAGCGGTCCTTCGCAGCGGGCGCAATGATGGCCTCGGTTCTGTTCTTCTTTGGCCTTGGCTATGGCGCGTGCTGGCTGCGGCCACTGTTTGCTAAACCCGCCGCGTGGCGGGTGCTGGAGGCGGGGATCGCCCTGATCATGTGGACCATCGCCGCCAGATTGCTGATGGCGTCATAAACGCTGTCGGGCAGACCTATGACACAGCCACGGGGGGTCTCAACGATAACGCAGCCTGTCCGTCTCACCGATTTCACGAATGACCCGGGCCGGGTTGCCGCCACAGATCACCCCCGCAGGCATATCGCTGCGCACCAACGACCCGGCGGCAACGACCACGCCGTCGCCAATCGTCACCCCCGGCAGGATCGACACCCCCGCCCCGATCCAGACATCATCGCCAATCGTCACCGAATGGGCATATTCCAGCCCCTGATTGCGCCGCGCCGCATCAAGCGGGTGGCCTGCGGTATAGATCCCCACATTCGGGGCGATAAAACAATTGTTGCCAATCGTCACCTTCGCCCCGTCCAGGATCACCAGATTCACATTGGCATAAAAATTCTCGCCAATCTCGATGTTGAAACCGTAATCGCAATAGAACGGCCCCTCGATCACGAACGTATCACCGACCCGCCCAAGCAACCGCCGCAACAGCGCAGTCTTTTGCCCCTCTGCATCGGGGGGCAGGCTGTTCACCTCATGCAAGATCCGCTTCGCGGCCCGCCTTTGCGCCAGCATTTCCGGGTTATTGTTCGCGTCGTAAAGCAGCCCGGCCGCGGCCTTTTGCCATTCATCCATCATCGCGTCTCCCCTCTCGTTTCCATTGGTTTCCCGCCCTGGCCAACCCGCGCCGGCTGGCCGCGCACGGCCCCGGCCACCGCCGCCGCGATCATGATCAGCGCCAACACCAGAACCATCGCCGCACGCAGGCCGGAATGCTCGCCGATCAGGCCAAGCAGCGGCGGCCCGACCAGAAACGCGGTATAGCCGCAGATAGTGACGGCCTTGACCCGCTGCGTCGCATCCGGCCCCGATGCCCCCGCCGCCGAGATGGCGATGGGGAAACCCAACGCCGCGCCCAGCCCCCACAAAACCACGGACAGGGCCGCCATCTGCGGCACCGGGGCAAACACCACGACCATCAGGCCCAACGCACAGAACAGCCCGCTGAGACGGATCACGGCAACCGGCCCCAGACGGTGCAACAGGCGCCCCCCGGCCAGCCTGCCGACTGTCATCGCCGCCGCGAAGGCCACATACACCAGCGAACCTGTCGCCTGGGAAAACCCGTGTTCATCCACCATCAGGATTGGCAACCAGTCATTCGCCGCGCCTTCTGCCAGCGCAAAGGCCAGCACGATCAACCCGATCAGGCCCAGCTTTTTGTCCGGCCAGCGCATTTTCCCGCGTCTGGTTACGCCCACGGCACGGCCCGTGGCACGCCCGGTATCCGCCGGAATGAAGCGCGCGCACCAGACGATGGGCACAATGGCTGCCGCAGCGATCAGCGACAGATGCCACTGGACCGGCACCCCCGCACTGGCCACCCCGAACCCCGCAACCGCCCCGCAGACCGTGCCCAGACTGAAACATCCGTGCAGCGTGTGCATCAGCGGGCGACCCGAGATCTGCTCGACGGCGGCGCCATCGATATTGATGGCGATTTCGGCAACCCCCATCCCAAACCCGAAAAGTCCCAGCCCCAGACCAACCGCAAGGGCCGCGGACATCGTCACCCCAAGCGCCATCACGGCCAGTCCGCAGATCAATATCCACATGCCCGCCACCAGAACGGATCGCGTTCCGTACCGCGACACGGCACCGCCGGACAACAGGATGCCACACATCGACCCGATCGAAAGGCCAAGCAACACCAGCCCCATCCCCGCAAGCGAGACCTGGATCCCGTCACGAATCGCCGGGGTCCGCGTCACCCAGGAGGCCAAAGCCACCCCCGGAATAAAGAAATACGCAAATAACGCCAGTCGGCGCCGCTGAAGCTGGGGTGTCATGATCCGTCCGGGTGCCACGGGTTGATTTATGTTCATATGTACATAAAATGCAGACCAAGAAAAAGGGGGATTCCATGCGCCAGACCGGGGCCAAAAATGATCCGCATCGCGCGATGCGCATCGCCGCCGCCGCCCTCGTCTGCATCGAAACGCATGGCGCGGCACAGACCACGCACCGCCGCATCGCCGCCGTGGCCGGGCTTCCTGTCGGTTCGTTGACCTATCACTTTGCCAGCCTTGACGAGATCATCGAGGCCGCGTTTCGATATCTGGCAACCTCGGTCTCATCGCGCCTCGCCGATACGCTTGACGCGGCGCAAACCACGGAAGATGCGCGGCAGGCGGTGGTTGCGTTCCTGTCCGAAGACAGCCCCCGCAAGACCCGCGAAACGATCCTGAGCATCGAGCTGTACAGTTTCGCCATCCGTCGCCCCGCGCTTCAATCCCTGATGCGGGACTGGATGCAGGCCAGCCGCACGGCGCTGGAAAAACACTTCAGCCCGGCACAGGCCAGGGCGCTCGACGCGTTGATCGAGGGCGTCACGCTCCACAATGCGACCCAGCCCATGCTTTTGCCCCGCGATGAGATCGCGGACATCGTCACACGTTTGACGACGCCGGGCCCGTGTCCATAGCTTGACCGACGCGCCAGAGCAAAATCACCCGCAAGCCCCGGCCGAAATGCGGGCGCTTGATGTGTGACGTAACGACACAGCCATCACAATTGACCCCATACGTGTTGCGACCGCAACAAAAAGATTGACCGAAGCCTCTGCCTCTCATATCGACTCATATGTCGCGAAGGAGAGCGCGACACAAACACAAAGGACACGGCACAAACCCACCCGCGAAACGCCTGTTTCGTGGCCCGGTTGCGCTTGTGCCGTGCTCAGGGAGGGGACCCATGGCACATCACATCCTGACTGCGGAGCAGACCACATCCGCCGAACGAGGGCGCTGGACGCCCCTGCGCATCACGATAATTCTCATCTGCTTTCTGCTCAATGCCATCGATGGCATGGACATCGTCATCATGTCCTATATCGCCCCGGTGCTGAAAGCCGAATGGACGCTCAGCCCGCAGGCGTTGGGCACGGTCTTCAGCGCCTCGCTGGCCGGTATGGCAGTGGGGGGGCTGTTCATCGCACCGCTGGCCGACAAATTCGGACGCCGCCCGCTGATCATCACATTGCTGAGCGTCATCACCATCACCATGCTGGCCAGCAGTCATGCCCAGAACCTGACGCAACTGATCATCTTGCGGGCCATCATCGGCGCGTCTGTCGGGGCATTTCTGGCCAGCGTCACCACGATGGCCGCCGATTTCGCCCCACGAGGCCAACAGGGCATGGTCGTCGCCGCCGCGATTTCGGGCTATGCCCTGGGCGCCGTGGTGACGGGGCTGTTCGTGGCGCATCACCTGCCCGAACATGGCTGGCGCGCGATGCTATTCGGGGCTGGCTGCATTTCCCTGATCACGCTGCCGCTGGTTGTGCTGATCATGCCGGAATCCATTGACTTCCTGAAACGCAAGCAGCCACAGGGCGCGTTGAACAAGCTGAACCGCGTCCTGCACCGTCTGGGGGAACAGCCCCTGGTTGCGCTGCCGCCCAAGGTCGCGGTTCAGCGCACCTCGATTGCGGCAGTCTTCCGCGACGGGCGCCTGATCGGCACGCTGTGCCTGTGGCTCAGCATCATCATGGGGTTCATGACGTTTTATTTCCTGGTGTCCTGGATCACCCAGTTGTCGGTGCAATCCGGTCTGGCGGTGACAAACGCCATCTATGCCGGTGCGCTGTTCAATCTGGGGGGATTCATCGGCACCTTCGTCATCGGCGGCTTTGGCGCGCGCTACGGGCTGCAACGCGTAACCTGTATCGCCATGCTGTGCGGGGCGGCTGTGGTGGCGGCCTTTGGCTATGTGTCCATTTCGCTGGCGGTGACGCTGACGCTGGCGTTTTTTGCCGGGTTCACCACCAATGGCGGCTTCAACGCCTTTTATGCGCTGGCCGCCGCGCTGTATCCGACCGAGATCCGGTCAACCGGCATCGGCTGGGCCATGGGCATCGGCCGCATCGGCGCGGTGATCGGCCCGATGCTGGGCGGAATTCTGATCGGACAGGGGCTGGGGCTGGCGGCGCTGCTGGCGATCTTTGCGGTGCCGCTGCTGATCTCGGGGATCTCGGCGCTGTTCATCCGCGCCCGTATCAACGCAACAACGCAATCACCCGCCCATTGAACACTACGAAAAGGATGCCGGATATGACCGTCAATGATAAATACGATGTGGTGATCGTCGGGTCCGGCGCCGCCGGGCTGACCGCCGCGATCACCGCGAAAACGAATGGCCTGTCGGTCATCGTTCTGGAAAAAGCGCCGGTCTTTGGCGGCACCACCGCCTTTTCCGGTGGCGTGGCATGGATTCCCGGCAATCCCCATTTCGAGGACCGGCCAGAAGCGCAAGGCGGCACCCGCGTCGACCGCGCGGCGGTTCACGACTACATGCGCCATGAGGCCGGAAACACCTATAACGCCGCATTCCTGGATGCCTATCTGGATTACGGCCCGCAGATGCTGCGCTTTCTGGAAGGTCAGACCGAGGTGAAATTCACCGCCTCGATCTACCCCGATTACCACCCCGAGGCCCCCGGCGGGGTGCAGATCGGGCGCTCGGTCACCGCTGCCGCCTATGACGGACGGCGGCTGGGCAAGGAATTCAAGCGCCTGCGCCTGCCGTTGAAAACCATCACCTTCATGGGGATGATGTTCAACTCGTCCAACAACGACCTGAAGCATTTCTTCAACTTCACCAAATCACCGGTGTCAGCCGCCTATGTGGCCAAGCGGCTGGGCCTGCATATGACGCATCTGATGCGCTATGGGCGGGGGGTACAGTTGACCTCGGGCAATGCGCTGGCGGCACGGTTGGCGAAATCGACCTTTGATCTGGGCATCGAGATTATCACCGATGCCCCGGTGCAGCAATTGGTGCAGGAAGATGGCCGTGTCACCGGCGTTGTGGCCACCATTGCCGGTCAGCGCAGACAGATCACCGCCATGCGTGGCGTGGTGCTGGCGGCGGGCGGCTTCGCGCGCGATCTGCAGCGGCTGAAGGCCTATTATCCGCATGTGCAGGAGGGCGGCGAGCATTTCACACCCGTCCCCGAAGGCAATACCGGCGACGGGATCACAATGGGCGAACATGCGGGCGGGCATATGTCGCAAGGTCTGCCCAATGCCGCCGCGTGGATGCCGGTCTCCAAAGTGCCCTATCCGGGGGGGGCCATCGCCTTTCCGCATCTGGTCGACCGCTACAAACCCGGCTTCATCATGGTGAACCCGGCCGGGCGGCGCTTTGTCAACGAAAGCCATTCCTACCACGATGTCGGTGCCGCGATGATCCAGACCTGTCAGGGGCTGGGCAAGACGGAAGCCTGGCTGATCGCCGACCATCGCACCATCCGCAAATATGGCATCGGCTATGTGAAGCCCTACCCCATGCCGCTGGGCCCGCATCTGCGCAACGGCTATCTAAAGCGCGGCAAGACGATGGAGGATCTCGCCCGGCAGATCGGCGTTGATCCCGGGACACTGGCGCAGGAGGTCGCAACCTATAATGCTGGCGCGCGTCACGGCCAGGATCGCCAGTTCGGCCGGGGAACCTCGGGGTTCAACCGCTATCTGGGCGATGCCGATCATCAGCCGAACCCGAATGTCGCCCCGGTCGAGAGCGGGCCGTTTTATGCCCTGCATATCGTGATGGGCGATCTGGGCACCTTTCCGGGCCTTGTCACCGATACCCAGGCGCGGGTTCTGGACGACCGAGGCGCGCCGATCGCAGGCCTTTACGCCGCCGGAAACGATGCCGCCTCGATCATGGGCGGCGCCTATCCGGGCGCGGGCATCACCATCGGCCCGGCCATGACCTTCGGCTATGTCGCAGCACTGGCCCTGGCCGGTCGGCTGCCCGCCGCCCCGACTGCCGCATAAGGAGGTATATCATGTTCACCGCACCCATCGACCGGCCTTTGGTCAACCTGCGCTACTACACCATCGTGCCCCGCAAGATGGGCGAATTCCTTGCGGTTTTCGACCAGCTGGCGATGCCCGTGCTGATCCGCACACTGGGCGCGCCCATCGGGTTTTATACCAGCACGGTCGGGCCGCTGAATCAGGTCGTGCATCTGTGGGCCTACCGCGACATGGCGGATATGGAGGCGCGCGGGCAGGCGCGTGACACCGACCCGGATTTCGTGGAATACCTGCGGGCCTCGGCCCATCTGGTCACCGCACAGGAAGACCGGCTGATAAAGGCCGCGCCCCTGCCCTCGCTCGGGTCCGGGGTCTAGTCGCCTTGGGTGCCGCGGCGCTGCGCGTCATCCTCGACCTTGGGCAGATTGGCGATCAACCGGTGAAAGAAGTCCAGCAATTGCCGGGCCTCATGCGGTTCAAAACCGGTCAGCAGGGCCGCCTCGCGGGCGCGGGCGACCGGCAGAACCTCATGGTGCAGCGCCAGTCCGGCCTCGGTCAGATGCGCCAGACGCGTGCGGCGCGCACCATCGCGCATCTCGACCAGACCACGCCGCTCCATCGCCGACAGCGACCGGCTGACCGAACTTTTGTCCAGCCCGATCGAGTTGGACATGGCAATGACATTGGACCAGGGCTCGACCGCCAGATGGCACAGGATGCGCCATTCCACCACGCCGATCTGGAAACGCTGATGGTATTCCTGCGATGCGCCGGTACCCAGTCGACTTGAAAACCGGGTACTCAGGGCACCGATACAGCGGTTGAGGTCGAAATGGTCGGCAGAATGATCAGATTGCATGCGGATCTCCTTGCCCCCTGCCTAGCCGATTTTTGCGCCGGGCCAAACCCAAAGTTTTACGCGGGCCGTTCCATGGCCCGTGTTCCAACCCCGAACACAGGAGAAGAAGATGAGCTGGCTACAACTTGACGGCAAGATGGCGGTCGTTACCGGCGCCACAGGTGGCATCGGCCAGGCGCTGGCCCGCGCCTTTGCCGAACAGGGGGCACGCGTTGCCCTGCTGGACCGCGACGCGGGCGCACTCACGGCACTGGCAAACGAATTGGGCGGCGGGGCGCTGGCGCTGGCCTGTGATATTTCACGCCCCGAGGAAATCGCGGCGGCGGCCACGCGGGTCGCCGCCGAGGGTGGGGCCGATGTTCTGGTCAACAATGCCGCGATCCTGCGCCCCGGCCCGCTGGAAACGGTCGCCGAGGCCGACTGGTCGGCGATGCTGCGCATCAACCTGACCGGTTATCTGCTGATGTCCCAGGCGTTTGGCAAGGCGATGCTGGCACGCGGCCAGGGCGCCCTGGTGCATATCGCCTCGATCGCCGGGACCCAGCCACAACCCGCTTCTGGCGCCTATTCGGCCAGCAAGGCGGCGACGCTGATGCTGTCGCGGCAACTGGCGCAGGAATGGGGTCCGCGCGGAGTGCGGTCGAATTGCCTCAGCCCCGGGCTGGTGCGCACCCCCTTGTCCGAGGCCTTCTATGCCGATCCCGAGGTCAAGGCCCGGCGCGAGGCCATGGTGCCGCTGCACCGTATCGCCACACCCCAGGACATGGCGGATGTGGCGCTGTTCCTGGCCTCGCCACGCGCGTCCTATGTGACCGGTCAGGATATCGTTGTGGACGGCGGCCTGTCGCAAAGCCTGATGGGGCTGGTGCCGCGCCCGGGGTATTGACCCACGCGCCCCGAAACCATCACCCGGCGGCGGCCAGGATCGCCGCCGCCAAGGGCGCATCCAGCACCAGACGGCAAACATATCCGCCGCGCAGCGCCGCCGTGGCGGCGTGCAGCTTGTCCATGCCGGTCACCACCAGCAACCCCTTCATGCCGCGCAGCGCCCGATGATCGGCGCCGATCAGCCGCCCGTCCAGCGGCCCCAGGACCGCGCCGCCCTGCGCATCGACAAACCGCCCCGCGATGATCCCCACCGCGCCATTGCGGCGATAGTCGGCGACGTCGCCCTCGGTTGCGATCTTGAATTTCACCACATGGGTATCGGGGGTGCAGGGGCTGACGGAATAGATCGCCTTGTTGCATTGCCCCAGCAGATCCAGCTGTTGGGCGATGATCGCCTCGCTGCGCAGCATTTCCGCCAGCGCACTGGAGGAACACACCGCGGGCGCATTCAGGTTGATGCACAGCGCCGACAGGCGATGCGCAATTTCGGTCGAGCATCGCTCGGACGTTGGCAACAACGGGTTCGCCATCGAGCCGATCAACTGGCGCACCGTCAGATCGGCAACCGGCCAATAGGGCATGTTTTCGGCCACATCGCTGACCGTGCGCCCCCAGCTGACCCCCAGCTGATCGCCCGCCTCCAGGAAATCCGCCAGGATCTGCCCCGCAGCCACGCAGACCTCATGCATGACCATCGCCGCGCCCAGATCGTTTTCGGGCACGACATAGGCCGCCTCGATCCCGAACCGTTCCATCAGACCTTCGGCCAGATCGTTGATCCGCAGATGATCTCCGGTCAACCTGACCGAGACGATCTGCCGTTCCTTGGCCTGTTTCAGATAGCTGATGACCGTCGGGCGCGACAGCCCCAGGCGTGCCGCGATCTCCCCCTGGGTCAGGTTCTTGATGTAATACAGCCAGGCCGCTTCTGCGATGATCCGGTCCGAAGGGGAGGAACCCCGTTGCATCTGATCCCCTTCTGCCGTTCCCGCGTTATCCCCCTTGTTTGAGGATATTTTCGGAAATCTCAAGATCCGTTTCCAGATCGCGGTCGGGCGCATAGCCGATACGGGCCAGATCGGCGTGATATCCCCGCACCGCATCGGCGGGCGAAACCTCGCGGTCGACCACCCGGCGCATCCAGACGATCAGGCTGGCCTGATGCTCGGCCATGTTGATCTTGCGGCCGAACAAGGCCAGGCGCGCGCCGCAACGTTCGGCCTGCTCCAGCAGTTCAAACGTATCGCGGTGGGTGCCCCCGCCGCCGCCCAGAACCCCGACCACCATCGCCGGATCATGCGCCACCAATTCCTCCAGCGCGGCCCGGCCATTATAGGCGACCTTCAGGAATTCAGGCCGCTCGACACGGGTCAGACTGGCGATCGTGCGCACGATGCAATCGTTGACAAAGGCGCCTTGCATGGCGCCGACGCGGGCATCGACATTCGGATTGAACACCTCCAGAAAATGCCGGATGCCATGTGCGCTGGCCTCCTGCCGGAACGCGGCATAGGCCTCCAGCGTGGCGGCATCGCGGGCGGCGTCATTCACGAAAGTGATCGAATACAGACAGATCGGCGCCCGGGCCAGCCCCAGATCGGCCCCACGATACGGCAACGCGGGCGTCTCGCGGTAGCGCCCGCCGCGCAGATTGACCCAGGCATCCGTCGCCTCGTTCCCCCGAAACGCCGGCAGCATGCGCGACCCCTCGAAGGCGCCCTGATCGGCCAGATATTCGGTATTACTGGTCGATGTCAGCATGATGTCCAGCACGTCTTGCGCCACCAGTTCGCGCAGTTGCGCGCGAAATTCCGGCAGCGTGCGATTGCCGATGATGCGCCCGCCCGCATCGCGCCGCGGCCCCATCGACAGGATTCCCCCCGCCAGATCGGCATCCTTGGCATCCGCCAGCATGAAATCACCCGTGCGGCCGTTACCCGACCGCAGCCTGGCGATCTTTTCGGCAAAACGCGTCTGTGTATGGGGAAGTAGATCAGCCATTTCTATACCTTTGCAACATGGCCGGGACACGCATCGCGCATCTCCGGCACCCGATGTGTTTGCCGCCTGCGTTCGCCGGATCGGCTCAATGCGCGGCGATCAGCAATTGCCGCATCCCCTCGTCGAGACGCAGGAATTCCGCATAACGCCCCTGCAACACCGCGACATGATCCGCATTGGGTTCATGCACGCGCGAAACCCGGCTCATGGCGGCGGCGGCGGCGCGCAGATCGGGGAACAGGCCCGCCGCGACCGCCGCACAGATCGCCGCGCCCAATGCGCCGACCTCTTCGGCATCGACCACCTCGACCGGGCGGTTGCAGGTATCGGCAAAGATCTGCGACCAGAGCGGTGATCGCGCCGCCCCGCCCGTCAGCCGGATCGCCTGCGGCCATTGCCCGGCGCTGTGCGGCAAAAGCTCCTCGGCGTGGCGGCGATGCTGAAAGGCCACCCCCTCGCAGATCGCGCGGATCATCGTGGATTTGGTATCGGTCGCATGCAACCGCAGGAAGGCACCCTCTTTCGGGCTGGGCCCGTTGACATAGGGCAGGAAGTAGCACCGCTCCGCCGTGACATCGCAACGCGCGGCGATATCCAGTGCCTCGGTCACGCTGATCCGGCCTTCCAGGGCGCGTTCGATATACCAGCCCAGGTTGGCAGCCGATGACGGGCTACCCTCGGCCGCCAGCCGCGATGCGCCATCCCGATACACCATGTTCAGCAGCGGCAGCACATCCGGGGCGGTATCGCGCACCTCCATCGTGTTGATCGCCCAGGTGCCCGCGATCATCACCATCCGGTCGCGCGACGTGACCCCCGCCCCCAAGGCGCAGGCCGCGACATCCATCATGCTACCCGCGACCGGCAAGCCTTCGGGCAGCCCGGTTTCGGCCGCGGCCGCCGCGCTGACCCGCCCCGCCACGCCCGAACTGGGCCGGATCGGCGGCAATTTCGCCAGCAGATCGGTTTCAGGCCGGATATGGGCCGCCAGCAAGTCAAAGGCCTCGGTGCAATACTCCTGCCGTTGCAGGTTCATCAGCCCGCCGCCGCTGGCATCGCTGGGGTCGGTAAAGGCCTCGCCGGTCAACCGGAAGCGGATGAAATCCTTGCACGCCAGCCCCCAGGCGGTTTTTGCCATGACCTCGGGTTCGATCTCGGCCAGCCAGGCCAGCTGCATCAAGGTCTGTCCGCCCCACGGACGGTGACCGTTCATCGCGCCCAGCGTCTCGGCCTGCCCGGCGGCAGTCACCCGGTCGACCAGGGGCTGCGCCCGGTGATCGACCGAAACGATACCCGCCCGCGTCGGTTGCCCCTGCGCATCAACCAGAAAGATCCCGTTGCCAAAACCCGTGCAACCGATGGCACTCAGCCGGGCCTTGACGTCATCGGTCATCAGGCCGCGGATCGCCTGCGCCGTCGCGGCCCAGAAGGCCTCTGGGTCGCGCTCGACCTGGCCATTGCGATAATGGGTCGTCTCGACCTGCGCGTTACCCTGCGCGACGATGGTTCCCGTCGTGTCGATCAATGCAACCTTGACCCGGGTCCCCCCCGCATCGACGCTGAGGACCAGTGGCGTAGTGTTCTCTTGGGGCATGAATTCTCCTCCTCACTCCCATAGAATGCGCGGATCGGCGGCGCAGCTGTCGACATGCGTGGCTATCCAGTCGGGGCCGCGACCCAGGGTCTGCGCCATGATCGCGGCGATTTCCTGCAACGCGGCACGAGTCAGGCGGCCGGTCATGACGACCCCCATCCGCCGCAAAACCAAATCTTCAAGTGTTGACGCCATGCGCTGATCGACAAGCCAGGCGATCTCGCGCACCGAATAGTCCGGCGCGTGCTGCAACGGCGCATCCGCGTTCGCACCGCGATACGCGCCGCAATACGCGCCGATGACCGCGCCCAACGCGCCATAGCGCCCGATCAGCACTGCCGCCCGTTCCACCGAAAGTCCCGCATCCCGCGCCAGAACCGCCGCCTCGGGCGGATTTGCCCCCGGATACGCGCGCCCCGCCGTCGATTGGCTGCGGGCCTTGCCCAGATGTGCCAGAATGGCATCCGCCGTCTGTTCGGCAAACGCACGGAAGGTGGTCCATTTCCCACCGACCAGCGACAGCACCGGAATCCCGCCGCGATCATTGCGGCGCAGGGCGTGATCGCGGGCGGCCTGGGTTGCGTTGCCATCGCTGGCCTGTAGCGGGCGGATGCCGCTGGTCACGGCGGCGATATGGCTGCGGTCGATGTGGATATCGCCAAACAGGCTGTTCAGCGCGGTCAGCAGATAGCTGATCTCGGTCTCGGCGACACTGTGATCGGCGGGATCATGGACCTCGACCTCGGTGGTGCCGACCAGGATGATCTCACCGACCGGCAGGCAGATCACCATGCGGCCACGGCCATCGTCAAAATAGAAGGCGCGACCGTTCATCCGCGCGAACAATTGCGGATGGCTCAGGGCCAGATGCGCCCCCTTCACCCCGCGCACAAACCGCGTCTCCAGCCCCAGCGTGGCGTTGACCCGGTCAATCGCCGCGCCGGTCGCATTCACGATGATCCGTGGCCGCAACGCATGGGTGTGGCCCAGCGCGGCATCCGTCACCTGAAACAGGCCGGTGTCGTCCACCGTCCAGCCGATGTGATTGAGCGCGGCAATACCCGGACGGGCGGCGGCATCGTCCAGCATCTCGAACAGCAACCGTTCCGGTCCGGTGATCTGGCCATCGTAATAAGACACCACGGCGCGGGTATCGGCGGGCAACCCGGCTGGAAACAGCCCCCGGTTGATCAACACGCGATGGCGCGGCAAGGCCCGCCGGATCGCGCCGAACCGCTCATAGACGATCAGGCCGCATTTCAGTGCCGCAACGCTGAAGGGCGCGGCCTTGTGGGACAGGCCGACAAACCGCAGGATCGTTTGCGGCAATCCCCGAATCCACGCCTTGACCGGCACCACTGTTTCCAGCGGTTTGACCAGATGCGCCGCATCATGCAGCAACATGTTCCGCTCGCGGGCCGATTCCGCGACCAGCTTGAATTCCCGCCCCTCCAGATAGCGCAACCCACCATGCGCCATCCGACTGGAGGCACTGCTGGCCCCGGCGGCGAAATCGCCGGTTTCCAGCAAAACCGCCGACACCCCGTTCAGCGACAAATCACGCAGAAGGCCAATGCCGTTCACGCCACCGCCAAGGATCAGCACCTCTGGCGAATCAAGCTGCGTCAGCTTCGCCCAGGCAGATTGCCGAAAACTGGGGTCCACGGGGTCAGATTCTTTCATCGTAGGCCAACTCTCCAACACTTTCGTACGCAGAGGAATATCGTTTCTTGACAAATGTCAATAAACCTTGTCGAAAGTTAAGTATGGGGAGCGGCATGCCGCTAGAGGACGACAGGCGATGGCTCGGGGAGGAGAGCCAGCCCGACATGCAACGCGCAGGCCGATTCCAACCTGGGGTGTCTTTGGACGCCAAGGCAGGGAACAGCCCCATGATCAATCATCACCGGAACCTGCGCCCCAAGACGGGGTCTTCAGCGTCACGCGCCAACGGAGCATGCGATGGGCAATTTCATCAAAGACAACTTCCTGCTGTTCACAGCCAGTATCCTGTCCTTCATCCTGATGGGGGGTGGACAATCCATGATGGGGCCGGCGCTGCCGGAGTTCCGCACGATCTTCGGGCTCAGCATTGCCTCGGTCAGCGTGATCGTGACGGCGCAATGGGTGGGGGCGTTGATCGGGGTCATCTTCCTGTATTTCGCCTCGGGGCGGGATTGGCTGCGCCCGGCCTTTGCCCTGCTGACAATCGGCGCCGCGCTGATGGCGCTGATGCCGGGCTGGCCGCTGACCATCATCGGGTCATTCTGCTTTGGCGCGGGCTATGGCGCGACGCTGGCCCTGGTCAATTCGCGGCTGTTGGCGGCATTCGGTAACTATGGCCCGTCGATGATCAGCCTGGTCAACGCGCTGTTCGGTGGCGGGGCGATCGTGGCGCCATTGTTGTTTGTTGCACTGGGCCGCAGCCCGCAGATCGCCTTTGGCCTGCTGGCAGTCATGCTGCTGATCGTACTGGGGTTCAGCCTGCGGTTGCCGACGGTGCGCGGAAAATCAGACACCGGGGCGCGCGCGAAGACCTTTCGCCCGTCGCTGTCGATGCTGTTCGTCGGGGCCTCCGGCACGGGGATCGAGGCTTGTCTGATCGGTTTTGGCCCGGTGATTCTGGCCCGCAGCGGCCTGACGGAAACCGCTGCCGCCGGGGCATTGTCGCTGTTCTTCGTGTTTTTCCTGACCGGGCGTCTGGTGCTGAGCTATCTTGGCAACAAGCTGCCCGCGGCACCGATGTTGCTCGCCGGGTTCGCGGGGGGCGCGGTCATGCTGTCGCTGGCGGCATCGGGTATCGCGGCGCAATATACCTACGCGCTGTCAGGTTTCTTCATCGGCAGCCTGTTCCCGAACTTCTTCGTTCTGGGCAGCAAGCGGCTGGGCGATGATCACCGCACGGGACCGGCGCTGGTTGGCGCGGCACTGGCGGGCGGGGTGACCGGGCCGCTGATCATCGGGCAGCTGATCGAGAAGGTCGACCCTCTGACGCCGTTCTGGATTCTTGCAGGCTATGCCCTGTGCATCGTTCTGGTCGGGGCGGTGGTCTTTGGTCGACGCGACACGACACAGCCGGCCTGAGCAAGTTTTACGGGATGCGGCGAAATGCAAAACCGTTTCGCCGCGCCATCAGCCGGTCTCGAGCTTGACTCCTGATTTATAAGCATAAAGCTCATCACCGGGCATAACGGCGACAACCCAGCCCGGTGCCAGTGTCCGGCCAGAATGCCCGGTGATGGACAATGGATATGCCTGTTTGCAACAGCCCCATTCGCCCAAGCCGACAGGTCTGACGCCCCGCCGTCACAGTCAACAGCCCCGCATCATAAACCAATCACGCTCGATACTGGCGATATGAAGGTAAATGCACGCAATATGACCGAATGCTGATCCACCCTTTTACGTGCTGCCACGCGCAAAGTTGCCGCTGCCTATGATCAGGCCTTGACCCCTGTTGGCCTCAACATCGCGCTATTCGCTGCTGCGCATCATTGAATGATGCCAGCCTGTCAGTTTGACCGGATTGGGACACGAGACCCAGATTGAACGCTCAACCATCAGTTGCAACGTGCGTATTCTTGAGCGCATGGGACTGACCGAGGGGGTGCGGCGATGCGGATGCGTGAGGCGCTGACATTCATGACAATGATGATGGGCGCCTGTGCGATCAGTGCGCCGGGTGTGTTGATCGGACCGTTGCGCAGTGAATTCGGTTGGAATGCCACCGATATCTCTGCCGTCCTAGCTATCCGGTTTCTGCTGTTCGGCGCGATAGGGCAATCTGCGGCAGATGTGGTTTGGTAATTTTTTAGAAGGTTCCGTGGTTTTTGTAAGTGAGTTTCTGGCTTGGCTAGGCCGCCGCCGCTTCGGGAATCAGCGGGTTGAAGTCGGCCCGCATATAGACCTGTTCGTACTTGATGGTCCGCCAGAGGCGCGCGACAAAGACAGTGTCGCGCCAAGCCCCTTGCCATCCATGCTGATCTCGCGGGCGGCCAGTATCTTGACGACGTCGGTCGAGGTGAACTGACGGCCCTGACGTCGCATGGCCGTTCGAACCGATGGCGCGACCCTGCCCCATGTTGAATATCTCGGGCCCGCAGTGACGTGCCAGTGCGTCCTCAACGGCGTCTATGCAAAATCGGCCTTCGGCGTGATCGACAGCAGCCACGGCAGAACACGCCGGGTGAACCAGTCCCGCGGCGGCCAGATAAGGTGGGGCAACGCCGCTGCGGGCCAGCAGGCCCCGCAGCATCAGCTTCAGGTCAGTATCCAACACCGGACGGTGCTGCGAGCATGGTTTCGGGCGGGGCTTGCCCTAGACGCTACCCCGGCTGATCCCAGACACGATGGCCCGTCGGCTTACGTCCAGCCCCGCGGTGGGAGCGGGTCGCCCGTCCTCCCGAACCCGTGGCGTTCACCGGCTCCCTTTCGACCGCTCGGCCACAGACCGGCCTTGCCGAGCACGCCCGGATATCGAGGCACGAACCGGGCCCCGGCGGGACCGCGCAAGTCCTGCGCAGGATCGTTCTCCGGCCTCGGCTCTCCGATCTTCGCAGCCGGGCCTTCACCTCGATTCTCGGCTCCGGCTCGGCCGTCGAGGCCTCGCCGAACACCCCGGTCGCGCCCTAAAGACGCGGATCGCGCCACTGCTTGATTTGGTTCGGATGAACGTCGAACTCCTGCGCCAGCCCGATCAGCGCCTTCTCGCCCCTGATCGCGGCAACCGCCACTTTCGCCCTGAAGGCTGGGCCTGGGGTCTGGCGTGACCGTCGTGCCGTGGTTTTCTCCCCACGCGCAGCTTCAGGCCCCCGGCGCACAGAAAAGACACTTGTCACACCTGTGCAATTGCCAAGATCCAGCTTTTCCATTGGCATGACGACACTGGTCGAACTGTTCTTGCCCCGACAGGCTCTGCTGCAGTAATCGGATGATGGCCGAGGCTGTCCGTTCTTCGGATAGACTTATCTTGTGACGTCTGTGACGAGTATCCCAAGGGCAGCGTAGCCGTTCAGGATTGCGATGCAGATATGGATCTCGGCGAGCTGCCGGTCGAAGTCCAGGGCCATGAACTTCTGCCCAGTAGTTCCACGCAGTGCATCCAATGGTCGGGAAAGCAGTTCCCCTGACTCTTTTCTGATCCTTCTTATATCTGGATGGCGTGTTGCTGAAACTATGCTGGCGGCCACGCCTGCCGGTTGGCATCGCCTCCCGGCTCATCTCTGGATCAAACCAGATCGTCAGCGAGCCAAGGCGCTTGAGCGATTCGTTATGGGCTGGTCAGTTCATGGTCTTGTAGTTCGGGGGTATCGGTCTGTTCATGCGGACCTGCCAACACACCGAATTCACGGGATGAATTCCCCGAGGAATTCGGGCGGCAGAGCCGGTGGAACCGCAAAGCCTGACACGACGGGACCGCGGCAGCGTCACCTTTTCCCGGCATCCACCGTATCGCGGTCATGAACACAAACCCCGGCCACCCATGTTGCCCGCACGGCACGGTCGTCCCCCATGGTCATCAGGGTAAACAGCTGATCCTCGATGCTGGTGCAATGCTCCGACCGGAAGGCCATCAGCGGTGTGGCGTTGGGGTCGATGATCACCAGATCGGCCTCATATCCGGCCTCGACCCGGCCCAGCCGGTCGTCCAGATACAGCGCCTCGGCCCCGCCCAGCGTTGCCAGCCAGAACGCCCGTATCGCATCCAGCCGACCACCGGAAAAGGCCATGACCTTATAGGCTTCGTTCAACGATTGCAGTTGGCTCAGGGATGTTCCCGCCCCCACATCGGTGCCCAGCCCCACCCGCACCGGGCGTGCCGGGTCCAGCGCATCACCCAGCCGGAACAGCCCGGACCCCAGAAACAGGTTCGAGGTCGGACAAAACGCCAGCGCCGCGCCTTGCGCGTGGCAGGTGCAGAAATCATCCGCATACATGTGGATCGCATGGCCGAACACCGATCGCGGCCCCACCAGCCCGGCATGGTCATAGACATCCAGATAGCTTTTGCGCGCCGGAAACAATTCACGCACCCAATCCATCTCACCCAGATTTTCACACAGATGGGTTTGCATGTAGACGCCGGGATGATCGCGCAGCAATGCACCCGCCGCATCCAATTGCGCCTCGGTCGAGGTCGGCGCGAACCGTGGCGTGACGCAATACAGCTGTCGCCCGACCCCGTGCCAACGCGCGATCAGCGCCGCACTGTCCTCATAGCCGCGCTGCGCGGTATCCAGGAGCGCCACAGGGGCGTTGCGATCCATCAGCACCTTGCCCGCAATCATCCGGGTGTTCAGCCG
>DASWPI010000077.1:0-8532 GCA_036398515.1 Paenirhodobacter sp.
AAGGCCGATCAGGTTCCGCCCGATGACCGCCATCGGCCACTGCAACTGGCCACGCGGCCCAGGTTGTCGGTACCGCTGACCCCGCCAGCCTTCTGCTTGAATCAATATAGCCTGCGGGCGTTCAATGCGTTGTATTTCCGCATGGGGGCGCGCAAGGCGGCCAAAAATGGCGGCGTCAGCCTGGAACATTGGGATAGCTATTTTTATCCGCTGGACTCGATTCTGGGCTGGAACCGGATCTACGGCCGTCGCGGGTTTCTGCAATACCAATGCGTGATCCCGTTGGCGCAGGCACAGGTCGGGATGACGCAGTTGATGCAGGCGACGGCGGATGCGGGGGCAGGGTCGTTCCTGGCGGTTCTCAAGCGTTTTGGCGCCCAGGACAGCCGGATTTCCTTCCCGATGGAGGGCTATACGCTGGCGCTGGATTTTCCGGCCTCGGCGCGCAATCTGGCGCTGATCGGGCGGCTGGAAGACATTGCCGTGGCGCATGGCGGACGGTTCTATCTGGCGAAGGACGCGCATTTGACCGCCGCGAAGTTTCGCGCATCCGAGCCGCGCGCAGATGATTTCGCCCAGATGCACCGCCGATTTGATCCAATGATGAATTCCGCGCTGTCCGACCGGATCGGATTGTGACCCTGAGAGGTTTCCCATGCACGCCTTACGATCCGATTTCGAAAAGCTGATAAAAGAGTCAGAGCCGACGCGCCACTGGATTGCGAGCCATCTGGTCGAGGTGATCTATTTTGGCTTTTTCGCCTTGCTGGCGATCATGTCATCGAAGAACTACTGGGCAGAACTGACCAATATCCGTGGCTATCAGTTGACGGACTGGGGGATCACCTATGCCGGGGGGTTTATCCGACGTGGGCTGGTAGGGCAGGGGATACTTGAGATTGCACAAAGGACCGGAATGTCCTTTGCCACGATCACGGCCGTTATTGCGATCTTGTGCAATCTGATTTTCACCGCCGCTGCCGCCGTGATTTTTCGGCCATTGTGCCGCAATCACTGGATATGGCTGCTGCTTTATGCCCCCGCATATTATGTGGGCGGGGTTCTGACCGGTTTCATGTATGGGCATAAGGATGTCCTGCTGCTTGCTCTGGGCGGTTTGCTGTTTGCGGGCGCAGTGCAGTTGAAGGGATCGTGGCGGACGGTCTGGGTTCTGACCGGATTGGCGCTGACCATTCCGCTGATACTGTCGCACGAAGGTTTTGTGATCTACCTGCCGGTGCTGTTTGTCGCACTGTCGGCCTTGCGGCTGACACCGATGGTGATTGCGACGACAGCCCTGATCGTGATCGGCCTGGGGCTGGCCATGGTGTCGAGCATCGAGTTCAGTGGCACATTGGCACAGCGTGACGCCATGTTGGCGGCATTTTACGGCGCCTTGCCGGTGCAGTTTTCGATACGCCAGCTGGATGAATATGTCGCGTTGTGGTTCGTCGGTCAAAGTCTTTCGGAGACCTATTCATTTGTGGTGACGCGCAATCTGGATGCGTTGAAACAACTTCCCGCAGCCCTGGTCCTTGCCTTTGGCCCGCTGTTGCTGGCGGCGCGGATGTTGCGGGTCGATCGGGCATTTTCTGATCCAAAGGGGCGGATCAGTGCCTGGCTTATCGGCTTTTCCGCTCTGCTTTTGGCGGTCTTGATGCCATTGGTCATTGATTGGATGCGGTTCTTTATCCTGATGGGGATCTTGATCGGGATGGCCGTTGTCATGCGGCTGCGCGTGGCGCTGGAGGATGATCTGGACAGTTTGCCGGGTGCGCACTGGACCCCGGAAAACGAGTCTTTTCGATTCACCCTGGCGTGGATGCTGTTTGCCTCGTTGTTCCTGTTGAAGCCCGGCAAGGTATCGCCGGACCTGATCCATTTTGGCTGGAACGATGTGTTGGTCGTGATCCTGATCGGTGTCATTGCCCGCTATCGCCCGGTGCCTCCGGCGCCGCGTTCCGGGTCATCCAAGGGGAAATGACATGATTTTTCATAAAGAAACTCTCTTGTTTGGCGTGATTCTGGCGGGTGTGATCGGCGCCGCAGGGGGCGTGGCTGCGCTGCCGGTCGGCGATCTGGTGATGGCCAATCCCCTGGGGCAGCGTTTGCAGAAAAGTCTGAAGGGCGGCCGTCAGTTTGAGGAGTGGACGGCACGCAGCAAGCGGTCAGGAAAAAACCCCTATGCGTTTGCGGTGACGGCCGCGATTCCCTCGGCGGGCGGCAATGCGGAACAGGCGTTGCTGGCGGTCAGTTGCATTCTGGGCCAGCCGTCCGTCTCGGTGATCTATGATGGCAAGGGGATGCAGTTTTCCGAACCTATGCCTGTCAGCATCAAATTTGACGAAGATCTGGCGGAGGAAAATGTCGTCGTTCCGTTGACCGGGGCGGACGCGATCGGCGTATTCGATTTTCGCGCGTTTTTATTGATTCAGGCCATGCAGGATAAAAAGGTGATCGAGATCTCCCTGCCCGAGGCGAACGAACAATGGCGGTTTGAAATTTCGGGACTGCGCAGTGCGATCACTTATATGCAGGACCGCTGCAACTTGGGCTTCCAGGTGCGTGTGGCGCAAAGCGAGATGACACAGATCCAGACCAAATTGCGCCGCCGGGGGTATGACGCCCCCACCAACGGTTACGTCGATTCGCAGATGAAAGAGGTTTTGAAGGAAATTCAGTCGAAACATGGGCTGAATGAGTCCGGGCTGCTGGACCAGAAAACCTATGATTTGCTTCTGAAGGAAATCGGCGAGTGATGCGCGTTTGTTGGCCCTTTATGGGCCGCATATGGGCATGGTGCGTTCTGATATTTCACCTTCAGGGGGTATGGTTTCGGTAATGTTCCGCTTTTGATCCGTGGATATCGGTCACGCCAGGGCGGGGCGCAACCGGCCGATGGATAGTGACTTGGGGTCTACGATGGGTGTGGTGCCCATGACCAGATCTGCCATCAGTTGCCCCATGGCCGGGCCGATGCCAAAGCCGTGGCCGGAACACCCGGATGCGATGTGAAATCCGGGCAGGGTGGCGATCTGGCTTGCGACCGGGATGGCGTCAGGGGTCACATCCATCACACCGGCCCATTTTTGCACGATGCGCCCCTGGGCAAAGGCCGGAAAGGCCCGGCGCAGGTTTTCCATCGCGGTCCGCAGGAATCCGTCATGCGGTGCCGGGTCCAGTGTTCGGACCTGCTCAAAGACCGTCGGGTCATCGGCGCCCCAATGACGCGGTTGGCGTAGATCGCGCAGGAAATCCGGCCCGATCCGCAGCCGCAATTCCCGCCATGATGTCAGCAGTGATGGCAGATATTCCCGCATCAGCCGGAAGTTGTCAGGCAGGATAGGGGTGATGTTGGCATTGCGCAGCGCGATGGAGAAATCCCCGTCCAGCCGTTTGCGATAGGCGAAATGGCTGGCGCCGACCGGCATGTCGGACAGGCCCGAAACACCGGTCACCCGGGCCACTGTGCCAATCACCTTCAACTGCGGAAAGTCGATGCCCAGATTGCCGGCGAACAGCCGCGACCAGATGCCGCCTGCCAGCACCACTTGTGAACAGGCGATGGGGCCGCGCTCGGTCATCACGCCGGAAACCCGGCCCGCGGCGGTTTCCACGGTGCGGACGGCACATTGCGTCATGATTTTGGCACCGTGGCGCCGTGCGGCCTGGGCCATTGCGGGCACGGCCAGCCAGGGTTCGGCGCGGCCATCATCGGGACAATAAAGTGCGCCCAGCAGTCCGGGGGCGGCACCGGGCAGCAATGCCTCGGCCTCGGAGGCGGACAACATCCGGGCCGAGATCCCGGCGGCGCGCCCCTTTGCCTGCCACATTCCCCAATTGTCCAGATCGGCGCGGTCGTGGCACAGATAGCTGATTCCGGTGGTGCGAAACCCGGTTTCGGCGCCGATCCGGGCATTCATTCCCTGCCACAGATCACGCGCGGCGATGGATAGCGGAATTTCGGCCTCGTCGCGGCCCAGTTGCCGCACCCAGCCCCAGTTGCGGGCCGATTGTTCGCCCGAGATCACACCTTTTTCGCACAGCACCACCGGCACGCCGCGTTCGGCCAGCGTCAGGGCGGTCATCATTCCGATGATTCCCCCGCCGATGACGACAATTTCGGTTTGGGTGGGGAAATCGGAATCGCCCGCGAAGGGCGCAACAGGGATGGAAAGTGACATCAGTGGGTTCCGTGTTTGTTGTCCGGGCGCATCGGGGACGGGGCACCTTGTTGCGCTTTGCCCACAGCGTCAAGCGCACCCGACGCCGCAGAAGGGGCTTCTCAAACGGATCGTTATGTATATACTTAATTAGTGATAGCCACCGTGGCCACCCAACAGGAGACTTCCCATGCCAGATACGCTCATTCCCGGTTCAGTAACGCTGAAAACGCTGGCCGATGTTTACTGGAATGGCACGGCACGGCGTCTGGATGCGTCGGCACGTCCGGGCATCATACGGGCCGCCGCGCGGGTGGCCGAGGTCGCCGCCGGGAACGCAGCCGTCTACGGGGTGAATACGGGGTTCGGCAAACTGGCCTCGATCCGCATTCCGGCGGGCGATGTGGCGACGTTGCAGCGCAATCTGATCCTGTCCCATTGCTGCGGGGTCGGCGATCCGCTGGCCCCAGAGGTGGTGCGGCTGATCCTGACGCTGAAGCTGATGTCGGTGGGGCGTGGGGCATCCGGTGTGCGGACCGAACTGGTTGATCTGCTGGAAGGGATGCTGGCCAAGGGGGTGATTCCGGTGATCCCGGAAAAGGGCTCGGTCGGGGCATCTGGCGATCTGGCGCCGCTGGCGCATATGGCAGCGGTGATGATTGGCGCGGGCGAGGCCTATGTCGACGGTGAACGCCTGCCGGGGGCCGATGCGCTGGCGCGGGCCGGGTTGGCACCGGTGGTTCTGTCGGCGAAAGAGGGGCTGGCGCTGATCAACGGCACGCAGGTGTCGACGGCGCTTGCACTGGCGGGGCTGTTCCGCGCCACACGGGCGTTGCAGGGGGCGATTGTCACCGGCGCCTTGTCCACCGATGCGGCGATGGGTTCGACCGCGCCCTTTGCCGAGGAAATCCACACCCTGCGCGGCCATCGCGGTCAGATAGAGATCGCCGCCGCCCTGCGGGACCTGTTGGCCGATTCGCCGCTGCGTGCGGCGCATATGGACAATGATGAACGGGTGCAGGACCCCTATTGTATCCGCTGTCATCCGCAGGTGGCGGGGGCCTGTCTGGACCTGCTGCGGCAGGCCGCGGCGACCTTGCAGATCGAGGCCAATGCCGCGACCGACAACCCCTTGGTGCTGTCGGACGGATCGGTGGTTTCGGGCGGCAATTTCCACGCCGAGCCGGTGGCGTTCGCCGCCGACCAGATCGCATTGGCGGTGGCGGAAATCGGTGCCATCGCACAGCGGCGGGTGGCGTTGCTGGTGGACCCGGCGCTGAACTACGGCTTGCCGGGGTTCCTGACGCCGAAGCCCGGGCTGAATTCCGGGTTGATGATCGCCGAGGTCACAACCGCCGCCTTGATGAGTGAAAACAAACAGCTGGCCCATCCGGCCAGTGTCGACAGCACACCGACCTCGGCCAACCAGGAGGACCATGTGTCGATGGCTTGTCATGGCGCACGGCGGTTGTTGCCGATGACGCAGAACCTGTTCTGGATCATCGGTGTCGAGGCGATGACCGGGGCGCAGGGGATCGCGCTGCGGGCGCCGCTGGAAACCTCGGTCGCCTTGCGTCGCGCCATCGCGGCGATCCGCGTGCAGATCCCCGAACTGGGTCCCGACCGTTATATGGCGCCAGATCTGGCGGCGGCGGGCGAGTTGATCCACACCGGTGCATTGCTGGTGGCCGGACCGATGCCAGAGGTGTTCTGATGCTGTTCGGGGAAGGCGACATTCAGCGCGCCGCCACGCGCCGGTTCTCGCCGTGGAAGAACGGTGGCGGTGAGACCGCCGAGATCGTGGTTCATCCTGCGGGTGCGGGCTTTGCCGATTTCGATTGGCGGATTTCCACCGCGAAAGTGGTGCAATCCGGGCCATTTTCTCGCTTTGACGGGATTGATCGCAGTTTGACGGTGCTGCAAGGCGGGCCGATCCGGTTGCGTTTTGAGGATGGCCGGGATGTGGATCTGGCGCAGGGTGATCCGGCGCTGGTCTTTGCCGGTGACCTGGGGTGCGCGGCGGACCTGATCGGTGAGGCCTTGCTGGACCTGAACGTCATGGTGCGCCGGCCTTTGCGGTGCCGCGTCGATACGGTGCCACAGCCCGTCGGGCCGGATCTGCGGGCACGCTATGTGCTGGCGCTGGCACCCTTTGCCGGGCTGGAACGGCTGGATCTGGTCGAGATCGACCCGGCGATGTCGGTCGATGGCCCGGCGTTGTGGATCGACATTCTGGGTTAAGCGGGATCCACGGCGCGCGGGGCGAATTCCGCGATCAGCTGATGATCGGCGCCGGGATACAGCAGCCGCACCCAGGTGACCCATGTGCCGCCCACCTGGGTGCTGCGCACGACCTCCAGCCCGGCATCGCCCGGCGCGATGCGCAGCAGTTTCGCATCCGGCGCGGTGACCGGGATTGCCCGAATGCGGTGGCGTGCCGTACTCCACGGAATGGTGTGCAGCAGCCAGGCGCCGGGGGCACGGATACCGAAATCCTGTTCCAGCACGCCCGGTGCCATGGGCGGGTTGACCAGCCGGCTTTCCAGACAGAACGGCGCATCATCGGCCATATGCAGCCCTTCGAGCCACAGCACCTGCTGGTCTTCGGCGCCGATGCGCAGCGTGTCTTCGTCGGTGGCGGCGCGCAGGTCCCGCGCATGCAGCACGAAACGATAGGCATGGCCCGAGGCCTCGACCTCGTCGCGGATATCGGCGATGGCCATCACGGCCGATTGCGCGCGCGGTTGGGCAACGCGGGTGCCCATCTTCTTGCGGCGCAGCAGAAATCCTTCCCGCGTCAGCTGCGTCAGGACCTTGTTCATCGTCATCCGCGACACACCGTATTGCGCCGCCAAATCGGTTTCGATCGGCAGTTGAAATCCGGGTGCCCATTGGCCCTCGATGATCCGCGTGCGGATATCGCCGATGATGTGGTCGTGGCGGGTGGCGATTTTGGGCGATATGTCGGTCATGCCCCGTTTTCCCGCGAAATCCGCGCGGTGTAAATCACCCCTGGATTGCCACCGTCAGCGCGGCCAGGAACTGAGCATTCTCTGCGGGCAGCCCGATGGAGACCCGAATCCAGGTCTCATACCCGGATTGCTTCCAGGGTTTTACAATGACCCCGTGATCCAGCAACCGTTCGGCCACGGCGACCGAGGGCTGTGCCGTATCGAAGAACAGGAAGTTGCCCTGCGATGGCAGCACGCGTATCCCCATATCGAGCAACGCCTGGGCGACGCGGGTGCGCTCGGCCATGATCTTTGTGGCGGATTGGCGCATGGAGTCGGGATCCGCCAGCGCCGCCAATGCCGCGATCTGCGCCAGATGATTGGTGTTGAAGGGCGTGCGCACCAGATCCAGCCCGCGACGCAGGGTGGTGTCATTTGTGATCCCATAGCCAATGCGCAGCGCCGCCAACCCCCAGGCCTTGGACAGGGTGCGTAGAATCAGCAGCGGTTTGGTATGGCGGGCAAGATCAGTCAGCGCGGAACGGAAACTGTCGGGCGTGGTGTATTCGACATAGGCCTCGTCGATGCACATCAGGCTTTGGGGATGCTGCGCCGCCAGAACCCGGTCCAGTGCATCAGGGGACAGCCAGACCCCGGCGGGGTTCATCGGGTTGGCAAAGACGATCAGCCGTGCCGGTTGCGCCACGGCGGCGCACAGCGCATCCACATCAATGGCGCCGGTATCGGTCAGGCCGATGCGTTGCACCCTGGCACCCATCATCAGGGCGTAATCTTCATGCAGCGGGAAAGACGGGAACAGCGTCACCACCCGGTCACCGGGGCGTAACAGGGCGCGTGCCAGCACGTTCAGCAGGTCTTCCGATCCATCCCCCAGTATCACCTGTGCGGGCGTGCAGCCGGCCTGTGCCGCAATGGCCGCGCATAGATCGCGTCCCGAGGGATCGGGATACAGATGCAGCCGCCCTGCGGCACGGGTAACCGCTGCCACCACGCCCGGAGCGGTGCCATAGGGGTTTTCGTTTGATCCCAGCTTGGCCACGGCGGTGACGCCCGGACGTGCCGCAACCTGTGCCAACGTCAGGCCCGCATTATAGGGCGCGATGGAGGTCAACTCTGGGCGCAGATCTAAGGGGAAGGGGGCGGACATCGGGGACTCCTGCGGGTGATTCCGGGATCAAACCTATTATGTATATACAATATGGTGGATGAAATTGTTGCGCAAGGTATTGGTATTGTTGGCGGGAAGAAATTTTCCTCAATGGAATAAGGGGTTTTCGCGCGTTCTCATGTTTCTCTGTGATTTTCTTTATGAATTGGGGTTGCGTGGTGTGTTGAGTGTTTGTAGAAGCCCCCTCACCGACGAGACGCAGTGATGTTGCTGGTTGGTTGGGTGGCTG
>DASWPI010000078.1:0-28608 GCA_036398515.1 Paenirhodobacter sp.
CGACAACGGCCGGATCGACCGCGGACTTCAGACCGAAGTCGATCACCTCGACCTGCACCCCCAGATCGCCTGCATGCATCGCCCAGTTGATGCCGAACCGTCCGGTGACCAGCGACAATGCCCGGTCGCCGCGCGAAAACAGGTTGCTGATCGCGGCTTCCCACAGCCCATGACCATTGGCGATGTAGATTGCCACATGCTGGGTGCTGCGTGCGATACGGCGCAGATCCGTCACGATCCGCTCGGTCAGGGTCACCAGATCGCCTTCATAGATATTCGGCGCCGGCCGGTGCATCGCGGCAAGAACGCGGTCGGGCATGGCCGAGGGGCCGGGAATGGCAAGATAGGGACGCCCCTGCGACAGGCTCATCATGGCCTCCTGTTTGATTTGTTTCGCCTTCGGTAAAGAACGCCTGACGCCCGGTCAACGCCGGGGTTGTATCGGGCACAAGCCGCCCGCGCTTGTCGCCCCCGCGCATTCGCGCTAGACCCGAGGACATCGGCGGCATCTGTCAGCGCCCCGCCCATGCGCCCCGCGCCCTGCCCATGCGCCCTGCCCGAGGATCAATGTGAGCCAGCCCCAGACCTCCTATAGTTCACGCACACTTTTTGCCCGGATGTGGTCCAGTTATCTGGGCCGACACTGGCCCAAGATGGCCTTGGCCGTGGTTTTGATGGTGATCGAGGGCGCCACGCTGGGCGCGCTCAGCTGGATGCTGAAGCCACTGTTCGACAAGGTCTTTGCCCAGGGCCAGTCAGGTATGCTGTGGCTGGTGGGCGGCGCGATCTTCGGCTTGTTCGTGATCCGGGCGATCACCTCGGTCGGCTCGCGGACGCTGTTGTCCAGTATTTCGCAAAGCTCATCCACCGCGATGCAGGTGGATCTGGTGCGTCATATCCTGGGGCTGGATCAATCATTCTTCCAATCCAACCCGCCCGGTGCGCTGATTGAACGCGTGCAGGGCGATACCGCCGCCGTCCAGGGGGTGTGGACGGTGTTCATCACCGGCGCCGGACGCGATGCGATTTCATTGATATCCCTGTTCGCGGTGGCGATTTCCATCGACTGGCGCTGGACTTTGGCGGCGCTGGTGGGCGCACCGTTGCTGATTTTGCCGACCGTGCTGGTGCAGCGCTACATCCGGCGCAAATCGCGCAAGATGCGGGAACAATCGGGCGCCCGGGCGACCCGTCTGGATGAGGTGTTCCACGGGATCTCGGCGGTCAAGCTGAACCGGATCGAGGATTACCAGATGACGCGGTTCGGCGATCTGGTCGGCTGGCTGCGCAAATCCATGATCAAGATGGCGGCGATCCAGTCGATGATCCCGGCGTTGATCGATGTGGTCACCGGGCTGGGGTTCTTTGTCGTTCTGGTGCTGGGCGGGCGCGAGATTATCGAAGGCGAGCGCACCGTCGGCGATTTCATGTCGTTCTTCGCCGCCATGTCACTGGCGTTTCAACCGCTGCGCCGCCTGGGCGGGCTGGCGGGCACCTGGCAGGCCGCCGCGGCCAGTCTGGAGCGGATCTACCATATCCTGGATATCACGCCGCAGGTGCATGACCCCGCCCGCCCATCGACGCGGCCTGCGGCGATGACGGTCCGGCTGGACAATGTCACGCTGAGCTATGGCGAAAAGCCGGTGCTGCGCGGCATGACCTTCACCGCCGAGGCCGGCAAGACCACCGCGCTGGTCGGTCCGTCCGGGGCAGGAAAATCGACGGTCTTCAACCTGTTGACGCGGATGGTTGATCCAGATGGCGGGGTGGTCTCGATCGGCGGCGTGCCGGTGCAGGCGCTGGATCTGGCCACATTGCGCGGGCTGTTTTCGACCGTGGCACAGGATGCCGCGCTGTTCGACGAAACGATCCGCGAAAACGTGCTGCTGGGGCGCACCGATGTCCCGCCCGAGGTGCTGCAACGCGCATTGCAGGTGGCCCATGTGACCGAGTTCACCGATGCCATGCCCGAGGGGCTGGATACCCCCGCCGGGCCGCGCGGCTCGGCGCTGTCAGGCGGCCAGCGGCAGCGGGTGGCGATTGCGCGCGCGGTGCTGCGCGATGCCCCGATCCTGTTGCTGGACGAGGCGACCTCGGCGCTGGATACAAAATCCGAGGCGCAGGTGGCGCAGGCGCTGGATCATCTGTCCGAAGGCCGCACCACATTGGTGATCGCCCATCGGCTGTCAACGGTGCGCAATGCCGACAAGATCGTGGTGATCGCCGAGGGCCGGGTGATCGAGGAAGGCACGCACGCGGCGCTATTGGCCCAGGGTGGCACCTATGCCGCGCTGTGCCGGATGCAACTGGTGGAATAGCGGGGAAACGATGCGTCTGATTTATGCGATCACCGGGGCGGACCGGCTGCACTTCCTGCAAGGTCTGGTCAGCAATGATGTCAAACGGCTGGATCAGGGCGCCGTCTATGCCGCGCTTCTGACGCCACAGGGCAAATATCTGGCGGACTTTCTGCTGGTGGCCCGGGACGAGACGATCTTGCTGGATATCGACGCCGCAATCGCCGAAGCGACGGTGCGGCGGCTGGCCATGTATCGGCTGCGTGCCGATGTGCAGATCTCGCCATCGGATCTGCAGGTCTTCCGCGGCACCAGCCCGATGCCGGAAGGGGCCGTGGCCGACCCGCGGGATCCGGCGATGGGCTGGCGGGAGTATGGCCCCCGCGCGGGCGATGACGGCAGTGATTTCGATGCGATCCGGGTAGACCGCATCATTCCTGAAACCGGGATCGAACTGACAGCCGACACCTATATTCTGGAAGCCGGGTTTGAACGGCTGCACGGCGTCGATTTCCGCAAGGGCTGTTACGTCGGCCAGGAAGTCACCGCCCGGATGAAGCACAAAACCGAATTGCGCAAAGGCCTGAGCCGGGTGCGGATACAGGGCGCCGCGCCTGTCGGCACCGCCATTGTGTCGGCCGACGGCAAGGCGGTCGGCACGCTGTTCACACAATCCGGCGGACGGGCCTTGGCGCATTTGCGGTTGGACCGGGCCGAGGGCGATCTGCATGCGGGGGACGCCGTGGTTCATCACGACCCGGATGATCGCATTTGATGTAAGATTTTGTTCACAAACTGCGTTATCTCTTCGCAGGGCGCCTAAATTTTCTTGATCGAATACTGTCAGCGTCTATATATGCCCAGCCTGCCTGAGCAGACCACGATCTGAAGCCGTTCCTTTGGACCCCCCGATTGCATCAGAGCCATGCGCCTGACACATGACGGCCATTCCTTCGCGGGCATATCGAATCGCGTTTCAGGCACCGTAGATGACCCCACGCCAACAAACGCAAGAGCAATAACAAAAGGACGGAATAATGCGCGATTTCGTTGACGGCTCCGCATTCAACTACGAACAAGGCCAACGGGCACGCAAACTTTTTGCGGCTGTGGTTCTGGCTGCGCTCGACGATGCGATTGCCGATGACAAGAAATACGGCAACGGCCCCGAGCAGATCGCCCGCTGGGCGCGGTCGCGTGACGGGCGTGAAGTGCTGTCCTGTGCCGGAATTGATCCGAATGAACGGGTTGTCCGGGGATTGATGGATTTCGTGTCCAAAGGCGTACGAACCTCTGTCGCGCTATCGCGCGAAGAGAGCGAACGGCGGATGGCGGCGGAAGAAGCCGAGGCGGCCTGAGGCCGTTTCCCTCGGGCCGGCAACTGGCCCGCAGTTCATACGGCGCGCCCCAGGGCGCGCCGTTTGTGTTTTTCAGACCGCAATTCATGGTCGCGCAGCGCGGGTTCGGCAATGCGCAGAATTCCCCGCCACCACACCCTTTCCCCGTCACAGAATGCCGCTACATTCGAGACAACGGAATGTATCGGAAAGGTCTTTGCGATGAGTGACACGTATTACATGGTGACCGGGGCCAACGGCCAGTTGGGGCGTCTGGTCTTGGCGCATCTGCGCAAACTGGTTCCCGCAGAACAGATTCTGGGGTTGGTGCGCCGTGAGACCGACGCCGAGGCGTTGAAAGCCGAGGAGCTGGGCGCACGGATCGGCGATTACACCGATGCCGACAGCCTGAAGGCAGCCTTTGCCGGGGTGGATCGCCTGTTGCTGATTTCCGGCTCGGCGGTTGGTCAACGGGTAGCGCAGCACCGCGCGGTGATTGAGGCTGCCAAGGCGACGGGGGTGTCGTTCATCGCCTATACCTCGATCCTGGAGGCACAGACATCGGGCATGGCATTGGCCGCCGAACACAAGGCGACGGAAGACATGATCAAGACCTCGGGGATTGATTATGCGTTCCTGCGCAACGGCTGGTATTCGGAAAACCTGCTAGCGTCGCTGGATAACGACATGAAAATGGGCAAACATTTCGGCGCGGCCGGAGAAGGTAAATTCTCCACAGCACCGCGCCACGACTATGCCGAAGCGGCGGCCATCGTGCTGTCGGCACCGGGGCATGAGGGCGCAACCTATGAACTGGCCGGGGATACGGCCTTCACGCTGGCGGATCTGGCCAAAGAGATCTTCACCGCATCCGGCAAAGCCGTGACCTATGTCGACATGCCCAAGGCCGATTACAAAGAGGCTTTGGTGAATGCGGGCCTGCCCGAGGGATTTGCGGACATTCTGGCAGACAGCGACGCCTGGGCGGCAAAAGGGGCGCTTTATTCCACCAGCAAGGACCTATCGACATTGATCGGTCATGCGACGGAAACGATCGGGGCGACCGTCAGGCGCACTCTGGCGTGACAGAATCAAGGGGGCATTGCCCCCTTTTTTCTCATATATCCGAGAGCGATTTCAGATAGGCACCAAAGGCCCGCCAGGGGCGTTCATCCCAGAACGCCCGCGCCGCGCCGGATGTCGAGGGCAGCACCCAGACGGATGGGTTGGTATCCAGCGGGCCATAATCAACCTTGGCACCGAAGAACCGTTGGGCCGCATTCTTGCCATTGAAGGCCAGACAGCGCGGTTGATACAGGCGCAGAAACCCTTGCAGCCGCGCCGGATCATAGGCCGCGCGCGGGATCGCCACGTCCGGGCCCGAGGCGTGTTTTGCCATATCCGTCAGCCCGATCCCCAGTGCCAGCAGGCGCGCCTCATCCCCCACCGCCAGCGGCACATCAACGATCCCGGCGCGGTACAACATGGGCCAGAACCGGTTCCCCGGCCCGGCGTAATAACGCCCCAACGCGGCCGAGCGGCGCCCCGCCGCCGTTCCACAGAACACCGCGCGCAAGCCGGGGGCGAGGAAATCGGGCAGGATCATCGGCGCACCATGAAAAACGCCCCCTTGCGGGGGCGTCAACTCATTGATCCAGGAACGAGCGCAGCTTGCGCGAGCGCGACGGGTGCTTCAACTTGCGGAGGGCCTTGGCCTCGATCTGACGGATACGTTCGCGGGTCACCGAGAACTGCTGGCCGACCTCTTCCAGCGTATGATCGGTGTTCATGCCAATGCCGAAACGCATCCGCAGAACCCGTTCTTCGCGCGGGGTCAGGCTGGCCAGAACGCGGGTCGTGGTTTCCTTCAGGTTTTCCTGAATGGCGGAATCCAGCGGCAGGATCGCATTCTTGTCCTCGATGAAATCGCCCAGCTGGCTGTCTTCCTCGTCGCCAATCGGCGTTTCGAGCGAGATCGGTTCCTTGGCGATCTTCATCACCTTGCGAACCTTTTCCAGCGGCATCTGCAGCTTTTCTGCCAGTTCCTCGGGGGTCGGTTCACGGCCGATTTCATGCAGCATCTGCCGACCGGTGCGAACCAGCTTGTTTATCGTCTCGATCATATGCACCGGAATACGGATGGTTCGGGCCTGATCGGCGATGGAGCGGGTGATCGCCTGACGAATCCACCACGTCGCATAGGTCGAGAACTTATAGCCGCGACGGTATTCGAACTTGTCCACCGCCTTCATCAGGCCGATGTTGCCTTCCTGAATGAGATCAAGGAATTGCAGCCCACGGTTTGTGTATTTCTTGGCGATGGAAATAACCAGACGCAGGTTCGCCTCGACCATTTCCTTCTTGGCCTGACGGGCCTCTTTCTCGCCCTTTTGCACCTGTTGCACGATGCGGCGGAATTCTGAAATATCGACGCCGACATACTGGCCGACCTGCGCCATTTCCTGACGCAGCTCATCAACCTTTTCACCGGTCTTCTCGAACAGCGTGTTCCAGGCACGATTGCCCTTGGCAATCATCCGCTCGTTCCAGGTCGGGTCCAGTTCATAGTTGCGATATTCGTCAATGAACTCACGCCGGTTGATCCGTGCGGCATCGGCCAGTTTCACCATGCCACTATCAATCGACATGATCTTGCGGTTGATGCCATACAACTGGTCGATCAGTGCCTCGATCCGGTTGTTGTGCAGGTGCAATTCGTTCACCAGCCCGACGATTTCCGAGCGCAGCTTCTGATACGCGGCCTCTTCGGCAATGCTGAAGGTGCCATCCTCGTTCAGCGTCGCGGACATGCGCAGGTCCTGCATTTCCGCCAGCGAGGTATAGTGATGCGCAATCACCTCGAGCGTTTCCAGAACCTGCGGCTTCAGCGCGCTTTCCATCGCCGCCAGCGAAATGTTCTGGCCGTCGAATTCGTCATCGTCATCTTCGGTCGGCAGCGGGTTGCCATCGGCATCCACGGCACGCGGTTTCGCCTGCCAGTCGGCATCGCCTTCGGCCTCGGCGGCGGGGGCATCGGCCTGCGGCCCGGCGGTGACGTCCAGCGCCTCGTCATCCTCGCCCTCTTCGTCCATCGACCGGCCAAAGGTGGCCTCAAGATCGATCACGTCGCGCAGCAGGATGTCTTCGTTCAGCAGTTCGTCACGCCAGATGGTGATCGCCTGAAAGGTCAGCGGGCTTTCGCACAGACCTGCGATCATCGTGTTGCGACCGGCCTCGATCCGCTTCGCGATGGCGATTTCACCCTCACGCGACAGCAGTTCGACCGATCCCATCTCACGCAGGTACATCCGCACCGGATCATCGGTGCGATCCAGGTTTTCGGTGTTCGCGGTGGAAACCGTCACCTCGCGCGAGCCGGTCGAGGTCGCGGCGATCTCATTGCCCTCGGACTCGTCGGCGTCTTCCGCCTCGACGATATTGATGCCCATTTCCGACAGCATCGACATCACGTCTTCGATCTGATCACCCGACACCTGATCGGGCGGCATCACCGCGTTGAGCTGGTCATAGGTGATATAACCGCGCTCTTTTGCCTCTGCGATCATCCGTTTGACCGCAGCCTTCGACATATCAAAAGAAGTGTCGTCATCCGATGCGGTTTCGGATTTGGTGTCGTCGAGATCCTTGGCGGCCATGGGCGCTCCTGCTGAGGCTTTGGGGCTGGTGCCGCCTCAAGGGCGGCGAATCGAATCGGTCGGGTCGGTTCTATCGAATCAAAAAGGCGAATCACAGACCCGAATCAGTAGATTCGGAGGCGATTCGCAGACTGCCGTGAATATGGGCATCAGCTTTTCCTTTTGCGCCAGACTTCACCATCCAGCATGGCCTGCAACTGCGCGGACAGGGCCGCGCGGTCTTCGCCCATGTCGCTGGTGTCATCCAGCTTTGAGCGTTCCGCGCGCTCACGCGCACGGTTCGCCTCGGACAGACGCCAGGTGACGCCCTCGTCGGCCAGCCCCTCCAGTTCTTCCGCCGCCTCCGCCACTTCCGCGCGCACGGCACGGGTGGCTTCGGCCTTGGCTAGTTCTTCCGCCAGACACATCCGGGCAAAATCAATGTCGTCGTGGCGCAGAACCGGGGGCGCGGTCCGCACATGGGGCTGGGCAAGCACCCTGTCAAGATCAGCGCCCGCCGCCGTCATGATCCGGTCACCGATTTCCCCCGCAGGCGGCCCGATTGCGGCCAGCATCGCTGCGGCCAAACGGTCATGTGCAGGATCGGCGAAACGCATGGTTTCCAGCTGGCTTTCAAATTCCGCGATCAATCCGGGATGAATCGACAGAATCGCCAGAATCATCGATTCGCGCAGATGCTCGGTCAGCGCCTCGCCCTGCCCCGCGACCAGAATTGTCGAGCGTGTCGCCGGTAACGGCAACGCCGGGGGTTTCGCGCCAAAGGGGCGACGCGGTCGATCCCCTGTGGGGCCAGACATCCGGTTCGGCGTCCAGTCCTGCCACGCCGCCTTGCCACCCGTCGCCCCCGCAGGGGAAAACCCGAACAGATCACGGCGCAGGCGGTTCACCTCGGCACCATAATGGCGACGGATCGAGACATCCTTGATACGGCTGATCGCCGTGCGCAACGATTTGTCCAGCGTCGCGCGCCGCTCGGGGCTGTCAAAGACCTTGCCCTCGGTTTCACGGCTCCACAGCAGATCGACCATCGGCCGGGCACGATCCAGCACCTTTTGCATCGCCGCGGGGCCACCCGCCTTGATCAGATCGTCCGGGTCCTGACCACCGGGCAGCATGCCGAAACGCAGCGCCTTGCCCGCCTCGATCAGCGGCAAGGCCAGATCCACCACCCGCAACGCCGCCCGCACCCCGGCAGTATCGCCATCCAGCGCGATGATCGGTTCATCGTGGATGCGCCACATCAGGTGCAGTTGGTCCTCGGTCACCGCCGTGCCCAGCGGCGCCACCGCGCCACCAAACCCGGCCTGCGCCAGCGCGATCACATCCATGTAGCCTTCGCACACAACCAGCGACGCACCCTTGCCACAGGCCTCACGCGCCGGGCCATGATTGAACAGCGACCGGCCCTTGTCGAACAGGACGGTTTCCGGCCCGTTCAGGTACTTCGCCCGAGCATTCGGGTCCATCGACCGCCCGCCCAAAGAGATCGCCCGGCCCCGCGCATCGCGGATCGGAAAGATGATCCGGCCGCGAAACCGGTCATAGGGCGCGCCGCCATCATCGGGTTTGGCGCACAGGCCCGCCGCCACGATCAGATCGGCGTGGATGCCCTTTTGCGTCAGCGCATGGAACAGGCCCTGACGCTGGTCGGGGGCAAAGCCCAGCTCGAACCGCGCCACGGTTTCCGGTGTCAGGCCGCGCCGGTTGATATAGGCGCGCGCCTCGACCCCGGTCTGGGTCGACAATTGCAGACGGTAGTATTTCACCGCCTCCTCCATCACCCGCGACAATTCGGTGCGGTGATCGGCGCGTTCGGCGGCCTGCGGATCGCGGGCGGGCATCTGCATCCCGGCCTCGCGCGCCAAAATCTCGACCGCTTCCATGAACCCGACATTTTCCGTCTCACGCAGGAACGACAGCGCATCGCCCTTGGCGTGGCAACCGAAGCAGTAATAATACCCCTTGCGGTCATCGACATGGAACGACGCCGATTTTTCCTGATGGAACGGGCATGGCGCCCACATGTCGCCCTTGGCCTGATTGGACTTGCGCATATCCCATACGACCTTGCGCCCGACCACTTGCGAGATCGAAACGCGGTTGCGCAATTCATCAAGGAAACCGGGCGGCAGGTTCATGCCCCCTATATTGGTCCGCGCGCCGCAAGAGTCGAGACCCCGCCCACAGCGCATCACATCACCCCGGCGTTTCCATACCTGTGCCGTAATTTCGCCCATAAGCGTCGCGATAGTGGCCGCAACGGCATCCATGGGCGGGGTGATACCAGCATGATCGGCCAGTCAATCCGGCGGTTCCTGCGCAATCAGGATGGCGCACTGATTCCCTTCGCGTTGCAGATTTTCCTGATGATGATGATCTGTCTGGGCATCACCGTCGATCTGGTCCGCCAGGAGGAACTGCGCACGCGGGTTCAAAACACGCTGGACCGCGCGGCGCTGGCCGCCGCATCGCTGTCGCAGGAACTGCCCCCCGCCGAGGTGGTGCAGGACTATCTGAACAAGGCCGGTCTGGGGTATCTGTCCGTCACCCCGCTGGTCGAGGAAGGCGCGCTAAAACAATGGCGCCGGGTCAGCGTCAATGCCAGCCAGGGCTTGACCACCATGTTCGGCCGGTTGATCGGTATGGACAATTTGCGGATCAGCGCCTCCAGCCAGGCCGAGGAATCCATCGGCAATGTCGAAATCTCGCTGGTGTTGGATATCTCGGGCTCGATGAATTTCAACATCGAGACCGGGGCCAGTGGCGTCTCGCCCACCCGCATGGAACAGCTGCGCCCCGCGGCGCTGAATTTCGTGAACAAGATGTTTGAAACGGTGCAGCCCGAGGGCGCGCCGGACGGACGGCTGTCGATCTCGATCGTGCCTTACAACCAACAGGTGGTTCTGGGCAGTGAGCTGGCCTCGGTGCTGCATCTGTCGACGGATCACACGAAAAACACCTGCGCCGATGTCGAAATCCTGCCCGATACCGAAATCGCCATCGACGCGGACGGCGCGTTGCAGCGCGTGATGTATGGCGACAGTTTCAACTACTGGGGGTATCGGGCCAGTCGCGACGGGCCGGTTCTGAATGTCACCTTGCCGACCTATGGCACCCAGTATGACAGCAGGAACGCCAAGGGCATCGAGAACTGCATCGAGAATGCCAATGCCAATGTGCTGGCATTTTCCGGTGATCAGACCACGATCGAAACCAAGATCAACGCCCTGACCCCAGGTGGCGATACCGCCATCGACGTGGGCGCACGCTGGGGCTTTGCGCTGCTGGACCCGGCGATGCGCCCGGCGCTGAACCGGATGATCACCGCCGATTCCGGGCGCAGTGAACTGGCGGGGCGGCCCTTTGACTACGGCGACGGGGATGGCGATCTGTCACGCTCGGCGATGAAGGTGATGGTGCTGATGACCGATGGCGAAAACACCCGGTCCTATTCCACCAGGCCCGCCTATCGCTCCGGGGCCTCTGGATTCTTTTCGACCTCAGGCGCGAGCAGCTTTGGTCTCTCCGGCACGGCATGGAGCAATCTGTATTACATGGTGGGGGATGGGCGGGCCAACCCCTACTATCGGCTGTCCAACAAGACCTGGTACGCCAAGAGCAACATCACCGGCACCCTGTCCGCCATCGACTGGGCGACGATCTGGGGCAAGGACTACACCTTGCAATACATGATCAACACCTTTCTGTACCCGCCGCGTAATGCCGCCACCGGCATATCGAAAACCAGCATTTACGCAGAGATGGCCGTGCAATCGGAATTCGCGCAAAAGGACACCGCCCTGAACAATCTGTGTGCGGCGGCCAAGGCCGATACGCGCGGGATCTTTGTGTTCACCGTGGCCGTCGACGCGCCCGATGAAGGGGTCAGCATCCTGCGCAACTGCGCCAGTGCCGACGGATACGCCTATAATGTCACCGCCTCCGGGCTGACGGATGCGTTCACCTCCATCGCGGCGGCAATCAGCGCGCTGCGGCTGACGAATTGAGGCCGGCCATGACCCCTGCCCTACGCCTGTGGCGTGCCGAAACCGGTGCCGTGACACTGCCCACATTGTTCTGGATACCGCTGTTTTTCATGATCCTGCTGATGGCGGTCGAGGTGATGGTGATCAACATGCGTCAGGTCCTGCTGGACCGTGCGGTAGAGGTGGCAACACGCGATCTGCGCCTGGGCAGCGCCTCGATCCCCTCGCATGACGCGCTGAAGACCCGGATCTGCCAGATCATCGCCTTCGTGCCCGATTGCGCCACCAATCTGGCGGTCGAGGTCTTTCCCGTCAATCTGTCCAACTGGTCGCTGGTCAACCCCGAGGCACCGCGCTGTTCCGACATCACCTCGACCTTGGTCGACGATCCGGTCTTCGACCCCGCGACCGGCAACCAGTTGGTGGCGCTGCGTGCGTGTTTGCGTCTGAAGCCGATGACGCGGCTCGACCCGATGGCGCTGGCGCTGCATCTGGATGCAACCGGGCGTTTCGCGCTCAGCTCAACCACCGTTTTCGTCAATGAACCCCGCACGACGGGGACCGCGTCATGAAGCGGTTCTGGCGGCGGGAAAACGGCAATGTGGCCATCGAGGGGATGCTGGGCGGGGCGCTGCTGCTGGGCTGGTTCATGGCCGCTTATGAATTTTACGACGCATTTCGGATCAAGGCGCGGATCAGCGCCGCCACCTATACCGTTGCCGACCTGATCTCGCGGCAGAAATCCGCCATCGGTCCGCTGTATGTCGACGGGACAAAACACCTGTTCGATCAGTTCATCAATATCAGCAACATCGAACGCAGCTGGATGCGGGTCACGCTGATCTCCTGTCCGGCGACCCCGACCGATAAGGCAACATGCGATGGCACCGGCAAGATGGCGCGGCTGGACAACTCCTATGCCACCGGCCCGCATCAGGCCCTGTCGCAGGACATGCTGGACAGCCGCGCCAACCGGATCCCGGTGCTGGCGGCCGGTGATTCCGCCGTAATCCTGGAAACCGTCTACAGCTATCTGCCGCTGTTCGGCATTGGGGATCGTGACCTGAAAGTGGGGGACAGGCCACCGATCACCGCCGGGCTGACATCGAAGCTGACATTTCACGAATTCATCATCACCCGCCCACGCGGGCCGCGCGCGGTGTGGAACGACGCGAATTAACCCTCGCGGCGCACCGGGTTACGATAAATCATCCGCCGTAACGAACCGGTTTTGGAGCGCATCAACACGGTCTCGGTTTCGATGAAATGAGGTGCGCGGCGCACCCCGCGCAACAAGGACCCATCGGTCACCCCCGTTGCGGCAAAGATCACATCGGATTGCACCAGATCGTCGCGCCCATAGATCAGCCCTGCATCCGTGCCGCCATCCGCCCGCGCCCAGATCTGCCCGCCCATGCATTTCAGCGCCGCCGCCGCCAGAACCGCCCCCGGTGCGGCGCCCCAGCCCATGTATACGTCGATGCCGCTCAACCCGGGGTCGGCACAATCCATCGCCCCGGCCAGATCACCATCGGCCATCAACCGGATCGCCGCACCGGTCTGGCGCAGCTCTGTGATCAGCCGGTGATGTCCGGGGCGATCCGCCACGCAGCAGGTGATATCCGCCGCCTGCACCCCCAGCGCCGCGGCCAACGCCGCGATCCGCTCGGCCGGGGACATATCCAGCCCGATCACATCGGGCGCATAGCCCGGCCCGATCGCCAGTTGTTCGATCATCCCCTCGGACAGCGCCATCAAGGTTCCGGCGGGAGCCATGGCGATCACCGTCAGCGCATTGGGCCGGTCCTGCGCGGTCAACAGCGTGCCATCCAGCGGGTCCAGCGCAATATCCACCGCCGGGCCTTTGCCATTGCCGACCTTCTCGCCGATGTACAGCATCGGCGCCGCCTCCCGCACGCCCTCGCCGATCACCACGGTGCCGTCGATATCCAGCATGTTCAGCTGTTCGCGCATCGCGGTGACCGCAGCAAGATTGGCGCCAGGCCCATCCCCACGCCCGATCAGCGCCGCCGCCGCATGGGCCGCCGCCTCGGACACCCGGGCCAGCCCCAGCGACAACATCCGGTCGTTGAAATCAATCGGCGCGATCATGGTCACAGCTCCTGCGATAAGGGACCGGGTCACTATTGGCTAGCTAGCGGGCCAATTCGGCACTGACAAGGCCGACGGCAGACGGGCTGTGGGGCAAATGCAATCAGACCTCTTCGATCCGCAGGGCCACGATATCGCCCGACAGCACACCCGTCGTGGGGATGCTGGCGATGGCATGGTCAATCGCATCGCGTGTCGTCTTGTGTGTCACAATCAGGACCGGCGCGGTCTGATCGGCATGACCGTATTGGCGCAGCCGCGAGATCGACACCCCGGCCTCGCCCAGAACCGTGGCCACCTTGGCCAATGCGCCGGGCTTGTCCAGCAGTTCCAGCCGCAGGTAATAGGCCGCCGGGGTCGCGGTCACCGCCGCCACCGGATCGGCCAGCGTCACCGCCGGTTGACCAAAGGTCGGCAGTCGCACTCCACGCGCCAGATCCAGCACATCGCCCATCACCGCCGAGGCTGTGGGCCCCTCACCGGCACCTGCCCCGCGCAAGACGATCTGGCCCACCGAATCGCCCTCCAGCACCACCATGTTGGTGCCGCCCTGCAATTGCCCCAACGGCGAGGCCGCCGGCACCAGACAGGGCATCATCCGCTGTTCCAGCCCGCGCCCGGTCATCTGCGCCACGCCCAGCAACTTGATCTTGTAGCCCATGTCGTCGGCACGGTGGATATCGTCGATCGAGATCTTCTGGATACCCTCCAGCATCACCCCGTCGAAACTGACCTTGGTGCCAAAGGCGATGGCCGCCAGAATCGCCAGCTTGTGCCCGGCGTCTATCCCGCCCACGTCCAGCGTCGGATCGGCCTCCAGATAGCCCAGCTGCCGGGCCTCTTCAAACACTGTGTCATAAGGCAGGCCCGCCGTTTCCATCCGCGTCAGGATATAGTTGCAGGTGCCGTTCATCACCCCCATCACCCGGCGGATGGCATTGCCCGCCAACCCCTCGGTCAGGGTCTTGATCACCGGAATGCCGCCCGCGACGGCCGCCTCGAACCGGATCACCCGCCCGGCGCCCTCGGCCAGTTCGGCCAGCGCCTGACCATGATGGGCCAGCAACGCCTTGTTCGCCGTCACCACATCCTTGCCCGCCGCCAGTGCGGCCTGGGTCGCGGCCTTGGCCGCCCCCTCATGCCCGCCCATCAATTCGACGAACACATCCACATCCGGGCGCGTGGCCAGCGCCACCGCATCGGTTTCCCAAGCATAGCCCGACAGGTCGGCATCGCGATTCTTGGTCTTGTCGCGCGCGCAGACGGCGGTGATTTCCACCCGGCGCCCGGTGCGTGCGGCGATCAGATCAGCATGTCCCTGCACGATCTTGACGACACCGATCCCCACGGTGCCCAGCCCCGCAATACCAAGGCGAAGCGGCGAAACATCGGGCGCGGGCATGGTGCGGGCGGACATGGGGAACCTCATGCTTTGGGGGTTTTGACGTGCCGCCCTGTTAGCCCGAAGGCAGGCGGCATGCAACGCTGGCGATACTAGGGGGGCTGGCGATATCAGGGGGCGGTCCGGCGCAACGCATCCGCGCGCGTATCCAGTGCCGCCGCCCGCGCCTGCAGATCGGGTGCGGGATCGACGCTGCGGGATGTCGAACGTTGCAAAATATCCTGCATCGGCACCAGGGGCGGATACTCGGGCTTTGCCGCACAACCGGCCAGAATGACCCCGATCAGCGGGACAAGAATAACACGCACGGGGGGTAGGGTCATGGCGGGCTCCGGTTTCGGGCCAACATAGAGACAGTTCGCCCCACAGACCAGAGGCTGCGCAAAACGATGGCGGTGCGCGGATGGTTCGATTATGCACGGGGCCATGACCGCATTTCTGAACGTTGAACATTCGCTGACCGGGCGGCAGTGGATCGGCCCCACCGCCGACGCCGACCGTCTGGCCGAGGCGATGGCGCGCGACACCCGCCTGCCGCTACCCTTGGCCCGGGTGCTGGTGGCGCGCGGCGTGGCCCCCGATCAGGCGGCGGGGTTTCTGGAACCCACATTGCGCGATCTGCTGCCCGACCCGCACCGGCTGAAGGAAATGGAAAAGGCGGCGGCACGGTTCCTGCGCGCGGTCAAATCCAATCAGAAAATCGCGGTCTTTGCCGATTACGATGTCGATGGCGGGTCTTCGGCAGCCCTGCTGCTGATCTGGCTGCGTGCGATGGGGCGGCAGGCAACGCTGTATATCCCGGACCGCATCGACGAGGGTTACGGACCGAATGTCCCCGCGATGCAGGCCCTGGCACGCGATCACGGCCTGATCGTCTGCGTTGATTGCGGCACGCTCAGTTTTGAACCCGTCGCGGCGGCGAAACCGGTGGATGTGATCATTCTGGACCACCACCTGGGCGCCGAAACCCTGCCCGAGGCGCTGGCGGTGGTGAACCCGAACCGTCAGGACGAAAGCGGCGATCTGGGCTTTCTGTGCGCGGCATCGGTGGTGTTCCTGATGCTGGTCGAGGCGAACCGTCAACTGCGTGCGGACGACGTGCGCGGCCCCGACCTGATGGCGTTGCTGGATCTGGTGGCGCTGGCGACGGTGGCCGATGTGGCGCCGCTGGTGGGGGTGAACCGGGCGCTGGTACGGCAGGGGCTGAAGATCATGGCGCGGCGTGAACGGCCCGGTCTGGTGGCGCTGTCGGATATATCGCGGCTGGATGCGGCGCCGAATGCCTATCACCTGGGCTTCGTTCTGGGGCCGCGGGTCAACGCGGGCGGGCGTATCGGTGCCGCCGATCTGGGGGCACGGTTGCTGGCCACCGCCGACCCGGCCGAGGCTGAGGCGCTGGCCTCCCGGCTGGATCAGTTGAACACCGAGCGGCGCGATATCGAAAACCGTGTGCGCGAAGCCGCATTGGCGCAGGCCGAAGCCCGCGGCACCGATGGCCCGCTGGTCTGGGCGGCGGGCGAAAAATGGCATCCGGGCGTGGTCGGCATCGTCGCCGCGCGAATGAAAGAGGCCACGAACCGCCCCGCCGTGGTGATCGGCATCGAAGACGGCATCGGCAAGGGCTCGGCCCGCTCGGTGGCGAGCATCGATCTGGGCGCCGCAATCCACCGCATCGCCGCAGAGGGCCTGTTGCTGAAGGGCGGCGGCCACAAGATGGCGGCGGGTCTGACGGTCGCGGTCGACAAGATCGAACCGGCCATGGCGCGGCTGGCCGAATTGCTGGCGAAACAGGGCGCGGGCACCGCCGGGCCACGTGATCTGCGGCTGGACGGGTTGCTGATGCCCGGTGCCGCCACAGCCGAATTGATCGAGGATCTGGACCGCGCCGGACCCTTTGGCCAGGGCGCCCCGGCCCCGCGTTTTGCCTTTGCCGCGATGGAAATCACCGGCCCGCGCCGGATCGGCGAAAGCCACCTGCGTTTCAATCTGGGCGACGGGCTGGGCGCGCGGATCGAGGCGGTGGCCTTTGGCGCCTTTGATGGGCCGTTGGGGCCTGCCCTGACCCAAGGCGGCGCCAACCGCTTTCACCTGGCGGGCAAGCTGGAGATCAACACCTGGGGCGGACGGCGCAAGGTGCAATTGCGGCTGGATGACGCGGCCCGCGCCTGACCGACAGGGGGCCGGTGCCCCATGGATACCGCCCCATAGATACCATTGCCCAAACGGGCGGCGCGCGGTAAGAGCGCGGCATGACAAACGCCGCCCCCCTTCCGCCCGAAATATCCCGCCGCCGGACCTTCGCGATCATCGCGCACCCCGACGCCGGCAAGACCACGCTGACCGAAAAATTCCTGCTGTTCGGGGGCGCGATCCAGATGGCCGGACAGGTCCGCGCCAAGGGCGAGGCGCGGCGCACGCGCTCGGACTTCATGAAGCTGGAACAGGATCGCGGGATTTCGGTCTCGGCCTCGGCGATGTCGTTCGACTTCCGCCAGTATCGCTTCAATCTGGTCGACACCCCCGGCCACTCGGATTTTTCCGAGGACACCTATCGCACGCTGACCGCCGTCGATACCGCCGTCATGGTGATCGACGGCGCCAAAGGCGTCGAAAGCCAGACCCGCAAGCTGTTCGAGGTCTGCCGGCTGCGCGATCTGCCCATCGTGACCTTTTGCAACAAGATGGACCGCGAGGCCCGCGACACATTCGAGATCATCGACGAGATCCAGGAAAACCTGGCCATTGATGTCTCACCCGCCAGTTGGCCCATCGGCTCGGGCCGGGATTTTGTCGGCTGCTATGACCTGCTGAACGACCGGCTGGAACTGATGGACCGCGCCGACCGCAACCGGGTGGCGGAATCGCTGGAAATCAAGGGGCTGAATGATCCCTTGCTGGAACAGCACGTGCCCGCAGATCTGTTGGCCAAGCTGCGCGAAGAAATCGAGATGGCGCGCGAATTGCTGCCCGCCTTTGACCGGGACCGCTTCATGGAAGGGTCGATGACCCCGATCTGGTTCGGTTCGGCGATCAATTCCTTTGGTGTCAAGGAACTGATGGACGGGATCGGCAAATACGGCCCCGAACCGCAACCACAGCCTGCCGCCGAACGTATCGTGGCCCCACAGGAAACCACGGTGACCGGTTTCGTGTTCAAGGTGCAGGCCAATATGGACCCGAAGCACCGCGACCGGGTTGCGTTCGTGCGCCTCGCCTCGGGGCATTTCGAGCGCGGGATGAAGCTGCTGCATGTGCGCTCGAAAAAGCCGATGTCGATCACCAGCCCGGTGCTGTTTCTGGCCTCGGACCGCGAACTGGCCGAAGAGGCCTGGGCAGGCGACATCATCGGCATCCCCAACCACGGCCAGTTGCGCATCGGTGATGCGCTGACCGAGGGCGAGACCCTGCGTTTCACCGGAATCCCGTCCTTCGCCCCCGAGTTGCTGCAAACGGTGCGCGCGACAGACCCGCTGAAGGCCAAGCATCTGGAAAAGGCGTTGATGCAATTCGCCGAAGAAGGCGCGGCCAAGGTGTTCAAACCGGTGATCGGCTCGGGCTTCATCGTCGGCGTCGTGGGTGCGCTGCAATTCGACGTTCTGGCCAGCCGAATCGAAATCGAATACGGCATCCCGGTGCGGTTCGAATCCAGTCAGTTCACCTCGGCCCGCTGGGTGCAGGGTCCGCGTGATCTGGTGGAAAAGCTGGTCGATGTGAACAAGCAGCACATCGCCCTGGACAACGATGGTGACACCGTTTTCCTGACGCGCCTGCAATGGGATATCGACCGGGTCTTGCGCGATTACGAAGGCGTGAAACTGAGTGCGACCAAGGAAATGATGCAGTAACCCCGCCTGCGGTCTCGTCTTGCGTCGCCGCACCGGCGATGCAAGACTGGCGGAACCAGGCGCGGGTCGGCGTTCGACGGTCGCGCTCAATCCTTTACCCCGATCGGGGAGATCATCCATGTCCATTCGCGTTGCTCTTGCCCTTGGCGCGGCGGTTGCCGGCCTGAGCTTGACCCAGGCTGCGGCCCAATCCGGCACCATCGACAACACAACCGTGCAGCCCTGGCAGACATCCTGCGCGCCAGGCGCCTGTTTCGCCATTCGCGCCATCACCCGGCCCGGCCCGGCCTCGGCCACCGGAGAGACCCAGCAGCAGGTCCTGGCGATGCTGGTGGTTGGCGTAAAGGCGGACGGTGGCGGCATTCTGGGCGCGGTCGTGCCCCTGGGCGCCGCGATCAAGCCCGGCGCACGGTTGCTGTATGGCACTCAAACGCTGAATGTCGGGGTCGAGGTCTGCCTGCCTGATGGCTGCCGCGCCACCGCCGACCCCACCCCTGCGCAATTCGATGCGCTGCAATCCACCGACAAGGTCGAGTTGCAGTTCTTTGCGCAGAACGTGCCCAAGCCGATCATCACCGATTTCCCGCTGGACGGGCTGACCGAGGTGCTGGCCACCATACGCGAAAAGGTCAAAACCGCGCCATGACCCCGCTTCCCCCCGACCTGATCACCCGGCTGTGCGAAACCGCGCAGCCGCCTCAGGACATTCACTCGGTCGAGGCACTGGTCGATCTGTGGCTGGCCGATCATCGCGTGGATGATGGCGACCCCGAGGATATGGCCTGGTCCGATCTGTGCGTGTTCGAGCTGGATGCCCACCCCGAGGTGCAATGGGCCTTTGTGCTGCGTGCCATTCGCAAGGCCGAAACGATGTGGCAGGTCGGGTTGGTTGCGGCCGGGCCGTTGGAGGACCTGCTGACCGGCCATGGTGCCGATTTTATTGACAGGCTAGAGGATCAGGCCCGCCGCTCGCACCGCATCCGCTATGCGCTGACCGGCGTCTGGACCCAGGACATCCCGGACGGCGCAGTGCGCCAACGGATCGAGACCGCCCGACTGGACGCCGTAGACCGGGGTCTGGATCTGGGCGGGCCGCTACCACCAGCCTGACATTTTCCAATATGAAAATGGGGCGTATCCGCCCCATTTTTGCATTCTGATCAGATAATTACAGCGACTTCTTCAGCGTTTCGATCAGGTCGGTACGTTCCCAGCTGAACCCACCATCTGCCTCGGGGGCGCGGCCGAAATGGCCATAGGCCGAGGTTCGCGCATAGATCGGCTTGTTCAGATCCAGTTGCGTGCGGATACCGCGCGGAGTCAGATCCATGCAACGGGCAACGATCCGTTCGATTTCCTCATCGGGGGCAACGCCGGTGCCATAAGTATCGACATAGATCGACAGCGGCTTGGCCACGCCAATCGCATAGGACACCTGGATCAGACAGCGTTTCGCCAACCCCGCCGCGACCACGTTCTTCGCCAGATAGCGCGCCGCATAGGCGGCCGAGCGGTCAACCTTGGTCGGGTCCTTGCCGGAAAACGCGCCGCCGCCATGCGGTGCCGACCCGCCATAGGTATCGACGATGATCTTGCGCCCGGTCAGCCCCGCATCCCCATCCGGCCCGCCGATAACAAAGGTGCCGGTCGGGTTCACCCACCATTCTGTGGCCTCGGTGATCCAGCCCTCGGGCAGGGTTTCGCGGATATAGGGCTCGACGATGGCCCGGATATCGTCCGAGGTCTGGCTTTCAAATTTATGCTGCGTCGACAGCACGATTGACGACACCCCCACCGGCTTGCCATTCTCATAGCGCACCGACAGCTGCGATTTCGCATCGGGGCCCAGCGTCGGTTCCTGCCCGGATTTGCGGGCATCGGCCAGACGGCGCAGGATCGCATGGGCATACAGGATCGGCGCGGGCATCAGTTCGGGCGTCTCGTCCGTCGCATAGCCGAACATGATCCCCTGATCGCCCGCCCCGTCCTTGTCGACGCCCTGACTGATATGGGCCGATTGAGCGTGCAGATAATTGTTGAATTTCAACGTCTTCCAGTGGAAATGTTCCTGCTCATAGCCGATGTCGCGCACGCAATCGCGCACGATACCGTCAATGTGGTGCAGGAAATCCTCCAGCCTGGCCCTGTCCGACAGGCCGACCTCACCGCCGACCACAACCTGATTGGTGGTTGCAAAGGTTTCGCAGGCCACCCGGGCATTGGGTTCCTGGGCGATCAACGCATCCAGGACGGCATCCGAAATCCGGTCGCAGACCTTGTCGGGATGGCCTTCTGAAACGGATTCAGAGGTAAAGACGTAATTTTGTCGCGACATGGGGAATGCTCCAATGGTTTTCACCCCGTCCCGTCAGGAAGCCGTTGGGACAGTCCGGGCTTTGCTAGACCCGCCCGGACATGGGGTCAACGCGATTATTGCGCCGACGCAACAGAAACACGACAACCAGCCCCGCAATCACCGCAATCACCGGCCAATCGCCGCTGCGCGCATAGGGTGTCACCGCCAGAGCGGGCGGCAGGGCCGCGTCGATCACCCCTTGCCGGTTCATCCCAAGTTCCGCGATGATCCGCCCCTTGGCATCAATCATCGCACTGACCCCGGTATTGGCCGCGCGTGCCACCGGCAGGCCGAACTCGATCGCAACCAACCGCGCCTGCGCCAGGTGCTGCCACGGCCCCGATATATTGCCAAACCATGCGTCATTGGTCACCAGCATGATCCAGTCCGCCCGGCCCGGCGCGCGGCGGATATCCTGCGGAAAGATCGACTCGTAGCAGATCAGCGGCTCGACCCGGCCCAATGGCCCCAGATCCAGCACCGTTTCCGCAGATCCGGCGGTATAGCCATTGCCGTGCTGCGCGGCAAAGGCACTGATGCCGACCTTGGCCAGCACATCGCCAAAGGGCATGTATTCACCAAAGGGGACCAGATGCACCTTGTCATAAACGCTCTGGACCTGACCATCGGCGCCCAGCACCGCCAGACTGTTGTAATAGCGCGCGCCATCAGATCGCTGAACCCCCAGTGCGACGGGGATACCGTTCGCAGCTTCGGCAATTATATCAAGGCCTTCCCCGGCGCGGTTCAACAGGAACGGCACCGCCGTTTCGGGCCAGATAACCAGATCCGGGCGCGGCTGACCGGGCAATGGCGCCTGCGCAGTCAGGTCCAGATGGCGGTAGAAGAACTCCAGCTGATGATCCGGGTCCCATTTGAGCGCCTGCGTCGCATTGGGCTGCACCAGCCGCAGGTTGACCGGCTGGGCGCGCGGCGCATCCGGGGCATTCAGCCGCATCCCGCCCCCCGCCCAAATCACCGCCAAGGCCAAACCGCCAACACCGTCCCGGCCCCGCGTTGCCGCCATAGCCACGGCAGTGCCGCCAACAGCAAAGTCATCAGGCTCAGCCCGATCGGGCCGATCCAGGCCGCCGCCTGCGCCACCGGCGTATCAATCCAGATATGGCCGAACAACACCCAGGGAAATCCGGTAAACGCATAGGACCGAAGCGCATCCATCGCCGCCAATCCGACGGCGATACCGCCGATGCCGCCCAGGCGCCGGCCCATCCCACTGCCAAGCGCCCAGAAGGCCCCCATCCCCGCCGCCATCAGAATCAGCGCAAAGGGCGCCATCCAGCCGTAAACCCTGGCCTCGACCATGAAAGGTTCGACGATCCAAAACATCGCCACCAACGCATAACCGAAGCCCGCGGCAAAACCGGTCCAGCCCGCATGAGACCGCGCACAGAGCGCCAATATGACACTCAGCGCCGGAAGCGCCAGATACCACAGATCAAAGGGCGCCTGACCGAGCGCCGTGACACCGCCAAGGGCCGCCGCCCCCGCCAATCTGCGCCAGCCCGGCCGGACAGGCGCGCGTAAGAACAGGGGCAGCCGCAGTTTCATCGTGTCACAGCGTCACTCGGCCGGGGCAACGCCGGGCAGGCGCACGCGCATCCGCTTGATCCGGCGCGGGTCCGCATCGAGGATTTCATATTCGACCGCATATTCGCCCTTGATCACCTCACCACGCGCCGGAACGCGGCCGATCTGCATGAACACCAGACCGCCCATGGAATCGATTTCCTGTTCCTCATGCGGGTCGGCCAGAACCATGCCAACTTCGGCCTCGAACTCTTTCACCGGTGCGCGGGCCTGCACGACCCATTGCCCCGGCTTCTCCAGTTTCCAGTAACCGCCCTCGGCCTCGTCATGTTCGTCCTCGATCTCGCCGATGACCTGTTCGATCAGGTCCTCCAGCGTGACCAGACCGTCAACGCCGCCATATTCGTCGATCACCAGCGCCATGTGGATGCGTTGCACCTGCATCTTCTGTAGCAGCACCCCGATCGGCATCGAGGGCGGCACATACAGCAAGGGCCGCACCAGCTTGCGCACCGAGAACCGGCCGCTGCCACTGCTACCAAAGCCATATTCCAGCGCCAGATCCTTCAGGTGGACCAGCCCGATGGGCGTGTCCAGCGTGCCCTTGAACACCGGCAGGCGGGAATACCCCTCGTTGCGGAAGACCTCGACCAATTCGTCGCGAGTGATGGTGTTGGGCACGGCGATGATTTCCACCTTAGGCAAGGCGACATCCCCCACACGCATGTTGCGCAGGTTGCCCAGCCCCGGCTGTGCCACGGCAGAGACGGTTTGTGCGGCGGCGTCTGGCGCATCACTGTCGTTATCCGCAAGGGATGACGCGCCTAACGCACCCAGAATACGCCCGATGAACCCACGCGAGTGCGGTTCAGATGAACTGTCGCCCGCGTCGATATCCGACGAGGGCGCGGTGGCGGAGCTTGCTCCGTCAGCGACTTGTCCCATTTGTCCTTTCCAGATCACGCGGCGGAAATTGCCGCATCAGATTTCATATGGGTCAGAAATCCCCATCCGGTCAAGAACCCTGATTTCGGTTCCTTCCATCAGGCGGGCATCCGCTTCACGAATGTGATCATAACCAAGAAGATGAAGAATTCCATGAACGAGCAAATGCGTGACATGATCGGCAAACGGCTTTTGCTGTTCCCCGGCCTCACGCAGGCAGGTTTCATAGGCTATGGCGATATCCCCCACCGATTCGCGTTCATCGGGCAGGAAGGGTTCGGGGGCATCGGGCCGCCCGCCATCATGATCCGCCGCCAGATCGGCCGATGGCCAACTCAGCACATTGGTTGGTTTCGCTTTGTCGCGGAACTCGCCGTTCAGCACGGTGATCCGGGCATCATCGCAACCCATCAGGCTGACCCCGAACAGTGCCGGGTCCAATCCCTGATCGTCAAACACCGCCTGCGCGGCACGTTCGGCCAGCGCCGGAAGGTCGATACCGTTCCAGCGCTGGTCCTCGATTATGATCTCAACCAGCGGCTCCATCGGACCGCTCATAGGCGTCAATGATCCGCGCCACAAGGGGGTGACGCACCACATCGGCCGAGGTGAAATAGTTGAAGGCGATGCCCTTCACCCCGTCCAGAATACGCTCGGCATCATGCAGCCCCGATGGCACGCCACGCGGCAGGTCGATCTGGCTGCGATCACCGGTGATCACCATCCGCGACCCCTGCCCCAGACGGGTCAGGAACATCTTCATCTGCATGGTCGTGGCGTTCTGCGCCTCATCCAGAACGACAAAGGCATTGGCCAATGTGCGCCCGCGCATGAAGGCCAGCGGCGCGATCTCGATGCGCTTTTCCTCCATCAGCTTCTGCATCTGCTTGGCGGGCAGAAAGTCGTTCAGCGCATCATACAGCGGCTGCATGTACGGATCGACCTTCTCCTTCATGTCGCCGGGCAGGAACCCCAGACGTTCCCCGGCCTCGACCGCCGGGCGCGACAGGATGATCTTGTCGACATGCCCGCCGATCAGCATGGTCACACCCACGGCAACGGCGATATAGGTCTTGCCGGTGCCCGCCGGGCCGATCCCAAAGCACAGCTCATTCTCGAACAGCGACCGGACATAGGCCTTTTGCGCCTCGGTCCGCGGGTCCACCTGCTTTTTACGGGTGCGGATCTCGTATTTTCCGGCCGCGAACATCTCCAGTTGTTCATCGACCGTCATCCCAGCATTGCCCAGATCGGCCATGCGGATCGCCCCGTCGATTTCACCGGCATCAATCGGCTTGCCCTGCTCCAGACGCTGATACAGGGAATGCAGAACCCCCTGCGCCTGCATCTGTGCCTCGGGGGTGCCGACGATTGCCAACTGGTTGCCGCGCCGCAGGATATGAACGGACAGCTTGTGTTCGATCTGCGCCAGATTGCGGTCGAATTCACCGCACAGATCAATCAGCAACCGGTTGTCGGGAAATTCAAGAAGCGCTTCAAAAGTCTCTTGAGAACGAGGCGGGGGGGTGATCGCACTGAAGCCCAATAACGTCTCCCTTGGCTGACTTGCGTAAAGATATGGTGCCTTGCGCCTATCCCTGACGCAAGCACTGGTTTGGGAAGCTGTGCCAGCGGCTGCAGATTTCACCAAACGGTCATGATTTTTGCAATGTTCACCAATATTTGGGCAATACGCCCATTTATCGGGCGAAACACGGATGGCAGGCGTGATCTGCCTTCAGACCAATTCCCCGGCGAGGGAGTTCGAGGCGCTGGCGGTGATCCTGACCCGCGCGATCCGGCCTTGCATATTGTCCGCGGTGCCAACGAAGACCGAGTGCAGGTAATCGGACTTGCCCACCCATTGCCCCGCCATCCGCCCGGCCTTTTCAAACAGCACCGAGACCTCGCGGCCCACCATGCCTTCCTGCACCTCGTGCTGCTGCCGGGTAATCAGCGCCTGCAATTCCTGTAGCCGCGCATCGGCCACATCACTATCCACCCCCGGCCGGTCGGCGGCGGGCGTGCCCGGACGTGGCGAGTATTTGAACGAATAGGCCGAGCCGTAGCCCACCGCCTCGATCAGCGCCAATGTGTCGCGGTGATCCTGATCGGTCTCCCCCGGAAAGCCGGTGATGAAATCCGATGACAGGACCATGTCGGGCCGCGCGGCCCGAATACGCTCGATCAGTCGCAGGTATTGGTCCGCGGTATGGTGGCGGTTCATCAGCTTCAGTATCCGGTCCGATCCCGATTGCACCGGCAAGTGCAGATAGGGCATCAGCTTGGGTTCGTCGCCATGCGCCGCGATCAGATCGTCGGTCATGTCATTGGGATGCGAGGTGGTATAGCGGATACGCTCCAACCCGTCGATCCGCGCCAACTCCCGGGTCAGACGGCCTAGCCCCCAGGCGCCATCCACCCCCGCGCCGTGATAGCCGTTGACGTTTTGCCCCAGCAAGGTGATCTCGCGCGCCCCCTTGGCCACCAGCTTGCGGGCCTCGGTCAGGATGCGTTCGACCGGACGGCTGACCTCGGCGCCACGGGTATAGGGCACCACGCAAAAGGCGCAGAATTTGTCACACCCTTCCTGCACCGTCAAAAAGGCGGTGGGGCGGCCGGTGGCGGGGCGCTCGGGCAGCTTGTCGAACTTGTCCTCGACCGGGAATTCGGTGTCGATGGGCTTTTCACCCCGGCCCACCGCCGCCACCATATCGGGCAGACGGTGATAATTCTGCGATCCCACCACCAGATCGACCAGCGGCATCCGGCGCATGATTTCCGCCCCTTCGGCCTGCGCGACGCAGCCCGCCACCCCGATCCGCAGATCGGGCTTGGCATCCTTCAGCGGACGCAGGCGGCCCAGATCGGAATAGACCTTTTCCGCCGCCTTTTCGCGGATATGGCAGGTGTTCAGCAACACCATGTCGGCTTCAGCCGGATCATCGGTCAGCACATAGCCCTGGGTGCCCATGGCCTCGGCCATGCGCTCGCTGTCATAGACATTCATCTGGCAGCCGTAGGTCTTGATGTGCAGCTTCTTCACGGCATCCGACATGGCGTCCCCCGACGGTTTGTGACGGTGCCTGATACGGCAAAAACCGGGTCCGGCGCAACCTTTGCCCGGCATGCCCCGCCGCACGGTGGTTGCATTCGCCCCGCAGTTGGCCAATCTAACGATAAACTGGCCGGGCAGCGGGACGTGAGCAGATGGAATATCCGACACTTCAGGCGTTTCTGGAGCAGCGCGTCCTGCATCACACCAAGGGCCCGGTGGCGATGATCCTGGCCGAAGACCCGGTCGAGATCGACAGCACCCTGCGTCATCATCTGCGTGCGGGCTTTGGTCTGGTCCTGGTGTTCGCGCCCGCCGACCTGCATCTGCCGCATGATCTGGCCGCGCAGGTGCATCACATCCACGCCGACACCACCACCCCCGGTGCGCTGACCCGCATCCTGAACCCGGTCATCGCGGCTGCGCCCCAGGGAATGTGGATGTATTACGGCTACAACGCCGAATATCTGTTCTACCCGTTTTGCGAGACCCGGACCGTGCGCGAAATGCTGGCCTTTCACACCGAGGAGCGCCGCGCCGCGATGCTGGGCTATGTGATAGACCTGTATGCCCCCGATCTGGGCCGCAATCCCAATGGGGTCAATCTGGACGAGGCCATGCTGGACCGCGCCGGATATTATGCGCTGGCCCGGCCTGATCCCGCCAACCACGGCTACCCCAAGAATCGGCAACTGGATTTTCACGGCGGTCTGCGCTGGCGGTTCGAGGAACATATCGCGCCAACCCAACGCCGGATCGACCGCATCCCCCTGTTTCGCGCCGCCCCCGGATTGCAATTGCTGCCCGACCATCGGTTCAATATCGAGGAATACAATACCTATGCCTGCCCCTGGCATCACAACCTGACGGCGGCGGTGGCCTCGTTCCGCGTCGCCAAAGGGTTGAAATACAATCCCGGCTCGACCTTCGCGGTGACCGATTTCCGCTGGTACAATTCGGTGCGGTTTGAGTGGCGCGGCCAGCAGTTGATGGATCTAGGGTTGATGGAACCCGGACAGTGGTTCTGATCGCACCGTATTCGGGCAAGGGAATGCGCCCCCGCATCGAGCCCTGATCCGATAGGAATTTTGTTTAATGCTAAGCACTTAGACAAAGGTTCATGCAGGCCCGGAGAATGCCCCGTCGCAGATGACAGAACCCATTGCACGGAACATCCCGATATAAACAACTGAAATGGCGTCATTATTTTAGCGTGACCCCATCATGGCGGGAATTCTCGGAGGCACATGATAGCGGGGGCGGGGCAGATCGCCGCGACCCCTTTGCCAAACCGCCCTGATCGGCTAGCACATCCGCGAAGGAGCCCGCCGCGCCATGACCGATCAGCCCCAGCCTATCCAAAGCCAGCCCGCTAAAGGCCAATCCCGCCGCAAGCGGCGCCCCGTCGACCCGGCCGAGGCCGCGTTGCGTGCGCTGGCGGCACCGATCAGCCCCGCGCTGCGGCGCGCGGGCGGGCTGTCGGCCTTGGCCGAATGCCTGTGGGCGGCACAGGCGGCGGTGGCCGCATTGGCCATTGGCGGGCTGGTCTCGGGCACCGTCACACTGTCACCCCTCGCGGCGGCGTTGATCTTTGCGGCATTGGCCGCGGTGCGGGCGGGACTGGATGCCCTGGCCGCCCGCATCGGACAGCGCGCCGCAAACCAGCTGGTGCATGATGTCCGCGCCGACCTGAGTGCGGCCGCCGCACGCCAGACCCCGCGTGCCCCCCGCCCCGCCCCCGCCGAATTGGCCAGCCTGATCGCCGAAAAGGCCGTTTTGCTGGCACCTTGGGCCGCACGGTATCAACCGGCGATGTCGCGGGCGCGGATCGTACCGATCATCTTGCTGGGGCTGACGGCGTGGTTCAGCTGGGCGGCGGCACTGGTGTTACTGATCTCGGGGCCGCTGATTCCGGTGTTCATGGCACTGGTGGGGCTGGCCGCCAAAGAAGCGTCCGAACGGCAGATGGCGGAAATCGGTTCGCTGAACAGCCTGCTGGCCGACCGCATTGCCGCGATTGCCGATCTGCGCCTGCTGGGGGCCGAGGCCCGCGCCGGGCGCGACCTGGC
>DASWPI010000079.1:0-14617 GCA_036398515.1 Paenirhodobacter sp.
ACGATCCGTTGCGGGGGTGGGCGGTGTGGCTTCATCCACCCAATCGCCGCAACGGTCGCCATAAACCCCCACGGTCGATAGATAACCGACCCATTCATATCGGCCCGACGCTACGCCACTGGCGCGTAAAACCGGGTCGCCCTGGGCATCGGGGGCCACCGAGGACAACAGATGCGTCGCCTGATCAAATGGCAGATCTCCGCCCGGCCAGATCAGCGGCTCGACCCCGGTTGCCGCCAGCCGCGCCGCATTTTCCGCCGTGCGCGTGGTGGCGATGATCCGCCAGCCCTGCGGCAACAACACCCCCGCCAGCGCCTGCGCCGAGTAGCCGTGGCCGATGGACAGCAGTGTTTTCACGACCCGGACCGGTCGATATGGCCCAGATCCTGTCCCGGTGCGATCACGTCGCGCAGGCGCTTCTTGATCTCCTTGGCATCGGGGAACCCGCCGTCACGCTTGCGTTCCCACAACAGCACATCATCGGCGCGGATTTCATAGACGCCGCCATAACCCGGGATCAGCGCCACCTCGGCCAGTTGTTCGGTAAAGGTCTGCAACAGTTCCTGCGCCATCCACCCCGCCCGCAGCAACCAGTTGCACCCGGTGCAATAGGTGATGGTGACGCGCGGCCGGACGGCAGAGACGGGGGTGGGGGCGGGGTTTTCCATGCCCGCAGACTATCCCCGGGCCGCCCCCACCACAATCACCGTCATCACAACATCACTTGCGCACGCCGGGTGGCGGTGGCACCCTGCGATATGTCAATGACGCAAAAGAATGCCCCAGACCGAACATGGCCCGCCGCGCCCGCAGACCTGTCGGCCGCGCGTGCCAGACCCTTGGCACGGCACAGTTTTACGGATTCCCCAGATGAATGAACCGCTGATCACGCACAGCCCCGCCTCGTGCGGGCCCGAACTGTTCACTGATGTCGAGGCCGCCGTGGCGCGGTTGCAAGCGCTCTATGACGAGGCCACCGGCTATCTGATCGCCCAGTTCAACAAGGTGCTGACCGAGGGCCGCGCCACCGCCCGCTACCGCGCCTTTTACCCCGAGGTGCGGATCACCGTGCCGTCGCATATCAAGGCCGATGCCCGGCTGAGCTTTGGCCATCTGCCGATCCCCGGCACCTATGTGGCGACGCTGACCCGGCCGGATCTGTTCCGCAACTATCTGGTGCAGCAGATCGGCCTGTTGATGAAAAACCATCAGGTGCCCGTGCAGGTCGGGCCGTCAAGCACGCCGATCCCGGTGCATTTCGCCGTGGCCTCGCAGCCCGGTGTGATGGTGCCGCAAGAAGGCGTGCTGGATTTCAGCCTGCGCGATGTGTTCGACGTGCCGGATCTGGCGACGATGAACGACGATATCGTCAATGGCACGGCGAAGCCCAATCCCGACGGATCGGGCCATCTGGCGCCATTCACCGCGCAACGGGTGGATTATTCGCTGGCGCGCCTCAGCCATTACACCGCCACCGCCGCCGAGCATTTCCAGAACCACGTCCTGTTCACCAACTACCAATTCTATGTCGATGAATTTGAAAAGGTCGGCCGCGCCATGCTGGCCGATCCCGCGCAGGGCTATACCAGCTTCGTTGCCCCCGGAAACCATGAGATCACCGCCGCCGATGCGATGATCCCGCTGCTGACCAAGCTGCCGCAGATGCCGACCTATCACCTGAAACGTCCCGACGGAAACGGGATCACCCTGGTCAATATCGGCATCGGGCCGTCGAATGCGAAAACCGCCACCGACCATATCGCCGTGCTGCGGCCACATGCCTGGCTGATGGTGGGGCACTGTGCGGGGCTGCGCAATTCGCAATCCCTGGGGGATTTCGTGCTGGCCCATGCCTATCTGCGCGAAGACCGGGTGTTGGATGATGACCTGCCGGTCTGGGTGCCGATCCCGGCCCTGGCCGAAATCCAGATCGCCCTGCAAGAGGCCGTGGCCGAGGTCACCCAGCTGGATGGGTATGAATTGAAACGCATCATGCGCACCGGCACCGTGGCCACCATCGCCAACCGCAACTGGGAACTGCGCGACCAATCCGGCCCGGTGCAGCGGCTCAGCCAGTCGCGGGCCGTCGCGCTGGATATGGAAAGCGCCACCATCGCCGCCAACGGGTTCCGGTTCCGGGTGCCCTACGGCACGCTTTTATGTGTGTCGGACAAGCCGCTGCATGGTGAATTGAAGCTGCCCGGCATGGCCACCGAATTCTATCGCACGCAAGTCGCCAACCATCTGCTGATCGGCATCCGGGCGATGGAAAAGCTGCGCGACATGCCCATTGAGCGCATTCACAGCCGCAAACTGCGCAGCTTTGAGGAAACCGCGTTCCTCTAGGGGGAAATCAGCCCAAGGATACAAAACTTGCACAATCGCTCTTGCCATGTAGGGCAAAAGCGTGTGTTAGGAACGGGTCGAAAAACACCCATGCGGGAAAGATGACCCTGGGCCACCGGGGCGAACGAGAGGATTTGAGATGTCGAAACCGATGACCAAGACCCAGCTTGTGGCCGCCCTCGCCGAGGCGATGGGGTCGGACAAGAAAACCGCCAATACAGCGCTGGACGCCATCGCGACCGTGGTGACCTCCGAGGTTGCTTCCGGCGGCGCGATCACCCTGCCGGGCATTGGCAAGGTCTCCTGCAAGGCCCGCCCTGAACGTCAGGTCCGCAACCCGGCCACCGGTGAGACCATGACCAAACCGGCCGACAAGCAGGTCAAGGTCACGATCGCCAAGGCGCTGAAAGACAGCGTGAACGTCTGATCAGGCGCGTCCCTTCGGGACGTTATCCGACGGGCCGTCCCAAGGGGCGGCCCTTGTTTGTTTCCGGGATAGAAACATGGATCTACGCGCAATCGGAATGGGGCTGGTCTTTGCCCTGATGTGGTCTTCGGCCTTTACATCGGCCCGCATGATCGTGGTCGATGCGCCGCCGATGCTGGCGCTGGCGTTGCGGTTCCTGTTTTCCGGGCTGATCGGATGCGGCCTTGCGGCCGTGCTGGGCCAGACCTGGCATCTGACGCGGGCGCAATGGAAATCCACCGTGATTTTCGGCATCTGCCAGAACGCCCTGTATCTGGGGCTGAATTTTGTTGCGATGCAATGGGTGCAGGCCTCGGTGGCCTCGATCGTCGCTTCTACCATGCCGCTGATCGTGGCTTTTCTGGGCTGGATCGTGTTTCGGGATCGTATCCGGCCGCTGGGCCTGATCGGGCTGATCGCCGGGGTGATCGGTGTCGGCATCATCATGGGCGCGCGGCTGTCCGGTGGGGTGGACCCGGTTGGCCTAGCGCTATGCTTTGCGGCGGCACTGGCGCTGTCGGTGGCGACGCTGTCGGTGCGCGGCGCGGCATCCGGCGGCAATGTGCTGATGATCGTCGGGCTACAGATGTTCGTCGGCGCCGCCATCCTGTTCGTCGCCTCGGCGCTGACCGAAGACTGGACCGCCATTCATTGGAGCGCACGCCTGATCTGGGCGTTTATCTACACCACACTGATCCCCGGCGTGCTGGCGACATGGGTGTGGTTCAAGCTGGTCGCGCGGATCGGCGCGGTCAAGGCCGCGACGTTCCACTTCCTCAACCCGTTCTTTGGCGTGGCGATTGCCGCCGCCGTTCTGGGCGAGCGTCTGGGGATGGCCGATGTGCTGGGCGTGGCCGTCATCGCCCTGGGCATTCTGGCCGTGCAGCTGTCGAAACAGCGTTAATCCCGGAAGGCTGCGGCAAAGGGTTCGGGCAGGGCGAACTCCGCCAAGGCCCGCGCCCGCCCGGCGGGTGACATTTTCCGGGCGGTTTTCTGCACGATCTGCAACAGCGCCTCGGGGCCCTGCGTCGGGGCGAAAGGCGCGAAATAGAACCGCAGGAAGACAAAGCAGATCACGTCTTCCAGCGCCTGCACATCCGGGTCGCGCTTCAACGCCTCTTTGCGCAGCATCTTTTCCGCCTGCGCGATGGCGTCATCGCCGTAGCCCGCATCGCGCATGATGCCGCCCACCCGCGCGGCGTGGCGACGGCCCTGTTCGCGCCGCCATTCCAGATATCCAATGCGGCCCTCGGGGTAATCGGCGCGTGGCAACAACCAACGCTCGACATGCTGCCCCCGCGCGGCGATTTGCAACACATCGGAGGCATCCGGGAACAGCCGCGCCAGTTCGGCCGACATCCGTTCGCCATACAACAACGCGGCGGGCCGCCCCTGTTCCTGGGTTGGATCGGCGGCATTGGCGGCATCTATGGCGGCAAACGCCGTGGCCAGCCCCGCCATCAGCCGTTCCGCAGGCGCTGCAACACGCTCATCGTCACGAAGCCATCGGGCGGCAGGCCGTTGGCGCGTTGCCACGCGGTCAGCGCATCGATGGTGTTCTGCCCGATCATGCCATCCGTGCCCTGGGTATCATAGCCCTTGGCCGTCAGCCGGGTCTGCACCTCGGTTTTCTCCACCTGCGTCAGCGCCCGGCCATCACGCGGCCAGGGCTTGACCAACCCGCCCTTGCCCTTCAGCCGGTCGGACAACAGCCCGACACCCATCACATAGGAATCGGCGGCATTGTAGCGCGAGATCGCCTGGAAATTGCCAAAGATCATGATTGCCGGTCCCTGCGACCCGGCTGGCAGCAGGATCGAGGCCGGACCATAATTCGGCACCGTGCCGCCATTCACCGCACGCACCCCCAATGCCGCCCATTCGGTGGGCGATTTCTTGGTCTTCTTGCCGCTTTGGGCATAGTTGAACCCGTTCGGCAGCGTGACCTCAACCCCCCAGGGTTGGCCGCGCGACCAGCCCGAGCGCGCCAGATAGGCCGCCGTCGAGGCCAGCGCATCGGCCGGATTGTCCGACCAGATATCGCGTTTGCCATCGCCGGTGAAATCAACCGCATAGGCCAGATAGGACGACGGGATGAACTGGGTATGCCCCATCGCGCCCGCCCAGGACCCGGTCAGATGCATCGGGTCGGTATCGCCATGCTGGATGATTTTCAGCGCGTCGATGAACTGCTGCTGAAAGAACGCGCCCCGCCGCCCGTCATAGGCCAGTGTCGCCAACGCGGGCAGGATCAGGGTCTTGCCGCGGTTCTTGCCGTAGTTGGATTCCATCCCCCAGACGGCCACGACCACCTCTTTGTCCACGCCATAGCGCGCCTCGATGGCATTCAGCAGATCGCGGTGCTGCGACAGCATGGCGCGACCGTTCTCGATCCGGCTGTCGGATACGGCGCCGTCCAGATATTCCCAGATCTGCTTGGTGAATTCCGCCTGATAGCGGTCACGTTCGATCACCTTGGGGTTATAGCGGATCATCGCAACGGCACGATTCCTCGTGCCCTCGTTGATCCCCGAGGCCATTGCGCGCGGCTTGAACCCGACCAGCCAGTTCTGCAAGCCCTGCTCATGCGCCGAATCCGCCGCCGGAATCGCATCGGCCACCACGCCGCCTGCCGGACCCGCCGCGGCGCCGCCCACATAACGCTCCATCGGGCTGGAACAGGCCGCCAGGCCGGAAAAGGCGACAAACGTCAGGGTGGTCAGTTTCACAGCTCGTTGCATGGCCTGCCTCATTTTGCGCATTGTTGTTGGGCGCAGTGTAACAGGCAAGTGAGCGGTCGTGAATCCCGCTCAGGCGTTTGCGTCGCCATAGAAGGGCGTCATCTGCACGACGATCACGGAATTTTCATCCAGGGCACGCTGCATCAGGGCGCGTTCCTCATCGTCGATTTCATCGCCCTGCTCTTCACGCTCGGCGAGCGTGCCGTAACCTGTCACGTCCAAGGGCGCCAGATCGGCCTCTTTCAGAATGGCGACGGTTTCGCGCACGGCCTCGGCCTCATCAACGCCCGAAGCAAAGCACAGGATGCCCGCCCCGGTGGCCCCCTTGGGCAGGCCATCCCCCTTTTTACGGCCGACCTCGATCAGCAGGGTATAGACCTGCTGCGGGCTTTTCGGCTTCTTCGGCGCGGCGGCCGACGCTTCCGCCCCATCAGTGTCTTCAGGGTCGATATCTTCCGGGGTGTCGGTCATGGCGGCCTCCTGCTGCAACAGGGCATAGGTCGCGCCGCCATTCCGGTCAACCTAGCGTTTGATCGCACGCCCGGCAGCGATCAGGACAATCGCCCCGATGGTGCCCACCACCAGTTGCGGCAACCACGCGTTGGCAGCGTAAATCCCCAGCAGGCCAAGGATCGCATTGGCGATGATCGCGCCGACAATCCCCAGAATGATGTTCACGAAGATGCCGGTTTCGGCATCCATGATCCGCGACCCGATCCAGCCTGCCAGCCCCCCGATAATGATCGAGGCGAAAAATCCTATTCCCACGGCAACCTCCTGCGATGTGCAGACCACAACGCAAAACCGCCGCCCTGGTTCCCGGAACGGCGGTCAAATCAGGATCAAGCCCGGTCTCAGTCGCGCAGCAACTCATTGATGCCGGTTTTCGACCGGGTCTGCGCATCGACACGCTTCACGATAACCGCACAATACAGATGCACACCATTCTTCGACGGCAACGACCCGGCAACGACCACCGAATAGGGCGGAACCTCGCCATACATCACCGCGCCGGTTTCACGGTCGACGATCTTGGTGGATTTGCCGATGAACACCCCCATGCCCAGGACAGATCCTTCGCGCACGATGCAGCCCTCGACCACCTCGGAACGCGCACCGATGAAGCAGTTGTCCTCGATGATCGTCGGACCGGCCTGCATGGGTTCCAGCACGCCGCCGATGCCGACGCCACCCGACAGATGCACGCCCTTGCCGATCTGCGCACAGGACCCAACCGTGGCCCAGGTGTCGATCATCGCGCCTTCGTCGACATAGGCACCCAGATTGACAAAGGACGGCATCAGCACCGCACCCTTGGCGATATAGGCAGACCGGCGCACCACGCAATTCGGCACGGCGCGGAAACCGGCCGATTTCCATTCGGCCTCACCCCAGCCCTTGAACTTGCTGTCGACCTTGTCCCACCAGCCGGCGCCTTGCGGGCCGCCCTCGTGCAATTCCATGTCTTTCAACCGAAAGCCCAGCAGAACCGCCTTTTTCGCCCATTGGTTCACATGCCACGCCCCGTCGGCCTGCTTTTCGGCAACCCGGATGCGGCCTTTGTCCAGCGCCTCCAGAGTGGCTTCGATCGCGTCGCGCTGTTCGCCCCGGGATGCGGGGGTAATGGCGTCGCGGTTTTCCCAGGCGGCCTCGATGGTGGTTTCGAGCGCGGCGTTCGACATGGTGCCCTCCGGTTCACGGTCTCTTTGGTTTTCACTGCCATCAGCCTATACTGATCCCAAAGCCAAGGCGCAACGAGCAGGACCGATGGATATCATCAACGAAGACCAACGCGTGCATACCTTTCGCGATTCGATCGAGGATGCGAAGGCCGCAAACCGGGTGCCCGACACCCCCCAAAGCCGGTCCCCGGCCTATCGTCTGGCCTTCGTCGACGACGATTTCATGATGCGCGAGGAATTGCGCCCGGTGCGATTGCAGCTGGAACTGCTGAAACCGCAGCTGATTCTGGATGAACGCGGGATCGAATCGACGGTGGTGATGTTCGGCGGCGCACGTATCCCCGCCCCGGCCAACAAGGCCAGTGCCAAGACCCCGATGCTGGGCGATCTGTCGCGCTACTACGAAGAGGCCCGGCGTTTTGCCCGCGAGGTGACGAACCGGTCGCTGCAAACCTATGGGCGCCAGTTCGTGGTCTGCACCGGTGGCGGCCCCGGCGTGATGGAGGCGGGAAATCTGGGCGCGCATGAGGCCGGCGGCCAATCCATCGGGCTGAACATCCTGCTGCCGCATGAACAGGCGCCCAACGCCTATGTGACCCCGGACCTGTCGTTCAACTTCCACTATTTCGCGCTGCGCAAGATGCATTTCCTGATGCGTGCCCGTGCGGTGACGGTATTCCCCGGCGGTTTCGGCACGCTGGACGAGATGTTCGAGTCGTTGACCCTGATCCAGACCGGCCGGATGAAGCCGATCCCGATCATCCTGTTCGGGCTGGAATTCTGGCGCAATGTGGTGAACTGGGACCTGCTGGTCGAGGCGGGCACGATCAACGCCGACGACCTGAAGCTGCTGTCCTTTGTCGAGACGTCGGGTGAGGCGCTGGAGATACTCGATAACTGGGATTACGGGCGGACGTGAACGCACCCGATCTTGCGGAAATCCGCTCAAAAATTAACCATCAAATAAAATTAATATTTCGTTAATGCACACCCGTGCGTTAACGTTTCCGTGAGGCGGGGGGAACTGCACTCGACACCCGGCAGCCCTCCGCTTCCGGCATGAATGTGACACGCATCGGCCCGTGCCGGATCGTGGAGCGCTGTATTTTGTGCCGCGTCCCGTGTTGATATAGCGAGTTTTGTTCATGAAAACGATTTCCTTCCTGCTGGCGACCTCGGCATCGCTGTGGGCTTTTCAATCTGCCGCAGCCACCGTCGACATCACCGGTATCTCTGGCGTGTGGAGCAATGTGACCGGCGGTGAGCTGGTCAGTATCGCCAGCGACGGGTCCTCGGTCACCTGGGGCACCCCGCAGTCTTCGTCGAAAAGCGGCTACAGCTTCAGCGCCGCCAGCCCGACCCAGGCCCTGGCAGCCGATACCCAGACCACGCTTGGCATCTTCACCCACTCCAACTTTCCGATCAACGCAGGCGGCGGGATCACGTCGGCCACGCTGACGGTGGTGATCGACCTGCTGATTGATGGTCAGGCAGAATCGACCAGTTCGGTTTTCTCGTTCAAACATTGGGAAACCGACAATGCGGGTAATTGCCCCGGCGGCACCCCGTCCGACAACGTCAACGGGTGTTCGGATCAGGTCAAGGCTGCGCTGAACGTCGCGCAATCGACCGGGTTCACCCTTGGTGATGACACATATTACTTCAATGTCAGCGGCTTCACCGTCGATGGCACGCTGCTGCAGGAATTCTGGACCAAAGAGCGGGCATCCAACAGTGCCAGCCTGACCGGCTATTACACGCTGGAATCGAACCTGCCGGCCGTGCCGTTGCCAGCGGCGGGCATTCTGCTGCTGAGCGGTCTGGGTGCAATTGGCGTCATCCGCGCCCGCCGCAAGGCCGCCTGAGCGCAGATATGAACAAGGGATCATCCCGCGCCGGGGTGATCCAACTGCCTGGTTTGCTTCGTTACAGCCCGGCTTCGGCGGCAATCTGGGCGCGGGATTTGCGCGCACGTTCCGTCGCGGATTTCAACTGGCCACAGGCGGCCATGATATCCTCGCCACGCGGGGTGCGGATCGGGCTGGCGTAACCGGCATTGTAGATAATGTCGGCAAAGGCCCGGATCCGGTCCGCATCTGACCGCTGATACGGTGCGCCCGGCCATTCATTGAACGGTATCAGGTTGATCTTGGCCGGAATCCCCCGGATCAGCCGCACCAGCCGCCGGGCATCGTCATCACTGTCGTTCACCCCCTTCAGCATCACATATTCAAAGGTGATACGTTCGGAATTCGACAGGCGCGGATAGTCGCGCAGCGCCGCCAGCAAGGTCTCGATATTGTATTTCTTGTTGATCGGCACCAGCGTATTGCGCACCGCATCCGTGGTGGCGTGAAAGCTGACAGCCAGCAGACAGCCGATCTCTTCGGCCGTGCGGGCGATTTCCGGCACCACGCCCGAGGTCGACAGCGTAATCCGCCGACGCGACAACGAGATCCCCTCGCCATCCATCACCACCTGCATGGCATCGCGGACGTTATCGAAATTATACAGCGGCTCGCCCATACCCATCAGCACGACATTGGACACCAGGCGGACGTCATCGCCGCGGGTGCCGGGCTTGGGCCATTCGTCCAGATCATCGCGCGCCACCATCACCTGACCGACGATCTCCCCCGCCGTCAGGTTACGCACCAGCTTTTGCGTGCCGGTATGGCAGAACGAACAGGTCAGCGTGCAACCGACCTGCGAGGAAATGCACAGCGTGCCCCGCGATTCCTCGGGGATATAGACCACCTCGACCTCATGCCCGCCGGCGATCCGCATCAGATATTTGCGCGTGCCGTCTTGCGACACCTGACGGGTGACCACCTCGGGCACCGAGATTTCAAAGCTATCGGCCAGCAGGGCGCGGTAATCCTTGGCCAGATTGGTCATCTGGGCGAAATCGCGCACACCCCAATTATAGACCCATTGCCAGATCTGGCCGACCCGCATCTTGGCCTGCTTCTCCGGCGTACCCGCCGCAATCAGCGCGTCGCGCAGCTGTGTGCGGGTCAGGCCGACAAGGTTCACCTTGCCGGTTTCGGGCAGTTTGCGCGGAATCGTCAGCACGTCTTGCGTGATCGGAGCTGCCGTGATCGGGGCTGCGGGCTGGTTCATGGCCATTGTCCAAAGGGGATCAGAGAGGGCGATATAGGGGATTCGCCCCAAAAAACAAAGCACGAAACGCAAAAGGCGCGCCGATAGGGCGCGCCGTTCCAGCGTTTGCCCGGTCCGGGGCTTACTTGCAGCGGCCTGCCGCCTCGTTGGTCGCGGCGGTGAACCCCATCAACGAGAATTTGTCCACCGTCTGCGTGCCCCGCGCCGAATGCGCCGTCAGCGTCACATCAGCCCCCGATTTCAGCGCCGCGACCAGCTTGGCGTCTTCGTCGGGCGACCCGGTCCAGGCCCCTTCACCATCGGTGAACAGCTTGAATTTCTGCCCGTTGTTGATCGCCAGATCGACGGTCGAGCTGGGCGCGAACGGATAGCCGCCCATGAAGGACACTTCGCCCGCCTTGCCGGTGCGATAGGTGACGAACAACAGGATATCGCCACGGCGCACTTCGGTCGGCTTGCCGTCCTTGGTGTTGACGCTGCCCTTGGGCGCGGAAACCGCCCAGCACTCCTTCGGGCTGTCCTCGACGAAGACACTCCAATCAGTCTTGGCCGCGACACGGTTCGAGGTGGCCTGCGCCCCGGCCGCACCCGCGAATACCAGCGATGCCGCCAGAACGGTCACGCCCCGGGTAACGAAATTCATCATGGTTACAGCCTCCAGCTGCCAATGCCTCTGCCGCCGCGCAGGCCTTGGGCCCATCTTCACATGGCGGTTGCGAATTCAACTCGATGCTCAACGAATAACGCATTTTTACCACAAGGGGAAAGACCCTAGCCGCGTGTTTTGCCGCCTGTGCGCCCTCAACTTGGCCCGGTTCACGTGAATTTTCGCGCCTCACCCCCGGTTGCGGCACCCGATCACCGGTTCAAAACCGCGTGAACACGGTCACAGCATCTGCCAGATCAGCCGCAGCGCCATCAATGTCGAGGTCACCACCAGCAGCGGCCGGATCAACCGCGCGCCCTGTTTCATCGCCATCCGCGACCCGATCCGCGCCCCCACGATCTGCGCCGCCCCCATCGCCAGCCCGACGATCCACCACGCATGACCGGTCAGCGCATAGGCCAGAAATCCGCCGAAATTCGACGCCAGATTGAGGATCTTGGTATGCGCCGTCGCCTTCAGCACCCCATAGCCCGCCAGCGTGACAAAGCCCAGCATGTAGAACGACCCCGCCCCCGGCCCGATGGCGCCATCGTAAAACCCCACCACCGGCACCACAAAGGCGCTGAAGGCCAGGGGTGAGATGCGCTGCACCCGGTCCAGATCGTTCAGCCCCTTCTTGAACGCGAAAAACACCGCGATGCCGATCAGAATGACCGGCAGGGCGATGCGCAGCGACTCGACCGGGATCAGCGATGCCGACCATGCCCCCGCGCTGCCGGCCGCAAAGGCGATCAGCGCCCCGCGAATCTGCTTGCGTGGATCGACATGGCCCGAGGCGGTATAGGAAATCGCCGAGGTGGCCGACCCGAAGATGCTTTGCACCTTGTTTGTCGCCAGCGCCTGCAACGGCGACGCCCCGGCCAGCAACAGCGCGGGCAGGGTGATCAGCCCGCCACCACCGGCGATGGAATCGACAAACCCCGCCAACAGGGCGGCGCCCAGCAAAAACAGCACAAGATCAAGCGAGACTTCGAACATCTGGACAACCGGCCATGCACCGCATCCCACGGCCCGTCTTCATCCCTTGCGTGCCCGACAAAGTAAAGCGCGAAGCCGTGTCTTGCGGTGCCGTTCCCGCGCCCCTAGCCTCGCGCCGAAATGAGGATGCCCATGACCACCCCCTACACCCCGACCTTGCAGGCGTTTTATGCCCCCGCCCGCCCGGCGGCCCAGATCTGGCGCACGGTGGCCGGACTGGGACTGATCGTCGTGTTGTATTGGTCGGCGCTGATCGGCGCGCTGCATCTGTTTCGCTGGATCGCGGGCGAGGCCGCCTATCTTCGACTGGCCATCACGCTGGCACAGGCCGCCACGCCGGGCGGCGTGGTGCTGATGCTGGCCACATTTGCGCCGCTGGCCTTGGCGGTGGCGTTGGTGACGCGCACCTTGCACGACCGCGCCGTGGCCACGCTGTTCGGTCCCGGCGCGGCGCGGAATGCCTGGCGCAGCGCGGCGCCGTTGATCGGGCTGTCCCTAGCCATCCTGCCGCTGGCGCTGCTGGACCCGAACACGGCGCAATCGACACCGTTTGGCACATTGCTGGCCTGGGCGCCGCTGGCCCTGCCCCTGCTGCTGGTGCAGATCACCGCCGAAGAGATGGTCTTTCGCGGCTACCTGCTGCAACAGATGGCGGCACGCTGGCGGTCGCCCTGGCTGTGGATGGTCGCGCCGTCCGTGCTGTTCGGGGCGCTGCATTTCGACCCCGGCACCTACGGGCCGATGGCGTTCTGGCCGGTGCTGTGGGCGACGGTGTTCGGCTGTCTGGCCGCCGACCTGACGGCGCGCACCGGCAATCTGGGGGCGGCCATCGGGCTGCATTTCGCCAACAACCTGTCGGCGATTTTCCTGTTGGGGCTGTATGGGGAACTGGATGGTCTGAGCCTGTTCACGGTGGTCATCGACCCGCGCGATCCGGTTGCGCTGGCCCCCTATATGGCGACGGATGCGGTGTCGATGCTGGTATCGTGGCTGGCATTGCGGTTGATCTTGCGCGTCTGATTGCATTTCCCGGCCTTGCGGCTTATTTGAGGCAGACGCTGCGAACAGGCACCGAAAAGGGTTTTCGACCGATGAACTGGATCTCGAATTACGTCAAACCGAAGATCAACTCGTTGTTCTCGCGGCGCGAGATGCCGGAAAACCTTTGGACCAAGTGCCCGGAATGCGGCACGATGCTGTTCCACCGCGAACTGGCCGACAACCTGAACGTCTGCGCCAACTGCGATCATCACATGGCGATTTCGCCGCGCGCGCGCTTTGCCAGCCTGTTTGACGGCGGTATTTTCACCGAGGTCAAGGTCCCCACCCCGATCACCGATCCGCTGCAATTCCGCGACCAGAAGAAATACCCCGACCGGATGAAGGCCGCGCAGAAATCCACCGGCGAGAAAGAAGCCATGCTGGTGGGTGAAGGCGAAATGGGCCGTACCCCGGTGGTGGTCGCCGCGCAGGATTTCGCCTTCATGGCCGGGTCGATGGGCATGTATGTGGGCAATGCGATCATTGCCGCCGCCGAACGCGCGGTGAAGCTGAAACGCCCGCTGATCCTGTTTTCGTCGGCCGGCGGCGCCCGGATGCAGGAAGGCATCCTGTCGCTGATGCAGATGCCGCGCACCACCGTGGCGGTGCAGATGCTGAAAGAGGCGCACCTGCCCTATATCGTCGTGCTGACCCATCCCACCACCGGCGGGGTGACCGCGTCCTATGCGATGCTGGGCGATGTGCAGATTGCCGAACCCAACGCGCTTATCTGTTTCGCCGGACCGCGCGTGATCGAGCAGACCATCCGCGAAAAGCTGCCCGAGGGGTTCCAGCGCGCGGAATACCTGCTGGATCACGGCATGCTGGACCGCGTGACCCACCGCAAGAAGCTGCGTGACGAGTTGATCACCATCACCCGGATGCTGACCAACCAGTCCCCGGCCATCGCCGGTGACCTGCCCGCACCGGGCAAGCCGGTCGAAACCCCGCACGCCTGATCCCGCTGATCCACCAGAAAACCGGGGCCTTTTGCCCCGGTTTTGCGTTTGAGGCCCGCCATGACGCAATCCTCCGATCTCGTTCTTGAAAAACTGATGTCGCTGCACCCCAAGGTCATCGACCTGACGCTGGAGCGGGTCGAACGCCTGCTGGCGGTGCTGGACCACCCCGAGCGCAACCTGCCGCCGGTGATCCATATCGCGGGCACCAATGGCAAGGGCTCGACGCAGGCGATGATCCGCGCCGGACTGGAATCGCAGGGGCGCGCGGTGCATGCCTATACCTCGCCGCATCTGGCGCGGTTTCATGAACGTATCCGCATCGCCGGATCGCTGATTTCCGAACCGGCGCTGTCGGCGCTGTTGCAGGAATGTTATGACCGCAATGGCGGCACGCCGATCACCTTTTTTGAAATCACCACCTGCGCGGCGTTCCTGGCCTTCACCCGCACCCACGCCGATTTCACCTTGCTGGAGGTCGGTCTGGGCGGACGGCTGGATGCGACGAATGTGGTGGATCGTCCGGCGGTGACCATCATCACCCCGGTGTCGATTGATCACCAGCAATTCCTGGGCGAGACGCTGGCGGAGATCGCCGGGGAAAAGGCCGGTAT
>DASWPI010000080.1:0-78299 GCA_036398515.1 Paenirhodobacter sp.
CGTCAAGCCGGGGCAAGAGGTGGCTGCAATTCTGTTGGCGAGGAGAAAGCCGATGGGACTGTCTAAGACTATCTGGGCGAATCCGTCCGAAATCATTCGTACCAAGCAACCCGACCATCCGGTTCTGGTGTTCGCGCCTGCGATCTTGCAGGCGACGGCGCAACGGTTCATCGCGGGCTTTCCGGGGCTGGTGACCTATGCCGTCAAGTCGAACCCCGACGAGATGGTGATCGAGAATCTGGTGGCTGCCGGTATTCGCGGGTTTGACGTGGCCTCGCCCTACGAGATCGACATGATCCGTCGGCTGGCGCCGGGTGCCGCGCTGCATTACCATAACCCGGTGCGGGGTCGCGACGAGATCGCCCATGCGGTCAAGGCCAATGTGAAAACCTGGTCGGTCGATTCGCACAGCGAACTGGACAAGCTGATCGCGATGGTGCCCACCGAAGGGTGCGAAATCTCGGTGCGGTTCAAGATGCCGGTCAGCGGTGCAGCCTATAACTTCGGCGCGAAGTTCGGCGCCACGGCCGAATTGGCGGCGGAATTGCTGCGCAAGGCGGCGGATGCAGGGTTTATCCCGTCGTTGACCTTCCATCCGGGCACGCAATGCACCGATCCGATGGCGTGGGATGCCTATATCCGCACCGCCGCGACGATCTGTGCCGAGGCGGGCGTGATGGCGCATCGTCTGAATGTGGGCGGCGGGTTCCCGAACCACCGCACGCAGGGGCCGGCGCCGGTGCTGGAAGATATCTTCGACCTGATCGACCGTGTGGCAGGCGAGGCCTTTGGCGAGACCCGCCCGGAACTGGTGTGTGAACCCGGCCGTGGTCTGGTGGGCGATGCCTTTACCCATATCACCCGGATCAAGGCGCTGCGCGACGACAGCCATGTGTTCCTGAACGATGGCGTCTATGGCGGATTGGCGGAATTGCCGCTGGTCGGCAATATCGACCGGGTTGCGGTGTTCTCGCCCCAGGGCGAGAAGCGCTGTGGTGACAGCGTGGACCGTATCGTCTTTGGTCCGACCTGCGATTCCGTGGACCGCCTGCCGGGGGAACTGGCGCTGGCGGGGGATCTGCAAGAGGGCGATTTCCTGGTGTTCCAGGGCATGGGGGCGTATTCCTCGGCGACCAACACCAGGTTCAACGGTTTTGGCCAGATGGAAATCGTCACCGCGTTGTCGTTGAAGATCTGAACCGGTCGCAGTGATGCAAGAGCCCCGCCAACGGCGGGGCTTTTTCGTTTGGGGCATTCAGTCGGGCGTGCCCATGATGAAGCAGGTGGCCGTCCCCAGGGCATAGACCCGACCATCTTCCGCCCCACGGATTTCGCCGCGCGCGATGCCGGTGGACCGGCCCAGATGTTCCAGCCGCCCGGCGCCGATCACCGTGGTGCCCACCGGGATCGCCCGCACCATATTGACCTTGTATTCAAGCGTGGTCTGATATTGCCCGCGTTCCAGCGCCGAAATCACCGCACAGGTCAGGCAGCTGTCCAGAATCACCCCATACCAGCCGCCATGCACGCCGCCAAAGGTGTTGGTCTGTTCATGCTGCGGGGTGCCGGTGACCTCGACCAGCCCATGTTCGACATGGCTGAGCCGAAAGTTCAGCTGCCGCGCGATGGTCATGCTGGGCAATTCGCCCGCCATCATTTTTTGCAGATATTCCAGCCCGGACAGGCTGCGCACCACGGATTTGGGGGTGAATGCGGCGGCGGTGTCGGCGAAGAATGGTTCGGTCATGGCTCTCTCCCTTTTGGGCAGAGCCTAGCGCGGCGTTGAAAAGGGGGCAAATGCCCCCTTTGATCAGGCCGCCAGCGTGCGGGACCCGGTGACGCCCAGGGCCGCGCAGACCTGTTGCGTCAGATGCGGCCGGTTCAGGGTGTAGAACTGGAAATGATCCACGCCACCCGCCATCAGGCGTTCGCACAGCTGGGTGCATAGCTCGACCGACAGGTCCTGCTCGCGGCCGTCACGGATGGCGGCATCGAAACGGTCCTCCAGCCCGGCGGGGATATGGGCGCCGCAGCGGCTGGCAAAGCTTTTGACGCCTTTCCATGACTGGATCGGCAGGATGCCGGGGATCAGCTTGGCGGTGATGCCCTCGCGCACGCAGGCATCGCGGAACCGGAAGAACGTATCGGCGTCAAAGAAGAACTGGGTGATCGCCGAGGTCGCACCGGCATCGGCCTTGCGCTTCAGCCAGCGCACGTCGGCCAGCGCATCGGCGGCCTCGGGGTGCGGTTCGGGATAGGCGCCACAGCGGATGGTGAAACGGCCATCACGGGCCAGCGCCTCGATCAGCTCAACCGAAGAGGCAAAGCCCTGCGGATGCGGGGTAAAGCCCGCCGCCCCCTTGGGCGGATCGCCACGCAGCGCGACGATCTCGGTGACGCCGGCCTGATGATAGGCCTCGACGATCTCCATCGTTTCTGCGCGCGTCGCATCGACACAGGTCAGGTGCGCGGCAACGGTCAGGCCGTAATTCTTATGGATCGTGCCGACGGCTTCATGCGTCAGCTTGCGGGTGGTGCCGCCTGCGCCATAGGTCACCGACACAAAGGCCGGGTCCAGCGGCGCCAGGGTCTGCACCGTTTCCCATAGCCGGAAAGACGCATCCAGCGTCTGCGGCGGGAAGAACTCAAAGCTGATGGCGGGTGTCGCCTGCGGCTTCTGATCGGTCGTTTTGGTCATGGCGGCATCCTTTCGCCAGTGCTTGTGCCATATTTCCTCATGTGAGACAAATTCATAAAACTCAAGAAAGTCATGAGTCGGATCACAAGATGCATCTGGAATTCCGTCACCTGCGCACGATCAAGGCGATTCACGATGCGGGCGGGTTGGCGCGCGCCGCGGATGTTTTGCATATCACGCAATCGGCGCTGAGCCATCAGGTCAAAGGGCTGGAGGATCAGGCCGGGGTGGAATTGTTCGTGCGCCGTTCCAAGCCGCTGCGGCTGTCGGCGGCGGGGATGAAGCTGTTGCGGCTGGCCGAACAGATCCTGCCCGAGATCGAAACCGTCGAGCAGGATTTCAAGGCCCTGCGCGATGGCCGCGCCGGGCGGCTGCACATCGCCATTGAATGCCACGCCTGTTTCGACTGGCTTTTCCCCGTGCTGGAGCAATTCCGGCGCACCTGGCCCGAAGTGGATATCGACATCCGCGCCGGGCTGGCCTTCAACGCGCTGCCCGCGCTGGCGCGTGAAGAGGTGGATCTGGTGATTTCCTCGGACCCGGTGCAGATGGCGGGGATCAGCTTCAATCCGCTGTTTGACTATTCCCCCACCTTCATTGCCGCCGCCTCCAGCCCTTTGGCCGCCAAGGCCTGGATCGAGGCCACGGATTTCGTCGATCAGACCTTGATAACCTATCCCATCGACCGGGCGCGCTCGGATGTGTTCTCGACGGTGCTGATCCCGGCCAAGGTGGAACCGCGCGCCCATCGGCAGGTGGAACTGACGGCGGTGATCCTGCTGCTGGTTGCGGCGGGGCGGGGGGTGGCGGTGTTGCCCGACTGGGTGCTGCGCGAGGTGAAGTACAAGCCCGACTATATCACCCGCCCGGTGACGCAAAACGGGCTGCGCAAGACGCTGTATGCCGCCACCCGCGCTGAGGATGTCGAGGCGGCGTTCATGAAGCATTTCCTGCATCTGGCCCGCACAGTCCCGGTCGAATTGCAACAGGCCTGAGTCTGTATCGAAACAATTCTGTCCGTGACGGATTGTCGCGCACGGGTTAGAGCAGGAAAAATCCAAGCAGGATCAGATCATGTCAGCCATTCCCAAAACTGGCGTTTCCGCCAGCGCAACCGTGACCCCGATTCTGGTCGCTGTCAGCCTGTGTCACCTGTTGAATGACGTGATGCAGTCGATGTTGTCGGCGATCTATCCGATGCTGAAAGAGACATTCCAGCTGGATTACTGGCATATCGGGCTGTTGACGCTGGCGTTCCAGGGGTCGGCCTCGTTGCTGCAACCGTTGATCGGGATTTACACCGACAAGCATCCGCAGCCGTGGTCCCTGCCGTTTGCGTCGCTGGCGACATTTCTGGGGGTGCTGGGGCTGGCATTCGCGCCCACCTATACGCTGGTCGTGGTGGGGGCGGTGCTGATCGGGCTGGGCTCGGCGATTTTCCACCCGGAATCCAGCCGTGTGGCGCGTCTGGCGTCGGGCGGACGGTTCGGCATGGCGCAATCAGTGTTTCAGGTCGGCGGCAACTTCGGCACGGCGATCGGGCCGCTGCTGGCGGCGTTTGTGGTGCTACCGCTGGGGCGGGCCTCGGTGGCGCTGTTTGCGGTGCTGGCGCTGATCTCGGGGGTGGTGCTGTTCCGTGTCGGGCGCTGGTACAAAGAGGTGCTGACCGCGCGGGCCAGAAAGGCGATGGATCAGACCCTGCCGCTGGCCCGTGGACGGGTGATCCTGTCGCTGGTGGTGCTGACCTTCCTGTTGTTCACCAAGAACATCTATCTGGCCTCGATGACCTCTTATTACACGTTCTACCAGATCGAGACATTCGGCGTCAGCACGCAGACCGCGCAGATCATGTTGTTCGTGTTTCTGGGGGCGGTGGCCGCGGGAACGGTGCTGGGCGGGCCGATTGCTGATCGCTGGGGGGCGATGACGGTGATCTGGATCTCGATTCTGGGGATCTTGCCGTTCACCCTGGCCCTGCCGCATGTCGGGCTGTTCTGGTCCGGGGTGCTGTCGGTGATCATCGGATTGATCCTGGCCTCGGCGTTTCCGGCCATCGTGGTGTTCGCGCAGGAATTGGTGCCGGGCCGGGTGGGCATGGTGGCAGGCATCTTCTTTGGCCTCAGTTTCGGATTTGGCGGCATCGCGGCGGCGGCGCTTGGGGTGCTGGCCGATCTGCATGGGATCCGGTTCGTCTATATCATCTGTTCTTTTTTGCCGGTGCTGGGGGTGCTGACCATCCTGCTGCCACGGCGCGGGGAATTTGTTCGGGGCGTCTGACCCCTTGGAATCCCGTGCCTGCGCGTGTAAGGCACGGGCCTCAACCTAGGAGCGGAACCGATGCAAGGCAGCGCCAACCTCAATCTGATGATCAAGGCCGCGCGCAAGGCGGGGCGGTCGCTAGTCAAGGATTTCCGCGAGGTGGAAAACCTTCAGGTCTCGTCCAAGGGGCCGGGCGATTTTGTGTCCCGTGCCGACCGCGAGGCGGAACGGCTGATCAAGGAAGAGCTGCGCGCCGCACGCCCGACCTATGGTTGGCTGGGCGAGGAAACCGGCGAGGATGCCGGGGAAGATCCGACCCGCCGCTGGATCGTCGATCCGCTGGATGGAACCACCAATTTCTTGCACGGGCTGCCGCATTGGGCGGTGTCTATCGCATTGGAACACAAGGGCGAAATCGTTGCCGGTGTGGTGTTCGATGCGGCCAAGGATGAACTGTACTGGGCCGAAAAGGGTCTGGGGGCGTTCATGAACGAAACGCGCCTGCGGGTGTCGGGACGCAAGCGGATGATCGAATCCATTTTTGCCACCGGTGTGCCGTTTGGCGGCAAACCGACCTTGCCCGCGACCTTGCAGGATCTGGCGCGGTTGATGCCGGGCTGTGCCGGGGTGCGCCGGTTCGGGGCTGCGGCACTGGATCTGGCCTATGTGGCGGCGGGCAAATACGAAGGCTATTGGGAACGCGGCATCAAGCCGTGGGACATTGCGGCAGGGATCTTGCTGGTGAAAGAGGCGGGCGGATTCGTTGGTCCGGTGCGCGAGGGACGTGATATTTTCGAATCAGGCGCGCTGATCGCCTCCAACGCGGAAATGTATGATCCATTGTGTAAGATCTTGCGCGAAGCGGCCTGAGTTTCCCGCCTTTCAACGGGTTTTGTTCACTTCCTGTTCACGCTTAATACGTTAGATTTCCTTCATAACGGAGGACGTCTGATGGTGCGAAAATCTCACTTGGGCAGGGCCTTGCGCCGGTATCGTGCGCCCGTGGGCCTGGCGATGCAAAGCCCGGTTGAAAACTGCCTGGCGCAGATTGACCGGGCTTGTCGGGAAATCGCCTTTTGTGAATTGGCCGATATGCTGTCTAAATCCCGGATCACCGCATTGCGCGGCGCCCTGTCCGGTTGCCGCGAGGAGGAACTGCGCGGGGAGCCCGGCCTGCAATTGACCAGCCGCACATTGGCGGCGGAATTGGTCTCGTTGGAGCAGACCTTGCCGTTGGAACAGGCCTACCGTGCCGATCAACGTGATCTGGCCATCGCCCGGCTGAATGAGGCGCAAAAGCGGTTGCGTGTCGGGCGCGCCGCTGATGTCGGGGATGATGAGACACTGTTGGCACGGGTGAAATCGGCATTGGCGATTTCGGCAATGGAGGTTGTGACGATGGCGCGGCACAAGGCGGCCGCGCGGGTCGGGATGAGTTGGTGACCCGCGCGTGATACTGTCAATCGCGGCTGGGAATATTCAGGCCGCGCTGCACGGCAGGACGGGCCAGGAACCGGTCAAGATAGGCCGGAACCTGGGTCAATTTGTCAAACCCGGTCATCGTGTCGACCTTGTAGAAGTCACGCAGCGAGCGAAGCCAGGGGGCAATCGCCATATCGGCAATCGAATAGTCCCCGGCAATCCAGTCCCGTCCCTGCAAGGCACCCTCCAGAACATTCAGCAGGCGGGCAACCTCGGCACGGTAACGCTCTTTCGGGCGCGGGTCCTCGATCTCCTTACCCGCAAAGCTGTGGAAATATCCCAGTTGCCCCAGCATCGGCCCAAGACCGCCCATCTGGAACATCAGCCATTGCAGGATTTCGTAGCGCTGCGCCTGCGGTAGAAACTGCCCGGTCTTTTCGGCCAGATAGATCAGGATCGCGCCGCTTTCAAACAGGCCGATGGGTTGGCCACCCGGGCCATTCGGGTCCAGGATCGCCGGAATCTTGTTGTTGGGGTTCAGCGACAGGAATTCCGGTGTCATCTGGTCCTGGGTATCGAACCGGATCAGATGCGGCTCATAAGCCAGACCGGTTTCCTCCAGCATGACGGATATTTTGATGCCGTTCGGCGTGGGCAGCGAATACAGCTGCAAAATCGACGGGTCGCGGGCGGGCCAGCGATGGGTGATGGGAAAGTTCGACAGATCGGTCATCGGGGTCTCCTTTTTTCGGCACAAGGCTGACAGATTCCCTTGCGAACGAAAAGATGCACCTTGTTTTGGGATGTGTTAAGTTTCACCCGTTCGTGCCGGATAAGGCGCTGAAAAGGGACAGAACAATGCTTAACGAATTCAAGAATTTTATCGCCCGTGGCAACGTTGTCGACATGGCCGTCGGGATCATCATTGGGGCGGCGTTCACGGCGATTGTCAGCTCGCTGGTGGCTGATCTGATCAACCCGATCATTGGTGTGATCACGGGTGGCCTGGACTTCTCGAACCTGTTCATCAATCTGGGCAGCGGCGAGTATGCCTCGTTGTCCGCGGCCAAGGATGCGGGCGCCCCGGTCTTTGCCTATGGCTCGTTCATCACCGCCGTGATCAATTTCCTGATCATCGCCTTCGTCGTGTTCCTGCTGGTCAAGGTGGTCAACAAGGTCAAGGACGCCGCGATCAAGAAGGAAGAGGCCACCCCGGCCGGCCCGACCGAGCTGGACGTGCTGATGGAAATCCGCGACTCGCTGAAGAAATAATTCTGCAAGCAAAGGCCCGGGTTCAATCGCCGGGCCTTTGCAAATCAGACATCCAGTTCTTCGACGAACCGGGCATTTTCCTGAATGTATTGAAAGCGCAGCTCGGGTTTCTTGCCCATCAGGCGCTCGACCAGATCGCCGGTCTCGCCCGGCGCCTCGTCGTCGATGATCACCCGGATCAGTTTGCGCGTGGCAGGGTTCATCGTCGTGTCCTTCAGATCCTTGGCGTCCATCTCGCCCAGGCCCTTGAACCGCTGCACGTCGATCTTGCCCTTGCCGCCCAAGCCTTTTTTCAGCCAGTCTTCCTTTTCGCCATCATCGGCAACATAGACGCGTTTGGCGCCCTGGGTCAGCCGGTACAGCGGCGGGCAGGCCAGATACAGGTGCCCTTTGTCGATCAACGGCCGCATCTGGGTAAAGAAAAACGTCATCAACAGCGACGCGATATGCGCCCCGTCCACATCGGCGTCGGTCATGATGATGATCTTGTCATAGCGCAGATCATCAATGCGGAACTTGGTGCCCAGGGCGACGCCCAATGCCTGCGCCAGATCGTTGATTTCCTGATTCTGACCCAGCTTGGACGAGGCCGCCCCCAGCACGTTCAGAATTTTACCGCGTAGCGGCAACAGTGCCTGATGCTGCCGGTCCCGCGCCATCTTGGCCGACCCCCCCGCCGAATCGCCTTCGACAATAAACAGTTCGGTGCCGCTGCGATTGGTGGCCGAGCAATCGACCAGCTTCCCCGGCAGGCGCAGCTTCTTTGTTGCGGTCTTGCGCGAGGTTTCCTTTTCGGCGCGGCGCCGCAACCGCTCTTCTGCGCGCAGCACCAGGAAATCCAGGATCGCCCCGGCGGATTTCGGGTCGGCAACCAGCCAGTTGTCGAAATGGTCGCGCACCGCGCTTTCGACCCATTTGGCGCATTCCTCGGTCGACAGCCGATCCTTGGTCTGGCCGACAAACGAGGGTTCGCGGATGAACACCGAAATCAGTGCGCAGCCACCGGTCAGCATGTCGTCACGGGTGATCAGCCCGGCCTTCTTGTTGTTCGACCGCTCGCCATAGGCGCGGATGCCCTTTAGAATGGCGGCCCAGAAGCCGGCCTCATGCGTGCCGCCCTCGGGGGTGGGGACGGTGTTGCAGTAGGACTGGATGAAACCGTCGCGCATCGGGGTCCAGTTGATCGCCCATTCGACCGATCCGGGGATGCCGAATTTTTCCTCGAAGCTGACCTTCCCGGCAAAGGGTCTGTCGGCATAGGACGATGCGCCGTTCAGCGTTTCATTCAGGAAATCCGCCAGACCGTTGGGGAAATGAAATACGGCCTCGGTGGGGGTTTCCCCATCCATGATCGCGGTTTTCCATCGGATTTCAACACCGGAAAACAGGAACGCCTTGGACCGCGTCATCTTGAACAGCCGTGCCGGTTTCAGCGTCAGCGAGCCAAATATTTCCGGGTCGGCGTGAAAGGTCACCGTGGTGCCGCGCCGGTTCGGCGCCGCGCCAAGTTTTTGCAGTGGGCCTTGCGGTACCCCGCGCGAGAATCGCTGTTCGTACAGTTCCTTGTTGCGGGCCACCTGCACGATCATCACATCCGACAATGCGTTGACCACGGATGAGCCGACGCCGTTCAACCCGCCCGAGGTCGAATAGGCCTTGTTTGAAAACTTGCCGCCCGCATGCAGCGTACACAAGATCACCTCCAGCGCCGATTTGCCGGGGAATTTCGGGTGCGGATCGACGGGGATGCCACGGCCGTTGTCCTTGACGGTGACCGATCCATCCTCATTCATCTCGACTTCGATGCGGGTGGCATGACCGGCCACGGCCTCGTCCATCGCATTGTCCAGAATCTCGGCGACCATATGGTGCAGCGCGCGTTCATCGGTGCCGCCGATATACATCCCCGGCCGCTTTCGCACCGGCTCCAGCCCTTCGAGCACCTCGATCGAGGATGCGTCATAGGTCTCGGCCTGCGAGGATAGGAGATCATCGGCCATGAATGCGCTTTCTTTTGTGGTGCCTGCGCCCAAGGGATACCGCACCTTGCGGGGGCGGGGCAAGCGCGGCTTCCGGCCGAAAAATTGCATGTGGCGGATGCGTTTTTGATTCGCGTCAAGGCGCGTGCTGGCGCAGGCTGTTATATCGACGCCTCAAGGCAGCCGGAGAGGGACAATGAACGATCAACAAACCGTTAACACAGTGACATCCGACGTGGCGCAGGCCGACCCTGCGATCAGCACCGATCCCCCCACATCCGTCGTGGACAAGCCGCAGGAAGAAGAACCCCTGCATGGCCCACAGGCCTTCCCCAAGTTGAACCCCGACCAGATCCGCCTGGCCTTTGAAAGCGGCAAATACCCCTATCCGCGTCAAATGGGGCGCCCCGCCTATGAAAAGGAAAAGGCCTTTTTGCAGGCCGAATTGCTGAAGGTGCAATTGTGGGCGCAAGATACCGGGCAGAAATTCGTCATCCTGTTTGAAGGCCGTGATGCCGCGGGCAAGGGCGGCACGATCAAGCGGTTCATGGAACACCTGAACCCGCGTTTTGCCCGCGTCGTGGCGCTGAACAAGCCGTCGGACGTGGAAAAGGGCCAGTGGTTCTTTCAACGCTACATCCGCCATTTGCCGACGGCGGGCGAAATGGTTTTCTACGACCGTTCGTGGTATAACCGCGCGGGCGTCGAGCGTGTGATGGGGTTCTGCACGCCCACCGAATATCTGGAATTCATGCGCCAGACCCCGGAAATGGAACGCATGTTGGCGCGTTCGGGGATACGGCTATATAAATACTGGTTCTCTGTCGGCCGGGAGGAACAGCGGCGCCGTTTCAAGGAACGCGAGACCGACCCGCTGAAACGCTGGAAGCTCAGCCCGATTGATCTGGCCTCGCTGGACAAATGGGATGACTACACCGAGGCGAAAGAGGCGATGTTCTTCTACACCGACACCGCCGATGCGCCCTGGGTTATCGTCAAGTCGAATGACAAAAAGCGCGCCCGGTTGAACTGTATGCGGCACTTCCTGTCGACGCTGGATTATCCCGACAAGGACCCAGCCATTGCCATGCCGCCCGATCCGCTGATCGTTGGCCATGCCGCGCATGTGGTGCATGGTGCGGACCATGTGCTGGGGGCGGCACTGCATCCCGCGACGCGCGGCACGACCACCGCGAAATAAGAGGCGGCGAAATAGGACCATCCGATGCGGTGGCCCGGCGCGTCCGGGCCGCCGCATCCGTTTCGTGGCTGGCGTTCCAGGGCTGGACGTTCAGACCCGGCGCGGATAGCGTCGCGCCATCATGACCCAATCCGCTTTTCCCTCCTGGACGTGGCCCCGTTACGTCCCGCATTTTCGTGCCCTGCTGGTGCTGGGATTGCCGTTGATCGGCTCCAATCTGGCCCAGGTCGGCCTGCATGTCGTCGATACGGTGATGCTGGGGTGGTATGGGGTGCGGGAACTGGCGGCCGTGGTTCTGGCGTCGGGGCTGTTTTTCGTGCTGTTCATCCTGGGGTCGGGGTTTTCCTACGCGCTGATGGGGCGGGTGGCGACGGCGCTTGGGGCGGGGGATGAAACCCAGGTGCGCCGGGATGCGCGGATGACACTGTGGCTGGCGATGATCTTTGCGGTGCTGGCCCTGCCGGTGATGGCGATGTCGGGGCGGATATTGCTGGCGTTGGGGCAGCATCCTGACGTGGCCGCCCTGGCGCAGGAGTTCTTGCACATCGCCATGTGGGGCATGTTTCCGGCGCTGATCGTTGCGGTTCTCAAGGGGTATCTGAGCGCGTTCGAGCGCACGCGGATCGTGCTTCTGGTCACGGTTGCGGCGGTGGTGGTGAATATCGCGCTGAACTGGGGGTTGATCTTTGGCAACTTGGGGTTGCCGCGTCTGGGGCTGCGCGGGGCGGCGATCAGTTCGGTCGTGGTGCAATCGCTGACGGCTCTGGTGCTGGTGGTCTACACGGCGCGGGTACCCGAATTGCGCCGCTTCCGGCTGTTTTCCCGGCTGTGGCGCCCGGATTGGCCGGCGTTTCGCACCGTCGCACGGGTCGGCCTGCCGATCGGCATCACCTCGGTGTTCGAGACCGGGTTCTTTCAGGCCTCGGCGGTGATGATGGGCTGGATCGGCACGGTCGAGCTGGCGGCGCATGGGATCGTGCTGCAACTGGCGTCGCTGGCGTTCATGGTGCATCTGGGATTGTCGAATGCGGCGACGGTGCGGGCCGGGCGGGCCCTGGGCGCGGGCGATATTGCAGGGCTGAAGGATGGGGCCATTGTGGCACAGGTTCTGTCGCTGGGGTTTGGGCTGGTGACCGTGGGGGCGTTCTTGCTGCTGCCCGGTGGCCTGATCGGCCTGTTTCTGGACCCGTCCAACCCCGAGGCGGCGCGGATCATGGTCGCCGGTATCGCCTTGCTGGCGGTGGCGGGGCTGTTCCAGATTTTCGATGCGACACAGGTGGTTGCCCTGGGACTATTGCGGGGGATGCAAGATACCCGCGTGCCGATGTGGATCGCCGGGGCCAGCTATTGGCTGGTGGGTGTTCCGGCCAGCTATGTGCTGGCGTTTCCGCTGGGGCTTGGCGGGGTCGGACTGTGGTTCGGGCTGATGGCGGGGCTGATCTGCGCCGCGCTGATCCTCAGCCTGCGGTTCTGGCGCGGGCCGTGGTTGCGTTCGGCCTGACCGAAACGGCGCCCCGTGGGGCGCCGTCGTTGGTGGTTATTTCAGACCGGCGCAGAAGGTCTTGATCCGGGCGCAGGCCTCGGTCAGCACCTCGTCCGAGGTCGCATAGCTGATGCGGAAGTTGGGGCTGAGCCCGAAGGCCGCCCCAAACACCACCGCCACCCCGGTTTCTTCCAGCAGCGCCGACGAGAACGTTTCGTCATCGGTGATCTTGCTTCCGCCCTGCGAGGTCTTGCCGATGCAGCCCGCCACCGAGGGGTAGACATAGAACGCACCCTCGGGCGTGGGGCAGGTGATCCCGGCGCAATCGTTCAGCGCGGCCACCACCAGATCGCGGCGACGCTGGAACACGGTCAGGCTGTCGTGGATGTAATCCTGCGGCCCGTTCAGCGCCTCGACCGCCGCATATTGGCTGACCGAAGACGGGTTCGAGGTCGATTGCGATTGCACCTTGCCCATCGCCTTGATCAGCGCCTCGGGGCCACCGGCATAGCCGATCCGCCAGCCGGTCATCGCATAGGCCTTGGAGACGCCGTTCACCGTCAGCGTGCGGTCATACAGCCCCGGTTCCACCTGCGCCGGGGTGGCGTAGGTGCGGCCGTCGAACAGCAGATGTTCATACATGTCATCCGACATCACCCAGACATGCGGATGGCGCATCAGCACATCGGTCAGCGATTTCAGCTCTTCCGGCGAATAGGCCGCGCCCGAGGGGTTGGAAGGCGAGTTGAACATGAACCATTTGGTTTTCGGGGTGATCGCGGCTTCCAGCTGCTCGGCGGTGATCTTGTAGCCGGTCTGCATATTGCCTTCGACGAAGGTCGGCGTGCCGCCCGCCAACAGCACCATATCGGGATAGCTGACCCAGTAGGGCGCCGGGATCAACACCTCGTCGCCGGGGTTCAGCGTGGCGACCAGCGCATTATACAGAACCTGCTTGCCACCGGTGCCCACGGTGATCTGCGCCGGGGTGTAATCCAGCCCGTTTTCCCGCTGGAACTTGGCGCTGATCGCCTTTTTCAGTTCCGGGATGCCGTCGACGGCGGTGTATTTGGTCTTGCCGTCCTGAATGGCGCGGATCGCGGCGGCCTTGATGTTTTCGGGCGTGTCGAAATCGGGCTCGCCCTGGCTGAGGCCGATCACGTCGCGGCCGGCGGCCTGCAATTCGCGCGCCTTGTTGCTGATCGCGATGGTGGATGAGGGCTTCACGCGCGCAAGGGTATCGGACAGGAAGGCCATGTTCGGGTGCTCCGGTTGGTGTGTGACCGGAAACATCCTTTACGCGGTGGGGGGGCATCGGGCAACAGTGATATGGCTTGACGAGACGGCAGCCACGGGGCACGAACCGCCCATCACAGGAGGGTCCGATGACCGAGACACCCGAAGCACGGCTGAAACGGATGCGGATGCGCAGCTGGCGGCGCGGCACCAAGGAAATGGACATGATATTTGGCCCTTGGGCCGATGAGAATCTGGCCGGGCTGGATCTGGCGCGGCTGGATCTGTTTGACCGGCTGCTGGATGAGAACGATCAGGATCTTTACCCGTGGATCACCGGCGCACAGCCCTGTCCCGAGGTCTACGTGGGGCTGATCGCCGAAATTGGCGGCTTTGCCCGTGCCCGGCATGGGCGAGATCCTATGGCGAAGGGCGCAAGCCGCTAAAATTATTCGCAGATTAACTGAATTTTCGGATTCGGGCGTCACTCTGTCCTCAACAAAGGTGAGGAGTGCGCGATGACCTTTATGACCCCCGGAAAAGCGGCCGAGATGGCCGTTGGCGACATCGCCCCGCCCATCTTGCCCAGCTACCTGGATACCCTGGCGTTGGTGGAGCGGTTGCACCGGTTGCTGCTGGATGTCATCAAGGATGAATTTGAACGGATCGGCGTGCTGGATGTCAATCCGGTGCAGGCGTTGTTACTGTTCAACATCGCCGAGAACGAGGTGACGGCGGGCGAGTTGAAAAGCCGTGGTTACTATCAGGGTTCGAATGTCAGCTACAATCTGAAGAAGCTGGTGGAGGCGGGCTATATGCACCACCAGCGCAGCGATGTGGATCGCCGCTCGGTCCGGGTGCGGCTGACCCCCAAGGGGCGCCAGTTGCGCGAGACGGTGTTTCAACTGTTCGCCCAGCAGGCCGAGATGTTGGGGCGGCGCGATGTGGTCAGTGTCGATACGCTGGATGCGCTGAACCATGCGCTGCGCCGGATGGAGTGTTTCTGGGCTGATCAGATCCGCTATATCTACTGACGGTATTGCTATCGCGGGGGCTATCGCTGGGGGTTGCGCTGTTGCCCGCGCTGCCGCACTCTTTGCCGGGGTGACGCAGGGGGATGGCATGCAGATCGAACCATCGGTCAATCTTTTGGGTGGCCCGTTGGAGCCATGCTCGATCTCGCCATTGACCGGGTTCTTCCGTGACGGGCATTGCAACACCTGCGCGCAGGATCAGGGGCTGCATACGGTCTGCGTGATTGTCGATGCTGAATTTCTGGCGTGGTCCAGCTATATTGGCAATGATCTGAGTACGCCGCGCCCGGAATTCCGCTTTGCGGGGCTAAAGCCGGGGGATCGCTGGTGCTTGTGCGCCGCACGGTTCCTGGAGGCACATGAAGAGGGCTGCGCGCCGCAGGTGGTGTTCGAGGCCACCCATCGCCGCACTCTGGATGTCGTCCCGATAGAGGTTTTGCGTCTGCACCGGGTGTTATGGCCATTCTGACCGGGTTGGATAGGGCCTAATTCCCCGCCACCGGGGTCCAGATCACATCGTCGATCCGTGGTGCCGAGGTCGCCAGCATGACCAGACGGTCAAAGCCCAGGGCGATGCCGCTGGCGGCGGGCATATCGTCCAGCGCGGCCAGGAAATCATCGTCGATCGGGTAACGCTCGCCATAAATAGCTTGTTTTTCGTCCATCTCCAGCTCGAACCGGCGCCGTTGTTCCTGGGCGTTGGTCAATTCGCCAAAGCCATTCGCCAGTTCCACCCCACAGGCATAGACCTCGAACCGCTCGGCCACGCGGTCATCGTCTGGGGCGGGGCGGGCCAGGGCGGCCTCGGCCGACGGGTATCGGTCCAGAACGGTGGCACGGCCATGACCCAGATGCGGCTCGACCTTCTCGACCAGGATCTTGGAGAGCATGAAGGACCAGGTGTCCTCGTCGTTGACGGCGATCCCTTGGGCCCGGCATTGCGCCCGCAGCGCCGGGGCCGAGGTTTCGGACCCGTTGCAGGTGGCCAGCAGGTCGATCCCGGCATGGCGGGCGAAGGCCTCGGCGACCGACAGCCGCTCATACGGGGCCAGCGGATCACAGCTGATGCCCCGATAGCGGAAGACCGAAACCCCCGCGGCCTCGGCCGCCAGCCGCAACATCGTCTGACAATCCTGCATCAGTACGGTGTAATCCTCGGCCACCCGATACCATTCCAGCATGGTGAATTCGGGGCTGTGCAGGGCGCCGCGCTCGCGGTTGCGCCAGACATGGGCGAAGGCGAAAATCCGTTTCTCGCCCGCCGCCAACAGCTTTTTCATCGCGAATTCGGGCGAGGTGTGCAGATACATCGGGTGCGGTTGCCCGTCATTGCCGATGGCCGAGGTAGCAAATCCGTGCAGATGTGCCTCGTTTCCGGGGCTGACCTGAAGGGCGACGGGGTCCACCTCCAGGAAATCCTGCTCGCCCAGCCAATTGCGGATGGCGGTCTGGATGCGGTTGCGCGCCAGCAATGCCGGACGGCGATCCGCATGGCGCGAGGCTTTCCACCAAGGGGTTTCGGGCATGATCGCGGCTTTCGACTGGAAATTCTGTTCTGGATGGTTTAGGCGCTCTGCCATCCGGGCGCCAGAGCCTGTCTCAGAACAACAAGGACCGCTATCATGGCCAAAGTCATCGCCTCCTCGATCCGCAAGGGCAACGTCCTAGAGATGGATGGCGTTCTGTATATCGTGATCACCGCCGAAAACGTCCATCCGGGCAAGGGCAACTCGGTCACGCAGGTGGAAATGCGCCGGATCTCGGACGGGGTGAAGGTCAGCGAACGGTGGCGCACCGTGGATACGGTTGAAAAGGCGCATGTCGACGAGGCGGAATTCGATTTCCTGTATGAAGATGGCGAAGGCTTCCACTTCATGAACCCGGAAACCTATGACCAGATCGCGGTTTCAGAAGATGTCGTGGGCGATGCCAAGGTCCACCTGCGCGACGGTATCCGGGTCTGGATGCTGACGCACGAGGGCGTGGCGCTGTCGATCGAATTGCCGCAAAAGGTGACGGTCGAGGTCGAGGAAACCGAACCGGTGGTCAAGGGCCAGACCGCGTCGTCGTCTTACAAACCCGCGATCTGCACCGGCGGTATCCGTGTCATGGTCCCGCCGCATATCGGCGTCGGCACCAAGATCATCATCAACACCGCTGAAAACAGCTATGTCGAACGGTCCAAGGAATAACCTTGCGGCACCATGACGCAGGTCAGGTGTGACAGGTTCAGGGCGCCCCGCAAGGGCGCCTTTTGATTTGGAGGTCAGGTTTTACGGACGCGGATGATCACGTCGATGCGGCTGACCACGGTGCCATCGGGCGGTGCGGGCAGACGGGCGATCTCCAGTTCCTCCGCCGGGGCGTCGGACAGGCGGTTTTCCTGTTCCCAGAAGAAATGCGGATGGTCATCGGTGCGGGTGTCAAAATAGCTGCGCGAGCCATCAACGGTGATTTCGTGCATGATCCCGGCGTCGCAAAACGCCCGCAGGGTATTGTAGACGGTGGCCAACGAGACCCGCTCCCCCGCCGACAGCGCCGCGGCATAAAGCGTTTCGGCGGTGACATGGCGGTTTTCGCCATCGCCAACCAGCAGGGCGGCCAGCGACATGCGCTGCCGCGTCGGACGCAATCCGCCCGTCGCCAGCCAGTCGCGGCCCCGTTGCTGTGCCGCTGCCATCATGATCGCGCGATTTCCATCCATGCTGAATATATAGGTCCGCATCAGGCAATGTGACAATGGAAAATTGGACGAATGCCCGGTGTCGCACCCTGCCCGAGTTGCCTTGCCCGAGTTGCTTGCACCCCGGCCCCGCCGGGTGATAAGGGGAGGGAAATCTACGGGGGACAGGCGCCGATGACAGGCTTTCCGAACAGCTTCGGGAAAGAAGATCTATTGAAATGCGCACGGGGCGAGCTGTTCGGGCCGGGCAATGCCCAGTTGCCCGCGCCGCCGATGTTGATGATGGATCGTATCACCCAGATTTCGGGCGATTGCGGGCTGCATGGCAAGGGCCATGTGGTGGCGGAATTCGACATTACCCCCGATCTGTGGTTCTTCGACTGTCATTTTCCGGGCAACCCGATCATGCCGGGCTGTCTGGGGCTGGATGGTCTGTGGCAGCTGACCGGGTTCAATCTGGGCTGGCGCGGGTGGCTGGGACGTGGCTATGCGTTGGGGGTGGGTGAGGTCAAGCTGACCGGTATGGTCCGCCCGGATCGCAAGCTGCTGACGTATAAAGTTGATTTCACCAAGGCCGTGCAGACCCGCCGGCTGACCATGGGTGTCGCCGACGGGATCGTCGAGGCCGATGGCGAAGTGATCTATCAGGTCAAGGACATGAAGGTCGCTCTTTCCGAGAGCTGACCATATCAAGGAGGCCATCATGCGCCGTGTCGTCATCACCGGACTGGGCATTGTCTCGCCGATCGGGAACAGTGCTGCCGAGGTTACCGATAGCCTGAAGGCAGGCCGTTCGGGCATCACCGCGAATGCGGATATGATGGAACGTGGATTCCGTAGCCAGGTTGCCGGGGCGGTCAATCTGGACGTGACCGAGCATGTGGAAAAACGCACCTTGCGGTTCATGGGGCCGGGGGCGGCCTATGCCTGGATCGCGATGGATCAGGCGATCAAGGATGCCGGGCTGACCGAGGCCGAGGTCTCGAATATCCACACCGGGTTGATTGCCGGATCGGGGGGACCGTCGACCTCGTCGATGTTCGCCGCACATCAGGTGGTGCTGAATTCCGGTGCGCCCAAGCGGATCGGGCCGCTGGCGGTGCCAAAATGCATGTCCTCGACGATTTCGGCCAACCTGTCGACGGCGTTCAAGATCAAGGGCATCAGCTATTCGATCACCTCGGCCTGCTCGACCTCGCTGCATTGCATCGGGGCGGCGGCGGAACAGATCGCCTTTGGCAAACAGGACACGATGTTCGCGGGCGGCGCCGAGGAACTGGACTGGACGCTGTCGTGCCTGTTCGATGCGATGGGGGCGATGTCGTCGAAATACAATGCGACACCGGATCGGGCCTCGCGCGCGTTTGACGCGGGCCGGGATGGATTTGTCATCGCCGGGGGTGGTGGCATCGTCGTGCTGGAAGAATTGTCGCACGCGCTGGCGCGCGGTGCGAAGATATATGCCGAGGTCACCGGCTTCGCCGCGACCTCGGACGGTCATGACATGGTGGCGCCGTCGGGTGAGGGTGGTGAACGCGCGATGCGGTTGGCGCTGAAGAGCCTGCCCGAGGGCCGCAAGGTCGGTTACATCAACGCGCATGGCACCTCGACCCCGGTTGGCGATGTCGGCGAGGTCGAGGCCGTGCGCCGGGTGTTCGGCCGTGGCCGCACGCCGTTGATCAGCTCGACCAAGTCGATGACCGGGCACAGTCAAGGTGCGACGGGCGCTGCCGAGGCGATCTATTGCCTGCTGATGCTGAAAGATGATTTCATTGCGCCGTCGATCAATATCGAGACGCTTGATCCCGCCATTGATGCGGGCGAAATTGCAACCAAACGTGTGGACAACGCGGGCCTGGATACGGTGATGACCAACAGCTTTGGCTTTGGTGGCACCAATGGGTCGATGTTGTTGTCGAAATATCTGGGGTAGGTGCATGGCGGACTTGATGACGGGCAAGCGCGGATTGGTCATGGGGGTTGCCAATGACCATTCCATCGCATGGGGGATTGCCAAGGCGCTGCATGCCGAGGGTGCGGAGCTGGCCTTTTCCTATCAGGGCGAGGCCTTCGGCAAGCGGGTTGCGCCGTTGGCGGCGTCGGTCGGGTCGGATTTCTTGCTGGATGTCGATGTGAACAACGATGCCAGCCTGGATGCGGCCTTTGGCCAGTTGCGGGACGCATGGGGCAGCATTGATTTTCTGGTTCATGCCATTGCCTATTCGGACAAAAACGAACTGGCCGGGCGGTTTGCCGATACCTCGCGCGAGAATTTCAAGAACTCGATGACGATTTCGGTGTTCAGCTTTATCGACGTGGCGCGGCGGGCGGCGGAAATCATGCCCAATGGCGGGTCGCTGATCACCATGACCTATGGCGGATCCAGCCGGGTGACGCCGTTCTACAATGTCATGGGCGTTGCCAAGGCCGCGCTGGAAAGCTCGGTTCTGTATCTGGCGAATGATCTGGGGCCGCAGGGCATTCGGGTCAATGCGATCAGCCCTGGTCCGATGAAAACGCTGGCCGGTGCCGCGATCGGGGGGGCGCGCAAGACGTTCCGTCATACCGAGGCGAACAGCCCGCTGCGGCAGAACGCGACGCTGGAGGCGGTTGGCGGCACGGCGGTCTGGTTGTGTTCGGATTATGGCAATTGCTCGACCGGTGATGTGGTCTATGTGGATTGTGGCTATCATGTGCTGGGCATGCCCCAGTCTGAAAACCTGTAAGATCTGGCCCGCGCAAGCGGGCCTTTTCATTTGATCCGCAGGAGCCAGTCCCGCAAGGCGGCGATGGCCGGCGCCTCATCCAGAAACGGCACATGCGCCCGGTCCGGCACCTGGGCGTAGATCATGTCGGGGCGACGGTGCAGCATTTCGGCGGCGGTCCGCGTTGACAGCAGATCCGAGTTCTCGCCCCGGATCAGGCATAGCGGCATGCCCGCGCAGGCATCGAACAGCGGCCAGGCGGTGGGGATGGTTTCGCCCTGAAACGCGTCGATGAACGGTTGACGCAGCGCCGGATCGTAATTGATCACCGGGCGATCGCCGCGCAGGGCGTAGTGATGCGCCACCTCGGACGCCCAGCGGGACGGCGGCACATTGGCAAAGCCCGGTTTCATCTGCGGCATCCGGGCGATAAGGTCTTCCACCGTTTTCGCCGCCGGATTGCGGCCCAGATAGTCAAAGATCTTCATCAATCCGGCGTGTTCCAGCACCGGTCCGACATCATTCAGGCATAGCCCCGACAGCCGCGCCTTGGCGGTGTAGGCCAGATACATCCCGATCAGTCCGCCGCGTGATGTACCCAGAATCGCCGCGCGGTCCAGCCCCAGATGATCCAGCAGTTGCAGCGCATCCAGCCCCTCCCGCATCACGGTATAGGTGGCGGCACCGGTGAAATCCGATGCGCCGCGGCCACGGTAATCCATGCGGATCAACCGGCATCCGGGCAGATGCGGTGCGACATAGTCAAAATCCGCCATCGTTCGGGTCAAGCCCGACAGTGCCAGAACCGGCACCCCCATGCCGTGATCCTGATAGGCGATCCGGGCGCCATCATCGGCGATGAAAAATGCCATGCCGATCCCTCGCTAGTCCACTTGGTTCAACATAGGCCCAAATACCGCCTGTGCCAGCGTCGAAAAGATGTTTCTGACCGGAACCTTTTACCGGGCGTAGCGTTAATGGCGCGTGGCTTCATGCTGCTATTGCAAAGCGCGTCCATCATCGGGGCGCCGACAGTTGGGTGGGCGACCCGGGAGGCTGGCCATGGCACTGGACGGAATGAACGACGAAACCCTGCCGCGCCGGGCGATGCGCGCGGAATATCTGGATGCTGAGACCGAGGTGGCGCTGGCGCGTGCCTGGCGAGACGGGCGCGATGAACTGGCGCTGCATCGGCTGGTGACGGCCTATATGCGGCTGGCGGTGGCGATGGCGTCGAAGTTCCGCCGTTACGGCGCGCCGATGAGTGATCTGATCCAGGAAGCGTCACTGGGCCTGATGAAGGCCGCCGACAAGTTTGACCCGGAACGCGGCGTGCGGTTTTCGACCTATGCGGTGTGGTGGATAAAGGCCTCGATCCAGGAATTCGTGATGCGCAACTGGTCGATGGTGCGCACCGGGTCGACGTCGTCGCAAAAGGCGTTGTTTTTCAATATGCGCCGGGTGCAGGCGCAGGTGGAACGCGAGGCCGAGGCCGAGGGGGTGACATTGGATTCCGCCCAGATGCGCCTGCGCGTTGCGCAGGAAATCGGTGTGCCGCTGGCTGATGTCGAGATGATGCAGGGGCGTCTGTCGGGGTCGGACCTGTCGTTGAACGCCACGCAATCGGCGGATGACGAGGGCCGCGAGTGGGTGGAAACGCTGGAGGATGATGGCGCCACGCCCGAAGAACAGGTGACCGAAAGCCATGACGGGGCGCTGATGAACAATTGGCTGTCCGAGGCGATGGGCCTGTTGTCAGTGCGCGAACGCTATATCGTCACCGAGCGGCGGTTGATTGATGATCCGCGCACGCTGGAAAGTCTGGGCACCGAACTGGGGCTGTCCAAGGAACGCATCCGTCAGCTGGAGGCGCAGGCCTTTGGCAAGCTGCGCAAGACGCTGGAAACGCATAACGCGGAAATCACCAGCCTGTTCTGAGCCACGCTTGCGTGCGGGGACCGGTCCGCATAAGTCTGAACCCAGGGCCGGGCATTTGGGGCCCGGGGGCTGGGGGCGCGATGCTGGCGGGGAAACGGGTTCTTCTGATCATCGGCGGCGGAATCGCGGCCTATAAATGCTGTGAGCTGATCCGGCTGTTGCGCGGACAGGGGGCCGGTGTGACCCCGGTGCTGACCCGTGCCGCCGAAGAATTCGTCACGCCGCTGACCATTTCATCCCTGGCGGGGCAGGTGGCGCATCGTGATCTGTTCGATCTGACGCATGAGGCCGAGATCGGCCATATCCAACTGTCGCGTGCCGCCGATCTGGTGGTGGTGGCACCGGCGACGGCCGATCTGATGGCGAAGATGGCGGGCGGGCTGGCGAATGACCTGGCCTCGACGCTGTTGCTGGCGACGGACAAACGGGTGCTGATCGCGCCGGCGATGAATGTGCGGATGTGGGATCATCCCGCGACGCAACGCAATATCGCCACGTTGCGCGGCGATGGCGTGCTGTTTGCCGGGCCGAATGTGGGCGACATGGCCTGTGGCGAACACGGGCCGGGGCGGATGGCGGAACCCGTTGAAATTCTGGCGGCGATCCGTGACGCGTTGGGTGATGGGCCATTGACCGGGCGGCATGTCCTGGTGACCTCGGGGCCGACGCATGAACCCATTGATCCGGTGCGTTATATCGCAAACCGGTCCTCGGGCGCGCAGGGCACGGCGATTGCCGCCGAGCTGCGCGATCTGGGGGCGCGGGTGACGTTCATCACCGGTCCGGCCCAGGTGCCGCCGCCGTCCGGCGTAAGCGTGGTGCGGGTGGAAACCGCGCGTGATATGCAGGCCGCCGTTCAGGCCGCCCTGCCGGTCGAGGTCGCGATTTTTGCCGCCGCCGTCGCGGATTGGCGGGTGGCGCATACCGCCGAGCAGAAGATGAAAAAGGATGGTTCCGGGCAACCGCCGGTGCTGGACTTTGTCGAGAACCCCGACATTCTGGCGCAGATATCGCATATGGGTGTGGGGCGGCCCCGATTGGTGGTGGGATTTGCCGCTGAAACCACGGATATCGCCCGCCATGCCACGGAAAAGCGCGCCCGCAAGGGCTGTGACTGGATCGTCGCCAATGATGTCAGCCCGGCGACGGGGATCATGGGGGGCAGTGAAAACGCAGTAACCGTGATTGATGCCGATGGCGTCGAGCAATGGGACCGCATGACAAAAACCGACGTGGCGCGGCGGCTGGCAGCCCGCATCGTCACCGCATTGAAAGGGTAGGGCCATAATGCGACCAATCGTTCGCGTCTTGCATGAGGATTGGGCGGATACGGCGGTGGCGCTGCCGCGCTATGAGACGCCGGGATCGGCCGGGGCCGATATCCGTGCCAATCTGTCGCCCGAGGACCGGGCGCAGGGCTTTACCCTGTATCCGATGCAGCGCGCCATTGTGCCCACGGGCTTGCGGGTGGAAATCCCCGAGGGCTTTGAAATGCAGATCCGGCCGCGCTCGGGGTTGGCACTGAAACACGGGATCAGCCTGCCGAATACGCCCGGCACGATCGACAGCGATTATCGCGGCCCGCTGGGGGTGTTGCTGATCAATTTCGGGCGGGAACCCTTTGTGATCCAGCACGGCGACCGTATCGCGCAGGCGGTGATCGCCCCGGTGGTGCAGGCGCTGTATGAAATCACCGACGACGCCCTGTCGCAGACCGAGCGTGGCGAGGGCGGGTTCGGATCGACCGGCAAACAGTGATGTCGACCCCCTTCGCGCCCGATGAGCTGGACCGCTATGCCCGCCACATCCTGTTGCGCGAGGTTGGCGGCACCGGTCAGCGGCGGTTGCGCGACGCCCATGTGCTGGTGGTGGGGGCGGGCGGGCTGGGCGTGCCGATCTTGCTGTATCTGGCGGCGGCGGGCGTGGGGCATATCACCGTGGTCGATGATGACCGTGTGGCGGTGTCGAACCTGCAACGTCAGGTGATCTTCCGCAGCGAGGATATCGGCGTCCCCAAGGTTCTGGCGGCACAGGCGGCCCTGCACGGGCTGAACCCGCATGTCACGGTGACCCCGGTTCAGGCGCGGCTGGACGCCGGGGGCGCGGCGCAGATGGTGCCGGGGCATGATCTTGTGCTGGATGGGACCGATAACTTTGACACAAGGCATCTGGTGAATCGGGCCTGCGTCGCGGCCGGGGTGCCGCTGATCTCGGGGGCTATCACGCAATGGGAAGGACAGTTGGGCCTGTTCGATCCGGCCCGTGGCGCGCCCTGTCTGGCCTGTGTGTTTCCGGTGATCCCGGCGGCGGATCTGGTGCCCAGCTGTGCCGAGGCCGGGGTGATGGGCGCATTGCCGGGCATCATCGGTGCGATGATGGCGGCCGAGGCGATCAAGGAATTGACCGGGGCCGGGGCGACGTTGCGCGGGCGACTGATCTTGCATGACGCCCTATGGGGTGAAAGCCGCGATATCCGGGTGCGGCGCGATCCGGCCTGTGCGGTCTGCGGTCAATAGCGCCGACCCACGTATGAACAACGCAAAAGGCCGTGCCCCGAAGGGCACGGCCTGAATGCAGTGCGCATCAGCGGGGCGCGTGGCCCCGCCTTGGCGGATGATTACATCATGCCGCCCATGCCGCCCATGTCGGGCATGCCGCCGCCAGCCGCCGACTTGGGCTCGGGCTTGTCAGCGATCATCGCTTCGGTGGTGATCAGCAGACCGGCAACCGAAGCCGCGTTTTCCAGCGCGGTGCGGGTAACCTTGGCCGGGTCGATCACGCCGAATTTGAACATGTCGCCATATTCTTCGGTTTGTGCGTTGAAGCCGAAGGTGTTCGATTCCGAGTCGCGGATCTTGCCCGCAACCACGGCACCATCAACGCCCGAGTTTTCCGAGATCTGACGCAGCGGTGCTTCCAGCGCGCGACGGATGATCGAGATACCCACGTCCTGGTCGGCATTGGCGCCCTTCAGGCCGTCAAGCGCCTTGGTGCCTTGAACCAGAGCAACACCACCGCCGACAACGATACCTTCTTGCACGGCCGCACGGGTCGCGTTCAGGGCATCGTCCACACGGTCTTTGCGCTCTTTGACTTCGACTTCGGTCAGGCCGCCAACGCGGATCACCGCAACGCCGCCAGCCAGTTTGGCCACGCGTTCTTGCAGCTTTTCACGGTCGTAGTCCGAGGTGGTTTCCTCGATCTGTGTGCGGATCTGGGCCACGCGGGCTTCGATCTCGGCCTTGTCGCCAGCGCCGTCGATGACGGTGGTGTTCTCTTTCGAGATCGTCACCTTCTTGGCCTTGCCGAGCATGTCGATGGTGACATTTTCCAGCTTCATGCCCAGATCTTCCGAGATGACCTGACCACCGGTCAGGATCGCGATGTCCTGCAGCATGGATTTGCGACGATCACCGAAGCCCGGCGCCTTGACGGCAGCGATCTTCAGGCCGCCACGCAGCTTGTTGACCACCAGCGTCGCCAGGGCTTCGCCTTCGACGTCTTCCGAGATGATCAGCAGCGGCTTTTGCGACTGGATCACGGCTTCCAGCAGCGGAACCATCGGTTGCAGCGACGACAGTTTCTTTTCGTGCAGCAGGATCAGGACGTCGTCCAGATCGGCGATCATCTTGTCCGGGTTGGTCACGAAGTAGGGCGATAGGAAGCCACGGTCGAATTGCATGCCTTCGACGACTTCGACTTCGGTTTCCATGCCCTTGTTTTCTTCGACGGTGATCACACCCTCGTTGCCGACCTTTTGCATCGCGTCAGCGATGAAACGGCCGATCTGGGCTTCGCCGTTGGCCGAGATCGTGCCGACTTGCGCGACTTCGTCCGAGTCCTTGACCGGGCGCGAGGCGTCCTTGATCGCGGCTACAACCTTGGCGGTCGCCAGATCGATGCCACGCTTCAGGTCCATCGGGTTCAGGCCCGCTGCAACCGACTTCAGGCCTTCCTTGATGATGGCCTGGGCCAGAACTGTGGCGGTGGTGGTGCCGTCGCCAGCCTCGTCATTGGTGCGTGCGGCCACTTCTTTGACCAACTGCGCGCCCATGTTTTCGAACTTGTCGGACAGTTCGATTTCCTTGGCGACCGTCACACCGTCTTTGGTGATGCGCGGCGAACCGAACGATTTGTCGATGACGACATTGCGGCCTTTCGGGCCCAGGGTGACCTTGACGGCATCCGCGAGGATATTGACGCCTTTCAGCATCCGGTCGCGGGCATCGGTCGAGAACTTTACGTCCTTGGCTGCCATGATATTGGCTCCTTAAAAGTATTGAGAAATCAAAAGGATCGCTGATCAGTGATCAGGCGATGATCCCCATGATGTCGGATTCTTTCATGATCAGCAGCTCTTCGCCGTTCAGCGTCACTTCCGTGCCCGACCATTTGCCGAACAGGATGCGGTCGCCAACCTTGACCGAGGGGGCGATCAGTTCGCCCGAATCCTTGCGCGCGCCTTCGCCGACCGCAACGATTTCGCCTTCAGCGGGCTTTTCCTTGGCCGAATCGGGAATGATCAGACCACCCTTGGTCTTTTCGTCGCCTTGCACGCGCTTGACCAGCACGCGGTCATGAAGCGGTTTAAATGCCATCTGGAGATACTCCCTAAGGTTCCAGGTTCGAAAGGTTTTAGCACTCACATCATACGAGTGCTAACGGTGCCGGAGTTAGTCACGCCCCCTAGGGCCTGTCAATACCGCAATGTCGAAATTTTGGTGACAACCGCAAGACCGGCGGGTCGCGACCGGGATCATGAAAAAACCGGCGCCTTGACGCCGGTTCATGATCAGGTTTCCGAGGTTTCTTCCAGCTCTTCCGGCGTATCCTGAACCGCTTTTGACGGTCGGAATGATCGCATCAGAAAGTCGGGGACATGATCGCCCATGCCGATCACTGCCGGGCCGTCATCGCGGTCACGCCCACGGTGGCGATCACGCCGTTCATCACGCCTGTCATCGCGGCGAGTATCTTCACGGCGGGCGTCATCGCGGCGGGGTTCCTCGTGCCGTGCGTCGTCGCGCTTGCGTGGCGGTTCGGGCAGGGAAATCGGGGCTTCGATGATGGCGGTCTCGGGGGCCGCAGGGGTGATCACGGCCGAGGGGGACGGTGCCGGACGAGGGCGCTCCTCACGGTCCCGATCACGGCCGCGGCTGCGATCACGGGTGCGTCCGCTGCGGCGGCCATCCTTTTCTTCGGGCTTGGCCGGTTCGCTATGGGCGGCGTCGGAGACGGTGAATCCCTCGGGCAGGGCGACGCGCGGCAGTTCGATCTTCACCAGGCTTTCGATCTGGCTCAGGTATTTGTCATCCGATGGCGTGGCGATGGAATAGGCCGTGCCCTTGCGCCCGGCGCGCCCGGTGCGCCCGATGCGGTGGACGTAATCCTCGGCATGGGAGGGCAGGTCGTAGTTGAACACATGGCTGACCGCCGGAATATCCAGCCCGCGGGCCGCCACATCCGAGGCAATCAACAGTTGCAAGCTGCCATCGCGGAACGCGTCCAGTGTCCGCATCCGCTGCGATTGTTCCAGATCGCCGTGGATCGGCGCGGCGTCGAAGCCATGCGCCTTCAGCGACTTCGCCACGATATCCACATCAATCTTGCGGTTGCAGAAAATGATGGCGTTGGTGCAGGCGGCACCCTCGGCGGTGATCAGCGCGCGCAGCAGCTCACGCTTGACCTTGGCGGCCTGATCGCGACGGGGGGGCGTGACCAGCACCAGCTTTTGACTGATGGTGTCCGAGGTGGTCGCCTGACGGGCCACCTCAATCCGCGCGGGGGCGTGCAGGAAGGTGTTGGTGATCCGTTCGATTTCCGGCGCCATCGTCGCGCTGAAAAACAGCGTCTGGCGGGTGAACGGCGTTAGTTGGAAGATCCGCTCGATATCCGGGATGAACCCCATGTCCAGCATCCGGTCGGCCTCATCGACCACCATGATCTGCACGCCGGTCATCAACAGCTTGCCGCGCTCGAAATGGTCCAGCAACCGGCCCGGCGTCGCAATCAGCACGTCGACGCCACGGTCGATCAGCTTTTCCTGCTCGCCAAAGGAGACGCCGCCGATCAGTAGCGCCTTGGTCAGCTTGGTGTGTTTGGCATAAACGTCGAAGTTCTCGGCAACCTGCGCCGCCAGTTCCCGCGTCGGCGCCAGCACCAGCGAACGCGGCATCCGCGCCCGGGCCCGGCCATTGGCCAGGCGGGTGATCATCGGCAGGGTGAAGGAGGCGGTCTTGCCGGTCCCGGTCTGGGCGATCCCCAGAACGTCGCGGCCTTCCAGAGCTGGGGGGATGGCGCCGGCCTGGATCGGGGTAGGCGTTTCATAGCCCGCCTCTTCGATGGCCTTCATTACATCCTTGTCCAGATTCAGGTCGGAAAATTTGGTCATGTGCGTCCTTGAAGGCGTGGAACGGTTCCACGCATGAGGGGGGACGCAAAATCTCCGGGCGTCCCGGGCGATGTGCCGCCGGGGTGCGGCGCGCGTCTAATAACGCAAAAACGCGTCTGCGTCAATGAAATGCCCGAAAATCGCCCTGTAAGCCGATGCGGGGGCCAACGGGCCGGGCGCAGAGTTGACGCCGCGCGCGGGCTCTGGCAGGGGAAGGGCAACAGAGGAAGCCGAAAATGAACCTGTTTGCCGATATGCGGGGGGCGGTGATCACCGCCCTGGATCAGATGGTGGCCGGGGGCGTGCTGCCCGCCGGGCTGGATTATGCCAATGTGACGGTCGAGCCGCCGCGCGATGCACTGCATGGCGACATGGCGACGAATGCGGCGATGGTGCTGGCGAAACCGGCCGGGCTGAAGCCGCGCGAAATCGCCGATGCGCTGGCCGCCACGCTGGCCGCCGATCCGCGCATCACCCTGGCCGAAGTGGCGGGGCCGGGGTTCCTGAACCTGCGCCTGAACCCGGCGGTCTGGGCCGATGTGACCCGTGCCGCACTGGTGGCCGGGGATGGTTACGGGCGATCCGACCTTGGGCGGGGGCTGAAGGTCAACGTGGAATTCGTCTCGGCCAATCCGACCGGGCCGATGCATGTGGGGCATACCCGTGGCGCGGTTTTCGGTGATGCGCTGGCCAGCCTGCTGGATTTCACCGGTTACGATGTGACGCGCGAATATTACATCAACGATGGCGGCGCGCAGGTGAATGTGCTGGCGCGCTCGGCCTATGAGCGCTACCGCGAGGCGAATGGTCTGGAACCCGAGATCCGCGAAGGTCTGTATCCGGGTGATTACCTGATCCCGGTGGGCGAGGCGCTGAAGGCCAAATACGGCGACAGCCTGCTGAACCGGCCCGAATCCGATTGGCTGGACGATCTGCGCGAATTTTCCACCACCGCGATGCTGGGGATGATCCGGGAGGATCTGGCCCTGCTGAACGTGCGGATGGATGTCTATTATTCGGAAAAATCGCTGTATGGTACTGGCCAGATCGAATCCGCGCTGGCGCGGCTGAAATCGCTGGGGCTGATCTATGAAGGCGTGCTGGAGCCGCCCAAGGGCAAGCTGCCCGAAGACTGGGAAGAGCGCCAGCAGACGTTGTTCCGCTCTACCGCCTATGGCGATGACGTGGATCGCCCGGTACAGAAATCGGATGGGGGCTGGACCTATTTCGCCCCCGATATCGCCTATCACTGGACCAAGATCGAACGTGGCTTCGATCTGTTGATCGACGTTTTCGGCGCCGATCACGGCGGCTATGTCAAGCGGATGAAGGCGGCCGTGGCGGCCTTGTCGGAAAACCGGGTGCCGTTGGATATCAAGCTGATCCAGCTGGTGAAGCTGTTCAAGAACGGCGAGCCGTTCAAGATGTCGAAGCGTGCAGGAACCTTTGTCACGCTGCGCGATGTGGTGGAACAGGCGGGGGCCGATGTGACCCGGTTCCACATGCTGACGCGCAAGAACGACGCGGCGCTGGATTTCGATTTCGACAAGGTGCTGGAGCAGTCCAAGGACAATCCGGTGTTTTACGTGCAATACGCCCATGCGCGGGTGTATTCGGTGCTGCGCAAGGCGGCCGAGGCCGGGGTCGATGTGACGCCCGCCGCATTGGCGCGGGCCGATCTGTCGCGCAATGGCCATGAGGCCGAATTGACCCTGGCCAAAAAGATCGCCGAATGGCCGCGTCTGGTGGAAATCGCCGCGCGCGCGAATGAGCCGCACCGGGTTGCCTTCTTCCTGTATGAGATCGCGTCCGATCTGCATTCGCTGTGGAATCGCGGCAATGATGAGCCGGGCCTGCGCTTCGTGCAGGACGATTCCGACATCACGGCGGCGAAAATCGCCCTGGCCCGGGCCTGTGCAGTTGTCATTTCGGCCGGCCTTGGTATTCTTGGCGTCAAACCGGCGGAAGAGATGCGCTGAAGCGCACCATCGCCGGGGTCCGAGGCAGAGACCGGAAAACCGGCGATGAGGCGAGCATGGCCAGCTATCACGGTCGCGATGGCGACGGGTATGACGACGACACTGACGGTCTGATGACCGCTGTGCCCGATCCGGTTCAACGGCCCGGTCTGGTGGAACCTGTGTCCCGCTGGGTGCAGCTGGCGGGGGCGGCGACATCCGTGCTGTTGATCCTGGGGGTCGTGATCTGGGGCTACAAGCTGGCGGTGCGGGATGTGTCCGGCGTGCCGGTGATCCGTGCGCTGGAGGGGCCGTCGCGCATTGCGCCCGATGATCCGGGGGGCGATCTGGCCCGCCACGTCGGTCTGTCGGTCAATGAGGTCGCGGGCAAGGGGCTGGCGGCCCCAGGACCCGAACGCGTCGTGCTGGCGCCTTCTCCTGGCAATCTGGCCAATGACGACGCGCCGATGGCGGGGGTTCGGTCCCTGGTCAAGGTCGAACGCATCGAACCCGATCCGCTGCCCGAGGCTGAACCGGCGACCGCGCCGGTATCGCAGGTGCCGCAGGGCACCGCGCTGGCCGTTCAGGACGAGGTCGTGCCTATCGACGGTCCCGAGGTGATGGAGGGCACATCGGCCGCGCAGATCCGTTCCGCCGCGGCCGAGGCGGCGCGGGTGCGCCCTGTGCCGCGCACGGTGCCGGTGATCCCGGAAAATCTGGCGGCGCGGTCCACCACCACCACGCAGGCGGTGGCCGATGCCCTGCCCGGGGTCAAGACATCGCCGCGTCCGGCCGGGCGGCCCTCGACGATCCGCCCCACGGCGCGGACGGATAGCGCCAAGCCGGATACGGCCACTGCAGTCAACCCGGCGCCGGTGGCCAAGGCCGATGAAATCGACCCGCTCAGCTTGCCTGCCGATGCCCGCGTGGCGCAGATCGGCGCCTTTGACACCGTTGAGATCGCCCGGGCCGAATGGAACCGTGTTGCCGCCCGCACCGGGGCGGCGATGGCGGGGAAAAGCCGCATCATTCAGGAGGCGCAGGCGAACGGGCGCACCTTCTATCGTTTGCGTGTCGCGGGCTTCGACGGGGTCGAGGCCTCGCGCAAGTTCTGTGATACGCTGAAGGCGCAGGGCGTGAACTGCATCGCCACGGTCGCGCGCTAGGATATGTCCGATATGACCACGCAAATCGGGGCGACGATCCTGGGCTGTTCCGGATTGACGCTGGGCGCGGATGAGCGGGCGTTTTTCCGCGATGCCAACCCTTGGGGCTTCATCCTGTTTGGCCGCAATGTGGACAACCCGGATCAGTTGCGCCGTCTGACCGATGATCTGCGCGGGGCGGTCGGGCGTGATGCGGTGGTGTTCATCGACCAGGAAGGCGGGCGGGTGCAGCGCCTGCGTGCCCCTTATTGGCGCGAATGGCTGCCGCCGCTGGAGCAGGCGTCTCGACCCGATCCGGAGCGCAGCTTTTGGCTGCGGGCGCGGATTCAGGCGGCCGAATTGCGGGCGGTGGGCATTGACGGAAATTGTGCGCCGACCTGTGATATTGCCGGGCCGCAGACCCATCCTTTTTTGCGCAACCGTTGTTTCGGCACGGATGCGGCCACCGTCACGCGCAACGCAGGGGCGACGGCGCGCGGGTTGCTGGCGGGGGGGGTCTTGCCGGTGATGAAGCACATGCCCGGCCACGGGCGTGCCACCGCCGACAGCCACAAGGACCTGCCCAGTGTCACCGCCACGCAGGCCGACCTGTGCGAGCAGGATTTCGCCCCCTTCCGGGCGCTGGCCGATCTGCCGCTGGGGATGACGGCGCATATCCGGTTCACCGCGCTGGACCCGGCACCGGCCACGCAATCGGCGCGGATGATCGGGTTGATCCGAGATCAGATCGGCTTTGACGGGCTGTTGATGACCGATGATGTGGCGATGCAGGCGCTGTCGGGCACGATGGGCGCACGCGCGGCGGCCTCTATCGCGGCGGGGTGTGATGTGGTGTTGCACTGTAATGGCGAGCGGGCCGAGATGGCACAGGTTGTCGCCTCTGCCGGGGGCTTGACGCCGGGGGCCGCGCGCCGGGCCGATGCGGCCCTGGCGGCGCGGATCGGGCCGGAAAAGATTGACATCGACGCCCTGGATGCCGAACTAAAGGCGATCTTGGGCGAAACATTGCATGGTTGATCCGACCCCCCCGACTGGCCCGCCCCCCTCGGCTCGCCCGATCGTCAGCGACCGGCTTGCCGCCGAGGCGCTGATCATTGACGTCGATGGCTACGAAGGGCCGCTGGACCTGTTGCTGTCGCTGTCACGCACGCAAAAGGTCGATCTGCGCAAGATTTCCGTGCTGGAACTGGCCGAGCAATATTTCATCTTCGTCACCCAGGCCAAGATGCTGCGCATCGAACTGGCGGCGGATTATCTGGTGATGGTGGCATGGCTGGCGTTTTTGAAATCGCGTTTGCTGCTGCCGCCCGACCCCACCGCCGAGGGGCCAAGCGCCGAGGATCTGGCCGCCCATCTGGCATTTCAGCTAGAACGGTTGCAGGCGATGCGCGAGGCCGCCGCCAGTCTGATGGCCCGCGATCAGCTGGGCCGTGATTTCTTTGCGCGCGGCGATCCGCAGGGCATCGCCCGTGTGCGTGAGACCAATTATGATCTGTCGTTGATGGATCTGATGCAGGCCTATGCGCGGCTGCGCACCCGGGATGAATTCCGCCCCTACGCGTTTGACCGAAAGAACCTGTTCACGATGGAACAGGCCTTGGCGCGGTTGCGGGCTGTTGTGGGCTATGCCGGGGACTGGACTGATCTGTCCAGCTATCTGCCCGAGGGCTGGTCTGAGCCCAAGCGCCGCCGATCCGCCACGGCGGCGACCTTCGCCGCCTCGTTGGAACTGGCCAAACAGGGCCAGATCGAGATCCGCCAGCAAGACACATTCGCGCCGATCGCCATCCGCGCCCGCACCACCCCGAGGGACCCATGACCCAGCCCGGCTTTGACATCCCGTCCCTGGCGGAACAGGAACGCATGGTCGAGGCGATGCTGTTCGCCTCGGCGCAGCCATTGACCCTGCGCGACATGGCCAAGCGCATGCCGCAGGGTGCCGATGCCGCCGAGGCGCTGGCCCTGTTGCGGCAACGCTATCAGGGGCGCGGGGTGCAGATCGTGCGGGTGGGCGACGGATGGGCCTATCGCACGGCGCCCGATCTGGGGTTCCTGATGCAGCAGCAGATCGCCGAGCAGAAAAAGCTGTCGCGGGCGGCGGTCGAAACGCTGGCCATCGTCGCCTATCACCAGCCCGTCACCCGCGCCGAGATAGAGGAAATCCGCGGTGTCGCGGTCTCACGCGGGACGCTGGATCAATTGCTGGAGCTGGGCTGGATTCGCTTTGGCCGGCGGCGGATGACGCCCGGTCGGCCGCTGACCTTTGTCGTGACCGAGGAATTTCTGGATCAGTTCGGGCTGGAAAGCGCGCGTGACCTGCCGGGGCTGAAGGAATTGCGTGCGGCCGGGCTGTTGGACAACCGCCCGATGCCCGGTGGATTGCTGGACGAAGATCCCGACGCCAAGGGGCAGAACGAGATGTTCGAGGAATAATCAGCGGAAGTTTTTCGCCAGTTTCAGCCCCTGGCCCTGATAATTCGACGCGATCCCCGCGCCATACAACCGGTCCGGGCGTTCGGCCATGCGTTCATAGACCAACCGGCCCACCACCTGACCGTGTTCCAGCACAAAGGGTGCCTCGTGGCAGCGCACCTCCAGCACGCCGCGCGACCCGATGCCCCCCGCCGCGCTATGCCCAAATCCGGGATCGAAAAACCCGGCATAATGCACCCGGAATTCCCCCACCATCGCCAGAAACGGGGCCATCTCGGCGGCGTAATCGGGGGGAATGGTCACCGCTTCGCGTGAGACCAGAATATAGAAGGCACCGGGGTCCAGAATGATCCGGCCCTCGGTCGTGTGCAGCTCTTCCCAGAAATCCGCCGCCGGGTAATGGCCGATCCGGTCGATGTCGATCACCCCGGTATGCGGTTTGGCCCGATACCCCACCAGATCCCCGGTTTCCGGGCGCAGATCTACGGAAAAGCCCAGTCCCGCATCAATGACCGGCACGCCGGTGACCAGCGGCTCGATCTGGTGCAATGCCCCCAGCTCCGCGTCATCCAGCACGGCATGGCCCTGACGGAAGCGGATCTGGTTCAGCCGCATGCCGGGGCGCACCAGCACCGAAAAGCTGCGCGGGCAGATCTCGGCGTAGATCGGGCCGTGATAGCCCTGCGGGATACGGTCGAATTCGGTGCCGCCATCGGTTATCACCCGGGTCAGCAGATCCAGCCGCCCGGTCGAGCTTTTGGCATTGGCGACGGCGGTGATACCTTGCGGCAGCGCCAGCGATTCCATCAGCGGCACCAGATAGACGCACCCCTTTTCCAGCACGGCGCCGTTGTGCAGGTCCATCCGGTGCATTTCAAAATCGGCCAGCTTGTCGGCCACCCGCACCCCGCGTCCGGCCAGAAACGAGGCTCGCACCCGATAGGCAACGGTGCCCAGCCGCAGGTCCAGACTGGCGGGTTGGATCTGGGCCGCCGTGACCTGTGGTGTGGCCCGGATCTGGGCTTCGGTAATCAACCGGCGGATGGCGCTATCGGGCAAAACTCCGGGCATTGCGGTGTCCTCATGATCTGGGCGAATACGCGAACGCCCACCCCGAAGGGTGGGCGTTTCGTAATGGTCGGGCCGGTGAGATTCGAACTCACGACCTTCCGCCCCCCAGACGGACGCGCTAACCAGGCTGCGCCACGGCCCGACACGAGGCGCATATAGAGGCATCATGGCGCTGGACGCAAGCGGCAAAACGCAACTTTTCGCGCTGGCATGATGCCCCCGTCACCGATGAGGGGATCAGCGTTGCACGGCCCCTGCCGGGGCGGACATCCGGTCGCGCAGCGCGATCATCCGGTCGCGCAATGCCAGCAGGCGAATCCGCTCGACCGTGCTGAAATCGCCGGGGTTCAGCCCTTGCAATGCGGCCTGCAATTGCTGCAAAGGGGCAACCGGGACGGCGGTGTCGGCCACAGGGGATATGACGGCGAAGGCGACGATTTCCGCCCTGATCGGGTCAGGTTCGGCGATGGCAAACGGTGCTTCGGGCACAATTTCCTCAACCGGTGTTATGACCTGCGCCGCCTCGGGCGGCGAGGGGAAAGTGTAGATCTGTGCCGGGGGCGCATCCTCGAAGGCGATTGTCGCGCGTGCGGCCACCGCAGAGGTGCCCTGCTCCTTCAGGATTTTCTGCACACCCCGAATGGTCAGCCCGTCTTCATGCAGCAATTGCTTGATTCCGGCCAGTAACGCGACATCGCCCGGGCGGTAATAGCGCCGCCCACCGGCACGCTTCAACGGCTTCACCTGGGGAAAGCGGCTCTCCCAGAAACGCAGGACGTGGGTGGGCGTGTCCAGCAGCAGAGAAACTTCGGAAATCGTGCGGAATGCATCAGCAGATTTCGTCATGGCGACGATCCCGTTCCATTATTCCGGCCGGACCTGGTGTTCGGGCCTGTTCTGTCATGCGGGCAGATATCGCGTCGCGAACGCCTGTCCCGCTGGTCGATGCCTGCAGCAGGATCAGCGGTCGTTTCCGACCGCAACGCGATCCTTCATCAGATGCGAGGGGCGGAAGGACAGCACCCGACGCGGCGAGATCGGCACCTCTTCCCCCGTTTTCGGATTGCGTCCCATGCGCGAAGATTTTTCGCGCACCGAAAATGTCCCGAAGGAAGAAATCTTCACTGTCTCGCCACGCACCAGCGCGTCGGACATGTATTGCAGCACGCTTTCGACCAGTTGTGCGGATTCATTGCGCGACAGGCCGACCTCACGGAACACGGCTTCGCTAAGGTCCATACGGGTCAGGGTCTTGTCGGACATGTCATTCTCCGGGTATGGTTTGCCCTACGATGCGGGCAATGAAATCCCGAGTCAATATCAATGACTTGCGTGCGGGGTCTGGAACCACCTGCAAAGCGCGCCTGCCTACCAGCGCAGCACAACCGAACCCCAGGACAGCCCGCCGCCGATGGCCTCGGTCACCACGACATCGCCGGGGCGAATCTGGCCGCGTTCCTTGCCGACAGACAGGGCCAGCGGAATCGATGCGGCCGAAGTATTGCCGTGGTCCTGCACGGTCAGGATGACGTGGTCCAGCGGTAGCCCCATCCGTTCCGCCGTGGCCGAAATGATCCGCAGATTCGCCTGATGCGGCACGATCCAGGTGACGTCGGCAACACTCAGCCCGGATTTGTCCAGCGCCGCATGGGCGGTTTCCGCCAGCTTGATCACCGCGTGTTTGAATACCGCGTTGCCCTGCATCCGCAGATGTCCGGCCTGACCGGTGGTCGAAACCCCGCCGTCGACATACAGCAGATCACGGTATCGGCCATCGGAATGCAGATCGACGCCCAGAATCCCACGATCCGCGGGGGTGCCCGCCTCTTCGACGGCTTCCAGGATCACCGCACCGGCACCATCGCCGAACAGCACGCAGGTTGCGCGGTCGGACCAGTCCATGATCCGCGAGAATGTCTCGGCGCCGATCACCAGCACCCGTTTCGCCTGACCCGATAGAATCATTCCATTGGCATTGGCCAGCGCAAAGACGAACCCGGCGCAGACCGCCTGCACGTCATAGGCGAAGCCCGAGGTGGTGCCCAATCCGGCCTGCACCATCGTGGCGACCGAAGGGAAGGTGTAATCCGGCGTCGAGGTGGCGACGACGATGGCATCCATCTGATCCGCCACCATGCCCGCATCGGTCAGTGCCGCCTGCGCCGCCCGGATCGCCAGTTGCGAGGTCGTTTCGCCCTCGGCGGCAAAATGGCGTCGCTCGATCCCGGTGCGCGACCGTATCCAGTCGTCCGTGGTATCCAGCGTCTGTTCAAATTCAGCGTTTTCAACGATGCGCTCGGGCAGATAATGGCCGACGCCGCGAACCACGGCTCTTGTTGTCATTTTGCGGACTCGTTGCTGGCCTGTTCAGAGGGCGCATCCTGCCCCGCCGCGATGGCAGAGGCAACCCGTGCCGCCAGCCTTTCGGCAAAGCCGGATTTCGCCAGACGCGCCGCCAGTTCGATGGCGGCGGCAACACCGGTTGCATCGGCGCTGCCATGTGATTTGATGACCGTGCCGTTCAGCCCCAGAAACACCCCGCCATTGGCGCGGCGCGGGTCAATCCGGGCACTTAACCGCTTCAGCGCGGCCATTGCCAGCATCGCGCCCAGCTTGGCGGTCCATGAGGAGGTCAGCGCCTCTTTCAGCAGGCGCGACGCCATTTTGGCCGTACCCTCGCCGGTTTTCAGCGCGACATTGCCGGTGAAGCCATCGGTCACGATCACGTCAACGCGTTCCGATGGCAGGTCCGAACCTTCGACAAAGCCGACGAATTCATAACCGCCCCGTTCCTGCGCCGCGGTGATCAGCTCATGCGCGGCGCGCAGCTCGGCATTGCCCTTGTGTTCTTCGGTCCCGACATTCAGCAACCCGACGCGGGGACGTTGCAGCCCAAGCGCGTTGCGCGCATAGGAAGACCCCATCAGTGCATAGGTCAGCAGATCGGGGGCATCGGCCTTGACGTCGGCCCCCATGTCCAGCATCACGTTCCACCCCGTCGCATTGAACGACGGCCAGAACGAGGCGATGGCCGGACGCGTGACCCCGGGCAGCTTGCGCAACCGCAGCATCGAAATCGCCATCAGGGCGCCGGTATTGCCACAGGACACCGCAACATCGGCGCGATGGTCGCGCACGGCCTCGACCGTTGCCCACATCGAGGTGTCCGAGCCGCGCCGCATCACCTGCGCGGGCTTGTCATGCATGGTCACCACGGCCTGCGCATGCACCAGCGTGCAGGCGGCCCCGATGCCATATTGGGCAATCAGAGGTGTTATTTCGTCTTCGCGCCCGTTCAGGATGAACCGCAGATCGGGATTGCGTTTCAGCGCGATTGAAACACCTTCGACGACGGCCGAGGGGCCCCGGTCGCCGCCCATGGCATCAACGGATACGACCACGGCCCCGGAACGTTTCGGGGGCGTGGTCGTCAATTTACGGACCTGCAAAGGCGCGGTGTCGGTCTGGCCCTCGGCCTGCGTCTGTTCCTGCTCAGGCAGCATCGTCGGCGGCGTCCGGGGCGCGACGGGCTTACGCCGCGTCGTCGTCCAGATCGGCCTCAGCCGCTTTCGCCACCACTTCACGGTCATCGTAATGACCGCAAGCGCCACAGACGTGGTGCGGGCGTTTCAGCTCACCACAGTTCGGGCATTCGGCCGGGTTGGCGGCAACCAATGCGTCATGCGCGCGGCGCATGTTACGACGAGAGCGCGTTACTCGGTTCTGTGGGACAGCCATGTCTAAACCTCAAGTTTTGATGGGCCGCGGCCCTGATTTACTGGAGTTTCGTCACTGGCGCCAAGCGGGCGAACCGGGTGCGAACCCAAACATCGAATGAGGCCGGGAACATAGTGGGATTCCCGCTGGTTGCAAGTCCTTTCTTGCCGTGCCTGAATGCTTCGGGTCTAGCCGCCGCAAGTATCTAAAAACATGTCAGTTTTCAGGGTCGTTACGGTCTTTGCGCTGCCCCATCAGGTCACGCAGGCCCGCAAAGGGGTGGATGTCTTCGTCACTCAACGGGGCGATTCCGGGTTGGGCAAAGACCTGCGCGCCCATCTCGGCGCCATCGGCGCGCGGGTATTGCGGCAGGGCCAGTTCCAGCGCCTCCAGCGCCACTGCGGCCAGATCGACCGTGGCGGGCAGCGCCTCGGCGGTGTCGTCTTCGGGCATTTCCACCTCTTCTCCCTCTGGCACCGGCATGTCGGCCAGATAACGGCGGGTGACCGTTTCGCGCAGTTCCGTGCGCACAGGAGCCAGGGTCACCACGCAGGGCTGTTCCACCCGTGCGTCCAGTTCGGCGTCCAATACCCAATCGCTGCGGCCCCGTGGCGTCAGCGTGCCGCGGAACCGCAAGGCGGGCACGGCGGTGATTCCGGCCCAGACCGCCACGGCGGCGCGGGTGGCGGCATCGGGTTTCAGGTCGAACCGGGTGGGTTTGCGCGCGCCCAGATCGGCGATGCGGATCGGGTGTGCCCAGGGCGGGGGGGCGTTCAGCGGCAGCTCGGACATCGGGGGCCTTTCAAAAGGGGTGGATCGGCCGACCGGTGCATGGTGCTGGCGCATGGTGCTTGAGGGTCGGGCCTTGTTGTTGTAATCGGGATAAAAGGCCACAGGCCGTGAGGCAAGAGGGGGATGCAGGTGAGCACCGGAACCGTGACGCGGAAGCGGCGCGCCGCGCAGGCGGTGATGCTTGTGGTTGCCCTGTTCGTGGCAGGCTGTCAGGCGATCTATCGCGATCATGGCTATGTGCCGACCGAACGGGAACTGGCGCAGGTCGTCGTGGGCAAAAGCACCCGCGAAGATGTGGCCACGGCCATTGGCCGGCCGTCGTCGACCGGCGTACTGGAAGGGTCGGGCTGGTATTACGTCGGCTCGCGCTGGCGCCACTTCGGCCCGCGGGCACCGCAGGAAATCGACCGTCAGGTCGTGGCCGTCAGCTTTGGCGCCAATGGCATGGTCTCGAATGTGGAACGCTATGGCCTGGACAAGGGTGAGGTCGTGGTGCTGTCGCGGCGCGTGACCGAATCGAATATCAAGGGCGTCAGCGTCATCGGTCAGTTGCTGGGCAACATCGGCCGGATGAACGCCAGCCAATTGGTGGATTCGCCGCGTAATTGATATTTTGCACCCCGCACCTGACCGTGCCGGGGCGTTTGCAACAAAACCCGCCGCGTCGCAGCGGTTTCACGTTTGTCGGCTATCATACCTGCCGTATGTTGCACCGGGGTAGCCGGTTCGGAGACGGGAATGTTTGCGCTGGCAAGGGGCCGCTATGCGGCGCGTTTCGCAACGAACGAAGCCGATCTGCGCGCCGCGCAGATGTTGCGCTGGCGCAGTTTCATTGGCCGGCATCGTGACGATGAGGCGGCAGATCACCGCGATGCCGATGCCTTTGACGCGATGTGCCGGCATGTTCTGGTCGAGGATGTCGCGTCGGGGCGGCTGGTCTGTTGCTTCCGCATCCTGAACCTGCGCGACGGGGCGGATATCGGCCGCAGTTATTCCGCACAATTCTATGAGCTGTCGGCGCTGCGCGGATATCGCGGGCGGATGGTGGAAATGGGGCGGTTCTGTCTGGACCCTGATATGCATGACCCCGATATCCTGCGCGTGGCATGGGCGGCGATGACGCGCTTTGTGGATGAGGAGGGGGTCGAGCTGCTGTTTGGTTGCTCGTCCTTCACCGGCACGGCGTGGCAGAATTACGCGGATGCGTTCGCGCTGCTGGCGGATCGGCATCTGGCGCCGCCGCGCTGGTTGCCACGGATCAAGGCGCCGCGTGTGGTGCGCTATGTGCGGGCGCTGGCCGGGCGTGTAGGGGACCCGCAAAAGGCGATGCGGGAAATGCCGCCATTGCTGCGCAGCTACCTTCTGATGGGGGGGTGGGTCAGCGATCATGCGGTGATCGACCCGGATCTGAACACGCTGCATGTGTTTACCGGGCTGGAAATCCGGTCGATTCCGCCGGGGCGGGCGCGGGCCTTGCGGATGGTTGCCGGATAGGGCGGGCCGCGCATGATGCGTCAGGAAAACAGGGGCGGACCGCGCGGGACCGTTGACGTTTGGCTGACGCCCCTGTAGCCCGGCTGGCATGGCACGCGCACCTCTTTTACAATTGAATGGCATCTCGCTGACCTTCGGCGGCAATCCTGTTTTCGACGGGCTGGATCTGGTGGTCCAGCAGGGGGACCGGGTCGCCCTGGTCGGTCGGAATGGCTCGGGGAAATCCACCTTGATGAAGGTGATGGCCGGGTTGATCGAACCGGACCGCGGTGGCTGTGTGGTCTCGGCGGGAACGCATGTCGGCTATATGGAGCAGGAACCCGATCTGTCGGGCTTTGCGACGCTGGGTGATTTCGCTGCCTCCGGGCTGAGCGATATGGACCATTACAAGATCGACATGGTTGCCGAGGGGCTGAAGTTCCGGCCCGAAGCCGATGTGGCTACGGCCTCGGGTGGGGAACGGCGGCGCGCGGCGCTGGCGAAACTGCTGGCCGAGGCGCCGGAATTGATGCTGCTGGACGAACCGACCAACCATCTGGACATCGAGGCCATCGCCTGGCTGGAACGGGAATTGAAAGAGACGCGGGCCGGATATGTGCTGATTTCGCACGACCGGGCGTTCTTGCGCAATCTGACGCGGGCGACCCTGTGGATCGACCGGGGGCAGGTGCGTCGGCAAGAACGTGGGTTTGAGGCCTTTGAGGAATGGCGCGAGCAGGTCTGGACCGAAGAGGATGAGGCCCGCCACAAGCTGGACCGCAAGATCAAGGCCGAGGCTAAATGGGCCGTCGAGGGCATTTCGGCCCGGCGTAAGCGCAATATGGGCCGGGTGCGGGCGTTGCAGGATCTGCGCGAACAACGCGCGGGCCAGATCCGCCGTCAGGGTGTGGCGGCGATGGAGATCGATTCGGGCAACCAGTCCGGCAAGCGGGTGATCGAGGCGCAGGGGCTGGAAAAACGCTTTGGCGACAAGACCATCGTCGCGGGTTTCGATCTGCGGGTGATCCGTGGCGACCGGGTGGCTTTCGTCGGACCGAACGGGGTGGGCAAGACCACCTTGCTGAAGATGCTGACCGGTGAAATCATGCCCGATGCCGGGGTGGTGACGCTGGGCACCAATCTGGAGGTGGCGGTGTTCGATCAGGCGCGCGCCACGCTGGATTTCAGCATGACGCTGTGGGACGGGCTGGTGAATGATCCCGATATGCGGGTATCTGGCCGGGCCGATCAGGTCATGGTGCGCGGCACGCCGAAACATGTGGTGGCCTATCTGAAGGATTTCCTGTTCGACGAATCGCAGGTGCGGGCCCCGATCGGATCGCTGTCGGGGGGCGAGCGTGCGCGGCTGTTGCTGGCGCGGATCATGGCGCGGCCGTCGAACCTGTTGATTCTGGATGAACCGACCAACGATCTGGACGTGGAAACGCTGGATCTGCTGCAAGATATCCTGGGCGATTATCAGGGCACGGTGCTGCTGGTCAGCCACGACCGCGATTTCATCGACCGGGTGGCAACCACGACCATTGTGATGGAAGGCGATGGCCGGGCGACGGTTTATGCGGGCGGCTGGACGGATTATCAGGCGCAGAAGGCCCTGGCGGTGACCGAGGCGCAGTCCGAGGCCAAACCCGCGCCCAAGGCCGTGGTGGCGGAAAAGCCCGCGCCGGTGGCGAAGAAATCCGGGCTGAGTTTTACCGAAAAACACCGATTGGACAGCCTGCCGGGCATCATCGAAAAACTGGAATTCGAGATCGGCAAGCTGCACGAATTGCTGGCCGATCCGGCGTTGTTCGGTCGCGAACCGGTGAAATTCCGCAAGGCGACCGATATGCTGGCTGAACGGCAGGCGACATTGGCCGCGGCTGAGCAGGAATGGCTGACGCTGGAGGAAAAGGCGTAACGGCGGAAATCCGCCTTGCCTGACCCCGGCGGATGTATAGGCTGTGCCAAATTCCCGGAGGCATGCCTTGGCAGATGACTTGAACCGGCTTTCCCGATGCCTCTGCGCGGCTGCGCTGTTCTTGCCGGGCGTGGCGATGGCGCAGGATGTCGTGGTGCCTTCGGGCCAGCCGGTGCAATGGATCGAGACCCTGCGTGACCTGCAGGGGCCATCGGGTCTGACGTTGCGGTTTCGCTTTGTGGCGCCGGAACTGGGCACGCCACAGGCGGTTTCGCAAGATCAGCTGGAGGCTGATATGCAGGCGCTATGCGACGGTTATGCGCTGCCCCGGGTGGCCGCAACCGGGCCGCAACCGGCGCAGATCGTGATCAGCCTGTCCAGCAAGGTGATTCCCTTTGGCGAATCCGATGCCACCGTGGCGCAATTTTTCGACGCCTATTCCATCGTGGACGGTGTGTGCAGCTGGGATATGTTCTGATCGGGCGGCGATATTCCGCGTCTGACGATAAAGCAGCCCGCAATATGTCATAAATGCGATTTGGGCGCTTCCAGCTTGCACGTTCCCGCGATAGTTTCGGCATGAGTTGGAATTGTCCGACTCATGACATGTTCGGGCGGATGGTCCATGTGCCTGTGCATGGTGAAGCCACCGTCTAAATGGAGTTGAAAATGTCGAAAGCTCTTATCGCCGTCGCCCTTGTTGCATTTGTCGCCGCTTGTGCGCCGAAGCCCGAACCGGTTGCTCCGGCTCCGGCTCCTGTGACCACCGAACCGACCTATCACAGCAAGCTCTGATTGGTTTCACCGGGGGCTCGGTAATTCTGTGCCCCCGGTCCTGCTTGGCCGGGGCTTTGTGCTTTGGCCAAGGTTCGCTTATCCGAATAATACGGATTCGCGGAAAAATCTGCCGCCTGTGGTTGCGTCTTGTCGCGGGCGCAGGCAAAGCCTCTGCGCAGGAGGTATTCCCATGTTGAAACATCGTGGATTTCCGGGACGTTTGACCGGAACAGATCACCAGTTCGTCATTCGTCGGGCGAACAAGGCCGGTGCGACCAAGATCATCCGTCGTGAACGCTACAAAGACCGTGCGGCGACGGATCGGCGTGCCGATGCGGGCTTCATGGCCGCGCTATGGACCAATTTTGGGGAAGAACCGTTTGAGCGTGGCAATCTGGATGCCGGGCGTCTGAGCTGGTTGATCGGACGCGAAGTGGTCTGGGCCGAAGAACCCAGTGACCCCGCATCCTATGATCAACTTCTGAAAATAGATGTGAAACGGGCGCAGGCGTCCTTTCCCGAAGTGTTCGACGACCCCGATGCCTTTGAATGGGATGAGGCGGACGACGAGGACTAGGCCGGGGCGCTCTGGGCGCGATTCAGCCAATATTTTCCGTCATATGGCAGATTATCGCCGAACCGGGCGGGGTGTGCGGAATTGCTTTTGCCAAGGCCCGGTCCGGGCGGCACTGTGCGGGGGTGTCCTGCGGTCGTGTTTCGTTTGATCGTCTGCGGACAGGGGCGCGGTTCACATCCCTTACCCTTCCTGTGCCTTACGGGCCGGTCGTCTGGCCGGTCCGTTTTTTTGATGGAATATCACGTTCGGCACCGTCGGCGCCTCGCCGCCGACGTCTGTGAACCGGCGTGGCAGATCGGGGCGGGCGCTAAAGGTTGCGGTTTTCCTTGCCATCGGGCTGAGGTAAACTACTTGGGAATGACATCCTTTTTCAGAGGCAAACGACAATGCGCCGTATTCATATCCTTCTTGCCCTTGTTGCCGTGACCGCCGTGGCGGGTTGCGAAAGCCAAGGTGGCCGCGCGCTGGCCGGTGCCGGTGCCGGTGCGGTTATCGCCGATGCGACCGATCAGAACATTGTGGCTGGCGCGGCCTTGGGCGCGCTGGCGGGCGGCGCAAGCTGCAACCTGGGCGTTGGCGGCCGCTGCTGATCGCAGCGCGTTTCCCGCAAGGGCCTGAAATCAGTAATGCCACCGGACGCATCCGTCCGGTGGCATTTTTTGTGATCTGATCACACCCGCGTTCTAGCCGCCGACGCGATTTCCGCCGGAATTGTTGAGCGTGGCTGGCGCATTGCGGATCTCCTCCCGCCGGATCGGCATTTTGTCGATCGCGCTGGTGATTTCGCGGCCGCCGCGCGGTGTCGGCTTGCGCTGTGCCACGGTGCCATCCTTTTCCACGACGACGATGGAGAACCCACGCGGACGCAGGGTGCGGCGGACATCGGACATTGTCTCTGGGTCGGTGTCGGTGATGATCACCACATCGCGCGCGGCCAGATCGGGCCAGGCGGCCTGTAACGACCGCATCTGTTCCTGAAACGCCGGATCTGCGGCGCTGTCGGCAAACACCACCACGGGCCGTTTGTGCCAGATGAAATCCTGCATGTTGGCCTGTGCGGCGGGCAGGGGGGCGAAATCTGCGATTTCTTGCGCAGACAGCCCGGCCCCTGACGACAGGATCACGGGAGTGGCAAGGAACAGGGCGGCGGTAAACCGTAGTGTTCGGATCATCGGGATCTCCTCTGATCAACATATAGGTGGCTTTGGTGGTTCGCGCCATGGGCTTGGGCCGGAACATCGACCGGCAACGCTTGCAGCGCGGGCACGGCGGGGTATGTTAGGGCATGGACCATTCCGTTTCCCTTTGGACAAGGATCGCCGACGCGCTAGCCGCCCTGACCAGGGGCGAGGGGCTGGCGGTGGTTTTTGATCATCTGCGCGCGCCACCCGAACGGTCGGTCGCCTTTACCATCGCGGTGATCGCGCTTGGTGCTAAAATGGCCAAGGCCGACGGCCGCGTCACGCGTGACGAGGTCGCCGCTTTCCGCCGGATCTTTCAGATCCCGCCGGGCGAAGAGACGCATGCCGCACGTGTGTTTGATCTGGCGCGTACCGATATTGCCGGTTTCGATGCCTATGCCCGCAAGATCGCGGCGATGTTCGGCCCGCGCAGCGCCGCCCTGCGCCATGTGTTGGAAGGGTTGTTCGCCATCGCTGTCGCCGATGGCGATTATCACGAAAGCGAGGAATATTTCCTGCGCGAGGTCACCCGGATCTTCGGTTTTGACGACACCTGCTTTCTGTCGATGCGGGCGGGCTTCGTGCCGGATGCAGAGCCCGATCCCTGGACCGTGCTGGAACTGGCGCCGGGGACGCCGATGGATCAGGTCAAGGCGCGCTGGAAGGATGCCGTGCGCGAGGCCCACCCCGACCATGCCATCGCCAGTGGCCTGCCGCGACAGGCGATCCGTCTGGCCGAGGAACGCGTCATGGCGTTGAACCGTGCCTGGCAGCAGATCCGCGAAGGGATGCGCAATGCGCATGGCAACCTATAACGTTGAATGGTTCAATGGCCTGTTCGACCGTCAGGGCCGGTTGCTGGACGATGACGGCTGGTCCGCACGATATGGGGTGACGCGGGCGCAGCAGCTGGGGGCGTTGGGAATCGTTTTTACCGCCGTTGATGCCGATGTGTTTTTGGTGGTTGAGGCGCCCGATGATGCGGACGGCCATCGGACTTTTGATCAGCTGGAACGCTTTGCAGCGCGGTTCGGGTTGCGTCAGCGCCGCGCCATGCTGGGCTATGCAAATGATTCACAACAGGAAATCGCGCTGTTATATGACCCCGATGTTGTGACCATCGACCATGATCCGCATCCCGGAACGGCCGAGGCGCCGCGCTTTGACAAGCGGTTGAGTATTGATCTGGATATAGATGACCGTCTGGATACGGTGATTTTTTCCAAGCCGCCCCTGGAGGCGCGCATGCGGACCGGGGCAGGGCGTGATCTGCGGCTGATCGGGGTGCATATCAAATCCAAAGCGCCGCATGGGGCCACCGATCCGGCGGCTATCGTGCGGCAGGCCATCGAGAACCGGCGCAAGCAATTGGCGCAATGCATCTGGTTGCGGCGCCGGATCGACCAGCATCTGGATGCGGGCGATACCTGTATAGTGCTGGGGGATTTCAATGACGGGCCGGGTCTGGATGAATATGAACGGCTGTTCGGGCGCTCGGGGTTGGATATCGTTGTGGGCGAGGGCTTGCCACCCGCGCGGCGCATGCGCGACCCGCATGTGCGCCTGAGCAGCCATCACCCACTGACCGCACAACCGGCCTCGGCGCGATTTTACCGCAACGATCTGCATCAGTATTTTTCGGCGATGCTGGATTATATCCTGTTGTCCCCCGATCTATGCGCCGATGCGCCGGCTTGGCGGATCTGGCATCCGTTCGATGATCCGGGCTGTTACCGGGTGCCCGAACTGCGCGAGGCCCTGTTGCAGGCCTCGGACCATTTTCCGGTCAGTGTGGATATCGCGTTGTAGCGCGTCAGACCCGCTCGACGATGGGGGTAGCCTTCATCGCGCTGGCCAGCGATTGGAACCGGGCCTCGGTCACCTCGCCGAACAGTGGTTCGCCGCGCGCGCTCAGTCGCAGGGTCAGCTGATTTTTCTTTGATTGGTAATCCAGGCTGGCGATCTGGGCCAGATCGGGGGAAGAAAACATTGCGCCAAAGCGCATCGCCTTGCCCAGAATTTCGGCCTCGCGGATCTGTTCGGTGGTCAGCAGCGAAAACAAGGGCTCAAACCGTGATCCGCTGCGGGAGTTCTTGTAGCGATGCAGCAGCGCCAGGCCGATGAACACGCGCTCGGGGTGACTGAGCGCGGCCATGTCGGCGCGGGTGGCATTGTCGAAACAGGCCTCGGCACGGTAATCTGGATGGGTGCGCCAGGTGGTGTCGTGCAGATAGCAGGCGGCCCGATGAATGCGGTAACGGTCGGGCGGGATGATGCCAAAGATCGGTGCGATGAACCGATGCAGGGTTTTGGCGAAACCGGGCACGCGGGCCTGGGTTTTTTCGGCGTAGCGGCAGGCCTCGATCGGCGGGTCACGGGTGCGCAGCCGATCCGGCATTTTTTCGTACAGCAGGCCCTCGCGGATGCCATAAGAGGAAACGTCGATCTCCTTCGGCTTGAACGTCTGGATCAATTCGCGCAGCACCAGACTGGCCAGCGGCACCAGTTCCATCCGCGCGGCGGAGGTGCCGGTTTGGGCGCGTAGTTGATTCAGCTCACTTTTCTCGATCCAGTCCAGCGTTTTCAGCAGGTTGTCTGGTTCCATCCGGTATTCGTGCAGCACCAGCAACGGATAGCCTCGCCGCTCCATATCCAGTCGCGCGATGGCCCGCCATGACCCGCCCACCAGATAGATCCGTTCATGGCCCAGCCCCACGGCCGCCACCAGATCCGCGATCACCGTCTGGATATGGGCGATCAGCTCTTTGCGGCCACCCTTGATCTGCTGCAACCGGAAGGGGCCCAGTTGCGATGTGGCGCGCCGCCCCACGGTGCCATTGCCGATCTCGGCCAGCTCCATCGAGTTGCCGCCGATGTCGCAGATCAGACCCTGCGCCTCGGGCCAGCCCAGAAACACGCCCTGGGCCGACAGGCGTGCCTCTTCGGGGCCGTCGATGATATGCAGACTCAGCCCGGTTTCGCGTTCCAGAATGGCGCGGAATTCCGGGCCGTCCTCGGCGTCGCGCATGGCGGCCGTGGCCACGCAGGTCAAGGGGCCGATGTTCAGCCCCTTGGCCACCGCCGCAAACCGGATCAGCGCCGTCAGCGCGCGTTCGCGCCCCTTGGGGCTGAGCCTGCCGGTTTCCGCCAGTCCCTGCCCCAGACCCGCCATGACCTTTTCATTGAAGAAATAGGCCGGTGAGCGCGCCGCACCGTCAAAAACCACCATTCGGACCGAGTTCGACCCGACATCCACCACGCCAACACGGCTGAGCGCGCGGGCGGAGGGGTCATCGAACAACGGTTTCCCGAACGGGTCCCATTCATCGGCTTCGTGTGCCACTCGTGGGCCTTCGGTTGCTGCGTCCATCGTCTTATCCTGCCGTCTCTCGGGGCGTCGGGCGCACTTTACCCGTTACTCGGCCCCATGGGCAAGCTCGGGAACGTCTTTTGCGCCTGCCGATCCGCGTCCCGACAACGATGGGTTCTCCATGAAGAAGCGGTGGCAGTTGAACAGGTCCTGTCCCTCGGGCAGATCACGGACAAAGCGGCCATCGGGTTGCAACACCCAGCTTTGCGCCTCATCGGCCATATTGGCGGCCATGATCTGGCTGAGGATCTGGGCCTTGACAGTGTCGTTCTTGGCCTCGACCAGGGTTTCGACCCGGCGGTTCAGGTTGCGCCCCATCCAGTCGGCCGAGGACAGGAAGACCCGCGCATTTTTCGAGGGCAGCCCGTGACCGGAGCCGAAGCAGACGATGCGGGAATGTTCCAGGAACCGCCCGACGATGGATTTCACCCGGATGTTTTCCGACAGGCCCAGAATGCCCGGTCGCACACCGCAGATGCCGCGGATCACCAGACTGATTTTCACCCCCGCCTGGCTGGCGGCATACAATGCGTCGATCACCTCGGGGTCGATCAGGCTGTTCATCTTGGCCCAGATCTCGGCGGGACGTCCGGCACGGGCGTGGTCCGCCTCGACGCCGATCAGCTCGATCAGCCGGGGCTTCAGCGAAATCGGCGAGATCGCCAGGTTCTCCAGCCCCTCGGGTTGGACATAGCCCGACAGGTAGTTGAACACCTTGGTCGCATCGCGGCCAAGCGCCGGATCGCAGGTGAACATGCTGAGATCGGTGTAGATCTTTGCGGTGATCGGGTGGTAGTTGCCGGTGCCGAAATGGGTGTAGGTGACCAGATGGTCGCCCTCACGGCGCACAACTGTGCTGATTTTCGCGTGCGTTTTCAGGTGCATGAAGCCGTAAACCACATGCGCGCCGGCGCGTTCCAGACGGCGCGACTGGCGGATGTTGGCGGCCTCGTCGAAGCGCGCCTTCAGTTCCACCAGCGCGGTGACGGATTTGCCCGCCTCGGCGGCCTCGCAGAGCGCATCGACGATCGGGCTGTCTTTCGAGGTGCGATACAGCGTCTGCTTGATCGCCAGCACGTTCGGGTCCTGCGCCGCCTGTTGCAGGAAGCGGATCACCATGTCGAAGGTTTCATAGGGGTGGTGCAGCAGCATATCCTTTTGCCGCATTGCCGCGAACATGTCGCCATCGTGGTCCTCGACGCGTTCGGGCACGCGCGGAATGAAGGTCGGCCACAGCAGATCGGGGCGCGAGGACAGCACCAGTTCCTTCAGATCGGCGACGCCCAGCAGGCCGCTGACCTCGACCACCTCATCGGGGTTGACGTGCAGTTCATCCATGATCAGCGCGCGCAGCGCCGAGGGCGCCCCCGCGGTGATCTTCATGCGGATCACCTGACCGCGACGGCGGCGTTTCAGCGCGGTTTCAAATTCGCGGACCAGATCCTCGGCCTCGTCCTCGACCTCCAGATCGCTGTCGCGCAGCACCCGGAACGCACAGGACCCGGTATCGGCATAGCCGGGGAACAGCGAGTTCAGGTTCAGCAGCAGCAGTTCTTCCAGCGGCAGGAACCGCGATTCGCCCGGCAGCTGGACGAAACGGGCGATCTGTTGCGGGATCGGCAGCAGCGCCTGCATCCGGCGACGGTCGGTTTGGCGTTCCAGCTCCAGCGCCAGACAGAAACCGGTGTTGGGGATGAACGGGAAGGGGTGGGCCGGGTCAATCGCCAGCGGCGACAGGACCGGGAAGACGTTCGACAGAAAATATTCGCCCAGAAAGTTGCGGTCTTCGCGCGTCAGTTTGCTGCGGCTGAGCAGGTGGATGCCGGCGTTTTCCATTTCGCCGCGCACCGCGTTCCAGGTGCTTTGCTGCGTTTCCATCAGGTTGCGGGCATCGGCGTTGATCAGCGCCAGTTGTTCGGACGGGGTCAGCCCGTCATCGGACGGCAAGGTGCTGCCTTCGCGCACCAGTTCCATCAAGCCGGCGACGCGGACCGAATAGAATTCGTCCAGGTTGGTCGCGGAAATCGACAGGAACCGCAGCCGTTCCAATAGCGGAACCCGCGGGTTTTGCGCCTCTTCCAGCACACGCCAGTTGAAGGCGAGCCAGCTGAGTTCACGGTTGAAGAACCGCCGGGGGCCCGCGAAATTTTCGGCGGGCAGAACGGTCGGGGCGAGGAACGGGGTTTTGAGGAAATCTGCCTGGGTCATGATGCCGCTTATATCGCGTGCCATTGTAATGCTGTTGTGACAGTCTTGACCGGGTCAGGCCAAACTGTCCAGCACCTCGGCGGCCATGACGCGGGTCAGGGGGCGGCCCTCGGCCACTGCGCGCGCATCCAGCGCCGTGACCAGCCGCCGTGCGGTGCCCAAAGACCGGTCCATGCGCGTCACCAGCCACGGGATCAGGCTGTGCGGCACCTTGGTCTGGCGGTCGTTGAACAGCTTGACCAGCACCGCTGACAGCAGCGCGTCATCGGGCGCGGCGATCCGCACCAAGGCGCTGGCGGTAACCCGGCTGATCAGGTCGGGTAGGGTCAGGCCCCAGTCGCGCGGCGGTGCATTGGCGGTCAGCAACAGCAACCCGCCCTCGGCCTGCATCAGGTTGTGAAGATGGAACAGGGCCGCCTGGCCGCCCGCCGTGGCGGTATGCTGGGCGTCCTCGATCACGGCGGCGCGGGCGTGGACCAGACGGGGGGCATCGGCCTCGGTCAGGTCGCGTGCGGCAAGAATCGGGGCATCCTGCGCCTCGGCCCAGATCGCGGCCAGATGCGATTTTCCGGCGCCTTCGGGACCAACCAGCACCATCCGCCCCATCGGCCAGCCCTGCGGCACATCCAGCGACGCCAGCGCCAGCGCATTTGCGGGCGATACGAAAAAATCATCCCGGCCCCGCGCCTGCCGCACAGGAAGGTCAAGGATCATCTGGCGGGTCATGCGGTATGCGGTTTCCTTGGGTCGCCGTCAGGGATCTGCGGGCGGGCGATCATCTGCTTCCAGCCCCAGATAGAGGCGCCCCTGCAGGTAACGGTCCAGCACGGCGCGCGCAAGCACCCCGATCACCGCCGCCACCGGAACCGCGACCAGCATACCGACAAAGCCGAACACCGTGCCAAATGCCGACAGGGCGAATATCAGCCAGAGCGGATGCAGGCCGATGGAATTGCCGACCAGCTTGGGGGTGATGACATTGCCCTCGAGGAATTGGCCGATCACGAAAATCGCCACGACGATGCCGATCGAAAACCAATCCCCCCAGAATTGATACAGCGCCAGCCCGATCGACAAAGAGCCGCCGATGATCGCCCCGACATAGGGGATAAAGGTCAGCAACCCGGCGATGGCCCCGGCGATCAGGCCGAAATTCAGCCCCGCCAGCATCAGCGAAATGGCATAGAATGTGCCCAAAATCACGCAGACCGAGACCTGTCCACGCACGAACCCCGACAATACCCGGTCAATCTCGCGTGCCAGGGCATGGATTTCATCGGCGTGATCCAGTGGCAGCCAGCTGTCGATCTTGGCCAGCATCCGGTCCCAGTCCAGCAACATGTAGAATGCCACCACCGGCACCACGACGATGAAGACGATGAAGTTCACCACGCCCATCGCCGAGGTCAGCAGCGTTTGCGCCACCTGCCCACCCCGGGCCTTGACCGCCTCGCCGATGGAATTCAGCGTTTCATAGATGACCGAGCCGCGCTCGTTCATCGTCGGGAATTGCTGGGACAGAAAGGTCTGCAACTGTTTGGCCATGTCGGGCGCGGTCGCAACCAGCTGGGTCAACTGATGCACCAGGGTCGGCACAACGGCCAGACCCAGAATCACAAAGATCAGCGTGGCGGCGAGCGCGATGGTTGCCGTGGCCCAGACCCGCGACAGCCCCCATTTTTCCAGCCGGTCTGCCACCGGGTCCAGGAAATAGGCGATGGCGCCACCCAGCAGGAACGGCAGGATCACCGATCCCAACCCCCAGAGCGCGGCCAGAAACACAACGCCCGCGGCGCCCCAGTAAATCAGTTGCTGCTTTGCGGGCAAGGCCATGTCGCACTCCGTTCGTTGCCGTCCAGATTGCCTGTTCGGCCTGCCCTTTCAAGGGCTTTCCGAAATGTCCCCGAAATGTGAGGTGAAATCCGCCTGCCCTGTGCATTCGACACCAAATGCCGTGGGGCAGGCGGGGATGTTACAGCTTGTCCTGACGTTGCTGGATCATCATGAAGGTGTCGTAGTTATACTCGGACACCTGACTCCAGAAATACCAGTCCTTGCGGAAGGCCTTGATCGAATCCCAGATCTTCTTGAAATCGGGATTGTTCTTTTCGATCTCGGCATAGGTGGCATTGGCGGCCTCAAAGCAGGCCGCCATGATTTCCGGCGAGAACGGGCGCAATTGCGTGCCCTTGGCCAGCAGGGACTGAATGGCCGCACTGTTCTTGTAATCGTATTTCGACAGCATGTCGCTATCGGCAGCCTGTGCCGCCACGCGCAGGGCGTCTTTGTAGACCTGCGGCAGGGCCTGATAGGCATTCTGGTTGAACATGAAATGCACGGTCAACGAGCCTTCCCACCAGCCGGGATAGTAGTAATATGGGGCGACCTTGTAGAAGCCCAGCTTTTCGTCGTCATAGGGGCCGATCCATTCGGTGCCGTCGATGGTGCCCTTTTCCAGCGCCGAATAGATATCGCCCGCGGCGATCTGTTGCGGCACCAGTCCCAGCCGTTCCATCACCTTTCCGGCGAAACCGCCGATCCGCATTTTCAGCCCTTTGATGTCATTGACGGTGTTGATTTCCTTGCGGAACCACCCCCCCATTTGCGCCCCGGTATTCCCACCCGGCAGCGCGAACAGGTTTTGTTTCGCCATGAATTCGTTATACAGATCAATGCCGCCGCCCTGATATTGCCAGGCGTTCATGCCGCGTGCGTTCAGTGCAAAGGGAATGGCCGCCGCCACCGCCCAGGTCGGGTCCTTGCCCCAGTAATAATACCCCGCGGTGTGGCAAGCCTCGACGGTGCCTGCCGCCGCCGCATCCGCCGCCTGCAATCCACCGACAATTTCGCCCGCTGCGAAGACCTGGATCTGGAAGTTGCCCTCGGTCAGTTCGGCGACGCGCTTGGCCAGGAATTCCGCACCGCCATAGATCGTATCCAGCGATTTCGGAAAGGATGACGTCAACCGCCAGTTGAGCTTGGGCAGGCTTTGCGCGACCGCCGGTGCGGCCAGCGCCGCGGTGGCGCCACCAATTGTTCCGCCAATGGCGGCCTTCGTCAGAAATGAACGACGATCCATGAAATTCCTCCTCGATACAGGTCAAACACACCGGCCCGAATGACGGGTCCTCTCCGGTGGATATGCGGTCACTTTATCGTAGCCTGTTGCCCTGTCCAGTGCGGCTTGTGCCGCAAAGTAAACCCCCGGCCGATGGGGCCGGGGGCATTTAACTGAGGTGTCAGAGTTTGCCTTGCCGCTGCTGGATCATCATGAAGGTGTCGTAATTGTATTCGGCCACCTGATTCCACAAATACCAATCCTGGCGGAAATCCTTGATCGAGCCCCAGATTTTCTTGAACGTGGGGTTGTTCGCCTCGATCTCGCCATAGGCTGCGTTCGCGGCGTCGAAACTGGCCGCCATGATTTCCGGCGAGAACGGCCGCAGTTGCGCACCGTTCGCCATCACCGTTTTCAGCGCGCGGGCGTTCTTGTAGTCATAGTTCGCCAGCATGTCCTGATCGGCGGCATGGCAGGCGATACGCAGGATGTTCTGGTACAGCACCGGCAGGCCGTCCCACGCCGGTTTGTTGAACAGGAAATGGACCGTCGGGCCACCTTCCCACCAGCCGGGGTAGTAGTAATAGGGCGCGACCTTCTGGAACCCCAGCTTTTCGTCATCATAGGGGCCGACCCATTCGACGGCGTCGATGGTGCCCTTTTCCAGCGCCGCATAGATATCACCCGCCGGAATCTGCTGTGGCACGACGCCCAGCCGTTCCATGATCTTGCCCGCGAAACCACCCACCCGCATCTTCAACCCTTTCAGGTCATCGAGCGTGTTGATCTCCTTGCGGAACCAGCCCCCCATCTGGGTGCCGGAATTGCCGCCCGGCAGGCCATACAGGTTCTGCGTGGCCAGGAATTCGTTGAACAGCTGGATACCGCCGCCGTAGTAATGCCACGCGCTCATGCCACGTGCGTTCAGCGAGAAGGGAACGGCCGAGGCCAGGGCCCAGCTTGGGTCCTTGCCCCAGTAGTAGTAGCTGACGGTGTGGCAGGCCTCGACGGTGCCGCCCGAAACCGCATCCGCCGCCTGTAGCCCCCCGACGATCTCGCCCGCAGCAAAGACCTGGATCTGGAACTGGCCATCGGTGGCTTCGCTGACCATTTTGGCCAGCAACTCGCCGGTGGTGTAGATCGTGTCCAGCGATTTCGGAAAGGACGACGTCAGCCGCCAGGTGATCTTTGGATTGGCTTGTGCGATGGCGGGGGCAGCCAGGGCGGTGGTGGCACCGCCAAGTGCGCCGCCAACGGCGGCTTTCGTCAGGAACGAACGACGATCCATGAAATTCCTCACTGTGCGATGCGACCCGATGTGCGGGCCTGCGGGACCCCCGCCGCGCCGGGCGGCAGGGGCGATCCGGCATGGATCAGAGCGTGCCTTGCCGCTGCTGGATCATCATGAAGGTATCGTAGTTGTATTCGGCTACCTGCTGCCACAGATACCATTCCTTGCGGAAATCCTTGATCGAATCCCACAGGGTCTTGAAGTTTTCGTTGGTGGCTTCGATTTCGGCATAGACCTCATTCGAGGCCTTGTAGGCGGCTTGCAGGATTTCGGCCGAGAACGGACGCAGTTGCGCGCCCTGGCCCATCAGCTTGATCAGGCCCTTGGGGTTTTCCCAGTCATATTGTTGCAGCATGTTCGCATCGACGGCCTGGCACGTGGTGCGCAGCAGCGACTGATAGGCGGGGGGCAGCGCGTTATAGGCATCGAGATTGAAGAAGAAGTGGACCGAGGGGCCACCTTCCCACCAACCCGGATAGTAGTAATAGGGCGCGACCTTGACGAAGCCCAGCTTCTCGTCATCGGCCGGCCCGACGAATTCCACCGCGTCCAGCGTGCCTTTTTCCAGTGCGGCATAGACATCGCCACCGGCCAATTGCTGCGGCACGACCCCCATGCGTTCCATGATCTTGCCGGCAAAGCCACCAACCCGCATCTTCAGGCCCTTCATGTCCTCAAGCGTGTTGATTTCCTTGCGATACCAGCCGCCCATCTGGGTGCCGGTGTTACCGCCCGGGAAGCCGATCAGCTGTTCCTTGGCCAGGAATTTATTGTACAGGTCAATGCCGCCGCCGAAATACTGCCAGGCGTTCATCGCGCGGGCCGACAGGGCGAAGGGCACCGCCGAACCGACCGCCCAGGCCGGGTCCTTGCCCCAGTAGTAATAGCCGACCGTGTGGCAGGCCTCGACCGTGCCCGCCGAAACCGCATCTGCCGCCTGCAGGCCGCCGACGATTTCGCCCGCGGCAAAGGACTGGATCTGGAAATTGCCATCGGTGGCCTCGGCCAGGCGCTTGCCCAGTTCCTCGGTATTGCCATACAGCGTCGCCAGCGATTTCGGGAAGGACGAGGTCATCCGCCAGGTAACTTTGGGATTGGCCTGCGCGATGGCGGGGACCGCAAGGGTGGTCGCGGCGGCCGATCCGAGTGCGGCTTTGGTCAGGAAGGAACGGCGATCCATCGGGATACCCTCAAGCAAGAAATGAAAAAGCATGGCTGACGCGCGGCCACGCCACGCGGCGGCGCGAACCTGTCAGCTTGCATCACAACTGTCCAGACACACAGTGGCGTAAATTTGCATTTTAGCGCAATAATCGTGCGGAAAATGCAGGCATTCGCGCAATGCTAAGGGCGGGATGCGGCCAGCCCGCCTAGCCGCGCGAATCAGGTAGCTGAATCCGGGCAACTTGCTCGGCGATCGGGTCGACCGACAACGGGTGAGTTTCGGCATCATGATCCAGCGGGGTGCCGATATCCTGCCACTTGCCGCCTTTGTAGATTTCCAGCGCATTGAACCGGGCCTTGTAGCCCATCTTGCGCGATCCGGGCACCCAGTAGCCCAGATAGACATAGGGCAGGCCGGCCTGACGCGCGATCTCGATATGGTCGAGGATCAGGTATGTGCCCAGGCTGTCCTCGCGCCGGTCGGGATCGTAAAAGCTGTAGACCATGCTCAGCCCGTCATCCAGCACGTCGGTCAGGCATACCGCCGTCAGGGCACGGGTGGTGCGCGGCGAGGTCTCGGTCTCCCGATATTCGATGACACGCGATTTGACCGGGGTTTCCTCGATCATCGCGGCGAATTCAAAGATGTCCATATCGGCCATGCCGCCATCGGCGTGCCGCTGATCCAGATAGCGGCGGAACAGGGCGAACTGTTCCTCGGTGGCCCAAGGGCTGGTGGCGGTGCGTTTCAGATGCGCGGTCCGGCGCAACACGCGGCGCTGGGTTCGGTCAGGGATGAAATCCGCAACCCGGATGCGCGCCGACAGGCAGGCCTGACAATCGGCGCAGGACGGCCGATACAGCACGTTTTGCGACCGCCGAAAGCCCTGCCGTGACAACGCATTGTTCAGTTTCTCTGCGCCATCGCCCTGTAGCGCGGTGAACAGCTTCCGTTCAGCCCGCCCGTCAAGATAGGGGCAGGTCTGCGGCGCGGTCACATAGAATTGGGGGGCAAGCGGGAGCGAATGGCGCATATTGTCTCTGAAACGATGGGCGGTTTGCGGTCAGCAATGGGCACTGTCAGGCGAAAGGCTATCAACATCACCCCCTTGCGCCAAGCTTTTTGCACCGCAGAAATAAGATATGCCCCACCATTAGCAAGGTGGGGCACAGAATTGCGACAGCGATATAGGTTAGATTTTAACGGTCGGTGCGATCTGCATCGGGGGCCGTGTCGGCGGTGTCGCGATAGGGGGCGTCGGCGGTGTCGCGATAGGGGGCGGTCGGCGCCGGGGTAGCGGCGGCCTTGGCGCGGTCCTCCATATACTGGTCGAATTCGGCCTTGTCGCGGGCCTCACGCAGGCGGATCAGGAAGCCCTCGAAATCATCCTGCTCGCGTTCCAGACGGGCGATGGTTTCGGATTTATAGGCATCAAAGGCCCGGTTGCCGGTCGGGCGCGACAGATGCAGGTTCATCCGCCCACAATTGAACCCCCCGGCCATGCGCTCGCGCCGCGCCCGCGACCGGAACCGCCCGGTGACCAGCGCAAAGGCCAGCACCAGCAGGCCCAGTGGGCCGCCAAAGGTGAAGGTTACAACCGTGGCCGCGATCCAGGAAATCGGGCCGCGTTCATCCATCCAGTTCAGCGCGCGTGTGATCCAGCCCGGACGCGGGGTGGAAGAGGTGTAGGCGTAGGACATGTAACTCTCCGGTTTGAATGTGAATATCATTTACATGACCAGAAATGGGGAGGGTAATGGCCTGCGTCAAGGGTAATGTGAATCATTATTACATGCGGGCTGTTCTAGGACGGCTGGACGAATTCCGCCGGTATGGCACCGGTAATCCGCAGCAGATCGGTCGGGGCAATGGCAAAGATATGGCGCGGCGTGCCAGCGGCGGCCCAGATCGTGGGGAAATCGTTCAGACGCGGGTCGAAATAGCTGCGCACCGGATGCAGATGCCCGACGGGCGACACCCCTCCGATGGCAAAGCCGGTCTCGGACCGCACCAGATCGGCATCGGCCTTGTCCAGGGGTTCACCCGCGACCGCACTGGCGCGCGCCGCATCGACACGATTACCGCCTGCGGTCAGAAACAACACGACCCGGCCCGATTGCACGCCACGAAACAGGATCGACTTGGCGATCTGGTCCAGCTGGCACCCTGCCGCCGCGGCGGCTTCTGCGGCGGTGCGGGCCTGATCGACCGCGCGGATATCGACGGTCACGCCCGCCAGTTCCAGCGCCGTCTGGACCCGCTTCAGCGATTTGCTCATCCCCGCCCCCGGTTTTGGGTTTTCCCACATTGGATTTGCCGCATCGGGGCGGGGTTGAAAACCCCCTGTGCCACGGGCATCGTGCCATCATGATATTCGCCAGTGCCCTGACCCGCTCGCCCATTCCGTATGAACCAGGCCTTGGGGCCGGTGTCGCCGCGCTTTACACGGATCTGCCGCCCGAAGTGCGGCAATTGATCGTGGGGGCGGCGGGCTGTTCGCCTTATCTTGCGACCTTGCTGGAACGTGATCGCGATTGGGTGGCCGAGGCATTGGCGGGGGACCCGGATGACGCGCTGCGCGCCGAGTTGGCACGGATCGACGCCCTGATGCCCGAGGATCTGGGCGCGGAATTGCGGCGTGCGAAACGGCGCATCGCGGCGTTGACCGGGCTGGCGGATCTGGGCGGGGTCTGGACGCTGGAACAGGTGACCGGGGCCTTGACGCAACTGGCCGATCATGCGGTGGACCGGGCCATTCGCGCGGGCGTGGCCGAGGAAATCCGGCGCGGCAAACTACCCGGCGCGACGCCCGATGATCTGGAAACGGCGGGCGGCATGGTGGCGCTGGCGATGGGCAAGATGGGCGCCGCAGAATTGAACTATTCTTCGGATATCGACCTGATCTGTCTGTACGACGAAACCCGCTATGACCCGGCGGACAGGCTCGGGGCGCGCACCGCCTTTGTCCGGGTGACCCGCAAGCTCACCGCGCTGCTGTCGGAACACACCGCGCAGGGCTATGTTTTCCGCACCGATCTGCGGTTGCGGCCCGATGCCTCGGTCACGCCGGTCTGTATTTCGATGGCCTCCGCCGAGCTGTATTATGAGGCCGAGGGCCGGTCATGGGAACGTGCCGCCTATATCAAGGCGCGGCCGTGTGGGGGCGATATCGCGGCGGGGCAGCGGTTTTTAACGGCGCTGACGCCGTTCGTCTGGCGCAGGCATCTGGATTTCGCCGCGATTCAGGATGTGCATGACATGCGTTTGCGCATCCGTGATCACAAGGGGCTGAACGGGCCGCTGGAAATTCCGGGCCACAACATGAAGCTGGGTCAAGGCGGTATCCGCGAGATCGAATTTTTCACCCAGACCCGGCAGTTGATCGCGGGCGGGCGCGACCCGGACCTGCGGGATGGCACCACGGTGGGTGGGCTGCGCCTGTTGGCGCAAAAGGGCTGGGTGCCCACGCCCGTGGCGGAAGAACTGATCGGCCATTACCGGGCCCACCGGGAGGTCGAGCATCGGGTGCAGATGGTGAACGATGCGCAGACGCATCTGTTGCCGGTCACGCCCGAGGGGCTGGATCGCATCGCCCGGATGATGGGCGAAGCCGATACCGGCCGCTGGACACGTGCGTTGCGCGAACGGCTGGACCGGGTCGAGGCCCTGACCGGTGATTTCTTTGCCCCGCCCGATGCCGGTGAATGTGCCGGACGCCCGGATCTGACCGATGCCGCCGAAGCGATTATCGAGGGGTGGCGCAGCTACCCGGCGCTGCGCTCGGAACGCGCGCAGGCGATATTTGGGCGGATCGAACCCGAGATCCTGCGCCGAATGGAACGCGCGGCGAATACGGAAGAGGCGCTGTTGCGGTTCGATCTGTTCCTCAAGGGGCTGCCTGCCGGGGTGCAACTGTTCTCGCTGTTTGCCTCGAACCCGCAATTGATTGATCTGATTGTGGATATCTGCGCGACGGCACCGGGTCTGGCGGGCTATCTGTCGCGCAATGCCGGGGTGCTGGATGCGGTTCTGGGCGGATCGTTCTTTGCCGCCTGGCCCGATACCATGACGCTTGCCGCCCATTTCAACGCCGCCCTGGCGGTTGAGGCGGATTACGAGGGGCGCCTGAACGCCGCGCGGCGCTGGGCCAAGGAATGCTGGTTCCGCGTTGGCGTGCATCACTTGCGTGGGCTCGTCGATGCGGCCGAGGCGGCGCGGCAGTATGCCGATATCGCAGCGGTCGCGGTTGCGGGGTTGTGGCCGGATGTGGTCGCGGAATTTGCCCGCAAGCATGGCCCGCAGCCGGGGCGTGGGGCGGCTGTGGTGGCGATGGGGTCCTTGGGGGCGGAACGGTTGAACGCGGCCTCGGATCTGGATCTGATCGTGATCTACGATGCGCAGGGGGCCGAGACATCGGATGGGCCCAAGCCATTGCCTACGCGTCAATATTTCGCGCGGCTGACGCAGGCGATGATCACCGCGATTAGCGCGCCCATGCCCGAGGGGCGGTTGTATGAGGTCGATATGCGGCTGCGTCCCTCGGGCCGGCAGGGGCCGGTGGCAACCTCGCTGGACAGTTTTTACAGCTATCAGATGGAAGAGGCCTGGACCTGGGAACATCTGGCGCTGACGCGGGCGCGGCCTTTGGCGGGGGATGCGACGTTGCGGGCCGATATCGAGGCGGCGCGGTTGCAAATCCTGGCGGCCAAGGGCGGCGGGGCCGGGGTGATGTCCGATCTGGCCGAGATGCGGGCGCGGATTTTTGCGGCCAAGGCGCCCGATGGGGCGTGGGAGGCCAAGATCGGCCCCGGCCGTTTGCAGGATCTGGAACTGCTGGCGCAAAGCTTTGCGTTGCGGCTGGCGGCCCCGGCGCACCGGGTCGAGGCGCAGTTGCGCGCCGGGCCGCGTGGCGGGTTCATCACCCGCGCCGAGGCCGATACGCTGGGCGCGGCCTACCGGTTCCTGTGGCGGTTGCAGGCGGGCGGGCGGCTGTTGACGGAACGGCCGCTGGACATGCTGGCGATCGGCGAAGGCGGGCGGGTGTTTTTGCTGCGTGAGGCGGGGGTGGACAGCCTGCAGGCCCTGGCTGAGCAGTTGAACCAGACGACCGCCGCCGTGGCGGCGATCATCGAACGGGCGCTGGTCGAGACCTGAGCACGGTCGTATTCGTGCAGGGTGTTCAGCGTGGCAGGGCGGCGGCCTCACGCGCCAGGGCGGTGATCCCCGCCCAATCGCCCGATTGCACCATCGCATCGGGGGCAACCCAGCTGCCCCCGGCGCAAAGCACGTTGGGCAGGCGCAGATACTCGGGGGCGTTTTGCAGGCTGACGCCGCCGGTCGGGCAGAAGCTGACCTGTGGCAGCGGGCCGCCAAGCGCCTTGATCGCCGCCGCGCCGCCCGATGTGCCCGCCGGGAAGAATTTCAGCACCCGATAGCCCCATTCCATCGCCTGCATCACCTCGGACGCGGTGACGCAGCCGGGCAGCAGTGGCAGATCCGCATCCTGACAGGCCTTGACCAGCGTTTCGGTCAACCCCGGCGAGACGCCGAATTTGGCGCCCGCGGCCTTGGCCGCCTTGACATCGGCGGGGGTCAGCAGCGTGCCCGCACCAACCGTGCCGCCCGCGACATGCGCCATCGCGCGGATCGCATCCAGCGCGCAGGCGGTGCGCAAGGTGACTTCGAGGGCGGGCAACCCGCCCGCGACCAGAGCCTGCGCCAGTGGCACGGCATGGGCGGCCTCCTTGACCACGATCACCGGGATGATCGGAGCCAGGGCACAGATTTTACGGGCGGCATCGGATTGTTCGGCGGGGGTCATGGCAGGCTCCTACAGGTCAGACGACGACGGCGGCGCCGTCGGTGGCGGGCCCGACATTACGCCGGAACGCCGCAAACAATTCGCGCCCGATGCCGTGCTGGTTCTTTGACAGATCGGCGGTTACCGGGGTGCGGGTGGCAAAATCGGGTGCCAGACAGGTCAGTTCGCCCTTCTCCGCGTCCAGCCGCACGATGTCACCATCCCGCAGCCGTGCCAGCGGCCCGCCAACGGCGGCCTCGGGGCTGACATGGATCGCGGCGGGCACCTTGCCCGAGGCACCGGACATCCGGCCATCGGTGACCAGCGCTACCCGCAGCCCGCGCCCCAGCAGCACCGACAATGTGGGCGTCAATGAGTGCAATTCCGGCATGCCGTTGGCCTGCGGCCCCTGAAAGCGCACGACGACCACGGTGTCAGAGGTGAATTCGTCACGCTTGAAGGCGGCCTTGACCTCTTCCTGATCGGCAAAGACCCGCACCGGTGCCTCGATCACGTGATATTCGGGCGCAACGGCCGAGATCTTGATCACCCCCCGGCCCAGATTGCCGTTCAACTGTTTCAGCCCGCCTTGCGGTTGGAACGGATTGGCGGCGGGGCGCAGGATTTTGTCGTTCTGGCTGTCTTCGGGGGCCTCGACCCAGGTCAGATGGCCGTCGATCAGCTTGGGTTCGGTGACATAAGCGGCCAGCCCGTCGCCCGCCACGGTCTTGGCGTCGGCATTCAGCAGGCCCGCGCCCAGCAACTCGCGGATCAGAAACTGCATGCCGCCGGCCGCGTGGAAATGGTTCACATCCGCCAGACCGTTCGGATAGACCTTGGCCATCAACGGCACGATCGACGAGATGTCGTCGAAATCCTCGATGTCCAGAATGACCCCGGCGGCGCGCGCCATGGCGGGCAGATGCAGGACCAGATTGGTCGAGCCACCGGTGGCCATCAACCCGACGATACCGTTGACAAAGGCGCGCTCGTCCAGAATCTCCCCGGCCGGGCGGAAATCATTGCCAAGCGCGGTGATTTCCGCCGCGCGTCGCGCCGCCTGTTCGGTCAGCGCATCGCGCAGCGGCGTGTTCGGGTTGATGAAACTGGCACCCGGCAGGTGCAGACCCATGATTTCCATCAGCATCTGGTTGGAGTTCGCCGTGCCGTAAAAGGTGCAGGTGCCGGGGCCGTGATATGAGGCCATTTCGGCGGCCATCAGCTTGTCGCGCCCTATCTCGCCCGCGGCGTATTGGTTGCGGACCTTGGCCTTTTCGTCGTTCGGCAGGCCCGAGGTCATCGGTCCGGCGGGCACGAAAATCGCCGGAATATGGCCGAAGGTGGCCGCCGCGATGATCAGGCCGGGCACGATCTTGTCGCAGACCCCCAGATACAACGAGGCATCGAAGCAGTTGTGCGACAACGCCACACCCGCCGACAAGGCGATGACATCGCGTGAAAACAGCGACAGTTCCATCCCGGTCTGGCCCTGGGTGACGCCATCACACATGGCGGGCACACCGCCCGCGACCTGCGCGGTGGCACCGACGCCATGCAGGGCGGCCTTGATCCGGTTCGGAAAGGTTTCAAATGGTTGGTGCGCCGACAGCATATCGTTATAGGCGGTGACGATGCCGATATTCGGCACGCGCCCCTCGGCCAGCAGGGATTTCTGCTCGCCCATCGCGGCATAGGCGTGGGCCTGATTGCCGCAGGCCAGATGGGCGCGGACGGTGCCTTTGGCGACGGCCTCATGCATCTGGGCCAGATATTCGGCGCGACGGGTTTTTGATCGTTCCCGGATCCGATCCGTCACACGGGCGATCGTGGCATTGGTGGGGGCTGAGATCACGGTCATGGCTTCCATCCGGTCGGCTGCGGTCAGGGGCGCGGTGCCGCATGGTCCCGCAGGGCGGGGCGCAAGGGGCGCTGGCCTTCATGTAATATGTTAGCGCTAACAAGTCAATTGCAAGCACATACCTATACTGCGCCTGTCACGCAGCGGCACAAGCGGATTTCTGCACCCAGACCGCGAACCACCCGTCAAACCATGTAAACGGGGCGATTTGACCGGTTGCGGGGTGCGCAGCGTCTTTCCTTGCCGGTGGCCCCGCGCTAGAGCGGAAGAAACCGCCAGAACCCGGAGCCCGAGATGTCCGACACCGATCTTTCCGCCACGCTGCCCGTGCCAGAGCCTATCGGGCGTCCCGTTGTGCGGCTGCGTCCCAAGGCCGAGGCCCGCGCGATCCGGCACGGCTTCCCCTGGGTCTATGCGGATGAGCTGGTCACCGACCGGCGCACGCAGGCGATGGCGCCGGGCACGCTGGCCGTGCTGGAGGATGCCGAGCGTCGCCCGATGGCGACGGTTACGGTGAACCCGAAATCCAAGATCATCGCCCGCGTGCTGGATCGCAACCCCGAGGCGGTGATCGACCGTGACTGGATCGCGGCCCGCATTGCCCATGCGTTGGAATTGCGGACGCGGCTGTTCGAGCAGCCGTTCTACCGCTTGATCCACGCCGAGGCCGATGGTCTGCCCGGTGTGATCATCGACCGCTTCGGGGATACGGCGGTGATTCAACCCAACGCCGCCTGGTCCGAGGTGATGATTGCCGATCTGACCGCCGCCCTGGTGGCGGTGACGGGGGTGGCGACGGTGATCAAGAATGGCTCGGGCCGGTCACGCGGGCTGGAAGGGTTGATCGAAGAGACCGTGGTGCTGCAAGGCGCGGTCGCGGGGCCGATTGCCGTCTCGATGAACGGTGCGGTCTATATGGCCGATGTTCTGGGCGGACAGAAGACCGGGTTGTTCTTTGACCAGCGGCCGAACCATGCCTTTGCGGCGCGTCTGGCCAGGGGCGCGCGGGTGCTGGATGTGTTTTCGCATGTGGGGGGCTTTGCGCTGGCCTGTCTGGCGGGGGGCGCAACGGCGGCTGTGGCGGTTGATGCGTCGGTGCCGGCGCTGAACCTGGCGGAACAGGGAGCGGCGGCGATGGGGGCGGCGGAGCAGTTTGCGACGCGTCAGGGCGATGCCTTTGCCACGCTTGAGGCGCTGGCGGCCGAGGGCGAGAGGTTCGATCTGGTGATCTGCGATCCGCCCGCCTTCGCGCCGAACAAACAGGCGTTGGAGGCGGGGCTGCGCGCCTATGAACGGATTGCCAAGCTGGCCGCGCCCTTGGTGGCGCCCGGTGGCTATCTGGCGGTGTGTTCGTGTTCGCATGCGGCCGATCTGGTGCAGTTCCGGGCGGCATCTGCGCGCGGTATCGGCAAGGCGGGGCGGCGGTCGCAATTGCTGCACACCGGTTCGGCGGGGCCGGATCATCCGATGCTGCCGCAACTGGCCGAGTCGGGCTATCTGAAAGCCCTGTTCTTTCGGTTGGATTGATGGCGGGCGACAAGATCCTGCTGGATGCCTGTGTGCTGTATCCGACGGTGCTGCGCGAGATATTGATCGGCGTTGCGGCCGAGGGGCTGTATGCGCCGCTGTGGTCGGCCCGCATTCTGGAGGAATGGGCGCGGGCGGCGGCACGGCGAGGTGGCGTGGCCGAAGAAACCTGGGCGCGGGGCGATATCGCCACCTTGCGGGCCACCTTTCCGGGCGCCGAGGTGGCGCCGCGACCCGCGCTGGAGGCGCGGCTGTTTTTGCCGGACCCGAATGACGTGCATGTCCTGGCGGCGGCCATCGCCGGTGGGGCCGAGGCAGTTGTCACCTTCAACGCCAGTGATTTTCCGCGCGGCACCTTGCGGGCCGAGGGGCTGGAGCGCCGGGACCCGGATGGTTTTCTGTGGGAATTGTGGTCGCAGCACCCCGAGCGGGTGGCGGCCGTGGTTGAAGCTGTGCGCGCAACCGCCGAACGGCTGTCCGGGCAGGCGCAGCCGATGCGCGGCCTGATGAAACGGGCGAAACTCCCCCGGTTGGGCAAGGCGCTGGCGCCTTGAGCGGCGCGAAAACCGGCGCAAAATGAGGCGTTTGGCCGCGCTCATTTGTCAGCGGAGGCGAAACAGCGTTGACCGCCCGGATGCGCGGGCTAGACTCTGGGCCAAGCGGGCTAGACTCTGGGCCAATGCGTGATAGAAGAATTTTGTTAGCGCTAACGACGGAGCAGCCAATGGTTTCGCGTGTCATTCCGGTGGACGTATTTGACTTGGTCATCATCGGGGCCACCGGCGACCTCGCCACCCGCAAAATCCTTCCCGGCCTGTATCGCAGGTTCTTTGACGGCCAGATGCCCGAGGGGGCGCGGATCATCGGCGCGGCGCGTGCGGATCTGGATACCGAGGGCTTCCGTGATATGGCGCGCAAGGCCATCATGGAATATGTCGGCGCGGGCAAACGCGATGCCGCCAAGATCGACGCCTTCTTGCAGGCGCTGGCCTATGTCACGCTGGATGCGCAGGGCAGTGTCGGTTGGCAGGAGTTGCGCGACTTGATCCGGCCCGACGTGGTCAATGCGTTCTATTTCTCGGTGGCGCCGTCGTTGTTCGGCGACTTGACCGAGCGGCTGCACAGCTATGGCATCGCCACGCCCGAGACCCGGGTGGTGGTGGAAAAGCCGTTCGGGCGCGATCTGGTATCGGCCAAGGCGTTGAATGCGACGCTGGCGGCGCATTTCGACGAGCGGCAGATTTACCGTATCGATCACTATCTGGGCAAGGAGACCGTGCAGAACCTGATGGCGGTGCGCTTTGCCAATATCCTGTTCGAGCCGCTCTGGAACAGCCAGTATATCGACCATGTGCAGATCACCGTGGCCGAAACGGTGGGGGTCGGCGGGCGCGGATCCTATTACGACAAATCCGGTGCGATGCGGGATATGGTGCAAAACCACCTGATGCAGCTGTTGTGCCTGATCGCGATGGAGCCACCCTATCATTTTGACCCCGATGCGGTGCGCGATGAGAAGCTGAAGGTGATCCGCGCGCTGCAACCGGTGCCTGCGGCAGATATCGTGCGGGGCCAGTATCTGGGGATTGGCGGGCGCGAACCCAAAAGCGGCTATCTGGCTGATGCCGAGGATCCGAACAGCCGCACCGAGAGTTATATCGCGCTGAAGGTGCAGGTGGCGAACTGGCGCTGGCAGGGGACGCCGTTCTACTTGCGCACCGGCAAGCGGTTGCGTGCGCGGACCTCGGAAATCGCGATCACCTTCAAGCAGCCACCGCATTCGATTTTTGATGATGCCGAGGCGAGCTGGCAGGAAAATGTGCTGGTTATCCGGTTGCAGCCGAATGAGGGGATGAACCTGAAGGTTATGATCAAGGAACCGGGGCCGGGCGGGATGCGTCTGGTGCAGGTTCCGTTGGACATGTCCTTTGCCGAGGCTTTGGGCGAAGAGGGCACCGATATTCCCGATGCTTATGAGCGGCTGATCATGGATGTGATCCGGGGCAACCAGACGCTGTTCATGCGCGGCGATGAGGTCGAGGCCGCCTGGGCCTGGAGTGACCCGATCATCGCCGGGTGGGAGGCGCGGGGCGACCGTCCGCAGGGCTATGATTCGGGATCGTCGGGGCCCGATGATGCGTTGATGCTGATGCACCGTGACGGACGCCGTTGGCGGGGTATACACGGATGAACTTTGTCGAATATCCCGACCGTGAGATGCTGATGATGGCACTGGCCGATGCCATTGCCGCAGAGTTGCGGCAGGGGCTGACGCAGGGGGATCGCGTCACCTTGTCGGTGCCGGGTGGCACGACGCCGGGGCCGGTGTTCGACATCCTGTCGGGGCTGGATCTGGAATGGGACCGGGTTTCGGTGCTGTTGAATGACGAACGCTGGGTGGATGAGGCCAGCCCGCGGTCTAATACCCGCCTGCTCCGCGACAGGTTGTTGCGTAATCGGGCCGCAGCTGCGCGTCTGGTGCCGCTTTACGCGCCCGCCGCCGCGCCCGAGGACCGGATGGCGGAGCTGGCCGAGGGGGTGGAGGGCGCCTTGCCGATCACCGTGCTGTTGCTGGGGATGGGGGCGGATATGCATACGGCGTCGCTGTTTCCGGGGGCGGATCGGTTGGCCGAGGCGCTTACCGATGATGCGCCGCCCTTGATGGCGCTGCGTGCCGATGCGGCGGGAGAGCCTCGGATCACCCTGACGGCGCGGGTTTTGCGCGATGCGATGCACTGTCATATTCTGATCACTGGCGCCGAAAAACGTGCCGCGCTAGAACGGGCGGAAACCTTGCCGGAGCTTCAGGCCCCGGTGCGCACTGTGCTGAAGAACGCCACAATCCACTGGGCCCCCTGATGAATCGCTTTGATACGCTGACCACCTATGCCGCTGGTGTAAAAGACCGCCGGATCATGGATCTGTTTGATGACGGGGATCGCGCCGCTGATTTCAGCGCCGGTTTCGGCGAGTTCCTGTTCGACTATTCGAAAACCTCGATTGATGCCGAGGCGCGGACGATGTTGCTGGATCTGGCCGAGGCCTGCGATGTCGCGGGCAAGCGCGAGGCGATGTTCACCGGCGCCAAGATCAACGAGACTGAGGGCCGTGCCGTGTTGCATACGGCCTGGCGCAACCCCGATGCCCGTATCGAGGTGGACGGGGTCGACGTGATGCCGCCGCTGCGTCAGACGCTGGCACGTATGCGCGCGTTTTCCGAACAGGTGCGTCGTGGCGCCTTTGTCGGGCAGGGCGGGCGGATCACCGATGTGGTGAATATCGGCATCGGTGGCTCGGATCTGGGGCCAGCGATGGCGGTGCTGGCGCTGTCACCCTATCATGATGGGCCGCGATGCCATTTTGTGTCAAATGTCGATGGTGCGCATATTCATGATACGCTGGCGACGCTGAACCCCGAAACCACGCTGGTGATCGTGGCGTCGAAGACCTTCACGACGATCGAAACCATGACCAATGCCGAGACCGCGCGGCGCTGGATGGCCGCGCAGGTGGACGATCCGGCGGCTCAATTTGCGGCGATTTCAACGGCAACTGACCGGACGGCCGCATTCGGTATCCCGGACAGCCGGGTTTTCGGGTTTGAAGATTGGGTTGGGGGACGATACTCGGTCTGGTCGCCTATCGGACTGTCGCTGATGATTGCCATTGGGCCGCAGCGTTTCGCCGAATTCCATGCCGGTGGTGCGGCGATGGACCGGCATTTCCGGGAAGCGCCATTTGCGCAGAACCTGCCGGTATTGCTGGCGCTGGTCGGGATCTGGCACAATCAGGTTCTGGGCCATGCGACGCGGGCGGTTTTGCCCTACGATCAGCGTCTGTCGCGTTTGCCCGCCTATTTGCAGCAGCTTGAGATGGAATCGAATGGCAAGCGGGTGTCCATGGATGGCTCTGATCTGGCTTATCAGTCCGGGCCGGTGGTCTGGGGGGAGCCAGGCACCAATGGGCAGCACGCCTTCTATCAGCTGATCCATCAGGGAACCCGTACGGTTCCGTGTGAATTTATCCTTGCCGCACAGGGGCATGAACCGGATTTGGCGCATCAACATCTGTTGCTGGCGGCAAATTGTCTGGCGCAGTCGGAGGCATTGTTGCGGGGGCGGTCGTTGGATGAAGCCCGCGCGATCATGCGTCGCAGGGGTCTTGATGGCGACGAGTTGGAGCGTCAGGCAAGGCACCGTGTGTTCCCGGGTAATCGCCCATCTACCACGTTGTTGTATGGAAAGCTGACGCCCTATGTCCTGGGGGCAATCATCGCACTGTATGAGCACCGGGTATTTGTTGAGGGCGTGATTCTGGGGATTAATAGTTTTGACCAATGGGGGGTAGAACTGGGCAAGGAATTGGCAGCTGCTCTGGCCCCGGTTTTGGATGGGGATGCCGATGGTGCGGGAAAAGACGGCTCAACCCTCGCACTTGCCGCACGTATACGCGCCATGCGGCAAGGTTGATTGCATCCCAGAGGCTTGATCCCTTTTAATATGCGGTAAGCAGCCGGTTCAGTAATGCACGTTCATCCTGACTTTGACTGATCAAGCTGTTTGCCCGCGTGATCGGACCTGGTACTGGGGCGTCTGCTGCTTCAGGTGCAGGGGCGCTGGCCAAAGGTGCGATTGCAGCCCGTTCATCTTCGCTGCCATGTTCGCGCACGATTTCCCACGAAGCGCCGCGCCAAGCCTCACGTGCCGAGCCTTGATCGTCGCCCAGTGAGCGCAGAATGGCGGCCGCGTTCGCGTGTTCGCCAAGCGCCAGATATGCGTCCGCACGAAGTTGGGTGGCGACATTGCCATCCAGACCGGAAAGATGGGCCAATGCCGCCGCCCCATCCTTTTCCGCCAAAGCCGAACGCGCTAGCGCCAGCCGACCCGAGGCCGTTCCGCGTATTGCAGGAGTCAAAATATCATCGGCGGCAGCACTAAACCCCAGTTTTGACAGGCGGTCCGCCAATTTGATACGAAGGGTCGGTAACAGGTCCGCTTGTTGCAGTACGATTTTTTGTTTGAATATCTGCTTGGCAAAGATCATATCGTCGGGAACACGGCTGAGCTGTTCAACCAGTTCCCCGCGCGATCTGGTCCGCAATTCGGGCTGATCGGATTCAGGCCATTGCGCCAACGTGACGAAGGCCTCGTCAAATTCTCCAACTGATCCATGCGCCAAGATCAGTGCTCGGCGTAGCCGATAGCCCAGATCAGATGGCCCATTCTGATGGAGTTGTGCTGCAAGATCATCCGTTGTGCCCTTGTCTATGCTTTGGTCGCGCATCAGGCGGGCCTCGACAAATAATACAAGACTTTGCGCCGAATCCAGATCATTGCGGGGTGTTGTGACCGACAAGGATTTCTCTGCTGCCAGCGGTTGACCGGATGCCAAATCCAGTTGTGCCTGGGCGAGAACAAGAGGGGTGGCCCCCGTCATATTGCTTCTGCGCAACGCATTTCGGATGGCTTCTGCCACGTCAGAGTGGCCTATTTTTAACAATTTTTCGACCAGTGCAGGGCCAAGAATATCGCGAATCTGAGATGGCAGAGCAGAGAAGCTGCTTTGAACCGCATTGACGTTGATTTGCCCGGGGTCACCCGGAATTGGGCCGCCCATGAACGCCCAAAGTGCAACTTTTCCGTTACACGCTGCCATTCGCGAAATAGGGGAATCTGAGGGCGTAGGCATGCCATCAATGACGTCTGCTATGTAACCCAGCGGGCCTGCGGAAGCGGCATCAAAGTTGAATGCAGTTATGGTTGCTTTGGCTTCGACGCCAAAACCCAAGGCCAAATAGAGACGTATCAACCGTTCAACCGCGGCCGTATCCGGGCGATCAAATTCACCGATCAAACCATTTCGAGCTTGTACAAATTGCTTAATCTGGTCTGCATCGGAGATCCAAGTCTCTAGTGAGAAATTACGGTCACTTGGGCAGGATTGACCATTGGTAAGGACTTTCGCTTGGTCGTTGAGCATGTCCATGTCACGCTCAAACACTGTCTCGGATTGCAATGGAAGTAGATACGCAGGGGCGATATCTGAATCAGCTACAGATAGGGACGGGCCCGTTATTGTTTTCGCCAGCTTACGCGCAGGGTCTACAGTAAAAATTCCCTGCGAGACAGCCCGACTAAGACTATCCAGCAATTGCCGTTCGGAAATACCAACGCGTGTATTGTTTTCTATCGCAGAGGTTTTGGATTGTGTCTGTGTGATTGTTGAGAGTTTCCCAGAGTTACTATTTGTTATGTTGTCTTGCCAAAGTAGATTGGAATATTTCTGTATATCTACACGTCCAGATGTTTGGTGATCTCTTGCCGGAGAGCTGACGGGGGTGTCAAGTATATCGATAACGACAGGACCGCTATCAAGCTGATATGCTTTGTTGTAAAATTTTTCCCCGATTTTAATGATTAATGTATTATTTTCATCATTTGCTAACATGGACACAACACGGTTTCGCGGAATTAGGCGAAACACATCTCGAACATCATAGGTGAAATCGCTACGGTTCGTGTGTAGTATAATCTCATCCTCATCCTTACTGATTGTCCATGATGTTCCACGTGGATAGGGGATCACAATACGTGAAAATCCATCATGTTCACCAGATCGAACAAAAAGTTGTTCGGCCATGGTGGTACCTGCGCTAAATATCAGTATAAAAGAAAGCGAAAAAATTATCCGCATCACGCTGCCTCCGAACGAACCCCTTTAAGGGCTTCCTCCAGTTCTGAAAAGCTTGGCCGGATATGGTGGGGCATATTTTGTCGGCCTACCTCAATACAGATATTCGTCGGATTATTGTAGAGATTTGAAACAAGAACTTCCCTGACCAATTTATAGAAATGACTATCTTCATCTGCGGCAAAACGCATCCGCGATGAGAAAGGGGCGACAAATCCATAAGCTAGAAATACCCCGAGAAATGTACCCACCAGCGCACCACCAATCATTTTCCCTAGAATTTCAGGTGGTTGGTCAATTGCTCCCATTGTTTTAACAACGCCGAGTACCGCTGCGACGATCCCCAGGGCTGGAAGCGCATCTGCCACTGATTGCATGGCATGGCTAGGGTGCAAAGAATGCTGGTAACTTGCATCAATCTGCTTGTCGAGGACCTCTTCTACTTGGTGGGGGTCGTCATAATTCATTGATGCTGACCGGAATGTGTCGCAAATCATATCTATTATATCATGATCTTTTAATATTTTTGGATATTTTCCAAAAATAGATGACGTTTCCGGATTTTCAATATGCTCTTCAATCGCAACAGGATTTTGACGAACAAGTCGGATAATCTCGAATAGCAAACATAGCAGGTCGCGATAATCTGATGGTTTCCATTTCGGCCCTTTGAAGACCTTTTTCATGTCTTTGAGTGTTTGCTTAACCGTTGGCATGTCATTTGCTAAAATGAATGCACCGACGGCCGCACCACCAATCATCATCATCTCAAAAGGAAGTGAGTGCAGTATTATCCCAATATTTCCTCCGGCCGCGATGTAGCCGCCGAATACCATCACGAAGATCAGGATTATGCCAATTATGCCGATCATTTTTTGATTCCAGTAATTGAGGTTGCCGAAAATCTACTTGGGTTATTTCTCAATTTAATGGAGCCCCGGCATTTCTACCGGCCACGATGGCGCTGATGGCATAGGCTGTTTCAGGATTGAGATTCGCGAAGATGGCAGCAGCAGCCTCGGGTCGCATGCGCCCGAGGAATCCAGATGCAAACTCTGGCGACATTGCAGCGAAGAGCGGAGCAGCGTCTTTCGGCTTCATTGTCTCATAGACGATGACCAGTCTGGCTACGTCTTGCTCCGCAGCCTTGTCGGCGATTGTCACCGTCGCTGCCAGTTCTTTTTCGGCCGCGTGAAGCGCTGCCAGGCCCTCTTGAATACGCTTGTCCGCCAGTTCCAACGCGCGTGTACGATCCGCCACTATTCCTTCTTGCACTGTGACTTTCTCTTCGCGGTCACGAAGGGCCCCCATGAGGGCGATGGTGCCATCGTCGGCCTCACAGGACTGCGCCCCAACATTGGAGTTCTGGGCGCTGGCAAAGGCAAAAAATGCCCCCATTCCATCAGCCAGGCGTATGATCGCCGCCAATCCAAAGACGCAGGTTAGCGCAAAAAGCATACTGCGACGGCGCTTGCGCTTCGGTGAAGCATGCGCCTTTGGGGAGGGGGACCAGATCATTCCGCCGCCTCCATGGATATTGTCCGCCGACGGCGAATCGCCCTGTGACGTTGAGGCGGACTATCCGTGAGATCATGCAGGGAAGCCAGCATCAGTTCGAGCTTCTGCGCACCCTGTTCGGCCCTGCCCGTCAGGTCCACAAGCTGCTGGGCAGAGCCTGCAGCCGTTTTTTGCGCCTGCTTCAGGGCCGAGGTCATATCGTCAACCTGTGCAGAAAGCACTGCGATCGCTCCGCCCATACCATGTTCAAGCTGATTGAAGCGTTTCAGGCGGCGCGAGAGAATGAAACAGTAGAGGGAGGCCGCAATCGCGGCCAATCCCATGAAAACATCGACGATGAAATTGATCGACATGGGCCTTCCTCAGTTAAATACAAATTCAATGATCAGAAGGTCGTTGACGCGACCTTCACCGGTTATCACTTGAACACGCCGCAGCATCTGGGCGCGAATGCGTATCAGCGCATTCGGGTCTTCGAGGTCACTGATGTCCACCGCGCGCAGATAGCTGTTCAAAATGTCGATCACCCTCGGCTTCAAAAGCTCAACCTCCGGCTGAAAGCCGAGAGGAACCTCAAGTTGAGCAGAGAATCGCAGATGCCTGGGAGCGCTGCTTCCCAATGAAATGATCATCGGGTCCAAGGAAATGTAGCCGACACCGGGCTGAGAAGCCGATGCCGTCTGCGTGTCTTTGGGTTTGTCCGAGCCGAGAATCAGCCCTGAATAGAGTGCATAGAACGTTCCCGCGCCGAATATCAGCATCAGCACTGTCCCGATCATGATCGGCAGGAACGATTTCTTGGGGGGCGCGTCGAGCGCTGTATCCATCTGGGCCATGAGCCTCACCGAGTTCTTCGATGTTTCATGCTATAACCGTAGATGAACTAACCGATTATTAAGCGGAAAGCGGAATTATCCAGAGAAAGGCGGGGCAGAAGTCCGTCTGCTGGAGGTGACACTTGAACCAAATCCTGACCTCATGGGGGGCGCTAGATTCGCGTCGTCGCATGATTGTGGTGGGGGCGACGATTGCGGTGTTTGCCGCGATTTTGGCCCTGTCCGCCATCACTTCCAAGCCCAGTGTGGCCTTGCTCTACGCAGGCTTGGATCCCGCACAATCTGGAGAAATCGTCGCTGCTTTGGAAAAGCAGGGCGTTACCTATGAGATCCGGGGCGATTCGATCATGGTCGATAACCGTCGTCGGGACGAGTTGCGTATGATGCTGGCCTCGGAAGGCCTGCCCAAGCTGAATGGCACAGGGTACGAGCTGCTCGATTCGCTCTCCGGTTTTGGTACAACATCGCAAATGTTTGATGCCGCTTACTGGCGGGCCAAGGAAGGTGAGCTGGCGCGTACCATTTTGGCGAATCCGGACATTCGTTCAGCACGCGTGCATATCGCGGCGGTGACAGGATCGTCCTTTCGCAATGACAACCACCCGACGGCCTCCGTTACGGTGACAACGCCGAATGGCGGATTGTCGGCACCGCAAGCGAAGGCGCTGCAATATTTGGTGGCTTCGGCGATTCCGCGTATGCGCCCTGAAGATGTATCCGTGATTGATAGTGTGAACGGCCTGATTGCCAGTGGCGAGAAAAGCCCGAATCAACTGGGTGAAGATCGGGCCGCCGTGCTGCGCAAGAACGTCGAACGATTGCTGGAGGCGCGTGTCGGGTATGGCAACGCTGTCGTCGAGCTGTCCGTTCAGACCGTCTCCGAACGCGAAGCGATCACCGAACGTCGCTATGATCCGCAGGGGCGTGTGATCATTTCAACCGAGAGTACCGAGACATCGAAGCAGGCGGATGCGACCAAATCACCGAATGTGACGGTGGCATCGAATTTGCCTGATGGAAATGCCAACAATAATGGGCAGTCCAAATCGCAGGCATCGGAGACGCGAGAAAGAACAAATTACGAAGTCTCTGAAACCACGCGCGAGCTATTGCGTGCCCCCGGTGATATCAAGCGGATCACTGTCGCGGTTCTGGTGGACGGTGTGCCTGACACAGATGCATCGGGTCAGGCGGTCGCTGCACCGCGTGCGCAGGAGGAGCTCGATTCGTTACGTGAACTGGTGGCTTCGGCCGTTGGTTATGATGAAGCTCGTGGTGATGTAATAACAATTCGTTCCATGCCATTTGAGGCGACGGATGCGCATGCCGGCACCGAGGCGTCCGCCGGATTTTTTGCCGGGCAATCGTTGGATATGATGCGTCTGATCTCGATTGCTGCACTTGCCGTCGTTGTATTGGTGCTCGGGTTGTTTGTAATGCGCCCGATACTATTGGCCAAGCGGCAGTTGAATATTGTCGCGGACCAAGCTCAGTTGACCGCCGTCAAAGGTCAGAGACAAGACAAAACCGCTGAAGCACCAGATGCACCTGAGTGGGCACCCAAGGTTGTGCCGCTAGATATGCAAGATGTCCAATCTCCGGCAGAAGCCAGTAATGGACACGCCCAGGCGGGGGCCGAGCCCGTGGAAAGACTTAAACGTTTGATAGAAGAGCGGCATACCGAGTCTGTCGAGATTCTCCGCGGCTGGATGGATAGTAATGAGGGGCGAGTATGATCGGAAATCGGATCAACTTGGAAACATTTGAATTTTCGACAGGGCGAACTGATCATATTTTCGCCAGTACTGCTGAGATCGAGGCCGGGCAATTATCTGCATATGAGCGCGGTTATGCGGCTGGATGGGATGATTGTGTTACAAGCAAGGAAAATGAAAAGGATACTCTACGTTTAGAGGTATTACGCAGAATTCATCAGCTGACATCATCGTACGGAGATATTCGAGAGGAATGCTCATCTTATTTTTTGGATATCTTGAGTGATGCGATCCAGAAGGCAGTTCCATGTTTTGTGGGTGGAGCAATCCGTAGCCTCATTTCAGATTATTTTCAAAATATACCTATAGATATAAGAGGTGCACGGATTTGTATAACTGTGCACCCGAGTATGTCAGATTTTATTGAGGGTATGGATTTGACTGATGTGGAGATTGTAGGAAATTCTGCATATGGCGTCGGTGAAATAAGTATTTCTCAGTCAGCAGGTGGGATCTGTGTAGATTTTAACGAGTTTTTTACCAAAATATTGGAAGAAATTTATGCGCTGAAAAGCCATGCGAAGGTGATATGATGAGTGATGATATGACGCCGCAAGTAGAGAAAAACCCGCTTTCCTCTGTGCCTGTTGAAGTTATTGTTTCTGTCGGGAAAGTTCGCCCAATGATACGTGAGCTTTTATCAATCGGCTTTAATTCTACCTTGATTCTTGATCGTCGAATTGACGATCCCGTTGAGTTATATGTAGGCGATAGATTAATTGCTCGCGGAGAGTTGACCGATAGTTCTGTCGAAGAAGATGGCACGTTAGCAGTGCGTATCACTGAAATAGTAAGTCTTCAGGATAACTCATGAGAATCATTCGTACGTGTAGGCTAATGTGTGTCACTGGGTTTATTTCGATAAATCCAATAGCTTGTGCTGCGCAAGAATTATCACTCAGAGTTGGTGATGGTGATTCAATTTCGACTCAGGCATTTGCAATTTTTTCTCTAATAACGATTATAAGTATATCGCCAAGTTTGGCTATTATGGTTACTTGCTTTCCGTTGATTGTTTCTGTGCTTTCAATTTTTCGACAGGGCATTGGTCTTCAGGCATCTCCACCAAACTTCCTAATAATTGGTTTATCTCTTTTTTTGACATGGTTCGTTATGGAGCCGACTTTTTTGAAGAGTTGGAATACTGGTGTTGACCCATTCTTGTCCGGAAAAATAGATAACATTGAAGCATTTGAAAAAATTTCTGCCCCATTTGTGGATTTTATGTCTAAGAGAATAGACGCTGCTATATTTGATGATTTGTTTGATATAGCTTATCAAGGGCAATCTGCAGATGTTGTGGGTAGTACATCTTTAAGGGTTATTGTTCCCGCATTTATGCTTTCTGAGATGTCTCGTGCCTTTGAAATGGCTTTCTATATACTGCTGCCATTTCTTGTTATAGATTTGATTATTTCTGCAATATTAATGTCTATGGGGATGATGATGGTCCCGCCTGCAACAGTTGCATTGCCATTCAAGTTGGCATTTCTTGTATTGTCTGGTGGGTTTGTAAAAATTGCTAAAGCTTTAGTCCAAGGCTATATGTAACGGATTTTTTTAAAAATAAAATTTTATAAAAATGACTCTCCTAGTGTTCTGAATCTGACGCTTGCTACCGGCTCCCCCGGATATCGTCGAGCGCATCGAGTGCCCTTCGTTCCCGCCTGAGGATTTCTTCGGCTGATTTGGTCAAGATAAAGGGCCTCGGCTTTGCGTTGTGAAGGATCAGGTAGTCGTAGATCGCCTGTTCAAGATCATCGACGCTTGAGTAGCTTGCTCTGCGGATGCGGCGGGTCGTGATCTCGGCAAAGAAACGTTCGACCATGTTCATCC